>JBATVK010000097.1:0-84776 GCA_049671725.1 Acidobacteriaceae bacterium
CGAGCGACGAGCGACGACGAACTGGGGAAAATGGGCCCCAGCCCTCCGGGTTGCGGGGAAAATCGGGCCATACTTCATTCTCGCCCTCGACGGTGGACCCGCCACAGCCTTCGGACTCGGCTTCGTCGGGCCCGATTTGCCCTCGCAACGCCGGCCGCGCGAAAGTTAATAACAGCCTCTAGGTTCAGGACAAAGAGTAACTGCGGCGGTCTGGCGGGGGCGAGGTGGTGTTTCCTGTTAGGAACTGTGTCTGCCGCAGCGATCTGAAGGTTGTGGCGCGCCGCGCGCTCCGCCGGATCGATGTTCAGATCGCGTGGGTCCGCCACGATGAACGTTCCGTCCGCGTGCCGCGCATCCGCCGCCAGTCTCCCGCGCCTGCGCCGGTCAGATTCCAGCGATCGCTCGGGCCTCGCCCAAGTTCATGGTCCTGAAATCCGCCGACGAAGCGATAAGGATCTTCCATGTCGAGCGCCAGTCGTAGGCCTGCGCCATGGGCATGTTAATGCCGGCCGGCTGAGCCACCCATATTGCCCATCCGCGTACCAGCCCCTCAAAACGCGCGACATCCCGGCGTTGTCGCGCTATAGTCTTGACAGCACCCTCCCCCGCGACTGCTTCAGCCGGCGTTTCTGAGCCGTGTCCCCGGTTCTGCTTCGGATCGTAATGGTATGAATGACAGCCCCAAACGGCCGGCGGGTGAGATGCCCACGCAGATTGGCGGAGCTACCGCCGTCAGCAGTTCCAGCGACAATCGGCGGGCTGATGAAACCATCATTGCTGCGCCTTCCCACGCTTCCGGTCAGGACGCGCCCACCATGGCGGGGGTTGGGAGCAGCCCTCCGCCGCAGAGCCGGAAGCGTGATCGCACGGTAGCCGGCGCCTGGAGCGAGCCCGCACCCGAGCTGGAGCCCGGAACCCTGCTGGCGGGGCGCTACGAGATCCTGAGCGTGCTGGGAATCGGCGGCATGGGATCGGTGTACAAAGCGCAGGACCTCGAACTGGATCGACTCGTCGCGCTGAAGGTGATCCGTCCGGAGCTCGCCCGCAACGCGGCAATCGTCGACCGCTTCAAGCAGGAGCTGCGGCTCTCGCACAAAGTGACGCACCGCAACGTCGTGCGCATGTACGACCTGGCCGAGGACGCCGGGCTGCGCTTCGTCACCATGGAAATGGTGGAGGGCCGCGATCTGCGCTCCATCCTCGAGGAGCGCGGCAAGATTCCGTCCGACGAGGCGGTCGAAATTCTGCAGCAGATTTGCCTGGCGCTCCAGGCTGCGCATGAAGTCGGCATCCTGCACCGCGATCTCAAGCCGCAAAATGTGATGCGGGAAGAGTCGGGGCGCGTCGTGGTCATGGATTTCGGCCTCGCGCGCACCATCCAGGGCGATGGCATGACCCAGTCCGGCGCTCTGGTTGGGACGATGGAATACATGTCTCCCGAGCAGGCGCTGGGCAAGGAACTGGATCAGCGCTCGGATATCTTCGCCCTCGGCCTGATCGGCTACGAGATGCTGACCGGCGATATGCCGTTTCGCGCCGAAAGCGCCATCGCCAGCCTGCTCAAGCGTACCCGCGAACGCGCTGCTCCCTGTTCGAAAAGCGACGCGACCATCCCCGCGGCGCTGAGCAACATCATTGGGAAATGCCTCGAGAGCGACATCGCGCTTCGTTATAAGAACGTCGGCGAGGTTCTGCACGATCTGCAGGACTGGCGCGGCAAGACCGCCGCGGCCAGCCTGCGCTTCCACGCGGATGTTCCTTCGGCTGGCCTCAGCGGCCGGTGGCTGCTGGTGATAGGCGGCGGCGCCATCGTCATTGCTCTGGCCGCGGCCACCACCATGGTGATGCAGCACTTTGCGCGCCCGCACAGCGCCGTGCAGGTGGCCAGCGCTCCCCGTATCTCCCTGGCGATCATGCCGTTTTATAACGCCTCAGGCGACGCGTCGCTCGGCTGGCTCGGCTCAAGTCTCGCGGAGATGCTCGGCACCGATATCGGGCAGTCGGCGCAGGTGCGCATGGTCTCGCAGGATCGCCTGCAGCAGGTTCTCGAGGACCTGCACTTGTCCGCCAACACCCAGGTGGACGTGCCCACTCTGCGTCGCGTGGCCGAGTTCACCAACGCGCAGACCATGATTTTCGGCCAATATATAGCGGCGGGCAGCGAAATTCGCATCAGCGCCACCGTTCTCGATCTGGCGCACGGCATGCGCTCCCAGGTCACGGTTGACTTTCCGCAGCAAAAGGATCTGCTTACCTCCGTCGACCAGCTGGCTGCCGGACTGCGCGCGAAGATTTCCGCGGATCCCAAAGTGCTGGAAGATCTGAAGGCCAGTGCCGAGCGGCCGTCCACCACCTCGGTAGAGGCTCTGCACGACTACGAGGACGGCGTGCGCCTGGCGCGCGGCGGCGACAACATCAAGGCGCAGCAGCAATTCCAGGCGGCCAGCACCGCGGATCCCGACTTTGCTCTCGCTTTTTCCGGCCTGGCGGAGGCCTATGAGAACCTGGGGCATGACGATCTGGCCCAGACGGCTTCCCGCCGCGCGGTGGAGCTGAGCGAGACGCTGCCCGCGCAGGAACGCTATCTGATTCAGGCGAACGATGCGCGCATCAACAACGACACCCAGAAGGCGATCGCCGCCTACGAGCAGCTGGCCGCCGCCAACCCCGCTGACACGGATGTCCAGTTTGCCCTCGCCGGCCTGTACGAACAGGACAGCAACTACACTGCGGCGAAACAGCGGCTGGCCGCGGTGCTGGCCAGCGATCCCAAAAACGTGGAAGCTCTGCTGGCCAGCGGACGCGTGGCCATCAAGAGCGGCGACCCGAACGGGGGGCTCGACTTTCTGAGCCGCGCGCTCCCGCTGGCGATCGAACTCGACAACCAGGAAGAGAAGGCGTCCATCCTGCAGGCCACCGGCATCGCCTACAGCGTGCTGAATCGGCCCGACGATGCGCTGCACAATTTTCAGGAGTCCCTGGCGATCAAACAGCAGATCGGCGACAAGCGCGGCGCCGCGGCCAGTCTGGGCGAGATCGCTCAGATCGAGGACAACGCCGGTAAACCGGCAGAAGCCCTGGCTGCCTATAAGCAGGCGCTGGCCATCGGCCGCGAAATTGGCGATCAGGCGGGTGTCGGCAACGTCCTCATTAACACCGGCAGCTTTTTCCACGATCACGGCAAGCCGGACGAGGCGCTCCAGTACTACACCCAGGCGCTGGCCATCGAGCGGCAGATCGGCGATCAGTCCCGGCAGGCCCTCTGCCTGAATAACATCGGAGCCATCAAGTCCGACCAGGGGCAGTATCAGGATGCGCTCACCTACCTCGAGCAGGGGTACGAGCTGCGCCAGAAGCTGAATATCCCCGAGGATGTGGGCGAGTCGCTGCACAATCTGGCGGAAGTGAATACCCACCTCGGGCAATATGACACGGCGCTTTCGTTCTACATGAAGGCCATCGATATTTATCGCGCCGCCAATGATCAGCATGGCGTCGCCATGGAGTCGGACGGGATGGCGAAGATCTTTGCGGCGCAGGGCCGTTATGGCGCCGCGCTCAGCTCCATGAAGGATGCCGTGACGATTGTCCGGCAGACGAAAGAGATGACCTGGCTGACCGTGGAGGCGATCGGCGGCTGGGGCGACCTGCTGGGGCAGGTCGGGCGCGGAGCGGAAGGACGGGCCAGTCTCGACGAAGCGCTCAGCATCGCGCAGCAGATTAAGAACGACCCCTCGGTGGCGCTCGCGACCAACTGGATCGGCGACGCGTCCTTTTACCAGGGCGACTACGCCGGCGCTCGTCAGCAGTACGGTAAAGCCCTCGAGATCGCTGCGAAGACGCCGGCCAAGGAAGTGATCCTGCTCTCCAAAGTCAATGCGGCCCGGGCGGATCTCGCGCTCGGTCATGCCGCGTCGGTGATTCCGCAGTTCAAAAAGCTGGGCCAGGATGCGGACGCGCTGGGGCTGAAGTCGCTCTCCGTCGAGTGCTCGGTGTATCAGGCGCAGGCGGAAATCGCCGCCAAAAACAGCGGGGCTGCGGAGCAGGATTTGGGCCTCACCCTGGCACGGGCTGAAAACCTCGGCCTGCGCTTACTGGAGGCTCAGACGCAGTACCTGCAGGGCTCGCTGCTGACGAAGAGCGGCAAGAGCAGCGAGGCTGCGCTCCACTACCGGGAAGTGGTGCGGATTCTGAATGACATCGGCAAGGAAGACAACTCTTCCAAAATCCTGGAGCGCGCGGATCTGAAAAGCCTCTACGCGAACTCAGAGAGTGCGCTGCAGGGCAGCCACTAGTGTGGTGTCCCAGAAGCACCGAACATAAAAGACGGTGTCATTCTGAGTGAACGGGGCCCCGAACGATCTTCCAGGGGTCCCCAAAGAGCGACCTTGCTCTTTGGGGCAGAGTTTGGGGTGGTGAGCGAAGAATCTGCGGTTGCCCTTCGCTAATCGTGCCACGAATTTCTGGGACACCACACTGGTGTGCTGTCTCTGAAGTCCGTTAAAGAATTGCTCCTGGGTTTTGTATCAGGGCACGACTTGAGTCGTGCCGCAAAGGTTTCCGAAAAACCAATGGGCTTCAGCCCCTGCGGGCCGGTTCTTCGGCGCTCCTCGATAGGTCGAATTGTTCAATGAACTTCAGAGACAGGACCCTGACGCTCTGATCGGTGATTCGAGTCCCCCCGCGAAGCGGTCCCGCGCAAGCGGGACTGCGGTAGAAGCCTCGGTCTTCAGGCCGAGGACCAGCAGCCACTCGCAGATCCGGCCTTTAGGCCCGGAAAATTTCATCCGGACACGACACCGGACTGGTCCTCAGGCCGCGAGGCCATAGCTCCGGCAGCAACGCACACACCTGGTGGATGGCCTGCGGCGAAACCCTGGCAGCCGTTGAGGAGCGCGGACGGAAATCGAGGGATCCCGGTGGCATACACCACCGGGATCCGCCGAGGCTACTTCGTGACCTTAATCGTGACGCTGGCCGAGCCGGTGCCGTAGTTCGTGCCGCCGCTGTAAGTCGCGGTGATGGCATCGCTGCCCACCGGCAGCGCGCTTGTGGAGTACACCGCAACGCCACTGCTGCTGACCGGGATGGTTTGCAGCAGGGAGGCGCCAAGGTAGAACGAAACGACCCCGGTACCGTTCGGCGCGCCCGCGCTGGCTGAACTGACGGACGCCGTAATCGTCACGGTCTTGCCCGACGTAGTGGACTTCGTTGAGGGTGTCAGCGTTACAGTAACCGGCGCAACCGTGACGGTGAACGTCTCGGTTTGCGGCCCGGCCGCGGCATAGTTCGCTTGCGCCGGGAAGCTCAGGACCAGCTGATGCGCTCCGACGGACGGTTTGGTGATGCCGAAGAGCGAAACGCCGAGGGTCACCGGGACGCTAACCGGCGCGCCGCCATCCAGGCTGTAGTTCAGCGTGCCTTTGACCAGCCCATTTTCGTAAACCAGGGCAGCTGCGCAGGCATAGCTGTTGCCATACGCTACCGACGAGGGGCCGCACAACGCCGCCATCAGCACAGTCGCCGGATTGACGGTGATCACGACCGGCGCCGAGTTCCCGGCAGGATTGTTTTTATCCCCGGCGTAGTCGGCGGTGATACTGTGCGTGCCCACGGCGAGCGCTGGTGAGATAACCCACGTCGCGCAGCCGTTGCTGCCCAGCGTTTGCGTCTTCAGCAGCGTTGCGCCGTCGTAGAGCAGCACCGACCCCGTGGCCGCCACCGAGGTTGCCGGCGCGATGCAGACGGATTCCGTGGTGGTGGCCGGCCAGGTCAGCGTGGTGCTGCCGAACGTCAGCTGGATCGCTGTATCGTAGGGCGGCGTCACGTTGAGGTTCAGCGTGGACGTGCTGGGCGTGTGATAGGCATCGGAGTACTGCGCGGTGACGGTCACGGGTCCGGTGGCGGAGGGCGTATAGCTGCACACCGCGGTTCCGGTTGTGGCCGACGTGGGTGTAACCGCGACGCTGGTGCAGCCGGGGATGGGCGTCAGGTTCGCCGCGGACCCGGTGCTGAACGTGACGGTGCTGGGGGCGATGGCGGGAACCGTGCCGGTGGGCATGTTGCCCGGTCCCGGGACCTGCGCGGAGAGCGCGGTTACCGTGATCGTCAGCAGGTCGCTGGCGCCCTGCATCGGGTTGTTGGTCGTGGCCACGAGTTGTGTCTGACTGCCGACTGTCGTTACCGCGGTCGCGATGAAGTCAGAGAAAGTGTGGGTGGTGCCGGTGGAGGTGCCGTCCAGGTTCTGCGGCGTGTAGGAGGTAAAGATGTTCTGGACGTTGCCGGAGGTGAGGTATCCCCCGTTCGCTGTTGCGGAAACCGTGCTGCTGAAGGTGAACTGATTCGTGGCCGGAACTGAGGCCACGGTGTACGTGCCGTTGAAGTTGGTTGAGCCGGCGGATTGCCCGCCAATGGTTACGGTCTGCCCCACCGTGACCGGGCATTCCCCGGTCGCGGTCGGGGTGCCGCAGGTCGCGGTCGCGGTCGACCCGTCGCCGACGATCTGCACGATCGGTGTGTAGAAGGGATCGCCCTGCAGGAACCCCGGCGAAACCGGCTGAATCGAGTTGTTATACGCAGAGGCCAGATTGACGCAGTTGGTATTGTTGGTCGGATTCGCCGCGCAGTTGATCGGCGGATTCGCCGGAGGCGGCGCCGGGCACGCGACCGGGCCACTCGCGTCGGAGCAGGAGACCGAGTACACGATGCAGTTCCCGCCGGTGTCGTCATAGATCTGGCACTGCGAGCCTGCAAACGCAGTGGGGCTGATCAGGCTCGAGAACAGGGCCGGACTGATGGTATTCGCCGTGATCGTCATGGTGATCCCGCCCGGAACCACATTCGGAGGGTAGGTGACGGCGTAGCTGTGCGTGCCGAACGGGAAATCAGTCGGCGCGCCCTGGGTGTTGAGCGGCTGCTGCTGGGTCACGGTGGTGTGCGGCGTGTAGGTCCAGGCGAGGATTTCCTGCTGCTCGTCAGAGGTTCCGGTTGCGGAGGTGAATCCGACATAGACGCTGTCCAGCGAGGGGCTGTTTGCGCTCCCGCTGTTGATGAAGGGGCCGATGCTGGTGGCAATGTTGTACGACCCCTGCAGGATCGGCGTTGCGCCCTGCGTCGGGTCCGGGGTGTGGGTGCCCGCGACGAACGGAGGATCGAGATACACCTGGACGGTGTTGGCCGGCGTGTCATTCGGGCCGTTGTAGATCACCACCACCTGATGGACGTTGCCATCGGCGAGGTTGACCGGCGTGGGCGTCGCGGTGGACGTCTCCGGAGAGGTGACGATGGCGGAGAAGGGACTGCCGTTGCTGTTAAGCAGCTGGACGGTGCACGTGTTGTGATCGGGTGAATTGGGCAGGCCCACCCCGTTCGCATTCAGCCCGCAGCTCTGCAAAGCGATGTGATTGGCGTTGGGATCGCCGAAATTACCGTTGTCGTAGGTATCGAACTCCAGAGCGAGGCTGTTGTCGATGCCGCCGTAGCCGATGCAACCTCCCTGGCTGTTCGTCGCGACCGCGCTGGGTCCGCTGCCCTGCTCCACGCAGCCTGTGGTGGCATCCGTGCCGCCGCCCTGGGCGTTCTGGATCACGAAGGCCACGCCGTCGGCCTGGCTGGCCTGGGGCGTGAGCTTAAAGGCGAAGTATGCCGTGAAGCCGTTAAGAACCTTTTGCGGGACCGAGAACCACATGCTCGAGGACTCGTCGGGCGACGACGGAGTCATCTGCGTGGCGTACTGGTAACTGCTCACCGGAGGATTGTCCGCCGGGTTCGGGTCGATCGACGCCGGGTACAGACCCAGAAAGAACGAGGGATTCACGCC
This sequence comes from Acidobacteriaceae bacterium, assembly GCA_049671725.1. Classification (GTDB taxonomy): domain Bacteria; phylum Acidobacteriota; class Terriglobia; order Terriglobales; family Acidobacteriaceae; genus Palsa-343. Next base: position 7,820 of record JBATVK010000097.1, read on the forward strand.
GGCGCCCGTCGCGTCGTTGAAGCAGAAGAGCGGGATCGAGGATCCGCCGGCGGCGAGGGATGCAGCCGTGCAGCCGTAAGAGACCTGGTTCGGATTGGCCTGGGGACCGTCGAAGTCGTAATAGGTGACCTGCTGGGCTGACAGAAGGGGAGCAGCCAGCGTACAGATTGCCGCAAAGCAGGCAGGGAGCAGCAGGTTTTGATTTAACCCGGACAAGCGCATCGTACTTTCCTCCGGAGCTCGCAAAGCGCGAGATCCTCGCTCAGGTTCGGCTGGGGACCACTCAGCAGTTGAGAGCCAGGGGGAAATTAGCTCGTCGGGAATTCGCCGTCGACAGCACGCGGAGAATCTTCGCGCTGTGTGCGGAATCGTGGCCGAATCCTACGCAGTTCCCCGGCGTTAGTCAAGGAAATCCCGACCTGGGCGCTCACCTGACTTCGAAAGCCGGCCGCGGATCGGCCCAAACCTGGGAAAAACGCAGCAAATCCACGGATTATCAAATGGCTGCCCAGCGCCGGTCAATCGGGTGCGTGAGCCCCGCTCGCAAGCCTGTCCTCCGTCTGACGGCACTATCTTCAGGACCGATTCTTTCGCGCAGATCCAGGGAGGAAGCGAAGATGGCACAAACCGCGCTGAGCAAGTCGGAGCCCACCAGTCGAACCGGCCTTGAGCAGCACTGTGTGCAGTACATGTGGGCGTGGCTGGGCGGAGAGTTACACCACCGAGTTACTGGAAATCCCCAAACAGACCGACCTGCTCCTCACCCGTTTGCCGGGGCCATTGGGTGCCTGGACAGCGACGGACTAGCTGCTCATGCGCGAACCCCTTCGCCATCGAAACTGTCATCCCGGCGCACCCGTCCCATTCGGAAGGATCGGAAGGCCGCACAACTCACCATCTCTGACAGTCTCCGTCCAATCGAGGAAGATTTGCCGACGGATTGAATGAACGCATTGTAATCAATGAGAAAACTTCAGGGATCAGGCCGGCGTAGTCTCTAAAGAAGAGCATCTGCATGCGTGTTTTTGCGATCGGCGGCCTTCATCGCCGCGATGAACCGTGCATACAGCCGGACTATGCGGCCAGGCTCTGAAGTGCCGTTTCTATCGGCCGGACATCCTGAAAGGACGTAACTGGAATGCGGCTTCTGGTCGTGGAGGATGACAATACGATTCGCGAGTTCCTCACTCGCGCATTGGTGGAATCCGGCTTTGGAGTGGACGCTTCGTCTCAGGGAAGCCACGCCGAGAGGATGGCGCTCGAAGGAGTACACGATGCCCTCATCATCGACCTTACTTTACCGGATATGGACGGGCTGGAACTGATCCAGCGGCTTCGCGCTCAGGGAGTCATCGCGCCGGTGCTGATTCTCTCCGCCCGGCGGTCCGTGGACGAACGCGTGCTCGGCCTGGAGCGCGGCGGCGACGACTATATGACGAAGCCCTTTGCCGTGGCCGAGTTGCTGGCGAGAATCCGTGCTCTCCTTCGACGAAGCACGCCCACTCAGACAGAGACAACCCGTCTCAGGGTCGGGGACCTCGAGATCGATCTGATCCGGCGCGAGGCGCGACGAGCGGGCGCCGAAATTCAGCTCACTCAACAGGAATTCGCTCTCCTGGAGTACCTCTGTCGCAATGCCGGTCGCGTCGTGACCCGCGCCATGGTCCTCGATCATGTCTGGAAAATGCGGATCGACACATCCACAAACATCGTGGACGTGCACATCCACCGCTTACGCGGCAAGGTGGACCGCGACTCCCAGCAGCCCCTCATCCGCACCATCCGCGGGGTCGGATATGTTCTCAAGGATTAGCGAGAGTTTTTATCGAACCTCGGCGTGGCGCCTTGCCTTGCGCAGCACACTCGTCTTTGCCGTGGGCAGCGCTGCGGTATTCCTGATCATGTACATCATCGTGGCGCACGCCGTGCGGGAGCGAAGCGATTCCTGGCTCATCGGAGAGAGCGAGACGCTCACCCAGGTGGCGCTGAACACACCACGCGATGCACTCTACGACCGGATCGTCGAGGAAGTCGCGGAATTGGCGTCTCAGGAAGTCTCCTACGACGGAAGCGGCCATCACATTGAGGGAAATACTGTTTTTTTCGCACAGACTGACGGTCCCTCGCACCCTCCCGTCTGGGTGGGTCCTCCTGACAGCCGGAAGTTTCTCAACGCTCTGAAAAACCACAGCATTTCCCATGGAGCGCCGGCCTCGGTGCGCGTCGCCGGATGGAACGAGCCGTTTCGAGTCGTCGCCGTCGACATGAGATCGGGGGATGGGCGCATTTATCTGGGGATGCAGGATACCGCTGCCGCCGCGCTGATGCGCCGTCTGCTCGTCCGCTTCGCGTTGGGCTGGTTATGCATGGTCGCGTTCGGATTTTTCATCACCCTGATGGGGTTGCGGCGCATGCTCCGCAGAGTCGACGCGATTACGGGCGCTGCGGCCAGCATCAGGTCCGACGACCTGAGCACCCGCGTCCCGGTCGAAAATCAGCGGGACGAGGTGGCCCGCCTGGCCGGAACCTTCAACAATATGCTGGATCGCATCACCTCTTCGGTGAACCAGTTGCGAACCCTCACCGATTCCATGGCGCACGATTTGAAGAGCCCAATCACCTCGGTACGCGGCAGGCTCGAACTCGCGCTCTCCGGGGAAGACCATACTCAATCGCTGGAACTGGTCGCCGGTGCTATCGAGCAACTCGACCGTCTTTCTGATGTCATCACAACCTCCCTCGATCTCGCTGAGGCGGATGGCGGCGCACTGCGCCTGCACCCGCAGAACGTCGACCTTGGAGATGTGGTCGGGCGAGTGACCGAACTGTATGCTCCGGCATTCGCCGACAACGGACAGCAACTCGCCGTCACCCTCGGCGTTCCCGTCCAGGCGCGGCTGGACGCTACGCTCGGCGCGCGCATGCTTGCCAATCTGATGGAAAACGAACTGCGTTATGCGGGTAAGGGCTCTCGGGTGTGCGTGACCATTTCGAAGACCCCGGAAATGGCCTGCATTAAAGTGGAAGACAATGGTCCGGGATTTGCTCCGGACCTTCTGAGCCCCGGGACACTCGGCGAAGGCTTCTCCGGAGATTCTTTGCCCCGTCTTTTTCACCGCTTCGTCAAGGGAAGCGACTCTCAGGGCCATGGCCTCGGCCTGGCATTTGTGAATGCGGTCGCGGTAGCTCACGGCGGACGAGTCATCGCGCGTAATCGTGACGCGGACAATTCGGCTGGCGGAGCCCAAATCATCGTCGAGCTTCCGCTCTCCGCTCGTGCGCCGGCCGAGGCAAGCCCGTCTTCGAGTCTAGCCACGCATTGAGCGCTCGTGAACCGTCGCGCGAGATCGCTTCTCACAGCGCTCAATAGTAAGGCGGAGGGGGATTCCGCACGCTCTCAACCCTCTGAGAGAGTCCTCACTGCAGCGGCTAAAAACCGGGGCAATCTGCGCTCTCACTGCACGGTCGGTGCTCTGACTGAAGTTTTCTGCCTTCCCCAGTCGAAATAGCGGCCCAGCACCAGTTTGACCACCAGATGGTCAGTGGATGCGGTCGCTCCCCAACCTGCGCCAAAATTGATCTCCCACTTCGGCGAGACGAACAAATTGACGACCGGAAAGAACTCCTGCTGCTGGTTGTGCAGGTTCACGAAGCGTCCGAACTCTCCCCAGTAGCCGTAGTACTCGATCCCGAAGTTATAAAGCGGAGAAGGCTGATAAGTAACCGTGGCCGCGGGCCCGAAGGTCATGCCATGCGGAGAGACGTCGCGATAATAGTAGTTGACCTGGGACTGCGGCGTGTCGGGCGGCAGAGAAGTGGGATGGATGCCCCAGTTCATGGTGGTGTTGACTGAGCCGTACCACTTGCCGATGGTCTTGTCGACGATGGGCATAATCTGCCAGGACCAGGTGGGGTTCGCGTAGGCCGCCCGGGCATAGCCGATCTCGTTGGAGACGCTGACGCCCACCGGCCAGTGCCACCTGGGCGGAACCCGTACCCGCGGGCGGATGTGATCGCCAACCCACTGCACGCCGGTCCCGTTGTGCTCTTCAGTGAAAACGTAGAACCCAAGCTCCGCCCAGTCGCTGAGGCCCTGGGTGAATTCGACGGTCTCGTGCTCCTGACCCTGTGTGGGCAGCATCCCGTACTGTGTCGTGGTGCTGCCTTCGACGGTGTAGTTGCTGTGCAATTCGACGAGCAGCGTTCCCGGCGGCTGGGTTTCGGAAGGGTAAACCTGAATTTCGTAGTTCTCCTGCGCCCGCAAAGAACGCGAACCGGGAAAAAATAAAAAGATCAGCGCCGCAATAGCGATTTGAGAGAGCTTTCGAGTTACCGCCAAAACCATTTCGCCTCTTCTTCGCATTACGCGTAGTCGAACAGCATCATAAAGCCTGAATCCATGTGGTCCTGTTGGTGGCAGTGAAACAGAGTCTTGCCGGGATTGTTGGCGGTGAAGACGACTTCCGTCTTCGCCCCGGTTTCAAGCAGAACCACATCCTTGAAGATCCCGGCGGTGCGTCTGCGATTCAGAGTCTTTAATTCAAAGGTGTGCCGGTGCAGGTGGACCGGATGAATGTCGGTGCTCTGGTTATCGAAGATGAGACGGTAGCGTGTACCCTCTCGCAGTTGAATCTGTTTCGTATGTGGCCAGGAAAGACCGTTGATGGTCCAGTGATCGAAGTCCCCGTAGCCTTCGAATTTGGGCTTAAAAACCAGCGGAATGGCGACTTCCTCCGCTTCACCGGGATCCGTTGGCGCCGTGCTGCCAAACTTTTCATACTGAAAATCGAATTGGGAGGGATCCTTCCATCGCGGAGCGCCGCTGCGGTTGGCATATTCCACCACGATGCCCATGCCGGCTCTGCGCATATCGGGATCGGTCTCGCCGAGCACCCAGACGCCAGGCTGGCTCATCTCCACCACGGCGTCGACGCGCTCGGCGGGGCCCAGGCGGAGAGTCTGGACGGACGCGGGCGACGGCACCGGATTGCCATCCAGCGCGGTGACCACAAAGCGATGGCCGGGCAGCGCGAGGTTATGCATCAGCGTTGCGCTCGCGTTCAGAACATGGAGCAGAACACGCTGGCCTTCGCGTACCCGAATTGGGTCGCCGAATCCCAGCATGCGGTCGTTGACGGTATAGCGGCTGTAGACCACTTCCTGATAGCCCTCGGCGCTGCCCTGAGCGTGACCCTCCCAGTCATGAAGGGCCAGGAAAATCTCCTGGTCGTAGCGGGCAGGATTGCTGGCGGGATCGATCATCAGAAAGCCAAACTCACCCGTGTAGGTCGCACGATTCAGGTCGTGACCGGCGAACGTATGGGAGTGGTACCAGCGAAAGCCCGCAGGGCGCGCCGCCCAGGTGTATCGCTGCGCGCCGCCGTGAGGCGCGGAGACCGGCGAGCCTTCCTCCGAGGCTCCATCCTGCAGCGAGGGGATATGCAGCCCGTGCCAGTGCACGATGTCAGGTGCGTCAGTTTCGTTCACGACATCGAGGGTGACCTGCTGACCTTCGCGAACCCGGATCAGCTCGCCAGGAACTTTGCCGTTAAAGGCGGTCGTCTTTACGATTTTTCCAGGTGCAATCTCGAGCCGCACTGGCGCGATGCGAATCGTGTAGTCCGGTGGCAACTGCGTCTGCGCCCAGAGGGGAAGCATGCGGCCGAGAGACAAAGCTCCCGCCAGCGCACCGGAACCGTGGATGAGAACGTCCCTGCGTTTCACGGTTAATCGTAGTTATACGCGCTCTGGCGCCACTGGCGAAAGCCGGCCGGCAACTGCAGAGCGCCCTGGACCTGGGTCGATCACCCACTCGACCGCGACGCTTCCTGGCCCCGGGGATGCAGGTGGCTGCCTTTGCCTGCCCGGCTCGCCCCGTCCCGGAATCAGAATTGGCCGTCCGCTGGCGCGCTGCGTTTTGGCTGTTCTTGCCGGATTCCGGGAGAGCTTTCCCTGGGTTATCCGCAACCTGCCATCGCAACACGCCATCTCGCGCAACGGTATCCCCGTGCTGCGCGTCCTCTCGACCGTCGTGGAGCGCGGGACTACCCCGGAGCAAAGCTCATTGCGGTGCGCTGCCGCTCAAAAATACTTCGATACCCAATTCGCTGAACGCCGCCGCCTTGGCCATCAGCGCCTCATCCGCCGACTTGCTGTCGCGGCCGTAGGCCACCTGGATGTGGTTCGACTTATGACGTCCCATCATCTGGTCGCGCGTCACGCCGTGCAGGACGGCATTCATCATCGGCCACTGCGGCGTCGTAATGCGCCAGCGGCGCTCAACCTCCTCGCGCGGCAGGTCTACAGCCGTGGCTCGCCCCATATCCGCCTTGATCTTGTTGTCCTGCACATACAAACGGCTCCAGACAATCTCTCCCGGCTTGCTGATTCCTTTCAGCGTGCCCCCGCCAAGGGGGAAATACATGGCCGGCTGGCGCTCGCTGGTTGCTCCTTTGTAGCCTCCCGCCAGATGCTGGGCCGGAACAGCGCCCGAGATTTCAAGCACCCACACGAATTGACCGCCGTATTGCTCGCCAAACCGAAGATCGTGCAGAGTCGTCTCCGGATCGAGTCCCAGCTCGCGCCAAACGCGGTTCGTAACCAGAGCATCCAGGCCCGCGCACTCGTCAACTTCGTTAAAGTGAGGCAAAGCCTGATTCGCGTAAAGTACTCGGTCGCTGTTTGCCGCGGTTACAGGCGGCCGATCCACGTTGTTCAGCAGTCCCTCCACCAAATCGGAGGCGGGCGCCAGGTCCTTCAGCCCCTGTTGATACTGAATGCCAATTGCATCGCAGCCAAATGCGTCCGCGATACGCAGGGCGGCGATATACATTCGGCATTGGTCAAGGATCTGGTCGTCCGTCAATTCGGTAGCCGGGTCGGAACCAGTGTGAAACCTCATGCCGCGGTTTTCGAGCCACGCGCGAATCTGCAACGCTTCTTCCGTTGACAGCGTCCGCATGGCTGCGTACAGGGCCGACTGACTCAGCCGCTCCTTGAAGACGCCCATGGGATGAAGTAACTCGTCGGGTACGATCGCGTTGTACATGCCCATGCAGCCTTCATCGAAAATCCCGAGGATTGCCTTATTCCGCCGAATTCTCTCAGCCACGGAGCGTCCCGTTTGTTCCGCATTGGCCGGCACCGTGACCGACTTCAACGGCCTCAGGTGCGAGGTGTCGTGTTCAATTCGTCCGCCACTGAGCCAGACTTTGAGTTTCTCCAGAAAGTAGCTGTCCGAGAAATCCTCGCTCCACAACGTGTCGTAGGGCACGCCGGCTTTCGCCAGACTGGCATTCAGGTTCAACATACCGACCAGGCCAGGCCACTGGCCGCTCCAGTTCGCCACCGTCAGGATCGGCCCGCGGTGATGCATCAGCCCACCCAGAACGTGATGGCTGTATTGCCACACTGCTTCCATCACCACCACCGGAGCGTCGGCGGGGATTTTCTGGAAAACCTCCAGCCCATAGCGCTGGCTGTCGATAAAGCCATGTCCCTTGTCGGCCGATACCGGGTGAGCTCGCACGACCTCGTGACCGAGCTGGCGAATCGCCCTGCTCAGGGCAGCTTCTGCTGCTTCCTGGGCGGGCCAGCAGGTTTGATTGGCCGACAGGCGAAGGTCGCCGCTTGCGACCATAAAGATGGATGAAGTCATGTCGAGACACCCCCTTCGAGAGCGAAGTCAGTGTATCGAAAGTAAAGATGACGTTCAATAGGAACGTTACGAATGAAAAATACTTTGCGCCTGTTGATGTTTTTGCTTCTACATCGAAACGATGCTCAGGGTAGCTGAGATGAGCGCCCGCGCGCCACTCACGGACTCATCGCGTCGGCGGCGCTGTTGATTTCCTGACCCGAAGTTCTGCCGGGATCCGTATCTGAACCAGTGGGTTCGCCTCTTCCTGCGGCTGCGAAATCAATCGAAGCAGCAACTCGAAGGACTTTCGGCCGATCTCCCGCGTGGGCTGAGCGACCGCCGTCAGCGTCGGGTTGAAGTGGTTGTTCCAGAGATAATCGTCGATCCCCAGCACGCTCAGGTCCCTGGGAACGCTGATACCCCTTTCCTCCAGCGCCTGCAGAACTCCCAGCAGAAGTTTGTTATTGCTGGCAATGATGGCGGTGGGAGGGGACGGCAGATTCAGCAGTTGGTAACCCGCCTGAACGCCGTCCTCCACCTGGACGTTGCCGGTCACCAGAAACTCGCTCAGGATGGGAAGATGCGCCTCCTGCATCGCCTTGCGAAATCCCTCGAGTCGATCGTGGTGCGGGGACAAGCTCAGATGCCCGGCAAGCATGCCGATGCGCTTATGCCCGAGCTTTATCAGGTGTTCGGCCGCGATTTGTCCCGCCTGCACATTATCCGTTGAGACCGTATTTACTGAGCTGGCAGGCGGAAGGCGATCCACAAAGATCACCGGAACGCGGTGCCGGGTGACTGATTCATGCGCGCGTGAATTCACGCAACATGCAAGGATGACTCCATCGACCCGGCGCGAGAATAACGCCGAGAGCTGGCGCTCTTCGACGCTGTAATCCTCCCGCGAATCGCAGAGCAGCACCGAGTATCCTGCCGCCTGGGCCGCCTCTTCCGCGCCGCGAACGACCTCGGGGAAGAACGCGTTGGTGATGTCCGGCACAATGATCCCGATCGCATTCGATCTGCCCGTTTTGAGGCTCCTGGCAATAGCGTCCGGTTGATAATCAAGGACCTCCATTGCCCTGAGAACCTTGGCCTTGCGCTCGGCGCTGACCACTACCGTCTCGTTGATCACCGCGGAAACCGTCGAAGTGGAGACCCCGGCCAGGCGGGCCACATCGCGCATCGTGCATTTCGTCGGCTTTGGCATCTGTTGCTCAATCCCCTGTGTTTTGAGCGCTGGGCCCGCGGTAACGTGGCGTCCTCGCAACGTTCCAGCAGCAGATTCTACCATGGGAACCCAGCTCTTCCAGTGCCTTATACATCGCAGGCCGAGCGGTGCAAAGGAATTTCGTAACGTTCCTATTGACACCCGTCTCCACGGCCATGTATAAACTGCCTCGGCCCCGTACCCCTACATGACCAGATGGAGGAAACCAAAAATGACGCTGCTTCGCCGGCTACCTGAATCGTTACGAAGGACCCTGATCGATCCCGCCTTCTGCGAACGACGCCTGACATCGCCGCATGCGGTTTCCGCTGTCTTCTGCGTAATCCTCATGCTGGCTCTCGTCTGCATGCCCCGGTTATCGGCCCAGACTGCAACGGGCTCGATCGTGGGAACCGTTACCGACCAAACCGGCGGAGTGATCGTGAGAGCTTCAGTCACTCTGACCGACGTCGACACCAACCAGGTAATCAGGACAGTGGCCACCGACCAGCGCGGCTACTACGCCCTCACGCTGCTGCCGCCCGCGACCTACAGACTGAGTGTGGAAGCGAACGGCTTTCGTCAGTTCCTGCAATCAGGAATCAAGCTGGATGTCGGCGCCACGCTGACCGTGGATGTGCCTCTGCAGGTAGGCCACGTGTCGCAAAAAGTTGTCGTCACCGGCGAGCCTTCGCTGCTCCAGACTGAAACATCGTCGTTGGGGCAGGTCATCCTGAATCAGCCCATCGTTGACCTGCCCGTGAATGGACGCAACAGCTACAGCTTTGCCACCCTCGTACCCGGGGTGCTCGCGTCCTACGGATTCACCCAGCCCGCGGTCGACGAGTACAACGACCAGTTTGTTTCGATCAACGGGTCGCGCCCCAATGCGAACTCCTTCCTCCTCGACGGCGGAGTCAATTCGGAGCCGGCCTTCAACGGGCCGGGCTTGTATCCAAGCATCGATATGGTGCAGCAATATAAAGTACAAACGAATAACTACAGCGCCGAGTTCCCAAACACGGCCGGTGGAGTCGTCAACGTCATCACGAAGTCGGGAACCAATAAGTTCCATGGCGCGCTGTATGAATTTCACCGCTCTACCGGGCTGAATGCGAATAATTTCTTTGCCATCCGCGCTGGCCTTTCCCGAGCGCCCTTCCTTTACAACCAGTTTGGTGTCGCTCTCGGCGGACCCGTTCTCCCCAACCACACCTTCTTCTTCTTTTCCTACGAAGGGCTGCGGTGGACGCAGGCAGTTACAACCACGGCCACCCTTCCTACCGCGGCGGAACGCGGCGGCGATTTTTCGGGGCAGCCTTTGCCCATCTACAATCCCTTCAGTACGACGCTGGATCCGTCAACGGGCCAATATTCCAGAACGCAGTTCGGTGGCAACGTCATCCCCGGCACAATGCTGGACTCTACAGCGAAAGCCCTGCTGAATTACCTCCCGCTTCCCAACCAGCCCGGAAGCCCCCTGGTCAACAATTTCATTTCCAACGCCAGCTCTCCGATTGACAAGAATGACTTTTCACTCCGCATCGATCAGCAGGTCACGAGAAGCTCCCGGCTGTTTGGGCGCTTCTCGATTTCCGATACTGCGCAGGATCGGCCGCCCGTCTGGGGCAACACCCCCGATCTGGCCATCGGCTCGCCGGTTCTCGGCAATGACACCCTGCGCCAGATGCAGGCGACCGTCGACGATACAACGGTTCTGTCTCCCCGGGTCGTGCTCGAGCTGAACTCAAGTTTTGTCCGTTACCATTTGAACCGGACCCCGCCCGGCCTGGGAATCCCTGAGACGCAATTTGGCTTTCCGTCGTACTTCTCCCAGTTATCGAATACGGTGCAGTGCTTCCCCTCGATTTCTATTGCCGGCGTGGGATCGGCGCAGTCCATCCCCAACGTTGGTTCGGGACTCGCGATGGGATCGTATTGCTTTGTCGGCGTCCTCAGGGACGCATATCAGGTCTACAACGAAGCAGGCAACGTAACAGCGATCGCCGGAACCCACACTCTGAAGTTCGGCGGCGATCTTGGCATCGGCACGGTTGCGACCGCAAGATTCAATGACGCGGGTGGCTACTATGCCTTCGGCCCCGACTTCACCCAGGGGCCGAGCCCCTACGATTCGGGGACCTCGGGAGTGGGGTTTGCTTCGTTCATGCTGGGGGCCGGCGATTTTGGATTCAATTACACCGGCGGCCCTGACGAGATCACGAGCTACAAATACTACGGCGGCTACTTCGAGGATGACTGGAAGGTAAATCACCGGCTTACCATGAATCTCGGGTTCCGCTATGACTACGACGCACCGTGGACCGAGCGATTCAATCGAATCACGGATTGGAATCCAAATGCGACCTCTCCGCTGCAGGTGCCCGGCCTGGCCCTGGTTGGAGGATTGGAGTTCCCGGGAGTCGATGGGCTCTCTCGCTATCAGTTCAATCCGGACCAGAAGACGGGCATGCAGCCCCGCGTGGGCTTCGCCTACTACGCCGGCATGAATACCGTGTTCCGCGGTGGATATGGGCTCTTCATGGCTCCCGTGGTCGGTGGAGGCTTCAACGGGAATGCAGTTCCCAATACCGGCTTTCTGGGCAGCACGCCCTGGGTGAACAGCCTGAACGGCGTGAATCCGCAGAACACGCTGAGCAATCCCTACCCGACGGGTTTTGTATTCGGGACCGGCAGTAGTCAGGGTTTAGCGACCGAGTTAGGTCAGTCAGTGGTGGGAATGTCGCGCGCCCGCCGCACTTCCTATACCGAACAGTGGAACCTGGATATTCAGCACACCTTTCCCATGCACTTCCTGGTCGACCTGGCCTATGCCGGCAGCCATGGCATCCATCTGTACGGCGATTACGACGCAAATCAGCTTCCCGATAAGTATCTCAGTTTCGGCACCCAGCTGATCTCTCAGGTCAGCAACCCGTTCTATGGGCATATTTCCTCTGGCTCTCTGAGCGGTCAAACCGTCGCCGAAAGTCAATTACTCCTCCCTTACCCGCAGTTTACCGGCGTCACTCTTGGCGATAGCTCTTCCTACGGCGCGTCCGTCTACAATTCCCTGCAGGCGATGGCTGAGCGCAGATTCGACAACGGCTTCGGCCTCGTCGTGTCCTATACGTTGTCGAAGCTTATGGACAACGTGGGAGCAACCGAGACAGGCTTCCCCGGAGGTACTTATTCGGGAGGTGGAATACAGGATTGGTACAACCTGCACGGTGCGTGGGCGCGGGGATCGTTCGACACCCCGAATTATCTGGCGATCAACGGTACCTACGACCTTCCCTTCGGCAGCCACAAGAGGTGGCTCAACTCCGGCGGGGTGGCCAACTATTTGGTCGGCGGCTGGCAACTGAATGGAATTAGCTACATTGAGAGCGGTAACCCGCTGCAGGTGTTTACGGCTGCGAACACGCTCTACAATAACGGAGGCACGCAGCTCGCAAACTGGAATGGAAAGAACCCCATCCCGGACACGCCGGTCAAGGATCGCCTGAACGCATACTTCAACGTGAGTGACTTCACCGCTCCGGCTCCGTTCACTTACGGTGATTCACCCAGGCTGATTGGCTCGCTTCGTGACGATGGCGAGGTAGATCTCGACCTCTCGGGAGTGAAGAACACCAGCCTGGATCATGATCGCTACAACGTGCAGTTTCGCGCAGAAGCATTTAACATCTTCAACCACCCCCAGTTTGGTCCGCCGGATACAGCTTTGGGGGACGGCACGACGGGAATCATTTCAGATCAGTTGAATAATCCACGTGAGCTGCAGTTCGCAATGAAAGTGCTCTTCTAGGTCGAATCCTGGCGAGGGACGCGATTGTCTCGTCCCTATCCTCGCTCCAACAGGCGCAGACCAATTGTGTCGGAGATCGTCTGTAATGATGAATCACAAAGGGGAGAGGTCCTTGCAGGGACAGGATTCGGTTTTGAATCGGCGCAATTTTATCGCGGGTGCTCTTGCCGCCGGCCTGGCGGGTTCATCCCTTCCGTCCGGAGCCGCTGCGATAACGCCGGCCGGCCGCGCAGACGAAGCCGCCATTCCGCCCGCTGTCCCGGAGTGGGTCAGCAAGCTGCAGTTCCAACCCCCCGCTCGCGCAGGCTTCACTCGAGTCTTCAATCCGTCCGATGGCGAAAAGGAATCCTGGTACATCAACGACCATTGCTTCATTCAGGATGATTCCGGGGTCTGGCACCTTTTCGGAATCACCGGCATGGATCCTGCGGTACCGGCCAAAGAGAGATTTCTCCTGCACGCGACCGCTCCGCACCTGCTGGGCCCATGGACAAAGCACGCGCCGGTGATGCATGTCGATCCGGCTGCGGGGGAAACTGTCGTCTGGGCTCCCTATGTGCTCAGGCACGACGGCCTCTATTGGATGTTCTACTGCGGCGGGGGTGAAAGCGACACAAGATATCGAATCAATCTCGCGACCTCCCCGGACCTCTGGTCCTGGACCCGCAGTCCCGCGAATCCGTTGCTCATTGACGGCTACGATGCGCGCGATCCCATGGTGCTGCGGGTTGGTGCGCAGTGGGTTCTTTATTACTGCGCCACCGAGCATCCCGCCGGCGGCCATCATGTCGTTAAGGCGGCGACCAGTTCCGATCTCACCCACTGGACCGGCCGCAGGATCGTCTTTCGATCTCCGAAGGTGGGAACCTTCGGCGGTCCTACCGAATCCCCATTCGTAGTGGCGAGGAACAACAGATACTACCTGTTCGTTTGCACAAACGACCCATACAATAACACAGATGTTTACGTAAGCGATTCACCGTTCCACTGGAACCCCGAAGATGTCGTTCTGCGCTGTGGAGCGCATGCCGCTGAAGTCGTGGATGCAGGCAATGGTAACTGGTTCATCTCTTCCGCGGGATGGGGTCAGGGTGGACTGTACCTTTCAAACCTGACGTGGAGCGATTAGTTGCAGATCAAATGTGCCACGCGACCTGCGCAGCTGCCTTCGAGCCGCTCCCATCGTAATGTCCCGGCGCTGCCGACGGCACGCAGGCGCTTTTGTTTTGATTGTGAAATCTATCCTCCAGCCGGAAGCCGCGCTGTGACCGCTAAGCGAGCTGAATCATGAGCCGAAGTCTGGCCGAAATCTTAGGGTGTCGATGACGATCAACTCTCATGTGATCCGATGTACCATTGTCGGCGCCCTCGGCGGCCTGCTCTTTGGATTCGATACCGCGGTGATTTCCGGAACCACCGCTGCATTAACCGCCAAATACCATCTCACTCCCATGCTGCTCGGCGTAACCGTGTTCAGCGCCCTGCTGGGAACGGTGATTGCGGCGCTTACAGCCGGGATTCCCGGCCAGCGCTATGGACGCCGCAATTCCCTTCGGGTCATGGCTGCCTTCTATGTCATTTCCGCGCTGGGTTGCGCCTTCGCCTGGAACTGGCATGCGCTGATCGTCTTCCGCTTCATCGGCGGCCTCGGAATCGGAGGCTCCTCGGTACTGGGCCCCATGTACATCGCGGAGATTGCTCCGCCGGAATGGCGCGGGCGTCTGGTCGGATTCTTCCAGGTCAACATCGTAATCGGAATCTTGCTGGCGTACATATCCAATTTCCTGATCGCAACTCAACATATCGGCGCTTATGAGTGGCGCTGGGAGCTCGGCGTGTCGGGCATCCCGGCCCTGCTCTTCTTTTTCGCGCTCTTCTCCATTCCGCGCAGTCCCCGCTGGCTCGTTATGCAGAAAGATCTGAGCGGGGCTCTCGAAGTATTGCAGCTCACTGGCGTGGCGCAGCCGCAGGCGGAATTGGACGAGATCGCCGCGTCGGTTCACCTCGAGCGTGCGGCGTCCGCATATCCCCTCTTCTCCCGGCAATATGCCAAACCCATCTTTCTCGCCTGGATGACAGGCATGTTCTGCCAGTTATCGGGGATCAACGCCATTCTCTACTACCTGAATGACATCTTCGCGACCGCCGGAGCGACGAAAATCTCCGGTGACTTGCAGGCGGTTGTAGTGGGAGCGGTGAATCTTGTGGGCACGTTGGCGGCCATGTCGATCATTGACCGCGTGGGGCGAAGAAAGTTACTGCTCACCGGAACCGCGGGCCTGGTGGTGTGTCTGGCGGCAGTGTCTGCGATCTTCATGACCCATAAGCATATGAATTGGCTGGTGTGGTGTCTGATCGCCTATATCCTCTGCTTCGCCATCTCGCAGGGTGCGGTGGTTTGGGTCTACATCAGTGAAGTATTTCCGAATCGCGTACGTTCAAAAGGACAAAGTGTAGGCAGCTCCGGGCATTGGGTAACCAATGCAGCCATTTCGCTTGTATTTCCCATAATGGCCGCCTCTTCCGGCGCAATCCCTTTTATCTTCTTCGGTGCGATGATGGTTCTGGACTTCTTCATTGTGTTGTTTCTGTATCCGGAGACGGCGGGCATTTCGCTCGAGCAAATGCAGCACAAGCTGGGGCTTGACTAAGTACCTTGAACCCATCCGGCTCCGAACTCGTGTAGTGTGCGAGAGACATACGCGAGTCAAGTCATGGCTGGAATGAAATTCGAGAAAGGATATCGCCGATGAGACTTCGTCAATATATTCTGCTCGGCTCTCTGGTGATGCTTCCGATAGCGCTCGGAGCCCAGAACTCGTCCTACAACGGGCTTGGCAACAGCCTTGCCAATGTCTTCCGTCTGTCGGATGCGCAGACGTTCTCCATCAGCCCGGAGAACCCTACAGGCGCAAAAGGGGCGGGCGGCATGGCTACAGAAGGCACCGGAGCCAATGCTGCCCGGGACCTCGGTAAGGGTTGGAAGGTGAGCCCATCTGTCGTCGTGCAACCAGGGCAGACCTACACGCTTGGCCAGATTGATGGCTCCGGCGAGATCCAGCATATCTGGATGACCGTTACCGGCAACTGGCGCTGGTCGATCCTGAGAATGTATTGGGATGGCGAGACGGATCCCTCGGTGGAAGTTCCCGTTGGAGATTTCTTTGCGATGGGCTGGGGCTCCTATGCCCAGCTTACATCGTTGCCGATCTGCGTAAACCCTGGGAGCGGCTTCAATTCCTATTGGCCGATGCCGTTTCGACAGGGAGCGAAGCTGACTCTGGAAAACCTTGATGATAAGCCGATCACGATTTACTTCCAGATCGACTATACAAAGGGCGCGGTGCCGAAGGATACCGGGTATTTTCACGCACAATTCCGAAGAGTCAACCCGGTGCCGTATAAGGGTGTCTATACCATCCTCGATGGCGTGGAAGGAAAAGGACAGTATGTGGGAACTTATCTTGCCTGGGGCGTTCATAGCGACGGATGGTGGGGTGAAGGGGAAATCAAGTTCTATATCGACGGGGACAAGGAGTATCCGACGATCAACGGCACCGGCACGGAGGATTACATTGGAGGGTCCTACGATTTCGTGAATGAGGCGGCCAATCAGTATCAGGTATTTTCCACGCCATATTCCGGGTTAGTGCAGGTGATCAAGCCTGACGGTCTCTATCTCGCAGAAGAGAAATTCGGGCTTTACCGTTGGCACATCGCCGACCCCATCCGCTTCGATCGCAATCTGCGCGTCACCATCCAGGACCTGGGATGGCAGAGTGGAGACCGGTATCGGCCTCGCCAGGATGATATTGCTTCCGTTGCGTATTGGTATCAGACACTACCGCACGCGCCGTTCCCTAAGTTACCGGACAAGGATCAGCTCGCAGTCAATTGAAACTGTTCAGGGAGAACAGGACCGTTGTCTGCCGCCGCCCGATGAAAGGGAAGTCTATGCCGCGGCCGGCAGCATCGGCTGGTGTTCCGCCGGCGTCGTGGCGGAAAGGCTGGGCGATCCCCAAAATAGCGTAATGCTGGTGCACTTCGCTCCCTGAGCTTCAGACGCAGCAGGCCTTACCCTCGCTGTCGCTCTGATGGCGCCGGCGAAGCATGGCGCCCCGTAAGCGCGCTCGCCCGGCGGCCTGCGCCGCGAATGATACGATGAAAGTAATCTACGGTTGACGAGTCAACCCGTATTGAATCGCGACAATCCCCAAACGGCCCAAACCAACTGCCGTACCGCAGCCAGAGGAAGGGCCGAATTCGTCGGAGGCCCGTCTTGATCCCTGTGTCCCCGCGCCATCTGCGGATGCCGTCAAGGATTTCCCTCTGCGCTCTCCTCGTTCTTCTCGCCGCCACCCTGATCTTCGCTTTGCCGCGGGATGTCCAGGCTCAGGCGTCGTCCAGCCTGTCCGGCGTTGTCACCGATCCCTCGGGTGCTGCGGTGGCTGGCGCCGAGATTACTGTCCACAACGTTAATACCGGCGTCGATCGTACCACCGCCAGCGACAACAGCGGCCGCTATCAGGTGCTGGCCCTTCCGGTCGGCGACTACTCCATCACCGTGCGCAAGCCGGGCTTTACGCCGGAAGTACGAACCGGCATCCTTCTGGCTGTCGGCCAGGACGCCGCAGCCAGCGTCCACCTGCAGGTCGCCGGCCTGCGCCAGCAGGTTACGGTCAATGCCAACGCCTCCATCCTGAACACGACCTCCGCCGACATCTCCGGCCTCGTGGGCGAGGAACAGGTGAAAGACCTGCCGTTGAACGGCCGCAGCTACGACGAGTTGATGACTCTCGATCCTGGCGTTGTGAACTTCACGGCGGAGAAGACGGGCGGCATCGGTGTATCCAACTCGACCGTCGGCAATAATTTCGCTGTCTCCGGCAACCGTCCCCAACAGAACCTCTACCTGCTGAATGGCATTGAATTCACCGGAGCCGCGGAAAACAACATGCAGCCCGGCGGCGCCAGCCAGGAACTGCTGGGCGTGGACGCGGTGCGCGAATTCAACGTCCTGCGCGACAGCTACAGCGCGGAGTATGGCAAGCGGCCCGGAGCCCAGGTGCTGATCGTTACCCAGAGTGGCAGCAACAAGGTTCACGGCTCGGCTTATGAATTCCTCCGCAACAGCGCCTTCGACGCGCGCAACTACTTCAATAAGGGCTCCGTTCCGCCCTTCCAGCGCAACCAGTTCGGCGCCTCGCTCGGCGGACCCCTCCAGCGCAACAGAACCTTCGCCTTCGGCAATTACGAAGGCTTCCGGCAGCATCTGCATCAGGCCGGAGTCGCGCTGGTGCCGGACGCCAACGCCCGCGCCGGCTATCTGCCCTGCAAGCTGGTCACGCCCACGCCCAATCCCTGCCCGCCCTCCGGCCTCGTTGACGTCGGCGTCGCGCCCGGCGTTGCGCCGCTCTTCAATCTCTGGCCCACGCCGGCCGCGAATTCCCCCGACTTCGGCGGAATCGCTGAGGTCTTCAACAGTCCGTTGCAGACCATCCGCGACGACTTCGGAACCGTCCGTATCGACCGCAATTTCGGACGCAGCGATCTGCTCACCGGCGCCTACACCATCGACGACAGCGACGACGTGACGCCCACCGCCGCCGACCTGTACAGCACCGATCTCGAAAACCTGCGGGAACAGGTGCTCAGCCTCGAAGAAACGCATGTCTTCTCGCCCACGCTGCTCAACGTGGCGCGCGTAGGCTATTCGCGCGCGGCGTACTTCTATACCGGCGAGCCAACTCCGGGCACTCCCGCCGCGAGCGTGGGCGGGTTTGTCGCCGGCAAACCGGTCGGAGCGGTCGTCGTGGGTGGTAGCGCGGCGGCCAATCCCTCCGCTCAGGTCAGCCTTGCTGGCAGCAATGTCGGCAGCGATCTCCACATCGCCCGCAATCTCTATACCGGCGAGGATCACGTGACTCTGACCCGTGGGCGCCATAACATCAGCGCGGGCGTGTGGCTCCAGCCTCTCCAGGCCAACGAGGACCTGGCGCTTACCCAGTTCGGCCAGGCCACCTTCACCGGCCTGCAGCAATTCCTGCAGGGCACCGTGGGCAGCTTCCTCTATGACCCCACTCCGACTGAGATGAACTGGCGCTCGCTGCTGGGCGCCTGGTACGCCCAGGACGTCATGCGCCTGCGCTCGAATCTCACCGTGTCGCTCGGCTTTCGCGACGAGTTCACCACCGGATGGAACGAAGCCCACGGCCGCGCAGCCAGTTTCGTGTTCGTGAACGGCGTCATCCAGACCGCGCCGCGCATCGGGGGATCCGCGTTCACACAGAACAACGCGAAATTCCTCCCCCAGCCACGCATTGGATTGGCGTGGAATCCCTGGAATCGGACCGTCGTCCACGCCGGCTTCGGCATCTATAACGACCTGCAGGACGCGCTCGGCTATCGCATGGATCAGAACGCGCCGTTCAATCCCTCCTACAGCATCGCCGGCCTGCCGGTTACCGACTTCCCGCTGCCCATCAGCCCGGTGCCGGCCAGGGCAAAGGTCGCGCCGGCGGGCGTGCAGCCGGATCTGAACACGCCCACGCTCATCTCCTGGTCATTGCGTGTCGAGCAGCAGTTGACGCCGAACACCGAGCTCACGCTGGGCTACGTGGGCTCGCACGGATACCACGAGATCGTGAGCCTCGACGACAACGAGCCGACCCCGGCGGTCTGCCCGGGAACGCCTTGCCCGGCCTCCTATCCAGCGAGTTTCCCCGCGCCGCTCGCGGGAGCAGCGGTTCCCGCAGGTTCGTATTACATTCCCAGCGGAACGCCGCTGGCCAATCCGGCGTTGGGCGCGGCGTGGGCCTGGTTTTCGCGCGGCGACAGCTCCTACAACGCGCTGCAGGCGGACTTCCGCCACCGTTTGAGTCACGGCCTCATGCTGCGCGGCGCCTGGACCTGGTCCAGGGCCCTCGATGACGGCGACTCGCTCAACGCAACCGCCGCCGGTAATGCGCCAGGCCTCGTCTCCAATCCCTTCCACATCCGCGCTGACTGGGGCCCGGCCACCTACGACGTGCGCAACGTCGGCGTGATCGATGAGGTTTACCAGTTGCCGTTCGGGCACAACCAGCGCTTCCTGCATGGAGCGGGGCGGGCGACCAATGCGCTGGTGAGCGGATGGACGGCCAACTCAATCGTGACCCTGCAGTCAGGCTTCCCCTTCACCCCGCAGCTCAGCTACAACCCGTCGAACAATGGCGACACAAAAAATCCGGTGCGGCCCTTTGCGAACCCGGCCTTCCACGGAAACCCCATCGTAGGCAAGGCGACAGAGTGGTACAACCCCGCTGCGTTTCTGGCGCCGCCGAGCGGCAGCGGTTTCTACGGCAACCTCGGCCGCGACACGCTCAGTGGCCCCGGAGTCACCGAGTGGGACTATTCGATGTTCAGGAACACCACGCTGCACGAGCGCACCCGGCTGCAGTTGCGCGCCGAGTTCTTCAACATCCTCAACCACACCAACTTCAACACGCCCAACCTCGTGGTCTTCACTCCTTCCGGTTTGTCGCCGACCGCCGGGGTCATCACCAGCACCTCCACCACGTCCCGACAGATACAATTCGCGGCTAAATTGTTGTGGTGAGCGGGGCAGAATGAACCGGCTCGCGCCGTTCCCCTCACCTCTTCCTCAGCCGCACCGACTCCCAGCTCCCGTCCGAGCTCCACCCTCCATCGACCGTGAGCGCTGCGCCGTTTACAAATCCGCTCTCCCGTTCGTCCGCCAGAAATGCAATCGCCCGCGCCACATCGTCAGGCCGTGCAAACCGTCCCATCGGCACCCGCTGCGTAATATCCGCGTCGGTGTAACTCCCGCCCGCCTGGTCCGTCGCATCCATCTCCGTCTTCACCCATCCTGGACAAACCGCGTTGACCCGCACTCCGCGCCCGCCCCACTCGGCGGCCAGGGTTCGCGTCAGTCCCACCAGCCCGTGCTTTGAGGCGTTGTACGCCGCCCGATCCGCCACCGCGACCAGCCCCGCGATCGATGCCACATTCACGATCGCCCCGCTCCGCGCCTCCAGCATCGTCCGCCCAAACGTCCGCGCCAGCAGGAACGGTGCGACCAGATTCACTTCCATCACCCGTCGATACTCCTCCGCCGTCGTCTCTTCCGCCGCGCGAATCAGGCTGATCCCCGCGTTGTTCACCAGCACATCCACCTGCCCATATCGCTCCAGCACCTCTCGCATGAGCGCCTCGACAATATCCTCCCGCGTGATGTCTCCCACAAACCCGAAGGCCTTGCCGCCCCGCGCTTCAATGGCGCTCACGGTCGCCGTCGCTTCCTGCAGATCGACAATCGCCAGCCGATATCCTCGCTCCGCCAGTAACTCCGCCGTCCGCCGTCCGATCCCCTGCGCCCCGCCCGTCACCACCGCAACTCGCTCGCCGCCCGCCATCGAAATCCTCCTCGCGTCCAGATTAGTTGCCCTCGCACTGCCGCGTCGGCCGAACGGACGCGGCGGCACACTTCGCCTCCCGGCTTCGCGAATCTCCACAGTGCAATGCGTCCGGAAGCCGGGTCAGCGTGCGATCAGCGGATCGTTGGGGGAGGGCTGGATTGAATCGAAATCGAATGAGTAGCGGGAGCCGGCGGCCATCAGAGCCTGAATCTGGCTCACCGGCTGGATGCCGCCTCGCGCGCCGCTGGCCGTGCAGTTGAGCGCTGCGGCGGCGCAGCCATAATCCAGCATCTGTTCCAGCGGCCAGCCCTGCAGCAGCCCATAGATAAATCCGGCGTGGAAGATGTCGCCCGCTCCGGTGGTGTCGACCACCTCCACGTGATACGCGGGCCGGTAACAGAACTCGCGGCCATCCCAGGCCAGCACTCCATCGCGGCCCAGCGTAGCGGAGGCGAGCCGGCAGCCGAACCGCTGCTGAATCCGCACCAGCGACTCGCGCAGATCCTGGCGTCCCGTGAGCTTCGCGGGAATATCCCGGCTCACAATCAGATAATCGACCTTTTCGATGAGCTGTTCGACACCGGGATACAGCTCGTCGAGATCGGCGATCACGGAAATCCCGGCCTGCCGCGCCCATCCGGCCGCGGTAATGGCTGCTTCCGTGTCATGTCCGTCCAGATGCACCGCGCGCGCGTCGGTGAACCACGCTTGCTGCAGGTCGTCAGGCCGCAGAGCGAGGCCATCGTCGCGCTTCCACAGCACCGTTCGCTCGCCCGAGTCCTCCACCATGATGAAGGCCTGCTGGCTCATGCAGCCCGGCGCCGCGATGATTCTGGCTTCCACGCCCGCGGTGGCGAACTCCCTGCGATGCAGCTCCGCCGCGTCGTCGTCGCCCAGCTTGCCCACATAGCGGGCGCGCAGGCCCCAGCGCGCGCACGCAACCATGGCGCTGGCCACCTGGCCGCCGGGAAGCACCGACGCAGAGCGAAATTCAACTTTGGAGCCCGAGGCTGGGTACCTCGACAGCGGAATCAGCGTGTCTGTGGCGTTCAATCCAACGCCGACAATATCCATCGATGTGGGTTTCTTTCCTTCTGCAAGTATTGCCAGTGTAAATGGAGCGCAGGCGCATGGAGCCGCTGCGCAGGGTCTCAGGTGAAGCGCGTTCTCTTCCACAGCAGCCATCCGCATCCCACCAGAACCAGCAGCAGGATCGCAGTCAGCGCGGCCGTCCACAGCAGCTGCATCGGTACTTCAGGCACGCGGACTCCGACGGCGAACCATGCGAAGACGGCCAGCGCCGCGATAGGAACCAGGACATCCCACCAGGGCCGCCGGTCGCTGCCGCCGGAGTCGTCGCCGCTCTGTGCGCGCAGCGTCTCGGCCAGGTCGAGGTTGTAACGGCTGCACTCGCGCTCCACCGCGCGCACCCCGGAGGCGGACTCGGCCGCGGAAACCGTGGCCCCGGCAATGAGCATGGCTCCGGCGATGGTCAGTCCTGATGCGCCCAGCGCCAGCCATCGCGCGGAACCCCCGGCCTGGCTCAGCTCTCCGAACACCAGCACGCCCCATGCGAATCCCCACAACTGGTTGGTGTTTGAAAGCGGGATGGCGCGGCTGATGCCGACGTATTTCGTGGCGTATTGCTGGAAGAGATCGCCAACCACCCAGCAGAAGCCTCCCAGCAGAAGCCAGAAGATCGACGGCCTCAGCCCATGCAGTTGGTGCCACAGCGCCGGCAGGCTCCCCGGCAGGGCAACGGCCAGAAAGAGCATCGTTCCGACTTCGCCGAACGTGAAGATGGTCACAAACGAGAGCGGATTAATCCCCGTGATGTACGCCTTGCGATAGGGCACGTACATGGTGCCCCACAGCAGCCCCGCTCCCAGCGCAGCCGCCACTCCCTGCAGCGCGCGGCCTGGTGCGCCCGTGAGCGTGTGTACGGAAATCGCCGAAAGCAGCACCGATCCGGCCACGATGGCCGCGGCGCCGCCGATCACCCTCGCCCAGGCGCGGCCCGACGCTCCATCCAGTTCGTGAAAGAGCGCCCATCCCCAGAAAATGCCGATCAGGGTATTCGTGTTCCACAGCGGGAAGGCGATAGCCAGCCCCACATCGCGAATAGCGAAGATGGTCAGGGTGTTGGCGACGGCCCACAGCGATCCCGCCAGAATGGCCCACATCATCAGGTGCGGCCGGCGCCGCAGGTCGCGCACCACCGCGGGCGTGCCCTTCATCACCACGGGCAGAGTCCAGCGGGCCAGGAAGACTCCGATCACCATGCAGAATGAAATCGCGAATGGCGAATAGCCCGATGCAACCAGCCTCGCCGGCACTTCCGCCGCGCCCAGCCACGCTCCGGCGGCCAGCGCGCACAGCGTCCCCAGACCGAAACGAATCGTCGGTGCGGGAACGGAACTTCCGGGCGAAGCGGCGATCGGCTCAGGTTTGCCGGCGAGATTCGAGCTCAACAGGGGCTCCAGCGCGCCGGCCTGCCCGGTTGTTCTGCCCAGGGATTCGCCGGCGACCCAACCAGCCTACCAGTCAATCGGCTCGGGGAAGAATTCGGCAATCAGGTCCTCGTAGTAAGGGCGCACCTCTTTCAGGCTCGGCCTGGAGGCTCCCTTGGAATAGAGATCGTACGGATTGAACTTCCGCACCCAGTCGAACATTTCCTCGTCGTGCGCCGACATCAGATGCCGGTAGGCGCCGTGCCGGTGAGCCGCATAAAAAGAGTGGTAGCGCAGCATGTACCGCGCCGGCTCCGGCATGTGATTCTTCACCACGCGGTAAATGTATTCGTCATGCCCCCACGACATATGCACGCGATCCAGCCCGCAGTTTGGCTCGTAAATGCCGTAAGGTGTCTGATACTCGGGCGCCCGCGCGTCGGGGTTGGCGGCGAAATAATCGTGGAAAATTATCTGATCGGACCACGCGCAGCCCACCGGGAAGGTATCGCCCACCACGGCCCATTGCGGCTCGCCATAGAGACACAGCACCTTGCCAAGATCGTGGATGAAGCCCGTCAGCACGAACCAGCGCGGATGCCCGTCGGCGCGGATTGCCTCCGCCGTCTGCAGCAGGTGCTCGATCTGCGACAGGTCGGTGTCCGGATCGCTCTCGTCGACCAGGGTGTTCAGATATTCGGCTGCCTCCCAGATGCTGCGCCGTCCGCGCTGCAGCGAGCCGTACTCGCGCTCCTTTTCGAGGACGAAGGCCAGCGACTGGTGCGCATGGTTCTGCCGGTAGAACTCGGCGATGGCGGGATTCGCCTCGCGGTCGTAGTTGCGGAAGTCCTTGCTCTCCCGGCCCTCGCGGTAGCGGCCGGCGACAAAGTCATCCCACTGGTCGACATGCGCCAGGGGCTCATGCGAAATTCCGGGGCCAGCGCTCATCGCATTCCTCCATTTCTTTCGATGTTTCCGTTACCGCTAACGTTTACCATCCGCGCACATCCGGACGCAAGCGTTTCAAACTGGAATTCTCCCGCTCGCGGCACGGTGCGTGCCGCGGATATACTGCGAACTGCGGGAGGAAACGTGCTGAAAGCCATCCTGACCGACAGCCATTTCTGGCTGCCTCTGGCAGTGCTGCTGCTCGGCGTTGCGCTGCTGGTGCGGCTCGCTTAGAGGCTTCCGGATTCTTAGCCCGCCACCGATGAGGCGCGCACCACCAGGCGCGGCTCCAGGCAGATCTGCTCGGGCCCGCGGCTGCGATTCTGAATCAGATCCAGCGCCAGGTTTCCTGCCTGCTCCCCAAGTTGCCCCGTCGACTGATCGATGGACGAGAGCGGAATGCGCAGATATCGCGAGTAACGAATATTGCCGCAGCCCACGAAGGCCACGTCCCCCGGGATCGACAGACCGGCCTCGATGGCCGCCTCCATCGCCCCGATCGCGGTCAGGTCGTTGTAGCAGAAAACCGCGTCGGGCCGCTGCTTGCGCTGCAGCAGCTGGCGCATCGCCCGGTACCCCGCGCTCTCGCCCGCCTCTTCCACGCGCGAATTCGCGATCAGGTATCCGCGTGGAATTCCGCGCCGCCGCTCGGCCAGCGCCGCTTTGTATCCCCGCACTCGCTCGATCCCCGGAGACAGTTCCGGGCCGGCAATGTGCGCAATCCGCGTGCGCCCCGTTGCCAGCAAATGCCGCGTGGCCAGCAGGCCCGCGCGGTAATCGTCGGTTCCTACAAAGCTGGCGCGCAGTTGCGGAAAATTGCGGTCCACGAGGATAAATGGCGTGCGCTGATCTTCCACTCCATAGAAGCCTTTCAGCGAGGTCTGGCAGGAGGCAATCAGCAGCACGTCGATGCCGCGCGCCAGAACCGTGCGGATCTCCTCCTGCTCGATGGCCGGATCTTCTTCCGACGACGCCAGAATCAGCCCGTACTGATGCCGCCGCAGCACGCCGTTCAGAGCTTTTGCGAACTCGGCAAAAAAAGGATGCAGCAGGTCCGGCACCACCAGCCCCGCAATGCTGGTGCGGCCGCTGGCCAGGCCCCGGGCCAGCATGTTGGGCCGGTAATTCAATTCGGCCATCCGCTTCAGCACCCGCTGGCGCGTCTTCTCGCTGATGTCCTCAGCGCCGCGCAATGCCTTGGAGACCGTCATCGCGGAGACGCCCAGGTCGCGCGCGATATCTTTCAGCCGAACTGCCATGCCAG
Source organism: Acidobacteriaceae bacterium (assembly GCA_049671725.1). Taxonomy (GTDB): domain Bacteria; phylum Acidobacteriota; class Terriglobia; order Terriglobales; family Acidobacteriaceae; genus Palsa-343. The sequence goes on from JBATVK010000097.1 coordinate 33,559, forward strand.
AATTCTCCGGACGACCGGGCCCCGCGGGTGTTTTCAGCGCGGGAAGAGCCGCGCTCCGCATTTTGCCACAGCATCGGTCACTCTTTCCGAGGAAATTCTCAACCCCCCGGAATCTTCTGCCTCACCTGCTCCGCGCTCTCGAATTTAACAGGGATTTCACGCAAACCTCTCGCATTTTCAAAATCCCTCTTGCAAACTACGTTAGCGATAAAGTATTGTTTCGCCGTTAGCGGAAGTCTTACCTCGTTGCAACGCATGCCGTCCCCCAGGGCGGAAGCGATGTGACGCCACAGGGCCCAAACAGAGTTGGAACTTCGAGGAAATGGGCTTCGCAGCGCGAGACCCCTCTGCCTCGTTCAGGAGCAACCCCACCGGACCATTCCCGCCGGAACGAACTGCCGCCGACGGGAAACTCCGGGATGACCAGGCATTGATGTTGATTTTTCCAGGAGACCAAACATGCAGAAATTCTCACTGCGCGCTGTCCTCGTGCTCTGTCTTCTCGCGGTCCTCGCGATCGCCTCGCGGCCGCTGCTGGCCCAGATTGACACAGGCAGCATCACCGGAACCGTCCTCGATCCTTCCGGCGCTGTGGTCGCCGGCGCGAAGATCACGCTGACCAATGTGGCCACCGGCGTTAAAGCCCAAACCAGCTCCACCTCCACCGGCAACTATGTCTTCAGTGGGTTGATTCCGGGAACCTACGCCATCGAGGCGGAGTCCGGCGGCTTTGAAAATTATGTTGTCCACGGCATCGTCGTTCACCTGCAGCAGGTCGTCACCCTCGACATCGGCATGAAGACCGGCAGCGTGCAGCAGCAGGTCACCGTTACTGCGGCAGCGCCCCTGCTCCAGGCGCAAAATGCCGCCGTCGGCCAGACGATTGACACCCAAGCCGTGAATGACCTTCCCCTCGCCACCCGCGACTGGGGCTCGCTGGCCCAGATGTCCGCCGGAGTGCTCGCCGCGCCTCCCGGAGGCGTCACCGCCGATTCCGGCACCTCCGAGAGCGCCTACTTCTCCGTCAACGGAACCAGCGTCTGGCAAAATGACTTTCGCCTGGATGGAATCAACGACAACATCGAGTTCTACGGCGGAAATTACACGCTCACCAATGCCGCCATCGTTCCGCCGCCTGACGCCATCGAGGAGTTCAAGCTCCAGTCCGGCGACTTCAACGCCGAGTTCGGCCACTCCACCGGCGGCGTGGTCAATGCGGAGCTCAAGTCGGGCGCCAACAACTTCCACGGCGACCTGTGGGAGTATGTGCGTAACAACGACCTGAACGCGAACTACTACTTCAACAACACAAACGGCGTTGCCAAGCCCATCCCCTCCTATCATCAGAACCTCTTTGGCGGAACCGCCGGAGGCCCGGTCCTCATCCCTCACCTGATCAACGGGCGCAACCGGCTCTTCTGGTTCTTCGATTACCAGGGCGGCCGCTACGTCCTGCCCGAGCCCGCCGGTGGTGAAACCGTTCCCACCGCGAACATGGTCAGCAGCGGATTTTCCAATCTGCAGGACAACATCACTTACAACAGCGGCACCGCCACCGACGCCCTCAACCGTATCTTCCCGCACGGGACGATTCTCGATCCGGCCACCACCCGCCAGCTGCCCGCCACCGGCATCGATCCCGTCACCGGCCTCACCGGAACTCCCGGCGCCTATGTGCGCGACCCCTTCTACGGCTGCAATGCTTCAGGATGCCCCAGCTTTGCGGGGAATAACACCACCAACTTTGCCACCCCTGCCGCGGAAGCGATGCTCAACATCATTCCCACCAGCCGGCTCGACCCCAACGCCGTGAAGCTGCTGGGCGTCTATCCCTCGCCGCTGTCTTCCGGACTCGTGAATAACTACTCGAGCTATGTGCCGCTCGAAGGCAAGAACACGAATACCTGGGATATCCGCGTCGACGAGAGCATCAACGCCAAAAACAGCCTCTTCGGCGTCTACGACCGCAGTCTCTTTTCCGTAGTCGTTCCTTCCAACCTGCCCGGAGTGGCAGTGGGCGAGACCGGCGGCCGCAACGACAGCCTTCCCGCCTACGCATGGGCCGTGGGCTACACCCACATCTTTACCCCCACGCTGAGCACGGATATGCACGTCGGCATGGTGCACAGCGATAAGCTGCAACAGTCCTTCTTCGGCAACACCTTCGGCATCCCCGCACAATACGGCATCCAGGGCGTGCAGCAGGTGGCCAATAACGGCGGACTTCCCCCCATCACCATCTCCGGCCTCACCCATCTCGGCGTAGGGAACTACACGCCTACGCTGCAATATGTGTGGAGCATCGAAGGTGTCGACGGCGTCACCAAGGTCTACCGCAATCACACCTTCAAGACCGGCATCCAGATCGACGATCTGGAAGGCAACATCTCCCAGCCCCCTCAGGGTCGCGGCGACTTCAACTTCAACGGCCAGTACACCGACATTCCCAACAAAAACAGCAGCCTGAACGGTATCGGCGATCTGCTGCTTACGCCCATGCCCTCCAGTGTGCCCGGAGGCGTGAACGATGTAGGCGGCATGAGCAGCTTCTCCGCCTCCAACATCGCCGCCACCGACGACCACCGCTGGTACTGGGGCGCCTACGGCCAGGACGACTGGAAGGTAACTCCCACGCTGACTTTGAACCTTGGCCTGCGCTGGGATTACTTCACGCCTTACTCCGAAATCAACGGGCGCCAGGCGAACTTCGTCGCGGCCGGTGGCAACGGCGCCACGGGCATCTACTACATGCCGAAACAAGGCTGCTCCGTCCCCCGTTCTGCGGCTTTCGATGCGTTGCTGACCTCCAGCAACATCACTCTGGATTGTGTCTCAAGCACCACCCTCGGCAACGCGCAGAAGTCGAACTTTGCGCCCCGCGTCGGATTTGCGTGGAGCGCCCTGCCCAAACTGGTCCTGCGCGGCGGCTATGGCAACGCCTATGGAGCGCTGGGCAATCTCGGCTACGGCGGCACCCTGGGAACCAATTATCCCTTCGTGTACACCCAGTCTTTCCCCAGCCCCGATTCGCAGCACCCCATCCTGCTCCCCAATGGCCAGCCGGCCACCATGGAGCAGACTTTCACGCAGTACAATTTCCAGAGCCCGACCGTCAGCTCCGGGATGGGGCTCGACCTCTACGGGCGCCAGTATGATTTCCAGACTCCCTATGTTGAAACCGAGAACCTGACCGTCCAGTATCTGCTCACCTCGCATGACTCCATTCAGACCGGCTATGTCGGAACCCAGGGCCGTCACCTGGATAACCTCGGCTACAACAACGGCAACACGCAGATCCTGCCGCCGGGAACGAACTCGCAGAATTACATCCCCTACCCCAGCTTCGCGCGCAACGCCACTTACGAGACGACGAATGGAACGAGTAACTATAACTCCTGGCAGACTACCTTCGAACACCAGATGAGCGCTGGTTTGTATCTGCTCGGTAACTATACCTGGAGCAAGTGCATGAGCAATCAGCACACCCAGGCCGACACCAACCAGCAATACCGTGCGGAGTGGCTGCCCGGCTTCGGCATCAAAAAGGATTACGCGCTGTGCGATGCCGACGCCACCAACCTCGTGCACATCGCCGGCACCTACCACCTTCCTTTTGGTCACGGACAGGCCTTTGGCGCCGGCATGAACCACGCGGAAGATACGTTCCTGGGCGGATGGATCGTCAACTTCTTCTACACCCACGAGAGCGGGCAGCCCTTCACCATCAACTGCCCGGTCTCCACCACCGCGGATTTCGGCTGCTTCGCCGATCTCACCGGGCAGAGTCTCTACTCGGGTCCGCATAACACGACGCAGTGGCTGAATCCCGCCGCCTTTGCCGAGCCGGCCGCGGCCACCGCCATCGGCCAAACCGATTACTCGCCGCTGGGAGGACAGCAGGAACAGGCGCGCGGACCGAACTTCAGCAACATCGACTCGTCGATCCTCAAGAACTTCGAGATCCACGAGTCAATCCATCTGCAGTTCCGCGCCGAGGCTTTCAATCTGACCAATACGCCGCCCTTCGCCCAGCCCACCGGCCAAACGAATTTCACCACGTCGAAATTCACCGCGATCACCAGCACCAAGAACAGTAACGAGAACAACGGCGCACGCACGCTGCAGCTCGCGCTTAAACTTTTCTACTAACGCCGGCGTTGCCGGCCCGGCATCATTGGCCTCCGGAGGAGGGGTATTCGTGGTTCGTAACAGGTTGTTGAGCTGCACGGCCGCGCTTCCCTTCCTCCCGTTTTTTCTCCACCCTCAGCCCTCCCCGCGCAACCGCAGAGCCGTGCTGCGGCGTTCGTCCCCGATGGTGTGCTGCACGGCGAAGCGCGCGACCGCTCCGGTCGCCTGCTGCTCCTCGGCAATCCCGTCTATCTCAACTGGAAGACTGCTGCGTAACGCTGAGCGCTGGCCGCTCAGTGCTGATCGTCCGCGCCGAAATACGCGCTGCCAATCTGGATCTGCGTCCCCCTCACCCCCGCGGGTTTGGTGGTCCAGATGCCATACACGTGGCCGGCCCGCGCCGCGATGCCGGTGTAGTCGCCCATGAATGCGTGCGCCGGGTAGAACGGCTGCGTGGTCCACGCGTAATTCGTGAAGCTCCGCCCGCCGTCGGTCGATCGCGCCAGCGTCACCGTGCAGTCGCGATTGTGCGGATCGCCGCGCCGGTCGTAGAACAGCACGTCCACCGAACCGTCCACCGGGTCGACCGCCATCCACTGGAAGAACTGGTCGGCTCCATCGTGCACCGGATCGTTGTTCACGCGCACCGCCGGACCCCAGCTGCGCCCGCCGTTGGCCGACGAGGAGGCAAATACGTCCACATCGCCGTTGCGGTAGTCGCTCCACGTTACATACAGGCGCGGCTTTCCCGGCCGATGGGCATCAATGCCAATCTGCGGAAATCCATTGGATCGCGCCACGTCCTCCACCTGGAACATAATCGGCGCGGTGTGAACGATGTTGCGCGGAACGGAAAACGTTCTGCCTCCATCGTGCGAGACGGTGTACTGCAGCCATCCGTCGCCGGCCCACACCACATACAGCGTTCCGTCCGGCCCCACCGCTCCCGCAAATCCCTCCAGCGCGCCATTGTCGTCGCGGGGCAGGCCCGGATGCCGATCGATCTCGATCGGCGTCGACCACGTCAGCCCGTCATCCGTTGACCGCGTCAGCCAGATCTCCGAGTCCGTCAGCGTCCAGCGCGTCCACCCGATGTAGAGGTTCCCCGCATAGCGGCTGTGCGAATCGTCGGCGACAATATACGGCTTGTCTTCCCACGGGACGGCCGGCCCGTCACTATGCTGGATGACCGGGATGTCATTCGTCTCCCACGTCGCGCCCCCATCGAGCGAGCGGCGGATAAACAGACCGTTCCGCGACGAGTCGTGCCCCCAGTAGTTGAACGTGCCCAGCTTGTCGAAGGCCATGTAGCTGAGGATCGCGTGCCCGTGCGTGTCATACGCGATCGACACATCGCCCGAGACGCGGAAGCGCGTCGATTCCGTGCCCGTCGCCACCTGCCAGTGTGCGCCGCCATCGGTCGAGTAGCCCGCGTGCGCGTTGTCCTGGAACGCAGCCGCCACATGCTCCGGATTGTTCGGATCGATCGCGATCCCCGGCTCGGTGAAGAATCCCGGCTGCGGCGTCAGATCGATCACTGTGCCATGGGGCGCTGGCGGAAGCTCTGTCGTTTGCGCGTGGACCCACGCAGCCGCCCCAGCCATGCATACCCAGCACACGAGTCTCACTGATCCTGCAAACCGTCTCATTGGGGATCTCCTTCGTTGGGGGTGGCTGCGCAATGTGTACAAAATAACATGCAATCGTGGAGCGAGCCGGAGCCCGGAACCGAACCATAAAATCCTTTGCTCCAGCCGGGAATTCAAGTCTGGCCCTCCGAAGCGGGCAGATTGCATTTCATTTGGTGTACAATTTTCCAACCTTTTGTAGTCCCCGGAGCCAGCCTTCATGTTCAGAAAAGATTCCTCCGCCCTGTTGTGTGTCCTGTGCATCCTCACCCTGGCTTTCGCAGCCGGGCCGGCCTCTGCGCAGCGCTTTCGGCGGCGTGGCGGCTTTCCGGATGAGTTCGGCTTCCGCTTCCTGGGGCCGGCGGTTGGCAATCGCGTCTCCGCGGTGGCCGGCGTGCCCGGCGATCCCAGCACCTGGTACGCAGGCGCGGCGTCGGGCGGCGTTTGGAAGTCGGTGGACGGCGGCAATCGCTGGCTGCCCATCTTCGACCAGGAGCCGGTAGCGGCCATCGGTGCGCTGGCCGTCGCGCCCACTGACCCCAACATCGTCTGGGTTGGCACCGGGGAAGCGTGGGCCATCCGCGATATCGATGTCACCGGCGACGGCGTCTACAAATCCACGGACGCCGGCAAGACCTGGCAGCACATGGGCCTCGATCCCACCGGCCGCATTGGCCGTGTCATCATCGATCCCCAGGATCCGGATCGCGTCTTTGTCTGCGCGCTCGGCCGCCTGGGCGGCCCGCAGCCGGAGCGCGGCGTCTACCGCACCGAAGACGGCGGCAAAACCTGGACCAAAGTCCTCTTCGTCGACGAAAACACCGGCTGCTCCGGGCTAACCTTCGATCCCGAGAATCCGCGCACCCTCTTTGCCGGCATGTGGCAGGTCTCCATGCGCACCTGGGGCGAGTTCAGCGGCGGACCGGGCAGCGGCATCTACGTCTCGCACGACCGCGGGACCACCTGGACCCACATCGAGGGCCACGGGCTGCCCCATTCGCCCGTCGGCAAGATCGACGTGGCCGTCGCTCCCACCGACTCCAACCGCGTCTACGCCTTGATTGAAACCAGTGAGCAGGGCTCTGTCTGGCGCTCCGATGACGGCGGCGTCAACTGGCACGTGGAGAGCTGGGATCGCACCCTCATCGGCCGCGCCGGCTATTACATCCGCATCGCCGTCTCGCCGGTGGACGAAAACGAGGTCTTCATCTCCAACAGCGGATTTCACGTTTCCCTCGATGGTGGCCGCATCTTTCAGGAGCGGCCCTGGGGCGGCGACAATCACGACATCTGGTGGGACCCGAAAAATCCCGACCGCTTCGCCATCTCCTTTGACGGCGGGCTAGCCATCACCACCACTGCCGGACGCGGCTTTCACGATGTGACCCTGCCCATCGGCCAGATGTATCACGTCGCCGTCGACGACCAGATTCCTTACTACGTCTATGGCAACATGCAGGACAACAGCACCATGCGCGGTCCCAGTGTGCCCATCGAGGGCTATACGCCCGACGTGGGATGGGATCACCCCATGGGCGGCTGCGAATCCGGCTTCACCCTCCCCGATCCCGCCGATCCCAACATCGTCTGGGCCTCCTGCTACGCCGACGAAGTGACGCGCTGGGATGCGCGCACTCGCGAGGCGCGTTCCGTCAGCCCGTGGTATCACACCCTCGACTCCGCGCCCAATCAGACCAAATACCGCTGCCACTGGACGCCGCCCCTGGCCATCGATCCCTTCGACCCCAACACCGTCTACTACGGCTGTCAGGTCGTTTTCAAAACCAGTAACGGCGGCCAGAGCTGGTCCGTCATTAGTCCCGATCTCTCCACGCAGGACCCCGCCCACATCGTTTCTTCCGGCGGCCTCATCGGCGACAATCTTGGCCAGTTCTACGGCGAAGTCGTCTTCGCGCTGGCTCCGTCGACCGTCGAAAAGGGCCTGCTCTGGGCGGGCACCAACGACGGCAAAGTCTGGTACACCCGCGACGGCGGCGGCCACTGGAACGACGTCACCGCCGCTATCGGTATGCCGCCGCTGGGCACCGTCACCAGCATTCAGCCCTCCTTCTTCGACGCGGGCACGGCCTACATCTCGGTCGATTTCCACCTCGTCAACGACCGCGATCCCTACATCTACAAGACCACCGATTTCGGCAAGACATGGACCAGCATCGTCAGCAACCTCCCCAAAGGTCCGCTGGCCTACGTGCGCAACGTCTCGGAAGACCCTAACTGCAAAGGCCTGCTCTTTGCCGGCACCGGTAACGCGCTCTACTACTCGCTCGACGACGGCGGGAACTGGACGCACTTCAACACCGGCCTGCCGCCTTCGCCCGTCACCTGGACCGTGGTGCAGAAGCGTTTCCACGATCTCGTCGTCTCCACCTACGGCCGCGGCTTCTACATCCTCGACGACATCACCCCGCTGGAGCAGATGGCCACGCAGAAGTCCGACGCTGCCGTGCGCTTCTTTGCGCCGCGTCCCACCTATCGCTTCCGCCACAGCGAATACGTGCTGCTCACCTACGCTCTCAAGGCCGCGCCGAAGAAGCCCGTCGAAGTGCAGATCCTCGATGCCCAGGGTCACCTCGTCCGCAAGCTGACCGCCGAAGCTCACGAAGGCATGAACCGCATCGGCTGGGATATGCGCTACGCAGCGCCGACCCTCGTTACCCTCCGCACCATCCCGCCCGAGGACCCGCACATCTGGCAGGAAGGCCGCTTCTTCGGCATGGATTCGCGCCCCGTCACCCACTGGGGCATGGAAGTCACGCCCACCACCCTCGCCGTTCCCGGACACTACGAAGCCCGGCTCACCATCGACGGCCAGACTTACACCCAGCCCATCACCATCCTTCCCGATCCCCGCGTGCCAACCAGCCAGGCGGACTTGGAAGCCTCCGTGAAGCTGCAGTTGCAGATCCGCGACGACGTCACAAAAACGGCGGACATGATCAACCGCATTGAGTGGATGCGCAAGCAGCTCGCCGACGTGGAAAAAATGGAAGCCGGCGACCAGGGCAGGCCGCAGATGCTCAAAGACGCTACCGCGATGGATCAGAAGATGCAGGACGTGGAGTACTCGCTGATGAGCCAGCCTCTGGCGGCGAGCGACGACAAGACCTACATCTCCGCCTGGAAGATCTACTACAACCTGCTCTGGCTCGACGCCGAGATTGGCGCTGGCGCCGGCGACGTGGCCGGAGGCGACGATTTCCCGCCCACCGACACCGAGGTCGAGCTCTTCCACCAGCTCGAGCAGAAGCTGACCACAGCCACGGCGAGCTACAGCACCCTCATGACCCAGGAGGTCCCTGCATTCAACCGCACCCTGGCCGAACACAGCGTGACGCCCATCGCTGCCGGAGGCGCGCCCCCGCCGTCGCCGTCCCCGGCACCGCAGGAGAACGACGCGAACGACTAACCCGGCTGCGCCCCGTTCGCCCCCGCTCAGCTCCGGGTACGGTACGCTGGTTCCATGTCCCCAGTCGGTTTGTCGCTTGAGGGCCAGGTCGCCCTCGTTACAGGTGGCTCGCGCGGCATTGGCGCGGCCACGGTGCGCCTGTTCCGCGAGGCAGGCGCGCGGGTAGCCTTTAGCTTTCGCGCCGCGCGCGAAACCGCCGAAAAACTCGCCCGCGAGTGTGGCGGACCCGGCCACTGTGTCGCCCTTGAGAAGGACCTGACCACACCGGACGACGGCCGCACCCTCGTCCAGCGGACCGTCGATGCCCTGGGCCGCATCGACATTCTTGTCGCCAACCACGGCGTCTGGCCGCCCCAGGACGTACCCATTGCGGAGATGCCCGAGAGCCAGTGGCGCCGCACTCTGGCCGTGAATCTCGACAGTGTCTTCGGGCTCATCCAGGCAGCCGCCGCCCAGATGCAGAAGCAGGAAGCCGCCGGCCACATCGTCCTCGTCAGCTCGACCGCCGGCCAGCGCGGCGAAGCCTTCCACGCCGATTATGCGGCCAGCAAGGGCGCGCTCATCAGCATGACCAAAGGGCTGGCAACGGAGCTGGCGCCGAAGGGCATCCAGGTCAACTGCGTTGCGCCCGGTTGGGTGGCCACCGAGATGTCGGCCCCCGCGCTGAGCGATCCGCGGCTGCGGGAGCGCGCCCTGGGCACCATTCCCATGGGCCGCCCAGCCGATCCCAGGGAAATTGCGGGGCCAATTCTATTTTTGTGCACTCCGCTTGCTGGCTTTATGACCGGTGAAATCGTCAATGTCAATGGAGGAGCGGTTCTGGTCGGATGAGTATGCGCAGGATTGCAATGGTTCTGGTGTTGGGATGGACGGCAACGGCTCTGGCGCAGACCACCGGGCCGTCGGCGCCCCCGGTCTCCGGCGTCTCAGCGAGCGCGGCGGCCCCGGACTCCAATGCGGCAAAAGCCCGCGCCGCCCTCAACGCCATGGTGCAGGCCCTGGGAGGCGAACGCTGGCTGAGCACCCAGGACAGCTTCGTGGAAGGCCGCATCGCCGCCTTCTATGAGGGCAAGCCCACCGGCGTCACCGTCCTCTACTGGCAGTGGAAGACCCCGGATGCGATGCGCGTCGACCTCACCGAAGGCAAGCACGACAAGGACAACTGGGTGCAGGTGTTCTCGGCCCACCAGTGCTGGGAGATCACCTACCAGGGCCTGCGGCCCATGCAGAAGGACACCTGCGCGGCCGCCAACCGTCTCCAGGACCACTCCATCGAGCAAGCCGTCAGGGTGTGGATGAAAAACCCGACCACGATGCTCACCTACGACGGCCAGTCGCTCGCCGAGCGGCATCTCGCGGAGCAGGTCACCCTGCTCTCCGCCGACAACGATGCCATCACCATCCAGATGGACGCGCAGACGCACCTGCCGCTCAGCTGCTCGTGGTCTTGGCGCGACCCCGTCTACCACGACAAAAATGTGGACGCGGAGGAGTTCGACGACTACCACGTCATCGACGGCCTCCCGACGCCGTTTACCCTGACCCGCGTGCACAACGGAGACACCACCCAGCAGCGGTTCGTGCTGAAAGCAGCCTACAACGTGCCGCTCCCCGAAAACGGCTTCGACGTAGACGCGATTGCCGCGCGGGTCGTTCGCCACTAAAAACACGAAGGCCGCACGCTCGCTGAGAAAAGGAGCAGTGCGGCCTGAACCTGTGCGGTCGTTGCGGTCTTACTTCACCTGCGGGGTCACCGATTCGGACTTGGTCGTGGTGTCCTGCTTCGCGGCGGCATCGGCGTTGTCACTGCCCTTGATGCCGTCCTTGAAGCCCCGGAATGCCTCGCCGAGTCCCTTGCCCAGCCCCGGCAGCTTGCTGGGACCGAAGATAAGCAGACAGATGACGAGGATGATCAGCAGGTGTTCGGGTTTGAAGAGGTTATCAAACATAGAGAATCTCCCGGAGAAAAGCGCGCGGGAACCTGGCCCAGCTCCGTATGCCTTCATTGTCGCACATCGGCCAACCTGCCGATGAGAACTCGTAAGGATTGCGCCCCGCGAGGGTGACGCGCAGCACGCCCGCGTTAGACACTGTATTCAGGAGATCCATGAGCGCCGCCGAACGAACCATCTGCGTCCACGGGCACTTTTATCAGCCCCCCCGGGAGAATCCGTGGCTGGAGACGGTCGAGGCCCAGGAATCCGCGGCCCCGTGGCACGACTGGAACGAGCGCATCACCGGCGAATGCTACGCGCCCAACAGCGCCGCGCGCATCGTCGACCGCGAAAACGAGATCATCCGCATTCTGAACAACTACGCGCGCATGAGCTTCAATTTCGGCCCCACGCTGCTCTCGTGGCTGGAGGAAAATGCGCCGCGCGTGCATGCGGCGATTGTCCACGCGGACGTGCGCAGTCAGGACCGCTACTCCGGCCACGGGTCGGCCATGGCCCAGGTGTACAACCACGTCATTCTGCCCCTGGCCTCGACGCGCGACCGGATCACCCAGATCCGCTGGGGAATTGCCGATTTCCGCGACCGCTTTGGCCGCTTGCCGGAGGGCATGTGGCTGCCGGAAACGGCCGTGGACACAGAGTCGCTGGAGCTGCTGGCCGAGCACGGGATCAAATTCGTGCTGCTGGCTCCGCATCAGTGCGGGCTCGTGCGGCCGCTGGAGAAGGCCGCCGCTGCCAGGTCCGGCGCAAAATCGAAACCGGAGACGGAGCCACAGTGGATCGAGACCCCGGACGCCTCGGTCGACACCACCCGCTCCTATCTGGTGAAGCTGAACGAGGGGCGGAGCATCGCCGTTTTCTTCTATGACGGACCGCGCTCCCGCGCCATCGCCTTCGAGGGACTGCTCAACAGCGGCGAGGCCTTCGCTCAGCGCCTGATGTCCGGCTTCAAAGAGGACAGCGACCACGCGCAGATGGTCCACGTCGCCACCGATGGAGAAAGTTACGGCCACCATCACAAATACGGCGAGATGGCGCTCGCCTGGATGCTCCACTGGGTCCAGGAGCAGAGCGCAAAGGCCGCGAAAAATAAGGTCCGGATGACGAATTACGGCGAGTTCCTCGCGAAGCATCCGCCGCGGTTCGAAGCGCGCATCGTCGAGGATACCTCGTGGAGCTGCGCCCATGGCCTCGAACGCTGGCGGTCGGACTGCGGCTGCTCCAGCGGACGGCCGGGATGGAACCAGAAATGGCGGGCGCCCCTGCGCGAGGCGCTCGACTGGCTGCGCGACACCGTCGCCCCGCTGGTTCGCTCCGCCGCCGAGCAGCTCTTCGCCGACCCCGATGCGGCTCGGAACGAATACATCAATGTCGTGCTCGACCGCTCGCGAGACTCGCGCGACGCTTTCCTCGCCGCCCATCGCTCCCACCCGCTCAGCCCCGCGGAACGAACCCAGGCCCTGATGCTGATGGAGCTGGAGCGCCACGCAATGCTCATGTACACCAGTTGCGGGTGGTTCTTCGACGACATTGCCGGAATCGAGACCGTGCAGATCGTCGCCTACGCCAGCCGCGTGCTGCAACTGGCCGCCTACCTCTTCGGCGAGTCCGCCGCGGGCCTGGAAGCGCAGTTCGTGGAGCGCCTGAAAGCCGCCAAAAGCAATCTGCCCCAGGAACAGGACGGCGCCGCTGTCTACGATCGCCGCGTGCGCCCCATGCAGGTGGATCTGGAGCAGGTGGGGGCGCACTACGCCATCAGCTCCATCTTCACCAACTATCCTGACGAAGCGAATCTCTTCTGCTACACGGTGCGGCGCATCGCCTATGAAGCGGTGTCCTCGGGCCGCGTGCGCCTGGTGATGGGCCAGGCGCTGATCAGCTCAAAGATCACCGAAGCGTCCGAGACCGTGGCCTTTGCCGTGCTCCACTTCGGCGACCAGAACATGACCGCGGTGGTCAAGCGCTGGGACCCCGCTGATACCGCGGCGTACGAACAATTTGTCGCCGATGCCAAAGAAGCAGTGAGCCAGGCGGATTTCCTCGAAGTGGTGCGCTGTTTCGATCGCCACTTCGGTGCCCAGGCCTATTCCATCCGCTCCCTCTTCCACGACGAGCAGAAGCGCATCCTCGACATCCTGCTCACCGGCACCATCAGCGAAGTCGAAACCAGCCTGTCGAATATCTACGAGAAACAGGCGTCGCTGCTGCACTTCCTCAGCCAGACCGGGCTGCCGCGTCCCGAGGCGCTGACCCTGGCGGCGACCTTCGCCATCAACGCTGGGCTCAGGCGCGCGCTGGAGAGCGACCCGGTCGACGCTGTGCAGGCGCGCAACTGGCTGAATCTGGCCAGGGCCGACCAGGTGGCCCTCGATAAGCCCGTGCTGAGCTACGTGGTGGATCGGAGCATGAAGCGCGCTATGGTGGCGCTGCACAAGCAGCCCGAAGATGGCGCCCTGGACAACACCCTGCTGGTCGCGCGGACCATCCGCGAGCTGCCCATCGATCTGAACCTGTGGCAGGCGCAGAACCTCTGGTACGAGCTCTACCGCACCCGCCGAGAGTCGCCGCCCAGCGAGGAGTGGCTGGAGAAACTGAAGGAGCTGGGGCGGCTGATGCACATCCGCGTGGAAGACATTGTGGCGGAAGAAGGAAACGGGAACGGGGAGCACGGAGTGGTGACAGCCAGCGAATCGACAGCCGGCTGAGAGGCGCTCACCAGCGCAGGGTGAAAATCCGGAAGACCGCCGCTACAGCACGTAGACCCGCAACAGCCACCAGATCATCAACAGCGCCACGATCCCCAGCACGATGTGCACGATCCACTGCCCCGCCGTCTCCGGTTTGCCCAGTTTGAACATCCCGCCATCCTAACAGTCGTCCGCTGCTTTCGCTGGAGTCCGCCCAACTCGCGTTCAGGTGTCCAAAAGTGGACAGTTGTGGCCGCTGCTGGGCAGGGAACCGATCCAGGAGCCTCGGCAGGCGCTTTGTTTTCATGAACACAGCACGCCCACGCGATGGAAAGCAAGGTGCAGAGTCCACATGGAGGAGAGCGCTTGTGCTGAGCGATATAAAGACCGCATTGCGGCAACTGAGGAAGTCGCCGGGATTTACCGTGACGGCGGTGCTGACGCTCGCCCTGGGCATCGGGGCGACGACTGCGATCTTTACCCTGGTGAACGCGGTCCTGCTCAAGTCGCTGCCGGTGAAGGATCCTGCGGGGCTGTGGCGGATCGGCGACAACGAGCAGTGCTGCTTCAACGGCGGCCTGCCCAGTTACACCTCGAAACCGTACGACTGGTCGCTCTTTTCCTATCCGCAGTACACGGAATTTCGCGACAACACCCCGGGCCTCGCGAGCCTGGCGGCCTTTGAAGGCGGAGATCGCGAGATGGCGGTGCGCCGCGCGGGCAGCCAGCATCCGGCGCAACCGTATTATGGGGAGTTTGTTTCCGGGAATTCGTTCGACGTGCTGGGGCTGCAAGCCTATGCGGGGCGTCTGCTCCAGCCCAGCGACGACACAGCCGGTGCGTCTCCCGTTGCGGTCATGAGCTTCCAGACGTGGGAACAGATGGGCCGCGATCCGTCGGTGGTGGGCTCGAGCTGGCAGATCAACGGGCAGACAGTGACAATCGTGGGCATTGCGCCGCCCGGCTTCTATAGCGAACGGCTCAGCGATACGCCGCCCGCGTTCTGGATGCCGATCCACATGGTGCCCGCGATCTGGCCCCGGGATGCGGATCTGCTCCAGCGAGGCGAGCAGCAGTGGCTGAACCTGATGGGGCGGCTGGCTCCGGGCGCGAGCGTGCCGGCAGTGCAGGCGCGCATGGTGGTGGAACTACAGGCGTATCTGCGCAGTCCAATAGCGAATCTGGTCCCGGCCGAGCGGCCGCTGATCCCGCGGCAGTATCTGCGGCTGAGCCCCGGCGGCGGCGGCGTCCAGCGCATGCAGGAGCAGTACAAAGGCGATCTGGACCTGCTGATGTGGATTTCCAGCTTCGTGCTGCTGATCGCCTGCGCCAATCTCGCCAACCTGATGCTTACGCGCAGCGTCACCCAGCGCCAGCAGACCGCGGTGCGGGCCGCGCTGGGCGCGCAGCGAAAGCAGTTGGTGAATCGCGCGCTGGTGGAGTGCCTGCTGCTCGCCCTGATCGGCGGCCTGGCTGGATTGGTGGTGGCCGAGGGCGGCGCGAAGCTGATCCTGCATCTGGCCTTCGCGCACGATCCCATCAGCATCAGCGCCAGCCCGTCGCTGGCCGTGCTCGGCTTTGCGTTTGCGGCATCGCTGGTCACCGGGCTGCTCTTCGGCGTGGCGCCGGCGTGGCGGGCAGCGCATGCAGATCCGATAGAGGCCCTGCGTGGCGCGAATCGCGCCACCGGGCGTCACGAAACCCTCGCGCAGAAGGCGCTGGTCGTGGCCCAGGCGGCGCTCTCAGTGGTGCTGCTCTGCGCGGCGGGGCTGCTGATCCTGAGCCTGCGCAAACTGGAGCATCAGCACTTCGGGTTTGCGACGGCGCACCGCACCATCGTGCGGGTTAACGCGCAGACGTCGGGGCTGAAGCCGGAACAACTCGATGACTTCTATCGGAAGCTGAACGAGTCTCTCTCGGGAATTCCCGGCGTGCAGCGCGTCGCGGAATCGACCTGGAGCCCGATGGACGGCAATAACTACAGCGAAGACATATATATCGACGGACAGCCCCCTCCGCCGCCGGGATCGGCCGTGACTCTGACGTCCTGGGTGCGGGTGAGCCCGAGCTATTTCTCAACCATCGGCACGAAGGTGATCGAGGGGCGCGACTTCGCTGAGAGCGATAACCGGACCGCCGCGCCCGTGGCCATCGTGGATCAGACCTTCGTGCAGAAGTTCCTGCATGGTGAAAATCCGATCGGCGCGCATTTCGGCGATTTCGACGCCGCACATCCCGCGATGTACACGATTGTGGGCGTGGTCGAAGACGCGCAATACTGGCCGCCCAGCGATGTGGATGATGTGGGTCACGGCATGTATTTCCTGCCCTCGGAACAATGGGCGGCGCCGCCCCCGACCACTCCGGAGGCCGCGTCTTACGCCGAGTTCCTCGCCAACACGCACTATCTGAGTACGCTGGAGATCGAAACGCACGGCGCGGTGCCCGACCTGGACGAGCAGGTGCGCGATCGTCTCGCCGAACTCGATCCCAACCTCATGGTCGTCCACTTCCACAGCTTTGCCCAGCAGGTGCAGCTCGGATTCAGCCAGCAGAACATGATCGTGCAGCTCACGTCGCTCTTCGGCCTGGTGGCGCTCGCGCTGGCGGCCATCGGCCTCTACGGCGTTACCGCCTACGGAGTGGCGCAGCGCACCAGCGAGATCGGCATCCGCATGGCGCTGGGCGCGAACCGCGCCAACGTACAAACCATGGTCCTGCGCGGGGCGTTCCGCCAGGTCGGTCTCGGGCTCCTCATCGGGATCCCCGCCGCCATTGAGGCCGGCCGCCTCATGTCCGCGGAGCTCTACGGCGTGGGCGTGTGGAACCCCGTGGTGTTAAGCGTGACCACCGCGGTGCTGGGAGCGGCAGCGCTCCTGGCCGCGGCCATTCCAGCGCGCAGAGCCGCCTCGGTCGAGCCCATGGAAGCGCTCAGAAACAACTAACGCTCTGACCGGATGATTCGAGTTCCTTCGCGAAGCGGTCCCGCGCAAGCGGGACTGCGGTAGAAGCCCAGGCCTTCAGGCCGGGGTTAAGGCGCCACTCACAGATCCGGCCTTTAGGCCCGGAAAACTTCATTCGGTCATGGCCTTGGCGTTTTGTCTCACAAAGTCGTTAATGAATTGCTCTTCGGTTTTGTATCAGGGCACGGCTTCAGCCGTGCCGTAAGCGGCTGAAAATACATTGGGCTTTAGCCCCTGCGGGGTATTCTTCAGACCGACTTCGTCTCGTCGAAGTGTTCAATGAACTCCAGAGCCGGAACAACTAGCTCCTCCAGCGCAGCGTCACCGCGCCGTCGATGGGATGCCTCTCCCGCTCGCCGCTCCGCGCTGATTCCAGCCGGGCCTGCTTCAGCGCGAAGTACCACTTGGCCGGCTTGTCGGCGTCGTCGATCAGCATCAGCGCCGGATCGTAGCGCAGCCCCTGCGCCTGTTGGATCATCGTCACCTGATCCTGGCGCACGAACATGTTCCCGAAGAATTTCAAAATCGACGTCACGAACGGCACGCGGTACAGAATATTCCACGCGCCGACCACGTCGATGCGGCAGGCCGTGGTCGTAGTCGGCGTGACCGTCGTCAGGCTCGCAAACCACTTGTCGCCGCAGCGAATGGTCTCGTAGCGCCGGTTGGGCAGCACGAAATCGATCGTCGTCGTGATCGGCTCGCCATACACGCCCAGCAGCTTGTACGGCGCGCTGTTCGCGGAAGGCGCATGGCTGGCCATGCGGAAGCCCTCCGGGATCGGCTCGAAGCGCTTCTCCTTTTCGTGAATGCTGGCCTGCTTGCGCCACCACCACGCCTGGTGGACGAACGGCCCGTGCGCCGGATCCATCAACCCGATGATCCCGTGGTCGACGTTGCAGGGCAGGTCCGCCGTGAGATGCGCGCTGCGAAAATGCGTGCTGAATTTCGGCAGCTCCGGGACGGGCGGCATCGCCGCATCGCCCAGCCGCACCCGGCCGCTGCCCGGCTCCGGCACATAAACCCAGGCGTGGCCGTCGCGCTCCTCGCAGGGAAACGCTGCGCCGTAAATCTTCGTAGGATCAAGGCTGTCGTGGCTGGTGAGCGACGGAATCTCCACGCACTGGCCGGAGACCGGCTCGAAGCTCCAGCCGTGATATTTGCACGTCAGCGCCTGCCCGTCGAACCATCCGCAGGAAAGCGGGATGCCTCGATGCGGGCAGCTGTCCCGCATTGCGAATAGCCGGCCGTCGGCCCGCCGTCCCAGCACCATCGGTATCCCCAGCAGCAGCGTGGAAACCAGCTTGCGTCCCTGCAGAATGTCGCTGCGCAGGGCCGGATACCAGTCGTTGTAAAGGAGCGTGGCCGGCGGGCCGGCGAGCGCAGGAGTGGTGACCATGGCAATGAGAAAACCTGGTTCCACTATAGGTCAGCGGCGGCCCGATTTGCCCGGCGGCTTCGCAGCGGACCGGACGTCTGACGCGATGAGGATAATACCCTCGGCGCGGGCCGCACGGATAAGATCGGCGTCCAGAGTCGCCAGGGGCGACAGGCTCCTCTTCGCCAGTTCCAGGTAAGCGGCGTCATAGACCGTCAACGCGTGCGCGCGTGCCAGAGCCAGAAGATCGCCATTTTCAGGCAACGGCTCAATGTGGATCGGAAGCCTGGAGAGTTTCTGCAGAAAGTCCGAAGTCAGGGCAGCGGTCAGGCGCTTGCGGCGCTCGTTCACGATCAGGACATTGCGGAGCTCAAACCACCAGATGGGAGGAACAAGCGCTTCTTCGCTTCGCAACAGGCTAAGCGCCTGGCCCGCGGTGGGGTGAGATTCGTCAGAGAAAGCCCAGGAAGCGGCGATGGAGGCATCCAGAACAAAGGACATCAGCGTTTTCTGCCTTCGTCCCGCGCAGAAAGGACGTCCGCGACTGTGATCGGACCGTTCTTTTTGCCAAAAGCACGGATTTCGCTGATCGTCCGGTCGATCTCTTCCTGGCGGCGGTCGGCGTCAGGGACAAGCCGCGCAATGCGTTTGCCATGGCGCGTGATGATCAGAGTGTCTCCGCGCTCGACCTCATCAAGGAGTTGGAGAAAGCGTGTTTTTGCCTCGGACGCCTGGATCTGTCGCATACCTTTATCATTGACCAGTTGAATCGACCAGTCAAGATGGAGGATTTCTCCCGGCGAAGCATTCGGCCTCGCCGGGAGGATGCGGCTCACTTGGTGTGGTTCTTCTCCAGTTCCTTCGCCGCGTCCAGATGCTTCTGCAGCACCGGCAGCGCGTTCTCGGCGTAGCTCTTGATCGCCGCGTTCTGCGCATCGTCGGCTTCCTTCTTATAGATCGCGATGGCTTTGGTATGCCCGGCGATCATCTCCGCGATGTACTTGTGATCGAAGGCCGCTCCCTTCAGCTTCTGGAAAGGACCAACCATCTCCTTGTTATGCGCCTCATCGATCGCTGTGGGCACGGTCAGATTCGCCTGCTGCGCGGCGGCATTCAGGTCGCTGAAGTCCTTGGTGTGGTCGGTCACCAGCATCTGCCCGTAGTCCTTCACCGCCTGGTTATCGGAAGCGGTCTGGGCTAGCTGCCCGAGGTTGGCTTCCACCATGTCGGTTTGACCGGCGAAGTCGACGAACTGCTGGTCGCTCATGGTGGCGCCGGCCGCCTTGTGCATTCTGCTCTGCGCTGTCAGCGGCAGGCAGCAAAGCGCCAGCCCGAGGCAGCAAACACCGGAAAGTATCCGTTTCATGTCCAATTTCCTCCTGCGGAAAATGTTCTGGGACTTGGTATCCGAAAGATTTAGATGCGGAAATTGGCCTCGAAGGCAAAGTGCCTGCCCGGCTCACGCCCACGAGCGCAGTTCTGGATACCGCGCGAAGATCCGCCGTTGATCCTCGGCGGGCAATTGTCCCAGCCGCACCGGCTTGTCCTGCGGGCGCGTGCCTTTCAGGTTGAGAACGTTCATCAGGCTCCATTCGCGTTGCAACCCCTGCGGCTCCCGCGCCGGCAGATCGTAGCGCGTGAAGTCGATAACCATGTGCGGCGATCCCGTCTCCCAGTTCCACAGGAACGCCAGCCGAAATTCCTGGTTCATATACCAGCGAATCTCCAGATTTTTCTCCGAACCCGGCGCTCCCGTCCCCCTGGCATCGAATCGATAGTTGATCCGGTCGTTGTTGGGATAATGTCGCCGCCACGCCAGCCCGAATTCCCCCTCGCTGATCACCCGCGTATCGGGCCATCGCTCGCGCACCGCCTGCAGCCACCACGCAAGATCGTCGTCGTGCCCGATCGATACTTCCCAGATTCCCGTCACCCATCCAAATCCGTTGAGAGCGTGCCCGCCGTCGAAGTGCATCGCCGTTGTCGCCATCATTTCGCGGCGGCCCGCCTGCTCGCCGAGATCGCCCACCGTCTCGATCGGGCCCACCCCCATGCGGCTGTTGAATCCGCCTTCAAAGCCGTTGCGCCGTGCAGCAAGAAAGTCGCAGGTCCAGCCATCCAGGCACACGCAGTCGATAAAATCGGCTGGCCCCTGCGCCGGTTTCAGATAATGCTCGCGGCTGGGGTAGTAGGGATAGCAG
Organism: Acidobacteriaceae bacterium; assembly: GCA_049671725.1. Classification (GTDB taxonomy): domain Bacteria; phylum Acidobacteriota; class Terriglobia; order Terriglobales; family Acidobacteriaceae; genus Palsa-343. Next base: position 53,926 of record JBATVK010000097.1, read on the forward strand.
ATGCCTCCGTCGCCGTCCCCATGATCGATGCCGTGCTGGCTCCAGATCTGTCCCTGGCAGATATGAATGCCCTCGTCCTCCGCGAGCAGCCGCTGGTTCTCCGCATCCATAAATCCGGCGATCAGCGACTCCGGCCGGTAGCCTCCCCCAACCATAGCCGTCACCCGCTCGAGCGCCTGGTGGATCGTCGCCCGAATCGCATCGCGCGTGTTGTACATCGGCGCGAAGTATCCGCCGGGAATGAACGTGATCTCGTCGCCATAGCGGTCGTGATACGAGGCCAGTAGCCGCCGCGCTTCCTGGTATTCGCTGCGCGTGTCGTGCAGCGCCAGCCAGCTCACCGCCCACGTCATGCGCCCGTCGGGGCAGCCGCGCGCAAAGGCCTCGCGCCGCGAGCGGATGTGCTCCGGGCTGTTGAGCGGCGCTTCGTCCTCTCCGATCGAACGGGTCGGCGTAACCTCGACCTGATTCACCCGCACCACCGAGATGTGAGTGATGTATCGTCCCTGAAACGGCGAGAAGTGCGCGGCTGTCCATGCGCCGGGTGCATGCGCTGCGGCCAGAGCTCCCGCGCCACGGGTGAGAAATTGCCGCCGGTTCCAGACAGGCTGCATCGGTTTCCTTCCGGGATCGAAGCCTCAGAAGGAATTCTAGGGCAGCGCCGGTGCTGGTTGCAGCTTGCCGCTCAGATGCCCTTCACTTCTCCCCCATCCATGCGCACGGATGTGCCCGTCATCCACTTCGCGGCCGGCGAAACCATGAAGCCGAGCAGCTCGGCAATCTCTTCCGGCTGCCCGTAGCGGCTGATGCCCGCCTCTTCGGGAAACTTCTTGGTGGCCTCTTCGACCGTCATGTTGTGCGCGGGCGCCCACTTTTCCAGGAATGAACGGCGGCGTCCGGTCATCACCGCCCCCGGCACGATGCTGTTTACCTGCACGCCGTCCTTGATCCCCTGTTCCGCGAAAGCCTTGGCCAGAGCGATGATCGCGGCATTGGTCGCGGCCACTGCGGCGAAGGCCGGCTTCGGATCGAGCGCCGCGCTTCCCGACATAAAAACCACAGATCCCTGGCTTGCTTTGAGCGCATTCCATGCGCGCACCGTCAGGCGTCGCGCGCCGTGCAGCTTCAGCTCCATGCCGGCATACCACTGCTCGTCGGTCATTTCGAAGAGATCGATCTGCGGCACGGCGCCGGCGATGTTGAGCAGGGCATCGATGCGCCCGAAGCGATCAACCGCCGTCTTCACGATCGACTCCGGCGCTGTGCGCTGGCTGAGATCGATGGGAATCGAGAGCGGTTCGGCTCCGTTCGCGCGCACCCGGGCTGCGGTTTCCTCAAGCTCCGCTGCGTTGCGAGCAGCCAGAACGATGGCCGAAAAATCGCGGGCCAGGCGAATCGCGGTGGCCCGTCCGATGCCCTGGCTCGCGCCGGTCACGATTGCGACGCCGCTCTCCATGGTCTCCTCCTGCGCAGTAAAGATGCGGGATCGATCCTCTCCGCCGCCGCAGAACCTCAGCCGAGGGTTGCTTTCGCAGCCTCGAGGATGACATCCACCACCCCGTCCGGAGCGGTGAGCAGCGGTGTGTGATCCACATCGCAGGATCGCACCGTCGCCTTCATGCGTTCCGCCATAAAGCGCTGCGTCTTCGGGTTGATCATGCGGTCCTCTTCGGCGATCAGGAACCAGGACGGTTTCGATTTCCACGCCGGAGCGGGCGCCGGTTCCTGAATGCTTCTGACCGCGACAGGCCGCTGCACCGCTTTGCAGAGCGCAATCTGTTCTGCGGTCGCGTTTTGCGCGAAGGCGCGGTCGAAGCCCGCATCGGGCATCCAGAGGAAGCCGTCGGCATCAGGCGCAAGCTGCGGCGCCTCGGGATGCGGCTCGTCACGATAGAAAACCTGCGCGACCGTCTCTCCCTCATCAGGCGCGAGCGCGGCAACATAGACCAGCGCTTTCAAGCGCTCGTCGTTGGCGGTGCCGATCACCGCCCCCGCGTAGGCGTGGCCCGCGACAATCACCGGGCCCTCGGTTCGTGCGATGGTGCGCCGCAGCGCCGCGGCATCGTCGCCGAGGGAGGTCAGCGGAATCGGCGCGGCGATGACGGCGTAACCCTGCTTCTGCAGGCGGCGGATCACCGGCTCCCAGCTCGACCCATCGGCCCACGCTCCGTGAACCACCACGATGGTCGGCTTCTGCGCATTCGGCATAACGTTTCTCCTCTTCGCTGTTGCGGGGTCAGGGTGCGATCAGCCAAGCACCTTCACAATCTTCTGCGCGATGAACTCCGCGGAGTCCTCCAGCGCGAAATGCCCGGTGTCGAGCAGGTGCAGTTCCGCCTTCGGAATATCGCGCAGGTAGGCCTCCGCCCCTGCAACCGTGAAAAAGGGATCGTTCTTTCCCCACACGATCAGCGTCCGAGGCTGCTTCGCGCGGAAGAACTCGTGCCAGCCCTCGTAGTGCTTGAGGTTGGCCTGGTAATTGTGCAGCAGGCTCAGCTGAATGGCGTCGTTGCCAGGCCGGTCGAGGAAGTGCTGATCGACGGTGTACGCATCGGGGCTGATCCGCGAAACGTCCTGGACGCCGTGCGTGTACTGAAAAATGGTCGTCTACAGTGTCAGCAGCTCCCGCACCGGCTTCTCCGTCTCCGCATTGCGATTCGCCCAGAACGGCTTCATGGCGTCAAAGCCGGGCCCGATGCCCTCGGCATACGCGTTTCCGTTCTGCACCACGATCCCTTCGATGGCCTCGGGATGCCGCGCGGCGATGCGGAAGCCCACCGGCGCGCCGTAATCCTGCACATAAATGCTGAACTTTTTCAGGCTGAGTGCGCCGAACAGCAGCTCCTCGATGTGCGCCGCGAGATTGTCGAAGGTGTATTCGAACTTGCCGACCTCCGGCGCATCGCTGTAGCCGAAGCCAGGATAGTCCGGCGCGATGACATGAAATTTGCCCGCCAGTTGCGGAATGAGATCGCGAAACATGTGCGACGAGCTGGGAAAGCCGTGCAGCAGCACGATGGTCGGGGAAGTTTTCGAACCTGCCTCGCGGTAGAAGATGTTAAGACCGCGAACCGCTGCACGCTGATACGTCGTCATGGATCTCTCCTCTCAGGCCCGCAGGCCCTCGCCGCAGCCGGCGGCGGCAGAACTGAGACTAGTAAACACCGTTATAAATGTCAAGAGAGGTGTTAAGAGTTTCATGCGTTATTTTTGAGCAAGAGGGGTTATGCACTCAGCCGGCCGCGATCCGGGCGAATGGATCGACGGGTTTCTCTTTGTTGCCAACCGTCCGATCCTCGATTTTCTGAATACCAGGCCCATCCTGCAGGAGGGCCCGACGGAGCTGCTGCCGGATGTGCCGGCGCTCGAGCGGTGGCTGATCGCCTCGGGATTAGTACGCTCCGCGAAAACGAAGGCCCTGGTTCGCGGCTGGCGAAACTCCGCCCAGGCGGCGGGATTTCTGAAAGAGCTCAGAGCCTTCCGCGAGCGGCTGCGCGAGGCCGTGCTGCGCATCGAGAATGGGCTCGCTCCCTCCGACGACTTCGTGCGGGAGCTGAACGCGCGGCTGCTCCGGTATCCGCTGCACTCCTCGCTGCGCCGGCATGACGGGAGGCTGGTGCGCGAGGAAATCTTCGCTCCGCGCGAGCCGGCGGACCTCTGGACGCCCATCGTTCACGGCGCGGCGGAGTTGCTGGCCGAGCCGGAAACCGCGCGCATCCGCAAGTGCGAGTCCTGCGTAGTGCATTTCTTCGACACCAGCAAAAAGGGAGCCCGCCGCTGGTGCAGCATGAACATCTGCGGCAACAAGCTGAAGGTCGCGGCCTATCAGCGGCGCAAGCGGCAGCAGACTGCCGGCGAGTAGCGCCGCCGAGCTACTGCATGTCCACCGGCAGCACCTGGTTCGGATCGGGATTAAACGCGAGGCTGGTGACAATCCAGCCCGCGCCGCTGCGGTAAAGAAGAAATCGCGCAAACAGCGGGCCGCTGTCGTAGTCCAGAACCAGATAGACCGCGCGCGTGCTGGGAGCGAAGCTCTTGATGCCGATGGGCTCGAAGCCGCGGTAGTTGCCGTAGATGTGCTGGGCGGCGTAAAGCTGCTGCGCCTGGGTGCTGGCCTCGTTGCTGCCGTCCAGCGGGCTGTTGCGCAGCCAGGCGCGCATCGCCTGGTCGGCGCCCCCGCTGTGATAGGCATCGAGCCCGGCAGCTACAATCCCCGGCAGGCTGGGCGCGGAACCATCCTGGGCGGCCTGGGCGGCGGCGAAGCAGAACGGCACAAGAACGAAGGCGGCGAGGAGCAGAGTCAGCTTGCGCATAAACGTGGCTTTCCGTGGAATGGACGTGCGCGACCATCCTAACGCTCGCCGCAGCCGGGGAGCGAACCGCCGTTCGCCCCCAGGCTGAAGTGTTTGCTCGAGTCCCGTGCAGCGCGCCCGCCTAAGGCGAGTCCTCAGGCGTTGCCGATCGCGACCCCGCTCTCCAGCGGAATCCCCGCGCGGGAGACCACCTCGAAGTGCAGCTGGCCGCCCTTGCCCGCGTCGATGCGGACGTGGTCGCCGTGCAGCACTTCGCCGTCCAGGATCTTCATCGCCAGCGGATCCTGGATCAGCCGCTGGATGGCCCGCTTCAGCGGACGCGCACCGTACGCGCGATCGTACCCGGTCGTGAAGACCTGGTGGCGCGCCGCCTGCGTCAGCTCGATCGTGATGTGCCGATCCGCCAGCAGCTTCTCCAGATCCTTCAGCCGCAGATCGACGATGTGCGTCAGTTGCTCTTCGCCCAGCGGCCGGAAGATCACGATGTCGTCCACGCGGTTCAGGAACTCGGGCCGGAAATGCTCGCGCAGGATCTTCATCACGCTTTCCTGCGCGTGCGCGAACGACGCTTCGTCTTTGAGCGCGTCCGACTGCAGAAAGCTCGCGCCCAGATTCGACGTCATGATCAGCACCGTGTTTTTGAAGTCCACGGTCCGGCCCTTCGCGTCCGTCAGCCGCCCGTCGTCGAGCACCTGCAGCAGCACGTTGAACACATCCGGATGCGCCTTCTCGATCTCATCCAGCAGGATCACCGAGTAAGGCCGCCGCCGCACCGCTTCCGTCAGTTGTCCGCCCTCGTCGTAGCCCACATAGCCCGGAGGCGCGCCGATCATCCGCGCCACGGCATGCTTCTCCATGTACTCCGACATGTCGAGGCGAATCATGGCCTGCTCGTCGTCAAAGAGAAATTCGGCGAGCGCACGCGCGGTTTCGGTTTTGCCCACGCCCGTCGGTCCCAGGAAAATGAACGAGCCAATCGGTTTCTTCGGATCGCTGAGCCCCGCCCGGGAGCGCCGGATGGCGTTGGCGACGATCGACAGCGCCGCGTCCTGGCCGACCACGCGCTCGCGCAGCCGCTCCTCCATCTGGACCAGCTTGCGTACCTCGCCCTCCAGCATCCGCGAGACCGGAATGCCCGTCCACTTGCTCACGATGCGGGCGATATCCTCCTCGTCCACCTCTTCCTTCAGCATGCGCGGAGCGCCGCTCTTGCCGTCCTGCGCAGCGTCCAGTTTCTTCATCTCCGCTTCCAGCTTCGGCAGCTCGCCGTACTGGATCTGCGCGGCCCGCTCCAGATTCCCGCGGCGCGTCTGCTCCTCGGCCTCGAAGCGCAGCGCCTCGATCTGCCGTTTCAGGTCGCTCAGCCGCGTAATCGCCTCGCGCTCCTTCTGCCAGCGCGCCCGCAGCGCAGTGGATTTCTCGCGCAGCTGGGCGATTTCGCGCTCCACCTGCTCCAGCCGCCCTTTGGAGTTGGGATCGCTCTCGCGCTTCAGCGCGGTCCGCTCGATTTCGAGCGAAGTCGCCTCGCGCTCCAGCTCGTCGATCTCCTGCGGCACCGAGCCAATCTGGATGGCCAGCGAAGCCGCCGCCTCGTCGACCAGATCGATCGCCTTGTCGGGCAGGAAGCGGTCGGAAATGTAGCGGTGCGAGAGCGTCGCCGCCGCCACGATGGCCGAGTCGCGAATGCGTACCTTGTGGTGCGACTCGTAGCGCTCCTTCAGCCCGCGCAGAATGGCGATGGTGTCCTCGACATTGGGCTCCCCGACGTAGACGATCTGGAAGCGCCGCTCCAGCGCGGCATCCTTCTCGATGTATTTCTTGTATTCGTTCAGCGTCGTGGCGCCGATGGCGCGCAGTTCGCCGCGAGCCAGCGGGGGCTTCAGCATGTTCGAGGCGTCAATCGCGCCTTCCGCCGCGCCCGCGCCCACCAGCGTATGCAGCTCGTCGATGAAAAGGATGATCTGCCCGTTCGACTCCTCAATTTCTTTCAGCACCGCCTTCAGCCGATCCTCAAACTCGCCGCGGTATTTCGCGCCGGCCAGCATCGAGCCAAGGTCGAGCGAGATCACCCGCTTGTCGCGCAGGATGTCCGGCACGTCGCCGTGCACGATGCGGCGCGCCAGACCCTCCACGATGGCCGTCTTGCCCACTCCCGGCTCGCCGATCAGCACCGGATTATTCTTCGTCCGCCGCGAGAGCACCTGGATCACGCGCCGAATCTCCTCGTCGCGCCCGATCACCGGATCGAGCTTGCCGCGCCGCGCCAGATCGGTCAGGTCCTTGGCGTATTTCTCCAGCGCCTGGTACTTCGCCTCGGGGTTCTGATCGGTCACGCGCTGGCTGCCGCGCACCGTGGCCAGGCTCTTCAGAATCGCGTCATGCGTCGCCCCAAACGAGCCCAGCAGCAACTGCGCGCCGTCGTTCTTCTGCCGCGTGAGCGCCAGCAGCAGATGTTCCGTCGAGACGTAATCGTCCTTGAAATTCTCGGCCTCTTTGAACGCCTGATCGAAGACCTGGTTCAGCGCATTCGACGCGCCCGGCTGCGCCGACCCTCCGCTGACCTTCGGCAGTTGATTCACCGCCTCCAGCGTCTTCGCTTCCAGCTGCGGCGTGGCCACGCCGATCTTGTCCAGCACGGCGGGAATCACGCCTTCCTTATCGGCCAGCAGCACCGCCAGCAGATGCAGCGGCAGGATCTCCGGATTGCCGTTCTCCGCCGCAAGCTGGCTCGCGCTCTGCACCGCCTCCTGCGACTTCACCGTAAATTTGTCCCAGCGAATTGCCATGGGTTTGTCCTGTTCTTCCCTGATGAGATGATTGTGCTCCCGTCGCGTCCACGCAAGCGAGACCGAGGGAGCCGCCGCGGATGAAAAACAGCGGGAGGGAATGTTTCCCCCCCGCTTTGCAAATCCCAGGCGTCGCGTCAGGCCCCGGACTCTAAATAGCCGGAACCATCCTGAACGCTGCACCCTGAGTGCTGATCGCTGCTCCTACGCCGCCTTCACTTCCTTCTTGCCGGCTTCGATCTGTCCTTTGCCGACTTCCACCTTGATCTGCTTCGGCTTCGCCTCGGCGCGCTTCTCCAGCTCGATGCGCAGCACTCCGGCATCGTACCCGGCCTTCACGCTCTCCGCGTTCACGGTGTTCGGAATCGTGAAGGACCGATAGAAGCTGCCATAGCGCCGCTCGATCCGGTGGAAGTTCTCTTCCTTCTCTTCCTTCTCGAATTTGCGCTCGCCCTTAACGGTGAGCACGTTGTTTTCGAGCTGGATGTCGAGATCGCTCTCCTTCAGCCCCGGCACTTCCAGCTTCAGAACGATCTTGTGCTCGTCCTCGTAAATGTCGACCGGGGGAACGAACGCCGCCGTAGTCAGCGCGTCGCCCTCGCTCTGGTTGCGGTTGTACTCCTGAAACAGCGAGTTCAGGCGGTTCTGCAGCGAAAGAACGTCGCGAAACGGATCCCAGCGAGTGATAGCCATGATTGAAATCCTCCATACGGATGAAATTTTGAGTGTTGGGGCCAGCCCCTCCGGGGGCAGCCGTCACAACATCTGATGAAACTATAGCACAGTCGATGCATAAAATATGAGCTATTTACTGTCATATTTAGAATGATGAAAATAAACAAGTTCCTAGTGAATTCCTGCGGAAATGCCCTCTTTGTTCTGTTCCGAAGCCCGCGCAAGTGGCTGACGCGGATGGAAAACCCCACCGCAAAGCGGCGATGGAGCTTCCATGCGGCGGCAGGATAATATCGGGGTCTGCCGCATTTGCGGCGTCAGGATCGCGCAGTACCAGGAGACGGAAAAGGCAATGAATGCTCTGCTGCAGGATATTCGCTACGCAGTCCGCATGCTGCTCAAGTCGCCCGGCTTCGCGGCCATCGCAATCGTCACCCTGGCGCTCGGCATCGGCGCCAACACCGCGCTCTTTTCGGTGGTCAACGGGGTCCTGCTCAATCCGCTGCCCTACCCGCAGCCAGGCCAGTTAGTCGCCATCAACGAACGCAACGCCGGCCAGCGCAACGCGCCCATCAGCTACCTCAATTTCCTCGACTGGCAGCGCGCCACGCAGACCCTTTCCTCCATCGCCATCTACCGCCACGAAGACTTCAACATGACCGGCCTCAGCCAGGCCCAGCGCGTCAACGGCTACATGATCTCCTCGGACTTCTTCTCCACCCTCGGCATCCATCCTCTCCTCGGCCGCGACTTCAATCCCGGCGACGACCACCTTGGCGCCGCCCCCGTCGCCCTGCTCAGCGACGGCTTCTGGCACCGCACCTTTGGCGGCTCGCCGGCCATCCTCGGCAAAGCCATCGACCTGAACGGCGACAACTACACGGTTGTCGGTGTCCTTCCCCCCGGCTTCTCCTTTTATGGTCCCGCCCGCGATGTCTACGTTCCCATCGGCCAGTGGACCGATCCCTCTTTCCGCGATCGCCGCGTCGACATGAGCGCCCACGCCGTCGGCCGCCTCAAACCCGGCGTCACTCTCGCCCAGGCCCGGGCGGACATGAACGGTGTAGCGCTTCATCTCGCGCTCGCGTATCCGGAGGCTGACAAGGACGTCGGTATCACGCTGCTTTCCATGAAGGACGACCTGGTCGGCAACGTGCGGCCCTTTCTCATGGTGTTGCTCGCCGCGGTCGCATTCCTCCTGCTGATTGCCTGCGCCAACGTGGCCAGCCTCTTGCTCGCCCGCTCCATGCGCCGCTCCGGTGAGTTCGCGATGCGCGCCGCCCTCGGCGCGAGCCGCACCCGGCTGATCCGCCAGTTGCTCACCGAGAGCCTGCTGCTGGCGGGAACCGGCGGCCTGCTCGGCCTGCTGCTCGCCGTCTTTGGCACCAGAACGATTGTCACCCTACTGCCGGCGGCGCTGCCCCGCGTGACCGACGTGCACGTGGACGGGCGAGTGCTGCTCTTCACCCTCGGTGTTTCGCTGCTGGGCGGCATCGTCTTTGGCCTTGCCCCCGCGCTGAAAGCCTCTCACACCAACCTGGAGGAGGTGTTGCGCCAGACCAGCCGCGGATCGAGCGCCGCCCGCCATCGCTTGCAGGGGGCCTTCGTTGCCGTGGAAGTCGCCCTCGCGCTGGTGCTGCTGGTAGGCGCGGGACTTATGCTCCGCTCGCTGACGGCGCTGTGGCGTGTAAACCCCGGCTACAATCCCGACCACGCCATCACCTTTTCCATGTCGTTCCCCGCGAACGAGAACACACCCGCAGCGGTGACCCGGGCGCGTCTGCGCCGCTTCGACGCGGCCATGCGCGCGATTCCCGGAGTGGAAGCAGTCTCGGTAACCCTTGGCTCGCGGCCCATGATCCACGATTCCGAGCTGCCCTTCTGGATTGAAGGCCGGGCGAAGCCCGAGAACGACAACGATATGCCCCAGGCCATGTTCTACCTCGTCGAGCAGGGCTTCCTTCCCGCCATGGGCATCACCCTGGAGCGCGGGCGCTGGGTCACCGACCAGGACAATGAGAACACTCCCACCGTCGTGGACATCGACGACGTCTTTGCACGCACGTATTTCCCGAATCAGAATCCCGTCGGCCAGCACATCCACATTGCCGAGTTCGACAGAGAGGCCGAGATTGTCGGCGTCGTTGGCCACGTCAGGCAGTGGGGCCCGGGTAACGATCCGAAGGCGGCCATCGAAGCGCAGTTCTACTACCCCTACATGCAGTTGCCGCCTAAGCTGATGCCGCTGGTGGCCAATGGGACGGCCGTCGTGCTGCGTACCAGCGACGATCCCGAGGCCGTCATGGGTCCGGTGCGCAGGGCGGTGGGCGAGATCGATCCCGGAGCAGTCGTTTATGCGGTGCAGACCATGCACGGCGTCATCGACGATGCCTTCGCGGCGCGGCGCCTGGCGATGATGCTGCTCGCCGCCTTTGCCGCACTCGCTCTCGGCCTGGCCTGCGTCGGCATCTACGGCGCCATCTCCTATCTGGTCGGCGACCGCACGCGCGAGATCGGGGTGCGCATGGCCCTGGGCGCGCAGCGCGGCGACGTGCTGCGCCTCGTCCTCGGCCAGGGCGCGCGCATGGCGCTGCTTGGCGTCGCCCTGGGCATCGTCGGCGCGCTCGCGCTGACGCGGTTGATGGCGAGCGAGCTCTACGGCGTCTCTGCCCACGATCCGCTCACCTTCGCAGCAGTCGCGGCCATGCTGATTCTGGTCGCGCTGGCTGCCTGCGCCGCGCCTGCGCGCCGGGCCATGCGCGTGGATCCCATGGTCGCTCTGCGCTGCGAGTAACGCCGCTGCGCCTGCGCCCCAAAGACGCCGCACAGCCGCGACTCGCGCGCCGCGAAAACTGATTTCGCCCGCGCCTTTTCGCGTTTTCCCGCCTTTTCCTCTTTCTGCACAGATATTTGCGGCGCTTGTGACGGCCATCACACGCGTCCCCGCGCACCCGTGTGATGCCCGGCACATACAGCCATGCGAAGTGGGATCGACAATTCTCCGTTTTCCAGGTTGCGGCCGCGCACCGTTCGGATCCGCTGCAGCGTGCTGACAGCAACCAACACATTCGCCCCAGCGGCGGCAGAACGGAGATTCACCATGAACGCAAGAACCCTCGACCTTCAGCAGGCCGTTGCGGCCCAAAAAGTCGAAGCTCCAGCGCAGTATGTTTTCTTCTTTGGCGCGGGCGTTGCCGAAGGCAACGGCAAAATGCGCGACGTGCTGGGCGGCAAAGGCGCCGGCCTCGCTGAGATGACCAACGCCGGCCTGCCCGTCCCTCCCGGCTTCACCATCCAGACTGAGGCCTGCCGCGAGTACATGCGCGGCGCCCTCTCGCCCCAGGTCACCGAGCAGATGGAGCTGGCCCTGGCTCACCTTGAAAAGATGCAGGGGCAGCGCCTCGGCGCGGGCGAGAATCCGCTCCTCGTCAGCGTCCGCTCCGGCGCGAAATTCTCCATGCCCGGCATGATGGACACCATCCTGAACCTCGGGCTGAACGATATTTCCGTCGAGGCGCTGGCGAAAAAGACCAACAATCCCCGCTTCGCCTACGATTCGTATCGGCGGCTGATACAAATGTTCGGCGACGTCGTCCTCGACATCCCCAAAAACGAGTTCGAGCACATCTTCGACGAGACTAAGAAGAAGCACGGCGCGAAACAGGACACAGATCTCACCCCGGTCGCGCTGAAGGAAGTCATTGCCGGCTACAAGAAACTGGTGCTGCGCCACACTGGCGCCGAGTTCCCGCAGGATCCGGACCGGCAACTCACCATGGCCCGCGACGCCGTCTTCCGCTCCTGGAACAACGAGCGCGCCAAGACCTACCGCCGTCTGAATCACATCGACGACTGGCTGGGCACCGCGGTCAACGTGCAGGCCATGGTCTTCGGCAATCTCAATGAGTCCAGCGGCACCGGCGTCGGCTTCACCCGCAACCCCGCCAACGGCGAAAAGGAATTCTACGGCGAGTTCCTCATGAACGCGCAGGGCGAGGACGTTGTCGCCGGCATCCGCACCCCAATCCACATCAGCGAGCTGCGCAAGGTGATGCCTCATGTCTACGACCAGCTCCGCGAGCTGACCTCGCGCCTTGAGAAGCATTACCGCGACATGCAGGATTTCGAGTTCACCATCCAGGACGGCCGCCTCTACATGCTCCAGACCCGCAACGCCAAGCGCACTGGCCTCGCCGCCGTGCGCATCGCCATCGATATGGTCCGCGAGCAGCTCATCACCGTCGACGAGGCCGTGCTGCGCGTCGAGCCGAATCAGATCTTCGATTTCCTCGTCCCCCGTCTCGATGAGAAGGGAGCCATTGAGGTGCTGGCCACCGGACTGCCGGCCTCGCCCGGCGCGGCCGTCGGCCAGATTGTCTTTACCGCCGCCGATGCGGTCAAGCTCCAGGAGAAGGGAACCTATAAGTCGATCATCCTCGTCCGCAGCGAGACCTCGCCCGAAGATATCGCCGGCATGAACGTGGCCTCCGGCATTCTCACCTCGCGCGGCGGCATGACCTCGCACGCGGCGTTAGTCACGCGCGGCATGGGCAAGTGCTGCGTGGCGGGTGCCGGCGACGTCACCATCAACGAGAAGAAAAAAGAAATGCGCGTCAAAGGCAGGATCTTCCACGAGGGCGACTGGATCTCGCTCGACGGCACCACCGGCCGCGTCATCAACGGCAGGCTCGCCACCATTCCCGTCAATCCCGACAACCCCGACCTCGTCCAGTTCATGGGCTGGGTCGATCAGCGCCGCCGCCTGCGCGTGCTGGCCAACGCCGACATCCCGCGCGACGCCAAACAGGCGCAGCTCTTCGGCGCTGAAGGCATCGGCCTCTGCCGCACCGAGCACATGTTCTTCGCCGAGGACCGCCTGCCCCACATGCAGACCATGATCCTGGCTAAGACTGAAGAAGAGCGCCGCGCCGCCCTCGCCAAACTCCTGCCCATGCAGCGCGCCGACTTCGCCGGCCTCTTCAAGGCCATGGGCTCTCTGCCCGTCGTCATCCGCCTGCTCGATCCGCCGCTCCATGAGTTCCTGCCCAAACGCGAGGACCTCATGGTGCAGATCGCCAAACTCGAAGCCACCAAACCGCGCTCGCCTAAGCTGAAAGAGCTGCACAAGCTGCTCGAGCGCGTCGAGGAGCTGCACGAGCTCAATCCCATGCTCGCGCTGCGCGGCTGCCGCCTCGGCATCACCTACCCGGAGATCACCGAGATGCAGGCGCATGCCATCTTCGAGGCCGCCGCGTCGGTCGGAAAGAACGGCACCGAGCCCCATGTCGAGGTCATGATCCCGCTCACCGCCGGCCCCGAGGAGATGAAGAATCAGGCCGCCATCGTCCGCAGCGTCGCCCACGATGTCTTCATTAAGAAGGGCGTTATCGTCGACTACAAGGTGGGAACCATGATCGAGCTGCCCCGCGCCTGCCTGGTTGCCGACAAGATCGCCGCCGAAGCCGAGTTCTTCAGCTTCGGTACCAACGATCTCACCCAGACCGCCTTCGGCATCTCCCGCGACGACGTCAACAAGTTCCTGCCCGCCTATCTCAAACAGGGCATCTTCAAGCAGGATCCTTTCGCCGTCCTCGATCAGGAAGGTGTGGGTACGCTGATTAAGATGGCCACCAACAAGGGCCGCTCGGCGCGCCGCGATCTGAAAGTGGGCATTTGCGGCGAGCACGGCGGCGAACCGGAAAGCGTGAAGTTCTGCCACCGGGCCGGCCTCGACTACGTCTCCTGCTCTCCCTTCCGTCTGCTCACGGCGAGGCTGGCCGCGGCCCAGGCAGCCATCGAGGAGCAGAAAATCTTCAACCCCGACCTGCGGACGGGCAATTCGAAGTAGCGTCTCTCAACCATCCCCGGCCAGGCCGCCCACGCCGGGGATGGGATCAGTCTGATCGCTGAACGCTGAATTCCAGGATTTTCTGCCGCATGTGCAGATTCTTTGCAGTACTTGCACTGATTCCCGCCGTACCTCCATTGGGAGGTGCGGCGGGTTTTCCGCACTTGCGGCCTCAATATTGACCGGCTTCCCCGCATTTCTCGCGTATAGTGGTGCCACTTCCCCTCATAACTTCACCGGGTTCCGAAGAAAGGCCGAACGTATGGAAGCGGGTCCGCTCATATTGCTCATTGTCCTTGGCGTCCTCGTCATTTTCATCATCGTCACCGTCGCCAAAACCATGTACACCGTGCGCACCTACACCGCCGGCATCGTCGAGCGCTGGGGCAAATTCAACCGCGTGGCGCAGCCCGGCCTGCACGTGCTGGTGCCGTGGGCCGAAAACGTCCGCTTCATCGATCTCCAGATCAATCAGGCCGACGTCAGCGTCGAAACCAAAACCAAGGACAACGTCTTCGTCACCATCCCCGTCTCCGTGCAATACCAGGTGCTCCAGGAGAAGGTCTTCGAGGCTTACTACAAGCTGAGCCTGCCCCAGAAGCAGATCGAGAGCTACGTCTTCAACTCCATCCTCGGCCACGTGCCCACACTCACCCTCGACGAGGCCTTCGAGCAGCAGGCGCAGATCTCCACCGCGGTCAAAAAGGAGCTGGACGCCGTCATGAGCGAGTTCGGCTACAACATCCTCAAGGCGCTGGTCACCGACATCGTGCCCGACGCCAAGGTCAAGTCCGCTATGAACGACATCAACGCCGCCCAGCGCGAGCAGACCGCGGCTCAGGCGCGCGGCGAGGCCGACAAGATCCTCAAGGTGAAGCAGGCCGAAGCCGAAGCTGAATCGAAGGCCCTCCAGGGACAGGGCGTCGCCCGCCAGCGCCAGGCCATCATCCAGGGCCTGCAGGCCTCGGTGGAGCAGTTCAAGTCCGCCGTCGAAGGCTCAACCGCCCGCGACGTCGTGGCCATGGTCCTGCTCACCCAGTATTTCGATACCCTCCGCGACATCGGTACCGCGGGCAAGTCGAACACCATCCTGCTGCCCAACCAGCCCGGCACCGTCAACGATCTCCTCACCCAGATCATGGCCGGATTCGAAGCAAGCAAGCCGAGCTAAAACAGCGAACGGGGCACAGAGCTGTACCCTGTGCTCTGAGCTCTGGAATCAGGAACCGCTGCCGTTTTGCATTCCTGTACCCTGTACCCTGTACCCTGAGCCCTGTGCTCTGTCCTCTGCCTCACCGCCACTTGATATTGCACCCGATGCTGGGCCGCTGGTCCTTCGCCACCGGCCGTCCCGCCGCCACCGCATCCATCGCCGCCCGCAGATCCTCGCCCGTCACCGGAATGCCACTGCCCGGCCGGCTTGAGTCCAGCTGGCCCCGGTAGACCAGTTTGCGCTGCCCGTCGAAGAGGAAGAAGTCGGGCGTGCAGGTCGCGTCATAAGCGCGCGCCACCTCCTGCGTCTCGTCGTAAAGGTAAGGAAAGACGAACCCCATGCTGCGAGCCTGCGCGGCCAGCCCTGCCGGCGCGTCGTCGGGATAGTTGTCCGCGTCGTTGGAGCTGATGGCGGCGATCCCGATGCCGGACTTCTCGTAGTCCCGCCCCAGCCGCGCCAGCTCCTTCTCCACGTGCTTCACAAACGGGCAGTGCGCGCAGACAAACATCACCAGCAGCCCTTTCGGCCCGGCAATCGTGTCAGCGCTGTGAGCCGTGCCGTCGCGAACGTCCTTCAAAGAAAACGCAGGCGCAGAAGTGCCCAAAGCAAGCATCGCGGATTCGGTAGCAGCCATAAAAACTCTCCTCCTGGACACTCTAGATTACCCCCGTATACCCAGGGTGTGGCTCTCGCTGGTATTGACATCTGTACGTACAGATGCTAACCTAATTTCAGGTGGCCGGGATGCGGTTTGAGTACGACGAAGGGAAGAACCGGCAGAATCTAGCCAAACACGGCATCGATTTCGACACTGCTGCCATCGTCTTCGACGACCCTTGGGCTCTGACCCTGCGCGACGAAGCGCACGAAGATGAGGAGCGGTTCATCACTCTCGGCGAGATTGCGCCGGGCGTGGTTCTGTTTGTTGTCCACACATGTTTTGCCGCCGCGGACGGCGAGGAAGTAATTCGACTGGTTTCGGCTCGGGCCGCGACCAGTACGGAGCAAAGGAGATATGAGGAAACTCACCAGAGAACAGAAGCGCCAGATCGCCACGGTCGCAGCAAAGACAGACGCCGACATTGATTTGACGGAGATGCCGGAAGTCGTCGACTGGAGCCGTGCAGAGGTCGGTCGTTTTTTTCGTCCGGCGAAGAAGCCAGTAACCATGCGACTGGACGAAGATGTCGTCGCGTGGCTGAAGAGCTACGGGCGTGGCTATCAAACGCGCGCCAATTCTCTGCTGAGGCACGCCATGGAGAGCACACGAGAAACGAAAAGGCGGAAATCGGCGTAACTTTGTGAACTGCTGCGCGGTCGGCCGCAATCATCACGCTCCCTTTGCCTCGGCGATGATTTCCTCCCAGGGCCACCTCACGGTTGAGTACCTCCTGTAAAGGAGTAGCTGCCTGTCCACCACCGTCACCTCGCCTGTGGCTTCGTTGTATGCGAGCACCAAGCCTCGGCCCTCTTCGTCAACCTGAAGTTGCTCAAATCTTTCCAGTACAACCCGCAGATTCCCCTTTTGAATTCGTGGTTCCCTGGCCGAGGCGTGCTGATAGACGTAATCAAGGCTCAGGCCTCGCAGCGCCAGCTCGTCCGGTGCATCGAGGATCACGGCCATCGCATATGCGTATATTCCGGTAGAGTCTTTGCGCACTCGAATACCGCTAGAGACCCTTTTTGCAAATTGTTGATAGAGCGGGTTCAGTTGATCGGCATACTGTAAAGCGGCTGCCTGAAGCGCCTCCCCTTCGGATACTATCCTCTTCTCATCGCACGTCTTCTGAATGCCGAGGACATCCAAGGTCTTGAGAGTAAGCGCCTGCAGGATACCGACGTTCCCATAGCAGTCTATTACTGCGGAATCCGACAGCTCTTCCGTGAATTCTAAATTTAGGGCATCTCCACCCTTGTTTAGAACCCGCTTCAGATCGTCGCTGGACCAATAGATAGGAATCTCGTCTACTCGCCCGCTCAGGTCTGGATTCAGATAAATGAGCATATTGCTCTGACTCCAGACGCCGATGATTACGACAAACACGCCGTAATCCCAGAGAGCCTTCAAATCGAAGGCGATCTTCTTTCTTTCGTTCACAGATAGGTAGTGAAAGTCTTCGATAACGAGGCGCCTGCCGGAGGCTGCAATAAGCTCAGCGACAAATCGAAGATCTGTGACATCATGCCCAGCTGGCTTTTCTCGAGTCTCCTTGCCGCCCTCCCCCTCAAGCCCTGCCTTTACCGATGCAGTGGCTCCGATCACTTTCGCGAGAAGGCCTTCTCCAAGCCCAGCCTCAGCTTTGAGATGCCCCGTTATTTTTCCGGAGATAGTGTCATCGAGCACCAGCTTGATGCCCAGCTGGGAGAGGGCGTCTATGTATAGGTCATGCGCGCCACGATCAAGGCGGCACTGAACAGTAAGTGCATTTGGGATATTGCGCTGACGTAGCCACGATTTCCCACATTTCGACTCTCCCCGTAGGGCGATGTGCTGTGGGCGATCAAGTAGCATTTTGATCTGCTCATCGAGCGCGCCACGATCGACATAAGAATCTGGAAGGACCGTGTTACTGATGCCAAAAACCTGATACGTCCGTCTGACCTCTCCATGCATGTGCGTTCACCCGGTAAATCGCGAATTATTAACTTCGCGTAGTATATGTCCGAAACACAGGAGCCGGGCCCAGCCTAGAACAATCCCCCCTGCTTCCCCGGCAAAGGTATCCCAAAATGCTCATACGCCAGCCGCGTAGCGCAGCGCCCCCGCGGCGTCCGATCCAGAAATCCAATCTGGATCAGAAACGGTTCGCACACCTCTTCAAGCGCGTCTTCTTCCTCGGCTAAGGTCGCCGCGAGCGTGCCCAGCCCCACCGGCCCTCCCTGGTACTTCTCGATGATCGCCAGCAGCAGCCGCCGGTCCAGCTCGTCGAAGCCGTGCGCATCCACTCCCAGCATGGCCAGCGCCTGCGACGCCGTCTCGTGATCGATGCGTCCCGGCCCCCGCACCTGCGCGTAGTCCCGCACCCGCCGCAGCAGCCGGTTGGCGATGCGCGGAGTCCCGCGCGAGCGCATGGCGATCTCCGCCGCGCCGTCCTGATCGATCTCGATGCCCAGCACTTCCGCCGACCGCGTCACGATGTAGCGCAGATCGTCGTCGGAGTAGAAATCCAGCCGCAGCAAAATCCCGAACCGCGAGCGCAGCGGCGAGCTCAGCAGCCCCGGCCTGGTCGTCGCCGCCACAAACGTGAACGGCTTCAGCTCCATCACGTGTGTCCGCGCCGCCGGGCCCTGCCCGATCACGATGTCCAGCTTGTAGTCCTCGAGCGCCGTGTACAGCTTCTCCATCAAAACCGGCTGCAGTCGATGAATTTCGTCGAGGAACAGCACCTGCCGCTCGCGCAGGTTAGTCAGGATCGCGGTCAGGTCCCCCTGGATTTGCAGCGCCGGCCCCGAAGTCTGCTGGAACGGAACATCAAGCTCATTGGCGAGGATCGACGCCAGCGTGGTTTTTCCCAGCCCCGGCGGCCCCGACAGCAGCACGTGGTCGAGCGCTTCGCCGCGCGCGCGCGCCGCCTCCAGCGCGATGGCCAGCTGATCCTTCACCTTCTCCTGGCCGATAAATTCCTGCAGCCGCCGCGGGCGCAGCTTCAGCTCAAACGAGTTTTCGTCTTCGGCGCGGGCGGCGCTGACCAGGCGCTCAGGGTCCTCACGGGTATGCGGCATTTGATTCGGAGTCTAAAAGTTCCGGAGAGCGGAAGCAATTGCGGAAACGCCCGGCGTCCGCCCCGGGTAACCCTCCCGCCCGCATTGCACGCTCAGCGCCCCTCGCGCCGATCCCTTCCCAGGCGTTGTCCAGCCCACACCAGTCGCTTCTCAGTGATGGAAATCGAGGCCGACCTGCGGAGACGACCGCGTCCCCGTTATCTTCACCGGAACCTCGGTTCCCGCCCCGTTCTTCGCAAAGAAAGGATCGACCGGCTTCAGCAGCCACGATTTCCATCCCGTCACCATCTGCGAAACGTGCGCGTCCAGACGCGCGGTGCCCGTAAAGTTCAGCGCTTCGCCGTCGAGCGTGTAATCCCCGCTCAGCGCCACTTCAGCGCCGGGAACGCGATAGTTCAGCGTGGAGATGGAGACCTTGCCGTTGGCCAGCGTGAAATTCCCCCGCATCTGCGAAGCCACATCCGCGGCAATGGCCTGCTGGCTATTGCCGTTCTTCATCGCATCGCCCTCCTGCTGCGCCTCCTTTGGTTTGCCTTGGCCGCGCAGGCTCAGCTCGTCGACTTTGTTTTGAATCTTGTCGCTGGTGAAGTGGATCCCGTCCAGGCTAAACGTCCCCTTCAGTTGCAGCTTGTCCACCACTGACTCGTCGCCTGGCGGAATGTTGAATCCGGCATGGATCTCCACCTGCCCGTTCATCAGCGGTTGCGCGGACTTAACGGCCAGCTCCAGCAAATCCTGGATGCGCCCCGGATCGACCGTGAACTTCAGTCGGATGTCCCGGCCCTTCTGCCCTGGAACGTGGGCCACATCGCCTGAGGCCACGATGTGCGTCTGCTCCAGCCATGCGTCCACCGGCTCAAGGTGCGTGTCGCCGTTGGTGCCGTCCACGATCGCGTGGAACTTGGTCTTCAGAGACATCGGGTGATCCGCCGTGGAGAGCCGGAAATCGGGAGTGGTCGTCTCCCCGTCAACCACGATCTCGTTCAGCTTGCCCGAGTAATTTCCCGTGGACGCAAGCATCCCGCCGATGCCCTTAATGGTGCTCAAATTCGCATTCGTGAACGAATAGCGCCCGTCCACCGGCGTGTCCCCCGGGCTGTCTGCATCGAACGGACCGAAGTCGCCGGTGGAGTCGATGTTGCCCAGCGGCTTCGGATTGATGAGCGTAGCGTGGAATTTCATCGCGCGGCCAGGGCCGACGCTGTGCAGGGTGAGCTGGTGAATCACAAACGTGAGCGGAACTTTGGAGGTGTCATGATTCTCAAAGACCAGCCGTGCCTGGTCGACGCGGATCTCGCCCACCAGGATCTTCATGCCGCTCTGGCTCCCACCGCCTCCTGGGTTCGAGTTTCCTTCCAGATGCGGCATGTTGCCGCGCTGGCTCTTGGGCGGCAGATGGATCTCCAGACCGCTCACCTGCACGTGGTTGATGTAAAGAGGCGTCCGGAAAAGCTGCCGCCAGTTCAGCACGTGAAAATAAAACCGGTCCACCTGGATCAGCGGTTCGCTCATCGCAAGATGGTTAGGGTAGAGTTTCAGGCCGGTGCCGGAGACCTCGAAGCCCTTCAGCACCGAGACCTGGAATTTAGCCAGCTCCACGCGGCTGTCAAACCGGCTGCTCAGCGTGTCGACCACTTTGCTTTTCAGAATCGGTCCGGCGTGGTGCAGCACAATATCGCCCGCGATCAGGATCGCAATGAGGAGCAGGCCGAGGATGGAGCCGGTCCAGATCAATACCCTGCGCAGTGTACTGCGCGGACGCCGGCTGTTGGGCGAATCGTTCCGGGGTTCATTCACGTTTCGGGCCTTTCGAGAGATGGCAGTAGAAACAGCGCAGCGCAGGCTTCTTTCACTTAGAACCAATTCTGCGGCATCAGGCTGCCATAGAATCAGCAATTTCGGAGTTAAACATGCGGGAAAGAGCAGGGAAGAGCAGCAGACCACGCACAGCGTGGCTCATCACCATCGCGTTGGCGTTGTGCACCGCGGTGGGAGCCGTTGCCCAACAGACGCCATCCGCACTCGCACCGCCCATCGACGGCTATATTCGTCAGGCGTGGACAACCCTGCGGCGCTCGATGAACGACTGCGCCTCTCTGGTCGATCCCAAGGTGAAGACGCTGCCCATCCTCTATCTCCCCGCGGATTTCCCCGAGCCGCCCGCCGTCGCCGCGCTTCCGGCGCGTTGCGGCGTGCGCGTGGAGCGCCTGCCGGTGAAGATCGAGCGCATGGGCCAGAAGTTGCCGCCCATCGCCCCCGGGCTCCTCTATCTGCCCAATCCCTACGTCGTCCCCGGCGGCCGCTTTAACGAGATGTATGGGTGGGACAGTTACTTCATCCTGCTGGGCCTCCTTCAGGACGGCCAACTCGATCTGGCGCGCGGCATCGTGGAGAACTTCTTCTTTGAGATCGAGCACTACGGCGGCATCCTGAATGCCAACCGCACCTACTATCTCACCCGTTCGCAGCCGCCCTTCCTCTCCTCCATGATCCGCGCGGTCTGGCATGCGGAAATGCAAGCCGGGCGCAAAGCCGAGGCGCAGGCGTGGCTCGCCCGCTCCTACGGATTCGCCCAGCGCGACCACGCCTTCTGGATGCTCCCGGCCATGCGCTCCGGCGACACCGGCCTCACCCGCTACTGGGATTTCGGCTCCGGTCCGGTTCCGGAAATGGGCGACGATCCCACCTACTACCGCACCGTGATTCGCTGGCTGCTGGCCCATCCCGCCGTGCACACCGCTTACCTGGTCGACGGTCCCGCAAATCCCACCCCCGCAGACTGGAAACGCCTCGCCGCCATCAGCTGCGACCCCGCGGCCTCGACAATCTGCGCGCGCGAGCACGTCGGAACGCACTGGCTCACAAAGGATTTCTACAAAGGCGACCGCGCCATGCGCGAGTCCGGCTTCGACACCACCTTTCGCTTCGGGCCGTTCGGCGGATCGACCCAGAACTACGCACCGGTCGGTCTGAATGCGCTGCTCTTCAAGGTTGAGAACGATCTCGCCTGGATGGCGGATCAGCTCAGCCGCACCAACGACGCCAAACAGTGGCGCGCGGAAGCCCAGGCGCGCCGCGCCGCCATGGATCGCTACCTGTGGGATCCGCGGCAAGGCATGTACTTCGACTACGATTTTCTGACCCGGCAACGTTCCACCTATAACTACCTGACGGCTTTCTACCCGCTGTGGGCAGGTGCGGCGAGCGCCGATCAGGCGCGGAGGCTGGAGGCGCATCTGAACCTGTTCGAGAAAAAGGACGGACTGGCCATGAGCACCACCGATTCCGGCGAGCAGTGGGATTCGCCCTACGGATGGGCCCCCACAACGTGGCTGGCGGTCAGGGGCATGGCGAACTTCGGTGACATCGAAGACGCCTCGCGAGTGGCGCGCGCATTCACGGCAACGGTGCGGGATAACTTTGACCGTGAAGGGACGATCCGCGAAAAGTACAACGTGGTGACCGGGTCGTCAACCTTCCACGCGACCGCCGGATACAGCCAGAACGTAGTAGGGTTTGGCTGGACGAATGCCGTGTATCTTAAGCTGGAAGATCTGCTGCGCGCGTCCGGCGCGAAGCAGGCCGCACCGGACGCCGGGAGTAGTTCGAAATGAGCCGCGGTGCGAGATGTTGCCATGCGGGAAGGGAAGAGTCGCGCCATTGGTGCAGGTCCCGGCGATTTGTAATCGCTCGCGGAACGTTGTAGCGTCGCATCTGACACCAAGATGCCCCATCATCCTTCATCCCAGGAACGCCGTGCGCTCGGCCAGGCGCGCCGCAAGCAGGTGCACCGCCAGGACCACGCGCATTGGGACGCAAAGCTGCGCCGCCACGATCCGCTGCGGCTCATCGACGAGTCGATGCGCGGGCGCATCCCGCAACTGGTCACGCTCAAGTACGAGCGCATGCTCGCTTCGCCCTTCGGCTTCTTTCGCGGCGCGGTTCCCGCCATGGCTGCCGACCTCGCGCTGCTGCCCCACACCGGCATCGTGAACCAGATCTGCGGCGATGCCCACGTGCGCAACCTCGGCGCCTTTGCCGCGCCAGACGGCCGCCTGCTCTTCGACATCAACGACTTCGACGAGACCATTCGCGGCCCCTTCGAGTGGGACCTCAAGCGCCTGGCCACCAGCCTCGTCCTCGCCGGCCGCGAAACCGGCGCTCGCGATCTGCGCGAAGCGGTGCTGCGCTTCGTCGCCGCCTATCAGAAGCTGGTTGGCACCCTGGCGCGGATGCCCGTCATCGATGTGGCTCGCTATCAGGTCCACCGCCTGCAGCGCATCTCGCCCATATCCGACGCCCTGCTCAAGGCCGAGCGCGCAACGCCTCTGCATACCCTGGAGGCGCTGACCGAGGAAGGGAAGCACGGTCGCGTTTTCCGCAGTGAGCCGCCGCTGCTGCGTCGCCTCACCCCGCAGCAGGCGCGGCCCGTGCTCGCTTCGCTCAAGCCGTATCGCGAATGCCTCTTACCCGAGCGGCAGCATTTCCTGGCGCAATACCGCCCCCGCGACGTGGCCTTCAAGGTGGTCGGCACCGGAAGCGTGGGCTTGCGCGACTACCTCGTCTTCCTCGAAGGCAACGGCCCCCGCGACCCTCTCTTCCTGCAGATCAAGGAGCAGCCCGGCTCCGCCTACGCTCCCTACTTGCCGGCAGCCGTCGGGCCCACGCATCAGGGCCGCCGCGTGGCTGACGGACAGCGCGCCATGCAGTTCGCCTCCGACCCCTTTCTGGGATGGACCACCATCGCCAGCCGCGAGTATCTGGTGCGCCAGCTCAACGATCACAAGGGAAGCATTGAGATCGACGACCTGAAAGGACAGGGTCTCATCGACTACGCGGAAATGTGTGGTGATCTGCTGGCCCGCGGCCATGCGCGCTCCGGCGACGCCTGCCTTCTCGCCGGATATCTCGGCAGCGGCGAAAAGTTTGCCGCCGCGATCGCCAAATTTGCCAACGCCTACTCCGACCAGACCGAGGCCGACTGGAAGGAACTGAAAAAGAAACGCTGAGCCGTGCTGGTGGCTGCCGGGATCCGCGCAGCTCGCCAACCTCCGCTGACCACTTGCGCGGCTGCCTGTCGTGACCCTGCCGATTTTTGCTATGCTTCCTGTCAGCGTACGTTCCGGCAACGGAGGTGTGCGATGCGATTTTCGGTCTTCGCTTTCTTTCTCCTCACAGCCGCGGCAGCATTGGGGCAAACCGCCCCTCCGGCAAATCCTGCGCCGCTGGTCCAGCCGGGACGCCAGTTCAAACTCAGCGTTGTCCCGCAGCAATTCACCTTTCGCATGCCGCAGACCCTGCTGGCGCAAAACGCGCCGCCCACGCTCGACGCAGCCCCGGCGGCTGCAAAACCTCAGCAAATTCCCACCCAGTGGCCCAACGCGAAGTTTGAGCTGATCCCGACCCAGTGGCCCAACGCGCGCGTGGTGTTGATCGGCGGAGCCCGAGCGAAGCAGGGAACACCTGTGCCGGAGGCTGGGGCAACACTGAGCGTGCTCCCGGTCTCCGCCGTACCGAAGAAATAGCGCCGCCGCGGCTGGACCGCCATGCCCGCTAAGGCATGGTCAGTCCCAGCTCTGAAAAGATGAACGCCTGCGCGTCCGCCTCTTCCAGCAGAGCTTCGTTCACGTTGGTGCTGATGCCGTGCCCGGCGTTGGCGTTGGTGAGCAGCAGCACCGGCGGTCCGCTCGCCGTTGCCGCCTGCAGCGCCGCCGTCATCTTGCGCGAGTGCGCCGGGTTGACGCGATGGTCGTTGTCGCCGGTAATGAACAGCACCGCGGGATACTTCGTTCCCTGCGCCACATGCTGATAGGGCGAGTACGCGTAGAGCGCCTGGAATTGCCCGTAGTTTTTCACGGTCCCGTACTCGGTAATGTTGAAGCCCCCGTTCGGATCCAGCTCCGTGCGCAGCATGTCGTAGATGCCGACGTAGGAAAGCACCACGCGGAAGAGCTGCGGGTGCTGGGTGATCATGGCTCCCATGAGCAGGCCGCCGTTGCTGCCGCCCTCGGCCGCCAGATGCCGCGGCGATGTGTACCCGTGGCTCACCAGATATTGAGCGCATGCGGCCATGTCGTCGAAGACATTCTGCTTGTGGGTCAGCATGCCCTCTTCATGCCACTTCTCGCCGTATTCGCCCCCGCCGCGAAGATTGGCGACGGCCACGATGCCGCCGCGATCGAACCACAGACGCGATCCGTAGAACTGCGGCGCAATGTTGATGTCGAAGCCCCCGTATCCGGTAATGAGCGTCGGGTTCAGCCCATCGAGCCTGGTGCCCTTGCGCATCAGGATCGTCATGGGGACTTTCGTGCCGTCTTTCGAGGTGGCAAAGACGCGCTCTACGGCAATGTCCGACAGATCGACGTCCGATACCTCGTGGAAAGGCAGCGCTTCCGGCTCCGCTTTGCCGTCATAGCGGTACCACTGCTCCGGCGTCGTGTAGGTCTCCGCGGAAAAGAGGAACGAGCCGCTGCCGTCGCGGACCAGACTGCCGATGGAAGCCACGGCCGGCGCCGGCACGTCGGGCAGCCGCTGCCCTTGCAGGGTGTAGGCGCGCACCGCTTCCGGACCGCCGTCGATGACGGTCAGATAGAGCCTCTTTGCGCCGACGTAAACGCGGTCGTGATCATAACCGGATCCTTCGATGCTCGCGCCGCTCGCCTTCACCACCAGCGTCGCGTCCGCCAGCCGGAAGTCGCCGGCGCGCAGATGCCACATCTCGCCCATGTCGGAGTTCTTGTGGCTCAGCAGCCAGAGGCTGTTGTCTTCGCCGAACGCCGCCAGCACGATCTTGTCGGCGAATTGCGTCACCTGATGCGGCTGGCCGTCCGGCCCGATGACGAAGTCCTCATACTGATTGCCATCGCCGTCCTCCACCGAAACCAGAACATGGCTGCTATCGGGCGAAGCGGAGAACGTGGTTTCGCCGATGCGCGGGAAATCCTTGCCCAGAACGTAGGTATCCTCAGCCGCCGGAGTGCCCAGCTTGTGGAAGTACACCTGCTGATAGAAGTCCATGTCCGCGGGCGCGCGCTCGTGTCCCTGCGGGTAGCGCGTGTACCAGAAGCCCGAAGCGTCGGCGTTCCAGGCCATGTCGCCGCCGGCGGTGGCAAACTGCACACGCGGCACAGTCTCCCCCACCTGTTTGCCCGTGGCCGTGTCGATCACGTAGAGCGAAGCGTCCTCGCTGCCGCCGGTGGAGAGCGCCAGCCCCGCCAGTTTCCCGTCCGGCGAGACGCTGTACCAGTCTGCCTGGAAGACTTTGCCGGCCACGAACTGCCCAAGGTCGAGGATCTCACGCTCCGACGACTTGTCCTCGGGCGAGGCAAAGACCACCAGTTTGGCTGCGGCTTCTCCCGGATCGTGGCGCAGCGCAAAGAGCCGTCCGTCGCGGACCTCGAAGCTTGCGTAGCGCGTGTGCTGCTTCGCCATGCTCTGTTTCAGATACGCCAGGATCGCGTCCCGCTGCGGCAGCTTCTCCATATACGCTGCCGTGTACTGGTCCTGCGCCGCAACCCACTGCTTCACCTCGGGCGACGCGCCGTCTTCCAGCCAGCGATAGTTGTCGGTCACGCGGATGCCGTAGTACGTGTTCACAACCGGGCGGATGGGAGTGGGCGGAGGCGCGGTTTGCGCCCATGTCGCGAGAGAGCCTGCAATCAGAAGTCCGGCAAGAACAGCGCGCATGCGTCAATCCCCTTTGGCTGCATGGTTGGAGGGATCATATCAGCGCATCAGCATGGCCTGTCAGGCGTCGGCGGCGAAAGGTGCCCGGGGCGCAGGCCAGGCAGTGGGCCAGGCCGCCCCGCGAGTGCGAAAATCAGGGACATGAACGAGCTGGCTCTCTGCTTCATCGGCGACAGCGCGCACACGCCGCCGTCGCACATCCTCGAAGATCTGGCCGACGACCTGGCGCACGCAAAGGTGCCCGGAGCGCCCCACACCATCTATGAGGAACTGTGGCACGCGGCCTGGTGGCAGCAGGTGATGCTGGACCGGGTGAGCGGTCTCGGGACGCCGTCGCCGCAACACAACGCCACCAGCTTCCCCACCGCGGAGCAGACACACACCGAATCGTGGGCCGATCTTTGCCGCAGATTCCTTGCCGGAGTGGAGCAAGCCGCCGCCTTGGCCGACACCCGGGATGCGTCGTCGCTCGATACGGTGGTGCTCTGTCCGTCGCCCCAGAACCCCACCCGCGGCATGACCGCGAGAGAGCAACTGGAGAGCTTCGCCGCGCACAACGCTTATCACTTTGGCCGGATTGTGCAGTTGCGCCAGATGCTGGGCGCCTGGCCCCCGCCGTCCGGGGGATTGACGTGGTGAGCAGCAGCGAACCCCAGGAGCGAATCGCCGCGCCTATCGCGATCCGAGATGCAGCGCCAGTTGCATCAGCCAAACCAGCGATGGATTGAGGAATTCCACAATCCCCACCGGAATTGGCGGAACCTCCAGCAGCAGCAGCGCGGCACAAAACAGGCCGAAGTCCCGCTCGAACGTTCGCCGCATAGCCCCAAGAAATCGCTCCGCCGACGGCGTCATCCTGTCGACCGCGCGCCGCATCAGAGCCGGAAGACACCGATAGCAGGCCGGACGCATCCGCTCGCTCAGCATCACCAGCAGCGAACACATTCCCGTCAGCGCCAGCCATCGCCCCCAGTCCACGCCCAGCACGTAAAGGGGCAGGGAAGCGACAAACGCCAGCAGCAGCGTCGCCAGCAAATGCTCCAGCCGAGCCGCGGGCATCAGGATGCGGATGGCCAGAATCTCCAGCCCCCCGGCGAGGATCAGCAAGACCGGATAGAGCGGGAACATCGGCGCGATCGGCGCCGCCAGCGCAATTCCGCGAGGCAGGCTCCAGCCCAGCCGTTCCACCTCCGGCGGCATCTGCTCCTCCTCCTGGCACTTCACCGGCGCGGCGCTCTGCCAGCTCTCGCAAATCGTCCTGGCCATCTGCGCATTGCCGTGATGGAGCGCTGCTCCGGCCACAGCCGCGCCCGCAGGCGCCATCCCGAGAACCAGCAGCAGCGCCACTGTCCTCCGCCTCAGTCCGAGTTGCCGCAGGGCGTAAGCGCACACCGCGAGGTTGATCGGCAGCCACGAAAACGGAAGCAATCCCTCATGCAGCAGCGCGAGAACTGTCCCGCAGCCTGCAAACGTCAGCAGCAGAATCACAGCGCGCCACGCGACAGATCTCCGCGCATTCGCGAGCATCTGTCCGCAGACGGCAACGTTCAGCAGCGTCGCCCACACAAACACCAGATCCTTGCGCGCATAGGTGCCGTAGTGGCAGGCCGTGATCAGCAGAATCGGATTCAGCAGCAGCGCCAGCCGCCACAGTCCCGGCCCCCGCATCCGCCACGTGATGCGCAGCACGTACGCGCACAAGCCGGCAAAACTCAGCGTCCCAGCCACCACCCAGAACGGAAAGAATCGGATCCCGGTCAGCCGCAGCACTTCGCCCAGCACCGCGCCGCCCAGCCCGCGCCGCACAAAGCCCGCGCTGTAATTGATCATCCATTCCGAGGTGCCCCAGCTAGCCCCCGGATCGATGAAGAAAGTGTGGTGATCTTCCGCGATGCGCTGCGCCAGCATGGCCAGCGTAGCGACGATAAACAGCCACTCCGGCCGGTGTCCGCGCAGCCACCCGCGTCCCGCAGGCGCGCGGGACTCCGAACCGCCGGAGCTTGGCGCTCCAGCCGTCGTCTCGGGCTCGCAGGAATCGATCGCCAGGCTGTCCCCCAGGCGGAACCAGGAATGCCGGCCGCGCTTCCGGCACGGCCCCTATGTTAGCGAAAAGCCGCAGCGGGCCGTATGCCGCGTTCGTGGGAGAGCATTGAAAACGCAACCAGCCGCGCCTCAGCGCCGTCCCGCCGGCGGCTTCCGCGGCCGCTGCTTCGCCGACACCGACTTGATGATCAGCCGCCGTGGCCGCCCTGCGTCGATGGCCTTCGGCGACAGCTCCAGCGCCTGTTCGATCAGATCGCGAACCGCGGGATCGTCGAGCGTTGCCGGATTTTCGAGCACGATGTGCCGGACCTGTTTGCCGCTTCCCTGGAGGAAGCATTCAGGATCGCGAAGCCGGACCCCGCTCTGCAGAAAAAACAGGCTCACCCAGCGCGGATACACGGCGATCGAAAATATCGCGTCACCGGTCCGTTCGGTGGGACTGAACCCAACGGCCAGCGCGTTGTAGTTGTCGTAAACCAGCTCGATCGCGCCAGGCAACAGGCCGCGCATCTTCCTGAGCGCAGCCCGCGCCTCAGCGGCAATCTCCGGCGTATATTTGTCGAGGAAAGCGTCAAGCTGGATTTTGGGCGAGCCGGCAGCCGTGCTCTGGCGCGCGGTCGGCGGCTTGCCCGATGCGGGGCGACGCGAAGCTGGCTTCGGAGGCATGTGCGCGCCATCCTAGCAGATTGGAAGCCAGCCGGTCCTGCCCCTGCTGGAGCAACTGCATTCAAGGGAGCGGAGCATGGCCAGAGCCGCCAATTCCGGGGTCAGCGCGCCAGCCGGATATTCGGGCACGCCGCTCGCGAAAAAACTCGGCGTGAAGGACGGGCAGAGAACCTGGCGCTACCGGATGCCGGCCAGCGTAGCCGAGGCGATTCGCGCATGCGGCCCCAGGCCGATGCTGCTCCGGGTCCCGTCCGCGGGCCTCGAAATGGCGCACCTCTTCGTGACCACCCGGCGCGAACTCGCGGAGCGCCTGCCCCATCTGCGCCGCCTGCTCGCGCCGGATGGCGTCGTGTGGGTTTCCTGGCCGAAGAAGACCGCTCCTAAAGGCGTGACCGCGATCGCCAGCGATGTAACCGAAGACGCCGTGCGCGCCGAAGCCCTGCCGCTCGGCTTCGTGGACATCAAGGTCTGCGCGGTCGACGCTGTGTGGTCGGGATTAAAGCTGGTCATCCGCAAGAGCGAGCGCGGACGGTTGTAGGGCGTAAGCTGGGGACCATGAGCTCACCTCTGCCCAAACCCATTCCGGAGATCCCGGTCAGCCACGTCGAGAAGGCTGCTGACTACTACGTCAGCAAACTCGGCTTCCATTTCGACTGGGGCAACGACGAGGGCGGCATCGGGGGCATCTCGCAGGGGGATTGCCGCCTCTTTCTCACGAATGCTCCCTTCCGCCAGCACTATGGCAACGGCGACCGCGTCGTGATCTGGATCAATCTCGAAAGCAAACAGGCAGTCGATGAGTTATACCAGCGCTGGCGTGATGCCGGCGCGACGATGCTCTCCGAGCCGGAGGACAAACCCTGGAACCTGCACGAGTTCCGCGCCGCCGATCTCGACGGCAATCAGCTCCGCGTCTTCTACGACTCTTCCTGGCAGCTGCGGCAGGAAAACTCGGACGTCTGAAACGCAAAAAGCCCGCTCCGAAGAGCGGGCTTTTTGTGTTGTAATCCGGGGTCCCCAGCGAGCCTTGCTCGCTGGGGTGGTCTTATGCCGGCGATCACCTAATCTCCCACACACTTTCGCGTGCAGTACCATCGGCCCGGCGAGGCTTAACTTCCGTGTTCGGGATGGGAACGGGTGGGACCCTCGCGGTATGGTCACCGGCAAACTGAGGCGTTTTGCGGGCGCTTGAGCCCGCAGCCGAAATCCTGAGGCCGTCAGGCCGAAGGATCTGCGGTTCGCCTTTCATTTCGAGCGACGCCTGGCGGGGTGGTTTCCCCGCGGCCGGGTCACGTCCGGACAGTTTCTTCAGGGACGGAATGCGGCAGACTGGCGTCACAACTTGAGGCGCTTACAAGGCGTCAGGCGCAGAGCGCCGGGAGCCTTGTGCCAAAATCCTGAGGCCCGAAGGCCGAAGGATCCGGAGCAAAAAACGAAATCGACTGGCACACAAGGCCTGTTGAATGCCTCTGCAGACTCTGCGCAGAGTTAATTCCATGATTAAGCCGAACGGGCGATTAGTACTGGTCAGCTGCACGCATTGCTGCGCTTTCACCTCCAGCCTATCAACCAGGTGGTCTTCCTGGGCCCTTCAGGGAAATCTCATCTTGGAGCGTGCTTCCCGCTTATATGCATTCAGCGGTTATCACAACCGAACTTCGCTACCCAGCCGTGCCATTGGCATGACAACTGGAACACAAGAGGTTCGTCCATCCCGGTCCTCTCGTACTAAGGACAGCCCCCCGCAAATCTCCTACGCCCACAGCAGATAGGGACCGAACTGTCTCGCGACGTTCTGAACCCAGCTCACGTACCGCTTTAATAGGCGAACAGCCTAACCCTTGGAACCTTCTACAGCTCCAGGATGCGATGAGCCGACATCGAGGTGCCAAACC
>JBATVK010000098.1:0-98511 GCA_049671725.1 Acidobacteriaceae bacterium
CCCGTGCACGCTCCCGCACGGCCGCCGCCCGCGCCGGGTCGCTTGCCTCCAGTGCCGCGAGCCCATCCCGCAGCCGCGCCGCATCCAGTTGCGAAATGGCGAAGACGCCGTAGCAACACTGCGTGCATCCCGGCGCGCATTTCAGCCA
This sequence comes from Acidobacteriaceae bacterium, assembly GCA_049671725.1. Taxonomy (GTDB): domain Bacteria; phylum Acidobacteriota; class Terriglobia; order Terriglobales; family Acidobacteriaceae; genus Palsa-343. The sequence continues at coordinate 149 of JBATVK010000098.1, forward strand.
CGAGCCTGCACGCCGCGCCGCATCGGCAACCGCGGCATCCACAATCTGGACCAGTTGCGCATCGCCGGCGGAAATCATGCTCCCAGCCTACCGAATCGCGCTGGCGTGCGCTCCGCTTATCCGGCCGCACGACTCGAGCCCCTTCGCGAAGCGGTCCCGCGCAAGCGGGCTGCGGCAGAAGCCCCGGCCTTCAGGCCGGGGAACAGGAGCTACTGTCTGATCCGGCCTTTAGGTCCGGAAAACTTCATCCGGTCACGACACTAAAAGTGCAGGCTCACCTGTCCCGTCACCGCCCGCGGCGTCACATAGTGCGTCCCGCTGAATGTCGACAGGAAGTTATACAGAGCGTACTTATTGGTCACATTCACCGCGGTAATGGTCGCGTCGAGCTTGTAGTGATCCGCGTGGAAGATATTGTCGTCCCCTAGTGACATGTCAAACAGGTTCCTGGGATCGATTCGCGGCGGATTGTGATCGTTATCCCCCGTTCCCGGCGCCGGAATCTTCACCAGCGTGGAGGTAAACTGCGATGCCAGGCACTCCGCCGGCAGCGGATGCCCCAGCGTCGCCTTCACCCCGTTGCAGGCCAGCCCCGCTTCCACTTCCTCGTCCGCATCCAGGCTGCTCAGCAGCACTCCCGGCTGCCCGTTGATGGTTGTGGTGGTGGCCGCGCAGGCGCTGTTCGGATCGTTCGAGAGCGGGTTATAGCAGGGCACCGCTCCGGCCACCTCGCCCGAGTCGAATCGCCAGTTCATGCTGTACCACGGGCTGTGTTTTCCCGGCAGTTGATATTGAAAGTGCGTGGTCTGATTGAAGCGCTCGTCGTGGTCGATGCGGAAGGGCAGTCCCGTCTGTCCCACCGTCGCGCCCGCGCCGCCCACCTGCGGCGGAAAGAAGCGCGCCGCCACCGACGACATCACTGCGTACGCGCTGAATCCGTGGACCGGCGTCACGTTCGCGCGCAACGCGAAGCCCGGGATCTTCGACTTCTTCCACTCGATCGGAAACGTGATGGGCGTATTGCCCAGCACGCTGAAGTCGTACGCGTTGTTCGTGTACTTCCAGATGTACTCGCCGCTCACCACGAAGTGCCGTCCCGCCACCTGTTGCAGGCCCAGGTGATACTCGTTGCGGTACCCCGGCGACAGAGGCTCCGGATTCGCCGCCGTGCACAACAGCAGCGGATTCAGCACCGGATTCAGGCAGCCTGCGCTGGAGAGCACCAGGTTTTCGTTAAACGGCGTCTCCAGCGTCCGCGCGTACGAGCCGCGCAGCACCGTGTTCGTCCGCTTCACTGTGTAGGACCCTCCCACACGCGGCTCGCCCTGGCTGGCATCGGTCAGGCCGTTGTAGAGGTCCCCGCGTACGCCGATGTTGAAGTGCCAGTTGCCTTTGGTGACCTCGTCCTCGGCGTAGAACGACGTCTCGCGGATATCGGCGTGGCCCAGGAAGTTATAGTAGCGGCCGTTGCGCGTCAGGTCATACGGATAGAGCGTGGTGCACGGCGCGCTGACCGGAACATTGCCCGCCATGCAACCCAGAGAATTCAGATACGTTGGCGAAACAATTCCCAGCCGGTCGCTCTCGTCCAGGAACGTCGAGTAATACTCCGCTCCCGCCTTCACGGTATGGATACTGTGCGTCCACGAGATATCGGTGTGCACCCCGACATTGGTCAGGCTGCGATCCTGTCCCACGGACTGCTGCTGTACCGGCCCCAGGTCCGCCAGCGGATCGCCGGAGGGATAGTAATGATAGTTATCCTTGCGCAGGTAAGTCACCACGTTCCACACCGCGTTCTGGCTCAGCACGCGCGTGTAACTCGGCGCCAGGTCGATGGTCCCGATCTTCGACCGCTGATCCGTCTCCCCGCTCACCGGCTCGCCCGCCAGGTTCACCCCGCCCAGGTTCAGGTTGTCGTACGTGTTCGGCGTCTGGAACCAGGAACGCGAGTAATTCAGGTTCAGGTGCAGGGAATTGGCCGCGTTAATCGTATCGTCGAGACGATCGAAGAAGTTTTCCTCGTTTCCGTAATCGTGCAGGATGTGGAACTCCGGCGAATCCAGGAAGCGCCCGCCATTGAGCGCCGTCGCGGTCAGAAAGTTCCCCCACTTCTGCGAACCGTATCCCAGATCCGCGCCGCCTTCCACCGTCCCAAAGCTCCCGTAGGATGTGTAGGCCGAACCCGTCGGCCTGGTGTCTCCCTGCCCTGAGCGCGTCGTCACCTGAATCACCAGGCTGGTCTTGTCTCCGTACTGCGCCGGCGGCGCGCCCTCGATCACCTGCATCGACTGCACCGCCTGATCTGGCATTTGGTTGGAAAAGGTCTTGCTCTGCTGATCGGTGATCGGCTGCCCGTCCACGCTGAAGGAGTTCTCCGCGTGATCGCCCAATCCGTGGAACATCCCGTTCGAATCCGCCGTGATGCCTGGAGACGAGAGCGTCACCAGAGAACTCAGTCCCGAAGACTGGCTCTCCAGCGGAATTTCCGCAAAGGCTCGCCGGTCGATGGTCGTATCCATGTTGGCCGCGTTGTTGATCAGTTCCTGGCTGGTCACCTGCACGGTCGTCGTTGCCGGCCCAACGCTCAGGCTCACGGCCACCGTCACCGGTGCGGTCGCCTGCACGCTCACCGCATGCCCATAGGCGCTGAAGCCCGCCATGGTGACCGTCAGGTGATACGTCCCCAGGGGAACGTTCGCGAACTGGAAGTGTCCGCCGCTGTCGGATTTGGTCGTCCGCTGATACTGGCTCACGGGATTGTCGATGGTCACCGCCGCTCCCGGCACCACAGCGCCGGTCGGATCCGTCACCGTGCCGGTAACCGTTCCGGAACTCGTGCCCGTCTGCGCTCGAGCCCCCGGGGCGGCGAGAAAAACCATCAAAAATGCCGATGCAAAGAAAACAGCAGTGCGACGGAGCGACCTCCGCATACACGACCCTCCTGAATTTTGTAGGAAACAGCCTGGGCGCTGAGCGCGCTACGCCGAAAGCGCGGGGTCCGCAGGCGGGGGTCGGCTGGCCAGCCGGAAATGCACCGCATCCCGTGGGCGAGCGAGAGCCCGCGCCGTCGTGACTTTGGCTACCGGTTGGCTGCTGAAGTGGAGGGAGATCAGCGGTGTCGTATTAGCCACGCTGTGCACCGCGACGCACAGCGAGCAGTCATGGTCGATTTGCCCGTTGGGATGAAAATGCGCAGCCTGCACCGTCCCTATCATCAGCATCAGGGCCACGCACACCGCGACGATGAGGGTAGGACTGGAACCCCGCGATCTGGAGAACAGGGAACGCATCGTACTGATTTGACTATAGCGGGAGCCGATAGGACTCAGCAAACCAGCGCGGCACAGGCCGGCTCTGATCCGAAGATGTCTCATGCCGCTCCGCGTTTGTTCGCAGCGCGTGCGCAGCGACCTTGACACCACGCGACTTCCCGGTAATCTGGAAGATTCCCGGCTGACGTTCCTGACGGCCGGATTTGGAGGCGTTCTCATTTTGAAGGTCAGGGTGTTCTATCACGACAAGTGTTTCGACGGCGCCTGCTCGGCCTCGCTCTTCAGCCGCTTCCACCAGGAATGCATCCGCCCTGACGCCGACTACGAATTCCATGGTCTCGTCCACCGGGCCGGCGCTCTCTTCGACGAAGCCGACTTCACCGGCGACGAGAACGCCATCGTCGACTTCAAATATTCCCCCTCGCCCCGCATAACCTGGTGGTTCGATCACCACCAGAGCGCCTTCCTCACTCCCGAAGATCACGACGATTACATCCGCGGCCTCGCCGACGGCCGCTATGCCGGCCATCGCTTCTACGATCCGAACTACATCTCCTGCACCAGCTTCCTCGCCCACATCGCGTCCACGCGCTTCGGCTTCAACGCCGCTCCCGTCGCCGAGCTGGTCAAGTGGGCCGACATCGTCGACGGCGCGCTCTACGAGAGCGCCCAGTCCGCCGTCGAAATGCCGGAGCCCGCCATGAAGCTCACCCTCATCATCGAGTCCAGCCAGGACCCCGCATTTGTCCCGCGCCTCATTCCGCTGCTCACCCGCATGCCGCTCCAGCAGGTGCTGGAGCAGCCCTTCGTCGCCAGCCTTCTGCCGCCGCTTCTCGATCGCCACCAGCGCGCCATCGAGCTCATCCGCTCCCGGTCGGAGTCCAGACAGGGCACCATCTACTTCGACATCACCGACCACCCCCTCGAGGGCTACAACAAGTTCATCCCCTATTACCTTCATCCTGAAGCGACTTATTCCATCGGCCTGTCGAAGTCCAGCTTCCGCACCAAGGTCGCCGTCGGCTCCAATCCCTGGACAAAAACGCCGCCCGAAAAGATGGTCAACCTGGCCGCCATCTGCGAGCGCTACGGTGGCGGAGGCCACGCTCGCGTCGGAGCCATCTCCTTCCCGCCCGATCGTGAAGACGACGCACGCAAAGCCGCCGCCGAGATCGTCGCGGAACTCCGCGCCACCGAGACAGCCCAATGATCGTCCCCGTCCGTCCCAGCCCTGAATCCCAATAGCGCACCCTCGTTTCTCGCCCTTCCGCCTCCGTGTCCTCTGTGGCGGACCACCCCGTAAGCGCTATACTCCTTCAACGGCAGCCGCGGCCTCTCCTCACCCACCTCCCCTGCAGCGTCCGCGCCAACCGCCGAACCACAGACGAGGACCCACGCATGTACGACATGAAAAATCTCGCCAAGCTCAAGACGCTCGACGCCAAAGCCCCGGATGCCGCCCAGGCCTTCTGGGCATTCGACAAGGCTGCGATGGCTCCGGGCGCGGTCCCGGCCAAATACAAGGAGCTGATCGCGCTGGGGGTGGCGTTCACCACCCAGTGCCCCTACTGCATCAATATCCATTCAAATCGCGCGCGCGAGGCCGGAGCCACCGAGGAGGAAATCTCCGAAACCGTGTTTGTCGCGGCCGCCCTCCGCGCCGGCGCCGCCGTCACCCACGGCACCCACGCCCTCCAGTAGCGCGCCGGGCTCCGATTGCGACCCCATGACCGCTAACCCTGACCGCTTCACTCCTGCCCCCTTTTCCGCTAAAATAGAGCAGGAAAGGTCTGAAACCATCGTCATGCCCAAGCAGGGAATTCACCCCAACTACCACGAGATTCGCGTCGTCTGCGCCTGCGGCAACAGCTTTGCCACGCGGTCCACGCACAAAGGCGACATCCACGCGGAAATCTGCTCCAACTGCCACCCGTTCTTCACCGGCAAGCAAAAGCTGATCGACACAGCGGGCCGCGTCGAGCGTTTCCGCCGCAAGTACGCCAAAGCGGAGCCGGCCGCCGCCAAGTAAGCAACTGGCGGCTCTCGAGAGACAAGGCCTCCGCTGCGGCGGAGGCCATCGTTTTTCTAAGAGCTAAACGCCAGACGCTAAACGCTAAACGCTTATGAAAAAGCACTGGGACAATCCGCTGGAGCACGCGATGCCGGCCACCGCCCGCGTCCCCGCCTCGCTGCGGATTGGCGGCGTCACCGTCGCTCCCGCCACAGTCCTCGCGCCCATGGCCGGCGTCACCGATACCGTCTTCCGCCGCTTCATCCGCAATGCCAGTGTTTTCTCGTCCGCGGTCGACCACCCCGATGATGTCAACGCCGAAGTCTCCAACCAGCAGTCCGGCTGCGGCCTCATCATGACCGAGTTCACCTCGGCCGACGGCCTCTCCCGCATGCGCGAATCCAAGCGCAGGCGCTACCTCACCTTTTACGACGACGAGCACCCCATCTCCGCGCAGCTCTTCGGCTCCAACCCCGCCACCCTCGCCGACGCCGCCCGCATCGTTCAGGACACCGGCTTCGACATGGTCGACCTCAACCTCGGCTGCCCGGCCAAGCGCGTCGTCTCCTGCAACGGAGGCAGCGGCTTGCTCCGCGACCTGCCCCTCATCGAGACCATCTTCCGCACCGTCCGCGCCGCCGTCACCATCCCCTTCACCGTCAAGTTCCGTCTCGGCTGGAACGACAACCACATCGTTTGTGTCCCCCTGGCCAGGCTCGCCGAAGACTGCGGCCTCAACGCCGTGGCGCTGCACGCCCGCACCCGCGAGCAGGGCTACTCGGGCCAGGCGCGCTGGGAGCACATCGCCGAGGTCAAAGCCGCGGTCGCGATTCCGGTCATCGGCAACGGCGACGTGCGCACGCCCGAGGACGCCTGCGCTCTGGTGGCAAAGACCGGCTGCGATGCGGTGATGATCGGCCGCGCCGCCCCGGCCAATCCCTGGATCTTCCGCCAGATTGCCCAGTACACCGCCACCGGCCGCTACGACCTGCCCACGGACCAGGACCGTTACCGCATGATCCGCACTTATTTCGCGATACTTCTCGCCGAGCTCACCCCCGATACCTCGCGCTCGCCCGCGGCGGAAGCCGCCGGCAAGATGAAGCAGTTCGCCTCGTGGTTCACCCACGGCGTCCCCGGCGGAGCGTCCCTGCGCAAATCCATCTACGAAGCGAAGACGGGAGCGGCCATCCTCGAAGCCGTCGATCGCTTCTTCCTCGAGGGAAGAACTTCCCACCCAGCCAGACCGAGAACCCGAGTCGGAGCCCGCCGGCACCGCGCTTTGTATCAGGGCATGACTTCAGTCGTGCCGTAAGGCACCCACATGAATCCGGGCTTCAGCCCCTGTGCGTTGGGAGGGCGGTGCAAAACCGCCCCAGGTGGCAGAAACGTCCAAGTCTCCCAATGGCCCAATGGAAGCCCTTTAGAGATCGCATTTGCACGGGAGGTCGCGACGCCATAACTATAGCTCTCGTCTTTCTCCACCCGAGCCCGCAAGGCGGCACGGAGGGAAAAACTGTACCTAACAGGCGAGTCATGCACTACTAGCTGCGGAGGACAAAGAAATGCGGAAGATAAAGAAGACTCGCCGCACATTGCCCATCAAGTCCAAAGGCGGGACGGACCAACGGCAAAACGCCACCCGACGCCACTCAGAAAGGCGTTGGCGGTAGGCTCCTGGAGAGCCTAAGCCAACTGCGAGCCCCGGCGGGGCGACGCGAAGTGTTACTCATGTCCCCGGTCTGTTCTGTTACCTCTCTGCCCGGTCTGTACCGATTGGTAGGGCACGGCTTCAGCCGTGCCGTAAAGCACCCAAATGAATCCGGGCTTCAGCCCCTGAGGGATGGTTTCTCTCCGGCAATCCGACTTCTCCCGCAAGCGGTAGAATTGACCCGGACCATGAGCAGCGCCAGAGTCATCCGAAAGTTCGAGAGCCAGGAGGCGCAGAAGGCCGAATCTCTGCGCTATTGGAAGTCTCGTTCCGCCGGCGAGCGTCTGATCGCCGTCTGGGAAGCAACGCTCGCTGCCTGGTCGCTCAAAGGCTATCGCTACGATGCTTCCCAACGATCTGAGAGAACTCTTACTCGCATTCAACGAACACGGAGTTGAGTATCTTCTTGTCGGCGGCTATGCGGTGCCCGCACTTCCCGCCAAATGGCGTTTTGTATCAGGGCACGACTTCAGTCGTGCCGTAAGACGCCCAAATGAATGTGGGCTTCAGCCCCTGCGGTCGCCAACAACAATCTGTCGTCCTTCTCAAATCATTTTGTCGCGAAATCCACTTCGTAAAGGGCGAGTGGATACCCATCGGGCGTTGCGAAGGCCAGGGGGGTCAGCAGGAACGCGTAACGCCGACGCGGCTCCAGATGGACGGGTAGTTCCACCTGCAGTCCTCCTGCTGCAAACGTTGGTGTGCCGGCAATTGGCGATGTCGCGCCGCTGCCCGCCGCTGCACCGATCGAGTACCCCGCCTTTGGGTCAAGAGGTTTGTCCAGGACAATCGTGATCACACTGACGGCCGGATCCACGTCCTGTTCGTGATTCGTAAACGGCTTCATGTTCGCTACGTGAGCACCGTGACTCTGGTAGAGCGCGTATTCCTGCGTGGCCCGCGGTGCCAACCGCTGATAGAACTCCACCACGCGGGGCAGAAACGAGGTAAACGTCGGATACTTATCTCGCTGAGCCTCGTACTTCTGCAGCAGGTCGACCAGCGAGTCCATCCAGAAGAAGCCGAGCGCCTGTTCTCTCCGAACTCGCCGCAGGTTCGCCCCAGCATCCTCACCGTGCTCCTTGAAATAGATGATCACGGCGGCGCGCACCAGTGACTCATTCACCATGGTCCGCGCATCGCCATACGCAATTTGCCGCAGCGCCTCGGCCACAGCCCCGTAAACCGCATCGGCTCCGGTAAAGTCCCTCCATTGCGTATCGACCGCGGGATTCACAAATGAGTGGTTGAACTCATGAATGATGGCCGTGAGAAATCTCTGATTTTCCGGATAAGTGGGATTATCCTTCCCGTCGTGTGTCCAGCAGCCCACGATGCTGAACAACTCCATCCTTCCATCCGGATGGATCAGACGAGGGCCGTAATTTCCGCCACCGTTGTTCATCCCCAGGATCAAGTGATAGGTCAGGTTAGGCGCTTCGCCATAGAACTGTGGATACCAGCCGAAATCCACCTCGCCCAGCGTCGCGGCGAACCTGCTCTCCGCCAGTTGATAGAACGCCGAGTGTTCCCGATAGAAATCCTCGAACTTGCTGTCCCTATAGAAGTCGCGCAGCAGGGGCAGGAACTCGTCGGAGCCCTGCATACCCCAGCGCGGCTCGGGAACTGAATCCGAAAAAGGCACGAGCGGGTGCAGGCCCGGAGGCGGTGAAAGCGAGACGGCCATTGCCATCACTGCGTCGTAACTCACTCCCCTTGTCCGTTCCAGCGTCCGCGCCATCTGCACCGCGGGATAATTCCGGTATGGAGCAAAGTAACGGTCGATGTCCTGCGAGTAGCTCGGCAGCGTGTCCATGTTGTATTCCGGACTCCCGGCGAGCCGCCACACAATGCTCAGCAGCTCTACGCGCTCGTCGACCTGTGGCGTAACGGAAGGCGCTGGCCCAGCGGCCTGACCGCACGCGCTGACGGCCCAGAAACAAAGGATCACAAAAATGGAAAATACCGAATACCGCTGTGCTCTTGACTCAATCACGCGGTCCTCCCCATCAACGGAACAGCAAATTATAAGGCCGGAGGTCGGGGCCATTACACACCACTTACCACCCACTAACTCCCAACAAAGCTGGCAGGCTCTCTCGCTGAACAACGCCAGCCGCGCGAAAGTCAATAACTCCCGTCTAGTGAAGCTCGAACGGCAGCAGCTCCGACCCATCGGGTTTTGAAAAATAGCCGCTCAGTTGCCTGCACGAGGCCGACAGTTGTCCGGTGAAGATACCCGTGTCATGACCCTGCGGGTACTGCTCGTGGAGAATGATATTGCCGAAGGAATCCATGTTACCCACCAGCCACAGGGTTTTACCCTTCCGCGCATATTGTTCCGTCCCAGACAGGTTCCCGCTCTTTCCGGTGAGTTGAACGCTGAACGCAATATTGGAGCCGATCGTGCCCGCGAAATCTCGACTGAAATCCCCACAGGCGTACTGGCCCGGCTGCGCGATGGGGACCAGCTTGATCCCGCTCTTCTCGATCAGCACTCTGAACGAGGTATCGGATTGTTCGGGATTGGGCTGATACCTCCCAACAGTCCGCTGAAAGAGAAACGCCTTCTGCTCGGGAGAGACGGGAAAGATATCCCAGGCCTCGATGGTCCTGGAGCTGGAACCTATGAAGGAGAGGTCAAGCCTGCCGAACGGCCCCGTTGGAGCGACGAAACCTTCAGGGGTAAGATGCATCGGGATTTGATAGTCTCCGTTCACATCCCGCACCAGCACCAGGCCGCTGCCGACGGACAGCCCCGGCTCCACCATGGGCGCAGTCCCCTGAAGCCGGATGGCAAGCGCATAAGTGCCTGGCAGATACGATGGTTTCTCCGGGATATCTCGTCCACGCCCCCTGGTCGTGTCGGGGGGACTCGATCTGGATATCATCTCGGGCGAATTTGCCGGACCCCACGCCACGCCGGTCACCGAGATCTGGACACCCGCGACCAGCCATTGAACCGGGAAGGGAAACGGATAGTCCGCTTCCTGAATTGGTGAGGCTGGGATTGGTGAGGCTGGGATTGGTGAGGATGGGATTGGTGAGGGCGGGATTGGTGAGGGCGGGATGGGTGAGGACGGCGCAGTCTGGGCCGACACAGCCACCAACCCAGCAGAAGCGAACAAGGTGACGAGGACAGCAGTGGCCTTCAACATCAGCCCTCCTTCGGCTACCGGCTTGAGACGGCGCCAACCCCCTCAGCCGTGAACTGCCGACACTATAACGGGGTTGCGGTTCGGCGGCAATTCCCGGACGGTGGGATGGGCGCATTCCGAACCTCTGATAACTTGTCAAGCTTCCACCACCTGCACCAAAGTAATGCGTGCTGATTCCGCAGAGCTTCTCCACCAACGCCAGCAAAGATATTTGGCAGGATGATTCTCTCAACCTGATATCCTGAACTTATAGGGTAAGAAATACGAAGGCCGCTCACCCTGAGCGGCCTTTTCCTTTTCTCCTCACCATCGCTATGAAATGCGCATCCACAGCAACGAGCCATCGCGGAACATCAACCAGCCAGCGGCAACCCCGCACTCGCGGCTGCCAAATGATCACTCGCGGCCGTCAGATGATCACTCACGGCCGCCAGTTGATCACTCACGGCCGCCAGGCATCTGACCGCGAATCAATCATCGGCGCCCCTCGCGGCCATCAGATGAACACTCGCGGCTCTGTGGTGATCACCTTCGCGGCCGTCAGCCAATTGATAGCAGCAGCACGGTTTGTCGCCTGTTGCTCTCCGCCCCGGCCTCCTAAGTCCAATGTTTCCGGCCCTGGCGTTCCGGTAAACGGGGGGAGGGGGGTACCCCGTGGACCGAATCGCCGAATCGAATCGGGTGCATGTGCCTGTCATGACTCCTGAGCTCTGTCCTCCCTGCTCGTTACCTGACCACCGCATCCAGCCGTGCATCGTGCGCCGGAACCTCCGCTCGCTCCCGCCATACCTGCTCCACCAGCGCCAGCGCGCTTTCCGGATCGCGCGCCACCTGCACTAGTCCGCGGTTCTCCGCGAGAATGAAGCCCTCGGCGACGGCGTGATCGAGGAAGCGCAGCAGTCCGTCATAGTATCCGAGCAGGTTCACCAGCACGCACGGTTTGGCGTGGATGCGCAGCTGCGCCCACGTGACCACCTCGATGAACTCGTCCATGGTTCCGTAGCCGCCGGGCAGAGCCACGAAGGCATCGGCGCGCGAGGCCAGCATCGCCTTGCGCTCGTGCATGGTGCCGACCACGTGGAGTTCGGTCAGCCCGCGGTGCTCGATCTCGCGCTCCTGGATCACCTCGGGAATGACGCCCACAACGTCGCCGCCCGCCGCAAGCGCGCCATCGGCCACGGCCCCCATGGCGCCGACGATCGCGCCGCCGTAAAGGAGACCGTATCCGCGCTGGGCGATCAGCCGGCCCAGCGATTGCGCGGCGTTCAAATAATCAGGAGAAGCGCCCGCGGCCGAGGCGCAGAAGACACAGACCCACTTCGTTGCGGAAGACACGCTTCGAGTCTAACGCCGGGCAGCTACTGTGCTGTCACATTCCCGGCGATGCGGTCGTATTCGGCCTGGGTAATCGCGCCCTTCCGCACCATGTCGTGCGGCGAGCTGTACGGGCGATTGTTCGCGATCCGACGCGCCACCGCCGGCGTCACACCCGGCAGGCTCTCGAGCGAGGCACGGCTCGCCGAGTTGACATCGACCGTGCCGGCGCCCGCGCCCTGGCCGTTGTGGAGGCCGGCTTTCACGCCCTGGGCCACGTCGTTGGCGTCGCGCTCGGCATTGGCTGCCGCGATGCGCGCGTCCGCGGCGGCTTTTTGCGCGGCGACCTTCGCCCGCTCTGTCGCCTGCTGCGCCTGCTGTCGCAGCTGCTGGTCCGATTCCTGGCGCGGCGAGCAGGAAACCATCCACAGCAGGGCCACGCACAGTCCCATGGTGGCCGCAATTCGAATCATTAAATCCAGCAATCCGCGTCTCGGCATCGTTCCGTCCCTCTCTGGCATATGCATGGAATGCGCTGATTCACGGAGAGTTGCCAAAGGGTAACGGGGAAGAGCGAAAAAAACCCCTGTTCAACTGTCCGCGAATGGGGCTAACATTCTTCTCCGGACGGCCCCTCCTGCCCTCCGGACCCGGACCAGGTCATCCCGGACCCGCCCGGCACCAGGAGCTGGCTCAACCGCTTCGACGGCTGGGAGGATTCCGGCCTGCCCTCGGTTGCAGCCGGTCAGCCCCACGATCGGCCGCACGCAAGGGAGGCTTCCCGGCGCGCGCCCTGGCCCGAGAGCGGGACTTCGAAGTCCCGAGGCGCACTATGAGCTCCATGATGAGCTATATGCCCGTTGTCTGGATCGTGTGGGCGTGCATTATCACGATTCTCCTGATCCTTCTCCTTTACCGGTCCAACCTCACCCGCTACGAAGAGGACCAGATATTCCTCGACGATGCCGGCAGCCACCAGCAGCATCAGCAGGAGGAGATCCTGGTAAAGGTGAACAAGATCCAGCCGTTCATTCGCGTGGTTACCGGCGCAACCTGCATTCTCACGGTCGGAATTATCGGCGTCTACGTTTGGGACGCCGTGCAGCACCTGATGTAAACTTCGCGCGTCACCCGGCGCTGCCCACCCGGGCCGCGCCGGGCGCCAACCTGGCCGCACGGCCTTCCTGAGTTCAGCCTCGGATCGCTCGGACGGCATCGTGCCGTTTCGCTCACCGCCCCCTCTGCCTCCGCCCCGACATTAAAATTCCTGTTGATCATGAAAAGCGTTCTCACTGCTCTGCTTTGCCCACTCCTCCTGGCCGCTTTCCCGGCCTTCGCTCAACTGCAACCGCGCCAGCAAGTGGACCAGTGGCACCTGAAGAACTATCCCTTCGATAACCCCAACCTGCCGGTGGAGCAGCGCATCGACAATCTTCTCTCGCTGATGACCATCGACGAGAAGATCGATTGCTTGGGCACCGACACAGGCGTGCCACGCCTCGGCGTTCCCAACGTCGGCAGTTCCGAAGGCATCCACGGCCTGGTGCAGCGGCAGGCCCGCCCGGGCCGGCCGCCGATTCCCACCACCCAGTTTCCGCAGCCGCCGGGGATGGGCGACACCTGGGATCCCGCTGTCGTCCGCGAAGCCGCCGGCGTGGAAGGCTACGAAGCCCGCCACATTACGCAAACGCCGGCCTACAACCGCCAGGTCCTGATGGACTGGGGACCGCAGTCCGATCTCGACCGCGATCCGCTCTGGGGACGCAGCGAAGAAGTCTACGGCGAGGATCCCTTCTTCAACGGAACCATGGCCGTCGCCTTCATCCATGGCCTGCAGGGCGACAACCCGAAATACTGGCAGGCCGCCGCGCTGCTGAAGCACTTCCTCGCAAACGAGAACGAGAACTTCCGCACCAGCTCATCCTCCAACTTCGATGAGCGGCTGTTTTGGGAGTATTACTCCGTTCCGTTCCGCATGGGCTTCCAGGAAGGCGGAGCTCGCGCTCTGATGGCCTCCTATAACTCCTGGAACGGCACGCCTATGGCGGTGAATCCCGTCCTGCGCAGCGTGGTTATCGATCAGTGGCACGCTGACGTGGTTTCCAGCGACGGTGGCGCCATCAAGCTTCTGGTCACGGCTCATCACGCGTTTCCCGATCAGCAGGCAGCCGTTGTGGCTTCCTTCCACGCGGGCATCAACCAGTACCTGGACATGTATCGAGACCAGATGCGCGAGGCGTTGAAAAGCGGCCAGATCACCGAGGCCGAGATCGACGACGCCCTGCGCCGCAAGTTCCGCATCGAGTTCAAGCTCGGCCTGCTCGATCCGCCGGATATGGTCCCGTACACCAAAATCCGGCAGACCGGCGACGAACCCGCTCCCTGGGATACTGATCGCGACCGCTCGGTTTCGCAGAAAATGGCTCTCGAATCGGTGGTGCTTCTGAAAAACGAGAACCACTTCCTCCCGCTCGACAGGAGCAAAATCAAATCCATCGCCGTCATCGGTCCGCTTGCCGATGTCGTTCACTGGGACTGGTACGGAGGCACGCCGCCCTACGCGATCACGCCGCTCGAGGGCATTCGGAATGAAGTTGGCCCCGGCGTCAAAGTGAATTACGTCGCCTACGACAGCGTCGACGGCGAAGCCGACGCAGTCAAAGCCGCTCGCGAGTCCGATGTCGCTGTCGTGATCATCGGCAACAACCCCACCTGCGGGCCCGACGAAGCTCACGAGTGGGTCAGCAGTCCCGACGGCGGCGGCACTCTGCCCTGCTACGTTCCCAGCAACGGACGCGAAGGCCGTGATCGCGAGAGCCTCGACCTTGCTCAGGAGCAGATCGCGAAGCAGATCTTCTACGTCAATCCCCATACCGTGGAGATCCTCATTGCCAGCTTCCCCTTCGCTATTAACTGGAGCCAGGCGAACCTTCCGGCGATTCTGACCATGGCCCAGTCATCGCAGGATGAAGGCACCGCGCTGGCGAAGGTCCTCTTCGGCGATTACGATCCCGGCGGCCATCTGGTGCGCACCTGGCCCAAATCCATCAGTCAGCTTCCGCCCATCATGGACTACAACATCCGCGACGGATTCACCTACATGTACTTCAAAGGCGAGCCGCTGTATCCCTTCGGCTTCGGCCTCAGCTATACGACCTTCAGATTCTCCAACTTGCGCACCAGCTCGCAGCATCTGGCCAGGAACGGGAGCGTAACCGTCAGCGTGGACGTGACCAACACCGGCAGCCGCACCGGCGACGAGGTGGTCCAGCTTTACGTGCAATGGCTGCATTCGGCGGTTGAGCGGCCCAGGCAGGAACTGGAAGGCTTTCAGCGCCTCACGCTGCAGTCCGGGGAGACGAAGACGGTTTCCATCGACCTGCCCGCCTCGCAGCTCGCTTACTGGGACGTGAAGAGCAACGGGTTCCGCGTGGAAGCCGAGCCCGTTCGCCTCATGATGGGCGACTCCTCGGCCACCCTTCCGCTCAGCACTACGGTGCAGGTGAAATAGCGGCCATGATTCGCTCCTGGCGTCTCGGTTTGCGCATCGTGCTCGTCATCGTCGCGGCAGTTGTGCTGTGGTGGCGCCTCGTTCCGCGCCACGTCTCCAGGCGGCACGGTTCCGGAGTGATTCCCGATCTCTCCGTCAGCAACCCGCTGAATCAGAGCGGCGGAGGAGCAGCACCCGCCGACGCATATCCCGTGTATTCGGCGCTCTATCAGGAGCCGCAGCAGGAGCCGCTGGTCTTTGCGGCGGATTCCGTAACCGATATTCCGCAGGTGGGCGGCAGTTGTCTCAAGCCGTCCACGACGGATGAGCGTGAGATGAACGATGCCTTTGTCGCCGCCAATCGGTTGAGCCGGCGCTGGGAGCCGAAATTCACCATCCCGGCTGGATACCGGCTGCTGACACGCACGGAAGCGGCCCAGGTCCAAAGCTGCCTCGATACCCATGGCCAGGATGCAGCAAAATGCGCCGAGTGGCGCGACATCCGGCTCATCCGGTTTCTGGGAGTTCCCGGTTTCGACCACGATCACTCCCACGCGCTGGTGTCGGTGATCAAAATGTGCGGAAGCTTCTGCGGGAGCGGAGGCATCTTCGAGGTGGAGCGAGACGGCAGCGCCTGGAAGCGCGCGCCTTCGACGGATTTCACCAGCGACTGCAGCTGGATGTATTGAGCCCTTCCTGTCGATCGTGGCCAGAGTCAGCGCGGACCGCGAATCGCCGCCAGCAGATCCGCGGCCGAGATGCCCTTGAGCAGGAAATCGGAAACAAACGAGTAGCGGGTGCGCTCCAGCCCTTCGTCCAGAGGATGTTTGGTCACCAGCAGCACTCGGGACTTGTGGCGCATTACCGCGCTGCGCAGCGCCTCGCAATGTTTTGGCGTGAGGAGCACCTCGTCGATCAGCACCACATCGATGGAATCGGCCGTGAGGCGCGCCAGCGCTTCGTCGAATTCCGCAAACTGCCCGTGAACCTGCATGTCGTCCTGGTTTTCCAGTACGATGCTCCAGCCGAGGCGTTCCAGCTTCGAAGAGATAACAAGGAGGATCCGGATGGGCGCTGCGGAGACGAGCGACGAGTCCGGCTCAGGAAGGCGATGTGTGGGGTGCGCCAACGACGGATTCAGCCTGGTGAACGGCCACCGGCCTGTGCGGCGGCTCTGCCTGCATGTACGTGCCATGGTATCGCCGCAGATTGCGCCTGCGATCCGACGAAAGTAGGATTCGTGCCGCGAGAATTTCGCATTCAATGAGGAGCGGGTCGGAACAGGGAGGATTGGCATGAGGGTGGGTCCATGCCCGCGGGCGGGTGCGGCGGCGATTCTCGCATTAGCTCTGGCAGCCGCGGCGCAAAGCCCGGCATCGGGAACACCGGCAGCCGCGGCGCCGGGACTGCAGCCGTTCACTATGGACCATCGTGCGGCGTACGGCAAGCATTCGCCGGTGGACGTGTCCTTCCTGCTCGACGCCCCGGCCGGCAAGCATGGGTTTATCCAGGCCGCGAACGGGCATCTCGCAACCGGCGACGGACAGCGCATCCGTTTCTGGGGCGTGAACATCACGGACTGGAGTCCGGGGTCGACCATGATTCCGTCGAAGGAGGACGCGCCCGTGTGGGCGGCGACGCTGGCGCGCTTCGGCGTGAACTGCGTGCGTCTGCAGTTTCTTGATCTGCCCGCGCCGCGGGGGCTGATCGCAGCCGGGCGCAACGATACACGGGAATTCGATCCCGGGCAGATGGACCGAGAGGATTACTTTCTTGCCGAGCTGGAGAAGCGGGGCATCTACATCGACCTGAATCTGCTGGTAGGGCGGCCATTCAAGGCGGGGGACGGAGTCGTGGATGCGGACAAGATCCACGAGGGCGCGAAGGGAATCAGCCTCTTCGATCCGAAACTGATCGAGCTGCAGAAGGAATACGCGCAGAAGCTGCTGACCCACTACAACCCCTACACGAAACGCGAATACCGCAACGATCCGGAGGTGGCGATTGTGGAGATCAACAACGAAAACGCGATCTGGGTGGGATTTCGGGGGCCGTCGCCCTACTACGATCGGGAGCTGGATGCGATCTATAACGTGTGGCTGCGGAAGAATGCCAGCCCCGCGGATGCATGGGCGGTCCGCCAGGCGACCCGCGTGAGCGGAAACGATCCGGTTCCGTTGCTCTCGTGGCCGGAAATCGCCAATACCACGCCGCAGCGCTACCAGGTGGAGTCGCGCTTCTATCTCTGGCTGGAGCGCGGCTACTTCACCTATATGCGGGATTATCTGAAAAGCGATCTGGGCGTGAAATGCGTGATCCTGGCCACCGCCGACCACAGCCATCCGAGCACGGGATATCCGCTGGAGCTGGCGCTCTCCTCATTCGATGCCCTCGACGGCCACGATTACTGGGAGCATCCGTGGGAGCGGAAGGTGAAGTCGCCGATGGTGAACGATCCGCTGAACTCCACGGTCGTGGAGCTGTCGCGAACGCCGATGGAAGGGAAGGCGTACACGGTCAGCGAGGTAAACGAGCCGTTCCCCAACGACTACGGGGCGGAGCAGATTCCGATTCTGGCGGCGTACGGTGATCTGGAAGATTGGGATGCGATCCTCTGGTACACCTTCGAGCCGAAGAAGGATCCGGACTGGAAGCCCTACGTCGGCGACCCGTTCGATATCTCACTGGACCCGGTGAAAATGCCGGAATTGGCGGCCGGCGCGCTGCTGTTTCTGCGTGGAGATGTGAGCCCCGCGCACGAAACCGTGACGCGCTCGTATTCGACGGAGCAGGTCTTCGACAGCTATCGCCTGCCGCACCAGGACAGGCCCTATTTCACGCCGGGATTTCCGTTGTGGGCGCCTTTGCAGCATGGCTCTCGCATTGCTTCGCTCGATGGAAAGCCGACGGGGAAGTTCGACGTCGGCGCCAGGCCGAATCCGATCGCCTCAGATACCGGGCAGCTAAGCTGGCAACTCTCGAAAGATGGCGAAGGGGCAGTAACAGTGGATTCACCCCGAACCGAGGCGCTGGTCGGTTTCTCTAGCGCAGAGAGCAGCCCCCCGGCGAACCTGTCGGCGAGCGTCGACAATCCCTTCTCCGCCATTGTGCTTACCTCGCTGGATGGGCAGCCGATCGCCACCAGCAGCAGGTTGCTGCTGACCGCGGGCGCGACCGTGGAGAACACGGGGATGGAATGGAATCGCGAGCATACCGGGCTGAGCCAGTGGGGAGGGCCGCCGACGCTGATCGAAATGGTGAGGGGCCGGATTGAACTCCGCGGGCTGGCCGGCGCAACCGCGGTGCTGGCGCAGCCGCTGAATGGGGCTGGACTGCCGCTGGGCGAGCCGCTGCGGGCGACCCGGGACGGCGACGCATGGGTCCTCTCTACCGGTACTCCTGTGACCACCTGGTATGCAGTGACGGTTCAGCGGTAGGCCTGCGGCCCTACAATTCCAGAGAGCGCGGAGACGATGGGGAGGAAGTGGAGCACGCTGCAACGGGCCGCAGGGATGCTGCAGGCTGTCCTTGCCTGCGTGGCGGCGATGGCGTTGCTGTGCTGCGCGGCGCGGGCAGCGGCGCCCGACGGTTACACGCGCAAGCTGTGGCAGACCCAGGACGGCCTGCCGGAACAGACGGTGCAGGCTTTCGCGCAGACCCCGGACCATTATCTGTGGGTCGGAACCACTGGCGGCCTGTTGCGCTTTGACGGCGCCCGCTTTCGCCTCTTCGACCGTAGCAACACGCCGCAGCTGAAAGAAAACAGTGTTTTTGCTTTGCTGGTCTCCCGCGACGGCAGTCTCTGGATCGGCACGGAAGGCGGGGGGCTGGTTCGGTATCGACAGGGCCAGTTTCGGGCCTACGACGCCAGCGATGGCTTGAGCGACGAGTTTGTCAGGGCGTTATTTGAGGATCGCGGCGGAACCATCTGGGTGGGCACGGACAACGGCTTGCTGCGCTATGCCGCTGGCCGGCTGGTGCGGGTCGACGGAAACGGAAAGATTCCAGCCATTGCCGTTCATGCGATTGCCGAAGATCATCAGGGCGGACTGTGGGTGGGAGGCTCCCGTCTCCTGAGGCTGTACAAGGGCGAAGTCCGCGAATATCAGTTGGAGGGCGGCGGCAGCCTGAACCGCGTCAAGTCAATCCTGGAGACGAAAGACGGCACCATCTGGGTGGGGACCGTGTCCGGGCTGCATCGGCTGCTTCCCGGAGCGAAGCAGTTCGAGCTTGTGCCGGGCATCACCCAGACCGTGCGCGTGTTGCGGCAAACTCTGGATGGCTCGCTGTGGGTGGGAACCATTGGCCGGGGCATTTTGCGCAGGAACGACGGCCAATTCACGGAAATCACCGCTCCGGACTCGCTGCCCAGCAACACGGTGCTGAATGTTTTCGAGGACGACGAGAAGAACATCTGGATCGGCACCCAGGCGGGCATGTTGCGCCTGACGCGCACACCGGTGAGGATTGTGCCTCTGCCCCAGAGCGCGGACTCCGATTTCGGAACTCTCTATCAGGATCGCGACGGGACTCTGTGGGTTGTTTCCACCGACGTCTTCCAGGTGAGAAACGGCGTGGCGCGGCTGTGGAGCTATCCGGGGCTGGGGCATCTGCACGCGCGCAATATCTTCCGCGACCGCGACGGTGCTCTCTGGATCGGAACTGACGGCGATGGGCTGATCCGCATCGACAACGGCAAGATCCTGCGCCTGACGGTGAAGGACGGCCTGGCGAACAACTTCATCCGGGTGATAATGCAGAGCCGCGACGGCAGCATGTGGTTCGGCACCGATGAGGGCGTGAGCCACTGGACCCGGCGCGGTTTTGTGAATTACCGGATGGGCAACGGGCTCTCGTATTTCAGCACGCGCGCGCTGATTGAGGACCGCAACGGCGACATCTGGATCGGCACCGACCGTGGTCTGAACCACCTGCGCGACGGCGTCTTTCTGCACGATGCGGCAACCGGCGCTCTGGCCGAGGAAAAGGTGTGGGCGATCCACGAGGACGCCGACGGAGGACTGTGGTTCGGGACCCGCAGCAATGGCCTGTACCGCTGGAAGCAGGGCCACCTGACGCACTACACGACGGCCCAGGGGCTGGCGAGCAACAGCATTTATCAAATCGTGGAAGACCGCAAGGGCGGGCTGTGGCTGAGCGGGCCGAACGGCATTTCTCTGCTGCGCCGGCAGGAGCTGGACGAGCTGGCAAGCGATCCGTCGCGCCACCTGTCGCTCACTTTGTATGGCGTCTCCGACGAAGTGGAGACGACGCAGATTTACGGGGGGCGGCAGCCGTCGGGCTGCGCGGACGGAGCCGACGGCGTTTGGTTTCCGAGCAACAAGGGGCCGATCCACATTGCGCATGAGACCACGCCGCCGGCCCCCCTGCCTCCGGTGGTGATCGACGATGTGGCCATCGACGGGCGCGAGGTTGATCCGAAGGGGCCCATAAATCTGAAGCCGGGAACGGCGCGCGTGGAAATCTCCTGGTCGCCGATCCTGCTCCGCTCCCAGGCCGGCATGCGCTTCCGCTACATGCTGGAAGGATTCGATACCGCGTGGAGTCCCACATCCGCTCAGCGTGTGGCCTCCTGGACGAATCTGCCTCCTGGGAAATATCGCTTCCGGGTGCAGGCCTTCGAGATCAATCACCCGCAGGCGACTTCTGAAGTCTCGTTCGCCATGGTGCAGCAACCGCACTTCTGGCGGACTCCGTGGTTTGTCGCCTGTTGCGTCGCGCTCATGGGTAGCCTGATCCTCGCCGTCTATCGCTTCCGCCTGTGGCAGATGCGGATGCGCTTTGAGGCGGTGCTGGATGAACGCGGGCGGCTGGCGCGCGAAATGCATGACACCGTGATCCAGGGGTGCGCGGGCATTTCAGCGCTGCTGGAAGCGTTGGCCAGCCTGCGCGAAGAGAACAGCCCGCTGCCGCAGGATCTGCTGGATCACGCGCGACGCCAGGTGCGGGCGACCATCGACGAGGCGCGCCAGGCGGTCTGGAATCTGCGTCAGGAGCAGCCCTCCGATCGCATGCTGGAGCAGGTGCTGGAGGGCATGGCAAAGCAGACGGGCAGCGACTCCGGCGTGCCGGTGGTCTGCGAGGTCGTGGGTAAGCCGTTTCCGCTGACGAAATTCGCTGTGCACGAGCTGATGATGATGGCGCGGGAAGCGGTATGCAACGCGGTGCTGCATGGCCGGCCCAGCCGCGTGGTTGTGAGGGTCAGCTTTGCACGCGACGATCTGTTGCTGCAGGTGAGCGACGACGGCGTCGGATTCGATCCCGGGACGGTGATGTCCGCCGAGGACCGGCACTATGGGCTGGCGGGCATGCGCGAGCGCGTGCAGTCCGTGGGCGGCGAGTTTCTGCTGGACAGCATGCCAGGACGCGGAACAAACTTGAAAGTTCGCATTCCGCGCCGGGTTTCCGGCGCGCATAGCGCAATGGCCGGCGTGTGACGATGGAGAACTCAGGCAAAATTCGGGTTCTGGTGGTGGACGATCATCCGATTGTTCGCGTCGGCATCGTGGCCATCATCAACGCCTGTCCGGATATGACGGCGGTAGCCCAGGCGGGGACGGCTGAAGAGGCGATCGACCTTTTCGAGCAGCACCTGCCGGATATCGCGCTGATCGACCTGCGCCTGCCGAAGATGAGCGGCGTGGATGCGATCCGCACCATCCGCATGCGGCACCCGAAGGCATGCTTCGTGGTGTTGACCACCTACGAGGGCGACGAGGATATCTACCAGGCTCTGGAGGCGGGCGCACGCGCGTATGTCATCAAGGGCATGCCGCATCAGGCGTTGACGGACGCCCTGCGTCGGGTTCACGCTGGCGGCCGCTTTTTGCCCCCGCCGGTCTCGCGGGCCCTGGCTTCGCGTACACCCGACTCCGACCTGAGCGTCCGCGAGCGCGAGGTGCTGGCGCTGCTGGCATGCGGCAAGACGAACAAGGAGATTGCCAGCGAGCTCGGCATTTCTGTCGCGACCGTCAAATGCCACGTCAGCGTCATCCTGATGCGCCTGCAGGCCGCGGACCGCACCCATGCGGTGGTGACCGCCCTGCAGCGCGGACTCGTCCACCTGTGACAATCGTACCGCTCCGACTTTAGTCGGATGGCTGCGGCGTGGTGCGCACGTACAGTACGAAAGTCCGGCGGGATCGATCTGCAAAGCGGGAACACCCACGGCCAGAGGACGCGCAGAGTGAAATCAGTGCAGGACGGCGCCAGTGGGATGATTCTGACCCGGCGTGAGGTGTTGTGCAAGGCGGCGCGCAGCGCGGCCGCGCTGTCGATCGCCACGCCGTGGCTTCAGAGCGCCCAGGCAATGCTGGCGCCCGGCGGCGGATCTGGCAGAGTCCGCGAGAGCTTCGACTTCGGCTGGCGGTTTACGCGCGGCGACCCCTCGGGAGCGCAGGCTACCGGATTTGACGATGGGGCATGGCGCGCGGTCGATTTGCCGCATGACTGGAGCATTGAGGGCCCCTATGATGAAAATGCACCGTCGTTCGGGCCGGGCGGATATCTGCCCACCGGCATCGGCTGGTATCGCAGACGGTTTGCCGTGCCTGCGGCCGAACAGGGCCGGATCGTGCTGCTGGAATTCGACGGCGTCTACCAGAACAGCGAAGTCTGGATCAATGGACACTCTCTCGGCAAGCGACCGTACGGCTTCGTGCCTTTTGCGTACGAGCTGACGCCGTGGCTGCATTACGGGTCGGACAACGTGGTTGCGGTGCGGGTCGACAACTCCCTCCAGACGAACTGCCGCTGGTATTCCGGTTCAGGTATTGATCGCCACACCTGGCTGCTGACCACGGACCCGCTGCGCGTGGCGTATTGGGGAACGTTTGCGACCACGCCGCAGGTGGCCGCGGCTGAGGCTGTGGTCCGCGTGGAAACGACGGTGACGAACGGGCGCGCGCGCGCTGTGGACTGCACGCTTTCGACGGCGCTGCTGGATGCCGGCAGCGCTGTGGTCGCAACCGAGGAGAGTCCTCGCCGCCTGGCGCCGGGCGAGACGTACCGCTTTGTGCAGGAGCTGCGGGTCGCGAAGCCGAACCTGTGGTCGGTCGACACTCCATATCTGTACACGTTGCGCAGCAGCGTGCGCGATGGGGTACAGACGGCAGATGAATGCGAGTCGATGATTGGGATTCGCACGGCGGTTTTTGACGCAGACCGGGGCTTCTTGCTCAACGGCGAGCCGGTTAAGCTACGCGGCGCTTGTTTGCATCAGGAGGCCGGCTGCGTGGGCTCAGCGGTGCCCGAGCGCGTATGGGAGCGTCGCCTCGAGCTGCTCCGGGAGATGGGCTGCAACGCCATCCGCACCAGCCACAATCCGTTTGCTGCAGAGTTCCTGGATCTCTGCGACCGGATGGGATTCCTGGTAATGAACGAGGCATTCGACGAGTGGAAAGACGCCAAGGGTCAGATTCGTGACGGCTATCATCTACTTTTCGACGAATGGCACCAGCGCGATTTGACCAACTTCATCCACCGCGACCGCAACCATCCCAGCGTGGTGATCTGGAGCGCGGGGAACGAGGTTCCGGATCAGTCAGACCCGGATGGCGCCGAAACACTGCGGGGCCTGCTTGCTATCTTTCATGCTGAGGATCCGACTCGCCCGGTCACGGTGGCCTGCGACCGCATCGCATCGGAGCCTCCGTCGAATCGCGTCCGACCGGAGTTTCTCGCCGAACTCGACGTGGTGGGTTACAACTACGTCGACCGCTGGCGCCGCCGCGCCGATCTGTATTACGGCATCGACCGCGCGGCGTTTCCGCATCGGCGCTTCGTTGGCACGGAGAGCGTAGGACTGGGGGGCGTTCGCGGCGAGTATCGCAACCTGCTGCCCTCCGATCCCAGCGTGCCCTGGCTTCTGCCTGCGCCGAATCGCCGCATCGATGTCGAGCAGCTCTGGGAGTTCGTCGATCTGCACGATTATGTCTCCGGCGACTTCATGTGGACGGGCATCGATTACCTCGGCGAGACGCGCTGGCCGATGAAAGGAGCGCCCGCGGGGGCGCTGGACACCTGCGGTTTCCGCAAAGACAGTTTCTACTTCTACCAGAGCCAGTGGACGAAGAAGCCGATGCTTCATCTCTTCCCACACTGGAACTGGAAAGGCAACGAAGGCGCGATCTTTCCGGTCACCTGCTATACCAACTGCGACACAGTGGAGCTGTTCCTGAACGGAAAATCGTATGGCGTGAAAGGATACGAGTTCCCCCGTCTCGGCATGGAAGGCACGTACGGAAACTACCCGCCGCGGGCGCGTGCCTTGCGGACGACCGCGGATCTGCATCTTTCCTGGGATGTTCCATACGAGCCCGGCACGCTGCGCGCTGTAGGCATGAAAGATGGCAGAGTGGCGGCGGTCGCGGAAGTGTCGACGACGGGCGATCCGGCGGCGATTGTCCTCTCTGCCGATCGCACGGCCATTGCCGCGGATCGCCGCGACGTCGCCCACGTTCAGGTCGAGATCCGGGATGAACAGGGGCGCGTCGTGCCCGGAGCAGACAACGAGATCCGATTTGCCGTGGACGGCGATGGGCGATTGATTGGCGTGGACAACGGCGATCCTTTCAGCCACGAGAGCTACAAGGGCGACACGCGGCGAGCCTTTCACGGCCTGTGCCTGGCCATCGTGCAGTCCACCAGCCGGAGCGGTCAGATTCGCATCGCGGCTTCGTCTCCAGGGCTGCGGCCTGCGTCCCTGACGATCAGCACCGTCCAGGAAGCCCAGCGCTATTCCGTATCGGGCTGATCCGCGGGCGTGTTCACGCGGCGGTTCATCTCCTGGTAAACCTGAATCACCTTCTGCCGCGAGCGCTGGATGATCTCGTAGATCTGAATCTGTTGGTGCGCCGCATCGGTTTGCCCGAGCGCCTGCAGCGCCCTCGAATAGCGGTAATGAGCCTCGCCGTTCAGCGGATCCTCTTCGACCGCCTGCTTCAGCAGCGGCAGCGCATCGGCCGGCTTCTGCTCGCGCATCAGGATCCGCGCGATACCCATCAGCGCCTCCGCATCGCCGGGAACCAGTGCCTGCGCCCGGCGATAGTGCGCGAGCGCGACATCGAATTGCGTCTGCAGAAATGCGTCGCGTCCCATCTCGCATTCGATGCGGGCGCTCTCGCCATCCACGCGCAGAGCCTCCTGCAACTGCTGCTCGGCCTCCGCCTGGGCCGCGGCGTCGCTGGGGCTGGCCTCCAGGATGGCCTCGGCGAGCTCGAAATGCGCACCCGGGAGATAAGGATCCATCTTCAGAGCCTGCCGATAGTGCTCGGCCGCACCCTTCAGATCGCCGGCATTCACCAGATGTTCGGCGACAACCTGTTGCATACGCGGCGAGTCGGGCGCTAGCAGCGCCAGCTTGTTCAGCGTGTTGTCGGCCATCTCCTGGTAGACGTTCTGCGCGAAGAAGAGAATGTCGATATTGTCAGGGTTGAGCGCCACCAGAGAGCGAACCACGGGCAGGGCATGGTCCAGGTCGCCGCGCTGGTAGTAATAATCGGCCAGCTCCACGCCAACTTCGGTCTTCAGCTTCGGATCGGTGAGCTTCGCGAAGGCATGTACCAGATGCGCCTGCGCCTGCGGCTCGCCAAGGCGTTTTTCGCACATGCCCAGCAGGCCTTCCGCCTGGGTGAGCGATGGCCTGGCAGCAAGCACGGCACGAAGGTCCTTCTGGGCATCGCCGCAGTCGCCGCGCATCAGCTCCTGGGTGCCCAGGCGCAGCCGCGCGTCGACAGGTTGCTGCGCCTGCGCCTGCGCCTGTCGGGCCGCGGTGCAGGCACAGAAGAACGAGAGGAACAGAAGCAGCCGGTAGATTCCGGCCAGGAAAAGGTTGCGCATCGCAATCTCCGCTGGTTTTGTGCAGCGCAATTCTACGCTGAGCGGCAAAGGAAAAGCCTGGATAAGGGCGTGCCGCTTATCCAGGCTCACGAGGATGATTTCGAGAAGGCAGGAGCCTCCTCAGAAGGTGAATCTCCCTCCCAGTTGTATCTCGCGGCTGGTGTTGGCGTAGGTAATGATTCCCGCTCCGGCCACTCCGACTCCGGCGCTCGGCTGGCCGAAGTTGGGATTATTCAGCGAGTCGAAAGCGTCGGCCCGAACTTCCAGATGGAAGCCTTCGCCCAGCCAGAATGTTTTGCCCAGGCTGAGGTCAACGTCGCGCCAGGTAGGGCCGCGCAGCATATCGCGCCGCGCGTCGCCAAACGTGTTTGGCGAAGGTACCGCAAACGCCGCGGTGTTGAACCATTCGTTGATGGTTGGATGCGATAGCTTTGGGTTACCAACAACGTTCGGGAACCATGAAAAACTGCAGTAGCACTGCGCAGCTTGTGAATTGCTTTCGTCGGCGCTTC
This sequence comes from Acidobacteriaceae bacterium, assembly GCA_049671725.1. GTDB lineage: Bacteria > Acidobacteriota > Terriglobia > Terriglobales > Acidobacteriaceae > Palsa-343. The sequence goes on from JBATVK010000098.1 coordinate 26,480, forward strand.
CCACGGTGGGCGTGAAAGGAACGCCGGAATGCGCCTGGAAGACTCCGGTCAGCCGCCAGCCGCCGAGTGCCTCGTCGGCCACGCCGTGCAGACCCACTGTGCGCCCCTGGCCGAACGGCAATTCCCAGGTGGCGAAGCCGTTCAGCGATTGCGGAACATCGAGCTGCGACAAGCCATAATTTGCAGCCACGTTATAGGCGTTCTGCCACACGTCGACGGTTTCGTAGTGACCGTTGCTGGTGCCCGCGTCCATGGTCTTCGACCATGCGTAATTCACCATGAACTGGATGCCATGGGCCATTCGCTTCTCCAGACGCAGCTGCACAGCGTTGTAGTTGGAGTAGCCGTCGAAGATCGCGCCCCAGATATAGGGGTACTGCGGATAGGGTTCGCCGGTTGCGCCGAGGCTGAGCTTGCTCTCCGGCGTCTGATCGACGTCGCGATTGAAATTCAGATGTGTGCCTTTGGTGAAGACGTAACTGATGTCGGCAAGCATGCTGGCCGGGAGCTGGCGCTGAATCGAAAGCAGCGACTCTTGGTAGTACTCAATCGGCATGTGCTCCGGGTAATAATAAACGCCCTGGCCGTTATATTTGGCGTTGCTGAAACTGGACTGCTGCGGGTAGATCACCGACCCCGCCGGCGGTCCCGAGGCCAGCGTCCACGGCGTCGGGTAGTAGGAAATGCCGGTGGTGAACTGCGAGGAGTAGCCGTTCGAGCCCTGCGGATTCAGTCCCAGGCCCAGCGCGCCGTCCGTGTAAGACTCGGCCGAGCGCGGCGCGTCGAAGACCCCGTAGCTCGCGCGAACGGCCCACTGCGGCCGCGGCGACCAGGACAGGCCGATGCGCGGATCCCACTCGTTCACGCCGTTCTCGATGGTGTTGCGTCCATCCTGGCCGCCGTAGACCATCGCTCCGGGCGTTCCGGTTCCGGTGTTCAGCAGGCTCGGATCGAAGCTCCCAAACCGATTCTTCACTTCGCCCCAGCCCGACTGGTACTGGTAGCGCATGCCAAGGTTGAAAGTGAGATTGGGAAGGACCTTGAAGTCGTCCTGTACGAATCCGGCCGCATTCCACATGCGCGCCCCGGTTTCTTCGTAGTCGTAAACGTACCAGCCGTAGACCTGGCCCAGCAGGAAGTCGGCGTAGGGCGAACCGGAGGCCACGGTGCCGTAACCGCCGGTGGTGTCAGGGTAATTGCTGTTCGGCCAGAACTGCGCCGTGCCGATGCCGTTGAAGGCAAAGTTTCCTGAGCTGACGTCGCCCCAATTGGTGTAGTTCTGGTAGCTCTTGTCGAATTCGCCGCCCATCTTGATGGTATGCCGGCCGCGAACCAGGGTGAGAATATCGCCTTCGACATAGGCGCCATCGGCCAGCACCGCATGGACCCCGCCGCCGATGCCAACCTGCCCGGCACCGTCGCCACCGTCGACGGTGATGTTAGGGAAGATATTGCCCGGAGCGTTGCTGCCATAGGCTGGCTCAATACCGATCTTGGTGGGGTAATTCTGGTCATAAGTCGGCGGAATGTACTTATCCAGCTCGCGGACTGCGCCGATGCGCGCCTCGTTGAGGGTGCTGGAGCTGATGGTCCAGGTTTCCGTAATCTGCGCATCCTGGTTCAGGTTCTGCGGAGCGTTGGTGCAGTCGAATCCCAGCGGACAGAGCGCATCGACGCTGTTGATCAGCGAAATCGGATATTCAAGGAGCGAACCGGACAGCTTGTTGTTGGCGGAAATGTCGTAATCCACCTTGCCCGCGTAATACTGCGAAAGGCTGGGCTCAGTGACCACCACGCGATAGTTGTTGTAGAGGCTGCTGGGGTCGGTTGGCTCCGGGAAATACTTCTGGATCGCCAGCGCCACCGGGTCCATGGTTACATTGATTTTGTTGTTGGGGAACTGCGTGCGATAGCACCACGGACTTCCGTTGTAGCTTCCGCAGCTGGTTGATGCGGGTTCGTAGATAGGGTTAGGAAGAGCTGAGAAGTCGCCGCTCTTCATGGCGTCCGTCGGCACGGTTGAGGTTTCAACATACGAGTCATGGGACGGGTTGCGCTGGTAGGTGAAGTAGAAGAAAAGCTTGTCGTGGAGGATCGGGCCACCCACGCTGCCGCCATATTCGTTCCAGCGCAGCGGGGTCGATGATCCTTTGGGTGTGAAGTAGTTGAGCGCGTCGAAAGCGTTGTTCTGAATGAATTCGAAAGCTGAGCCGTGCCACTTGTTGGCGCCGCTTTTCAGAATCACGTTAAACGCGGCGACCCCGGTTCCGTACTGAGCCCCAAAATTGCTGGTGACCGCCTGGACCTCGGCGATGGAATCGATCGGCGGATAGTTGTCGCTGGCATTCACATCGCGTGGCTGCGTCGCGTCGGAGCCTTCAATCAGCCAGTTGCCCAGGTAGCCCTGCATGCCGTTGATGCCCACGCCCTGGCCGGAAGCATCCTGCGATCCGCCTCCGCCGGGGTTCACGCCGGGCAGCACGTCGGTCAGCTCGTTGTACCAGACGCCGCCCACGGTTGGCGCGTCCTGCACTGTCTGCGTATTGAAGATCACGTGCTGGTCGGATGATTCCGTTTGCAGCAGCGGAGCCTGGGCGGTTACCGTTACTTCCTCCGCCTCGGAGCCCACCTGGAGCTGCGCGTTGATGCCGATGGTCTCTACTTCCAGAGCCACGCCGGTGCGCACGAATTCCTTAAAACCCGCCGCTTTGAAGCTGATGGAATATTGGCCGGGAAGCAGCGAGGGAACGTCATAGAGGCCGCTGCCGTCGGTTTTCGCTTTGGTCGCGACGCCGGTCTGCACGTTCGTGATCGTCACGGCGACATTGGGAATCACCGCACCTGAAGGATCGGTGACAATCCCCTTGATTTCGCCGCTATTGGTGTTCTGCGCCCTCAGCGGCTGCGCTGCCAGTGCCAGCACTGCCGCCGCTGCCACTAGTGCCCATCGTCTCCACCCTTGTGCCTGCATCGCCCGTGCCTCCTGAAAAGTGTGCTGCGGGAAGGTGCCGTGCCGCCACGTCGCAAGTCCGATCGGCGCGTGTTCGCGATCTCCCAACAGCCGGCAAAGCGCCAAAAACACGCTGTCCCGCGTACGGGAGAAATCTATCTGTGTCTTCGGACAATGCGAATCCGACCAAAGTAGGAGTGAGGCGAAGATTTGCAGCCGGGAATTCGATCCGCCAAGTGGCTCCGCCGGCAAGCGCAACGGGCCTCCGGGGCTGTGCACGACACCCGGAATCTGCACGCTTATGCCCGAGCCGCGTTCGGCTGATGAATGCGTGCGCCGCCGGTGTTCCTCTCCGGGTCGGCGGCTGAGACCATCAGGGCGCAGGAAGTCGATACCAGATCGACGATCCCATACCCCCGCGCGGACTGATAGGTTGCCTCGATCTCCTCGGGGGTGCCAACCATCTCGAAGGCGATCCATAACGGCCGGACCATGATCGCGCGTGCGTCGATGGCCGCGATGAAATGCAGCACTTCGGCCCGATCGCCGGCGTCGCTGAGAATCCGGAACAGCGCAATCATCCGCCGTGTGGTGCGTGTCTCCGTCAGAACCGTTACCGAAAGCATTCCATGGACTCTTCGCAACAGGCTCTCGAGGCGGTCCGCCTGCTTCTCGTCCGTATCCACCGAGCCGCTCAGGAAAACGTGGCCGTCCAGCCTGGCGGAAGAAAGGGTGACGACCGTCGCCTGCACTCGGTCGAGCACCTGCAGAACGCGGGCTTCCATTCGTCCGTATTCTTCCATCTGCGTCCAAAAACAAGAGCGCATCGCATTCTTCTCCAAAAACGAAAAGCCACCATCCGCCGGGGGCGAATGGTGGCTGGTTGAGGAATCTCGCCGATCTGCTAAGCCGCCACGTTTGCCCCCGTAATGGGGCTGATAATCAGGCCGCAGATGCGGACCTGCGTGGCAGCGAGCAGCATGGAGCGCAGCGAATGCATAGAACCGATGGTGCTCTCCGTGTTCATAGTTCAAGTTGATACAACGGCCGCGTATAGGTGTCAAGCAAGTTGCATCGCGGGAGCTGCCACCCTCTGTCGTTAGCAGCGGAAATGGCCCAGCGCGAACGAGACTGCCGGCGGGGCAAGCCACAAAATCCGTTGACAACCCAGGCCGTGTCGGCTACACTCCGCCAAATGCTACATTTGTTGCACGCTGTCCTCAGATAGTGACACATCTGAAGCAAGTGCCGCCAGGGCGGGAGCGGATTCGCAGCCGGAACCGGCAGCGCGGATCGAGCCTGTACCGGGGAGCAATGTCTCGCAAGGCGGGGCGCGCTGCTGCGGCAGGGGAGAACTGATGAGGAAGATGTTTGCAGTACTGCTGATCGCCCTCGGGTTCCTGGTCTGGCGGGGGCCATCCCTTCACGCGCAAACGGCCAATTCCGGAGCCATCGCCGGAGTTGTCATCGATGCGGACGGCGCTCTGGTAGCGGGCGCACGGGTCACGGCTGCGAATATGGCCACCGGCCAGGCATCGACCGCGGTGACCGGTTCGCGCGGCGTCTATCAGATCGTGCTGCTGATGCCGGGCAACTACCGCGTGCAGGTGGAGAAGAGCGGGTTCAGCACGGCCACGGTGGCTGTCGTATCGGTGAAGGTGACTGAAACCGCGACCGTCAACGTGCGGCTGCAGGTGGGCGCGGTCTCGCAAAATGTGGTGGTCAACTCCGAAGGCCGTCAGCTGGACACAGAGGATGCGCAGCTGGGGACGGTGATCGACGAGCGTATGATCAGCAATCTGCCGCTGGCCGCGCGCAATTATCTGCAGATCATCGGCCTCAATCCCGGCGTCTCGGCGGAACTGACGGATGCCGGCGATCTGGGCCGCGGAGCCAGCAGCCAGGCAGCCGCCGGCGGAGGCTTCTCCTCGAACGGCGCGTCCACCATCGACAACAACTTCCAGATGAACGGCGTGCCGGTGAACGACAACCTCAGCGAGGGGGAGTTCTCCGGGGGTATTCCAGTTCCCAATCCCGACACGCTCGAAGAATTCAAGGTGGTGACCACGCCTTATGACGCGTCCAACGGGCGCGACGGCGGGTCGAACGTCGACGTGATCACGAAGACGGGCTCGAATGCTCTGCACGGCTCGCTCTTCGAGTACTTCCGCAACGACGACATGAACGCGAACACCTGGTTTCTCAACGACAACAATCAGCCACGGGCGGTCCTGAAGCAGAATCAATTTGGCGGAGACGTGGGCGGACACCTGGTGCGCGACAAGGTCTTTTACTTCGGCTCCTACCAGGGAACGCGGCAGCGGAACGGCCTCGACTCCAACTGCGAGGTGACCACGCTGCTGCCCCCGCTGACCAATGATCGCAGCGCTGCAGCCCTCGGCGCTCTCTTCGCCGGGCAGCGCGGCGAAATTCAGGACCTGCTCGGCGGCGTCGGCCCCGCCATTGCCTCCGACGGATCGAACATTAACCCTGCGGCGCTGAAGCTGCTGCAGCTAAAGCTGCCCAACGGACAGTATCTCGTCCCCACTCCCCAAACCATCAACGCCAACGCCCCTACGTTCGACTCCGAAGGGAGCTCCACTTTCAGTCAGGCATGTCCCTTCAGCGAAGACCAGTACATGGCCAACGGCGATTACGCCTTCAGCTCCAGCCACAGCCTGCAGCTCCGCTACTTCATGGCCAACAGCTCGGCGTCGCAGTCTCTGGAGCCGCCCAACATGCCCGGAAGCGCGGTGCCCGGTTTCCCCTATAACAATGTCTCGAATTTCAAGAACGCCTCGGTTTCCGACACCCTGACGATTACTCCGCGGCTGGTGAATCAGGCGAACGTCGGTTACAACCGCAACGTCGCCACCAATACCCAGGGCGAGCAGTTCAGCTGGTCGGATATCGGTTCCACGGTGCCCTCCTTCGTCAACGCCATTCCCGGGCTGGGCATCGCCAATATGGCGCTGGGCGGCGAGGGACAGAACACCGTCTTTGTCCAGAACACCTATCTCGCCTCCGACTCTCTGGCCTGGTCGCACGGCCGTCACAGTCTTCGCTTTGGCGGCGACTTCACCCGCAACGACTCCAATTCGCCCTACTTCCAGTATTTTGGCGGAGCCTATTTCCTCACCTTCGCCGATTTTCTGCTCGGCCTGGACGCAAACGACAATGGCACCGCCGCGGCCGGTCTGCCCTACAGCAACGAATATCTGGACCTGGCCCTCCCGGGCGAGCTGAACCGCTATTACCGCTACTTCGACGCCGCCGGCTATGTGCAGGACGATTACAAGGCGACGGCGCGCTTCACGGTGAATGTGGGCATCCGCTACGAGCACCTCGGCGACTTTACGGAAGCGAATGGCCGCAATACGCAGTTGAATCTCGCAGACGTGCAGGCAAATCCTCCAGCGGCCGGAACTCTGGCCGGCTATGTTGTTCCCTCGAATTACCAGGGCACTCCGCCTTCGGGCGTGACCAAAGACAGCAACAATCTCGGCATCGCAGGCACGGGCCAGAACGCCGTGGAGCCGCGCATCGGCTTTGCGTACCAGCTACCGGGAACCGACAGGCTGGTGCTGCGTGGCGGCTATGGCATGTACCGCAGCCGCAGCGGAATATCCGGCCTCTACCAGGGAATCTCGTCCCCGCCCTATTCCGCCATCGTGCTGGCTGAGGGAAGCGAGAACGCGCCCGCCAGCCTGCAGAATCCGCTGTGGCAGCCGATCCCGACCTTCCCCCAGTGGGCGGCTTCGGCCTACAGCCCGAGCACCGAGCAGTCCTTCCAGGGCCTCGCCTACAACTTCCAGCCCACCATTTCGCAGCACTACAGCCTGGACCTGCAGACGCAGTGGTTTGCAAGCTTCCTGACCGATATCGCCTACGGAGGGGCGCGTTCGACGAAGATGATCGATGCGGACCTCGTTAACCAGGCGGCGCTGGCCAGCCCATCCAATCCCATCCGTGGGCAGACAACCAATACCGTGGCGAACGTTCCGCTGCGCGTGCCGTATGAAGGATGGAATCCAGGGGGCCTGCTTTACATCCAGTCGAACGGCGAAGCGTGGTACAACTCGCTGCAGGCCAGCGCGGTCAAGCACTTCAGCCACGGCCTGCAGTTCCTTGCCTCGTACACCTGGGCGCGCGATTTGACCGATGTGCCGGGAGCCGTCACCGGCGGAGGATTCGGCGGAAATGTCTACGGCAACCAGCTCGACCTGCACTCGCATTACGGTCCGGACGGGTTCATCCGCACCAACCGCTTTGTGCTGAGCTACATTTACGAGATCCCGGCCACTGCGAGCGCGTCCTCCGTGCTCGGCAAGGTTGTCGATGGATGGTCCCTTGCCGGCGTGACCACGGCTCAGTCCGGGCATCAGTTGACCGCGGTGAATACGGCCGCGAACAACGCCTACGGAATTCCCCAGGATCTGCAGGATTACACGCCGGGATGTCACGTGGGGAAATCGGGATCGACGGAGAGCCGCATGAGCAACTACTTCAATGGAGGTTGCTTCCCGAACCCACCGGTGATCGGAGCGGACGGCGTGGCTACGCAGTTTGGCGATGCGCCGACCGGAAACATCATTGGCCCCGCGCAGTTCGACAGCGATACATCGCTGGGCAAGCAGTTCGTCGTGAAGTGGCCGAACGAGCAGGGCGCGGTCAACTTCAAAGCGGATTTCTTCAACGTGTTCAACCACCCCATCTTTGCCGATCCCGATACCGATTTCGCGCCCGGCAGCCCCTATGGCGAAATTACGCAGACAGCAAGCAATCCGCGCGTAATTCAGCTATCGCTGAAGTACCAGTTCTGACGACAGATCGATCGCAGACAAGGAAAGACCGTTGGATTCAAAAGCAGAACGCGATATTCAGTTCCTGAAAATCTACTGCGCAGTCCTCACCGTTGCGCTGCTCGGGTGCGCGGCGTGGATCGGCTGTCTGACGGCCACGCGCCATCGCCTCGGCGTCGTGGACGTGCAGCGCATCAACGTGCGCGAGAAAACGGGGAAGCTCGATCTGGTGATCTCGAATTCTGAGCTGATGCCGCCGGCGATCGTGGGCGGCCGTGCCTTTCCCAACGGTCCCCGCTCGCCCGGCCTGCTCTTCTACAACGGCAAGGGCGATGAGGACGGTGGCCTCGCGTTTACGAGCGAGACCGGCCCTGACGGGAAATACCATGCCGATGGCCAGCTGATGTTCGACCAATACAATCAGGATCAGTCGGTCGGCATTCTCTACAACGACGAGAACGGCGTCCGCACCTCGGGGCTGCAGGTCTGGGATCGCGGGTCGACGCCTCTGAACCTGGTGATGGGCAAGCTCGACGGGCTGCAGGGCGCGGCGCGCACCGCGATGATCCACCAACTGAAGGATGCCGGGGATCTGGGCACGACCCGCGTGTTTGTCGGGAGGATGCCCGACAAGAGCGCGGATGTTCTGCTGCTCGACGGCCACGGCCGCCCGCGGCTCACAATGAGCGTCGACGACTCCGGCGCCGCCCAGATCCGTTTCCTCGACGAAAACGGCAAGGTGGTTTACACATTGCCCGCGCCCTCCACGGCGCGGCACTGAATTCTGCGGGAGTGATGATGCCCATTCGAACCTCGTCGGCCCTCCTTGCGGGCCTGCTTGCTGCCTGCGCAGCAGCGAGCCCTGCGCAAACCGCGCCGCCCCGGCCGTTGACCGATCCACACGCTGTCCGCTCGCTCGTGAATCTTTCGGCGCAGCCGGCGCCCATCGAGGACCTGTTGTTCAGCCGCAGGATTCTGGAACCGGCATGGTCGCCGGATGGAAAGCAGATCGTCTTCACCACGAATTTCAGCGGACGTCTGAATATCTGGAAGGTGAACGCTGCGGGAGGATGGCCGATCCAGATGGTGCAGGCCGACGATCGCCAGACCGGAGCCGCCTGGTCCCCTGACGGGAATTGGATTTTCTATCAGCAGGACACCGCCGGCAACGAGCTCTACCAGATCTACAAGGTGCCCGCAAACGGCGGCGAGCCCATCGACGTCACCAACCAGCCGAAGATCCGGTTTCTGAACTTTCACATCTCGCCCGACGGCAGATACATCGCCTCCGGATACAAACCGGAACAAGCTTCGTCCACCGATATTGCCGTGATCGATCTGGCCGGCGGCGACGTACGCAATCTAACCCAGGAAAAGTCGCCCGAGCACTGGTGGTCAAATTGCCTGTGGAGTCCGGACGGACGCACCATCTATGCCACGCGCACAACCACCTCGCTCGACGATTCCAGCGTGTACCGGATCGATGTTGCGACGGGCACGCTGACCGAGCTGACGCCCCACTCCGGCAAGGCGCTCATTTCCGTCAGCAGCGTCTCTCCCGATGGAAAGACGCTGCTGATCTCGTCGAACCAGCAGGGCGGCATCTCCAACGTGGCTTTGCTCGATCTCGCTACGAAGAAGATTCATTGGGTCACGCATTCGCTATGGGACGCCGATGCCGGCGACTTCTCGCCCGACAACCGGCACTTCACCTATGGAATCAATGCCGATGGACGCAGCGAGGTCTATATCGGCGCTCGTGGTGGCAGCTCGGAGAAGCTTGCTTTTCCGGAAGGCATCACTGAACTGGGCGGCAATCCCACGGCGTACTCTCGGAACGGAGAGCGTCTGCTGGTGATCCACGAGGGTTCCAACCATCCTTCCGATCTTTGGGTGTATGACATCGCGACAGCGCAGGCACGGCAGATCTCATATTCCGCAATCGCCAGCCTCAACCCATCGAATCTGCCCTCCTCGCAGCTGATCCACTACCGCAGTTTCGACGGCGAAACCATCAGCGCATTTCTCTGGGTGCCGTTCAACCTGAAACGCGACGGGTCGAACCCGGCGGTGGTTCTGCCGCACGGAGGCCCGACCGATCAGACCGTTGACAGCTTCAATACCACTGCAGCGGCGCTCGCCTCACGAGGCTACATCTGCATTGCGCCCAATGTGCGCGGCTCCACCGGCTACGGCGCTGCGTTCCAGCACCAGAATTATCAGGACCTCGGCGGCGGCGATCTGAAGGACGAGGTCTACGCGACGAAGTTCCTGATCGCGACCGGATACGTGAACCCGAAAAAGATCGGCATCACCGGTGGCTCCTACGGCGGATTCATGACGCTGATGGCACTCGGGAAAACGCCGGATGTCTGGGTGGCGGGCGTGGAGGAATACGGCATCATGAACTGGAAGACCATGGTGGAGCACTCCGAGCCCTTCCTGCAGTCGTACGTGCGATCGATCCTCGGCGATCCGGTGAAGGACTCGGCCGTCTACGAAGCAGCTTCGCCGCTGAGTTACCTGAAGAACGCGACTGCTCCCCTGCTGGTGCTGCAGGGCGAAAACGACATCCGCGTGCCGAAGGAAGAGGCCGAGCAGGCCGTCAAAATCTACCAGGAGAACGGCAAGACAGTGGAGGCGATGTTCTATCCGCGTGAGGGCCACGGCTTTGCGCGCCGCGAAGATCAGCTGGATGCTCTGCGCCGGTTGGTTGCGTGGTTCAATCGCTATCTCAAGGGTTCGGACGAGAGCGATCCGTCCGCGTCCTCGCGCGTCCAGAGCCGATAGAAGAAAAGTCCGGACAGAATGACTGCGGCGCCGATGGTGGAGCGAACCGGCCGGGCGATCCAGAGGCTGATGGACAGCGAGAACCCGCCGATGACGAACAGGATCGGCGTCACCGGGTAGCCCCACGTCCGATAGGGCCGCTCTAGGGCCGGCTCCGATTGTCTCAGGCGCATCATGGCCAGAACCGCGGTGGCATAGAATCCCCAGTTGGCAAACATCACCAGGGACGTCAGATCCTCGAACGATCCGCTGAGCACCAGGACGCCGGCGATGGCGCATTGCAGCAACAGGGCATTGCCAGGCGTGCGGAAGCGTGGGTGCACAGCGGCGGCGCAGCGGAAGAAGACACCGTCGCGCGCCATGGCGTAATCCACGCGAGCCCCGCTCAGGATCGATGAATTCAGCGTGGCCAGCACGGAGACCGCCATGATGCCCGTGATCCAAAGCGCCGCTCGGTGCCCGGCCACGATCTCAAAGACTTCGGACGTAATCTGCTGCGAAGCGGCAACCCGTCCGTACGGCAGCACCCAGAAGCACGCGAAATTGAAGAGCAGAAATACGGCAATGACGAAGAGCACGCCGCGAATAATGATGCGGGGAAAATTCGTCCGCGGATTCTCGACTTCCGATCCCACCAGGTTCAGGTCGTTCCAGCCGTCATAGGCCCACGCAGCCGCTGCCATCGCAGTGAGAAAACCCTCCAGGGTGCCCCAGCTCGGCGAATGGGGCCAGAACGGCTGCACGTTGCTGCGCAGATGGGGATGATGTAACAGCAGGAAGACTGAGCCCAGCACCGTGAGCAGCGCGCCCACTTTGATGACGGTCAGAACCACCTGCACGCGGCCGCCCAGGCGCACCCCGAGATAGTTGATGCCGGTCATCGCCGTCAGCGCAACCAAAGCCCACGTCTGCCCACGGGAGAGCGCGAGTACTCCGAACCGCCACGGCAGGTGCATCGAAAATACCGGAGCGCTCAGCGACGGCACGAAGAAGCCCACGAACCGCATGAACCCCGCGGCGATGGCGGCAACCGAGGCTGGGCGCGCCACCGTGGAGTGCGTCCAGCCGAATAGAAATCCTGTGCGCGGGCCGAAGGCGCGACGCAGGTAAGCATATTCGCCGCCCGCCTCGGGGAGCGAAGCGCCCAGTTCCGCGTAGCACAGCCCGCCAAACACCGAAAGAATCCCGGCAGCGACCCATGCCGCGGCCATCACGGTGAAGGAGCCCGCATTCTGTGCTACTTCGCCCGGCTTGAGAAAGATGCCAGTGCCGACCATTGTGCCCAGCACGATGGCCGCTGCCGCCGACGGCCCCAGGGCGCGCTCCAGCACACCCGCGCTTCGGGGCTCGGCATCCGCAGTCGAGATGAGGTGGAGGCCATCCTCGGGCTGATCGAGGACGGCGTTGCGCCGCAGCGATCGGGATCTGGCCATCAGCGCGGGACCTCCATCGCGCGGCCACAGAGCCGCTGCCCCTTCCACGGGGAGCGAGACAGCAGGACTTGCCCGGCGCCCGGCTGCATAAGGTGAGTCCCTCTTCCGCGAGTGGACGGACTATTTCGTTTGGGGATGCCCGTCCCGTCAGCCTACAGGTTATTGCGGCAGTTCTTCCAGCAAAAACTCCAGGTCCGCGCGCGAATTGTAGAAGTGCGGCGCGATGCGCAGTCCCTCGTGACGCGCGGAGGTCACTATGTTCCGGCTGTCCAGATGGAGGCAAACCTCCGCAGCGGCATGTCGCTCGTGCCGGCAGGTCACGATGGCCGACATCTCCGAGGGAACCCGCGAGCCTGCGACCTGGTAGCCCCGCGCCTCCAGCCCGCTCACCAGGAAGGTGCTCAGCGAGAGCAGATGCGCCTCGATGGCCGCGGGGCCTGCCTGCAGCATCAGATCGATGGCTTCGCCCAGCCCGCAAATGCCGGCCACATTGGCGGTTCCTCCTTCGAATCGCGACGCGCCTTCGCGAAACTCGAAATCGTGGGCCATGTAATCGGAATAATCCTTCACCGCCGTCCATCCGATCACTGTCGGCCGCACCTGCCGCAAAGCGCGATCCGAGACATAGAGCAGCGATACGCCCTTGGGCCCCAGCAGGAATTTATGCGCCCCGGCGGCAAAAGCGTCCACGTAATCCTTCTCGACGTCCATATGCAGCACGCCGAGCCCCTGGATCGCGTCCACCACGAACAGCACGTCGCGCTCGCGGCAGACCTTCCCGATGCGGCGAATATCCAGCCGCTGCCCGGTGGCGAACTGCACCCAGCTCAGCGCGACTACCCGCGTGCGCTCGTCCATCAGCGCCAGCAGTTCCTCCACATCCACCATGCTGCTGCCATGATTCTGAGCGGCCCGCAGTTCCACTCCGGCACCCTCGGCGACGCGCCGCCATGGGTAGACATTCGACGGGAATTCCACCGCCGCGCTCACGATGTTGTCGCCCTGCTTCCAGTCGATGCCGTTGGCGATTGCGGAGAGCGCCTCAGATGTGTTGCGCAGGAAGCCGATCTGGTGCGGCTTGGCATTCACCAGGCGCGCGGCGCGACATCGCGCCGTTGCCAGCATCTCGTCCATCTCGTCGGCCACGCGTGGCCCGTGGAACGTGGCTCCGTCCACCACCCGGGCCATGCAGTCGCGGGTTGGGCGGGAGAGCGGCGCTACGCTGGCGTGGTTCAGGTATACGTATCGTTCGGCGATCGGGAACAGCGAGCGAAATCGGCCGGGAAGCGATTCCATTGGGTTGCTCAAGCGGGCAGGCCCTGTTCCTTTCAGCCGCCCTTGCGCGTTCAGTGGATTCCAGCCTGTCTTCCGCTGCGGCGGCCGGGCCCGGCCTCGATGCAAAACATTTGTTGCGAACAGGGATAATAGTGCGGCACAAACGTTGCTCGTGTCAACGAACTTCGGCCGGCCGCCGGCGATTTTATCGGCGCTCTTTCGAGTAGAAGCGTTCGCCCGTCCGCTGCTCTTCCGAAATGGATTCCAGCACCGGCTGCAGGCTCTGCTGGCGCAGGCTGGTCACCACCACCAGGATGGCGTTGAGAAAGGCCATAGCCCCGGTATACGACGTCGCGAACGATGCTCTTTCAGTGGGCGTGATGAAGAATTCCTGGCAAATATCCGCCAGCGGCGACAGGTAGTTGTCGCTGACCCCCGCGCAGAAGGCGCCCTGCCGGGCCGCCTGGGAAACCGCTTCCACCGTCGCGCTCAGGCCACGGCCGAAGGTAATGGCCAGCACCAGGTCGGAACTTCCGGCCGACCGGGCCCGATGGACCATGGCCCCCGGCGTTGGCGCGTGCACCGCGTTCATCCCGATCATGGACAGGGTGTATTCCAGGTACGAACCGAGGCTGGCCGACATGTCCCCGGCGAGGATGAAGATGCGGCGCGCCTTCCAGATGTGCCGGGCCAGCGACAGCAGGCGATCCGGATCGATGGCAGCGCGCAGCGCCTGCAGGTTGCGCAGATCGCAGTCCAGGGAGCCGTGGACCAGCCCCGACACCCCCGTCTGCGGCGCGGCCCGCTCCAGCGCCTCGATCGAAGTGGCCAGATTGATGGCGCGTTCGTGCAGATAGACCCGAAAGTCGGCGTATTTGATGAATCCCAGCGCCCGCAGCCAGCGCAGCAGAGTCGAGGCATCCACAGATTGCTTGCGCGCCACCTGGCGCAGGCTAAGCAAAACGTAGTCGCGGGGCCGCTCAAAGATCGACTGGATCAGTTCCCGCGCCTGTTCGGGAAGGGAATCCAGTTTTCTCACGATTTCGGTTTCTGTCCGGACAGAGGCGATGGTAGCTTTGGTCTTCATAAAAGGAAGCGGGACGCAGGATCGCTCCGAGTATCGCACAGCCCCGGAGAGTGCGGGAAAATCCGGAAGGCTGTTCCGTTCGAGCCGCTGTGAAGCAAGTGTTTCACAAAGATCGCCTGTTTTGATACAAATGGTGTGTCATTTGATGCTTGCCGCAGCCGCTTTCCCGGCGGCAGGCGGGAGGGGAAGCCAGGCATGAAAAGTTTCTTCACCAGCCAGCGGTTTCTGGTTGTCTATTCCGGTGTCCTCACCGTCGTCTTCAGCGTCACCGTCCTCTGCGCCTTCACTGGCTCCGGGCGCAGCGCGAGCTTCGACGAGATTACGGCGCATCGCATCGACATCGTCGAGCCCGACGGCACGCTGCGCATGGTCATCTCCGATCAGGCCCGCTTCCCGGGCGTGATCGTGAAGAACAAGGAGGTCTACGCCCACAAGGACCGCGTGGCGGCGGGCATGATTTTCTTCAATGAGGAAGGCACGGAGAACGGCGGGCTGATCTTCGGCGGTAAGAAAGACGCGAACGGCGAAGTCTCCAGCTACGGGCACCTCAGCTTCGATCGCTATCTGCAGGATCAGGTGCTCACTGAAGACGCGAGCGAAGAGGGCGCAAATCGCCAGGTGGCCATCGACTTTGTCGACCGCCCCGACTGGCCGGTGACGGATCTGCTGTCGCTGCCCCAGAGCCAGTGGAAGAGTTTTGTCGAATCCCACCCGCAGCCTCACCAGCGGATTCACCTGGGACGCAACGCCGATACGTCGGCATCATTGGTGCTGAAGGACCAGGACGGGCGCCCGCGCATCGTGATCGAGGTCGCGGCCGACGGGAATCCCGTGCTGAAGCTGCTCGACGCTTCGGGCAAAGTGGTCAGCCAGTTGCCGCCCGCGCCGGGCACAACGCCTTAGTTCTGCGGAGAGCAGCATGTATCGCGATGTTCGCGGACTGGAAGTGCACGCATCGGAACAGGAGTCGGTGGCGACACTGGACCACGCCATCGCAGCCTATCTTGGCGCTCGCCGCGATACGCAACAGCTCACCGACAGCCTGATTGCCGCGGACCCGGAGTGCGCGCTGGCGCAGATTCTCGACGGCTATCTCGCCATGCACACGGCGCGCCGCACCAACGTGGACCGCGCGAGAGCCTCGCTGGCGCAGGCGGAACGGCGCGATCCCGTGCTGAGCGCACGCGAACGCCTGCATCGCCAGGCTTTGCAGGCATGGATCGAGGCCGACCTGGAGAAGGCGGTTGACTGCTGGGAATCCATCCTGCGCGACTACCCTTACGATCTGCTGGCCGTCCGCCTCGCGCAGTTTATGACGTCGTATCTCGGCCGCAGCCGCGACCTTCAGGCCTCCGTCGAGCGCGTTATCCGGCGCTGGGACCCGAGCATGCCGGGCTACGGCTACCTGCTCGGCTGCTACGCCTACGGCCTCGAAGAAGCCGGTGAGTACTCCCGGGCCGAAAGCATCGGACGTAAGGCGGTGGAGGCCAATCCGCACGACCTGTGGGCCGCCCACGCGGTCACGCATGTGATGGAGATGCAGGGCCGCGCAGGGGATGGGCTGGCCTGGGTGGCGCAGCTCGAACCTGGCTGGCGCGACTGCGGCAACTTCGTCCTGCATGTCCAGTGGCATCGGGCCCTCTTTCTTGAGACGCTGGGAAATTTCGACGAAGTGCTCGCGCTCTACGACCGCGAAGTTCAGGCTTCGGACAGCGACGAATACCTGGACATTGCCAATGCCGCCAGCCTGCTGTGGCGTCTGGAGCAGGAGAACGTCGATGTGGGCTCGCGATGGGATGAGCTGGCGCAGCGAGCGGCAGGCCGCCAGGGGGAGCATCTCTTCGTCTTCGCCGATCTGCACTACGCACTGGCGCTGGCAGCGGGACGCAGCGGTCAGGGAGAGTCGTTCCTCGCATCCTGCGCACGCTTCGCGGAGTCGGGCCGAAGCACACAGGCCCGAGTCATGCAGCAGGTCGGCCTTGCCGTGGCCGCTGCCATCGTCGCCCACCGCAGACATGCCTGGGTTGATGCCGCGCAGCGCCTGTTGCCGGTGCGCGAGAGAATTTGCCGCGTGGGCGGCAGCCACGCCCAGCGCGATACCTTCGAACGGCTGCTCATTGATGCGACAATTCGTGGCGGTGATGTCCTGACCGCGCGTCGTCTCCTGAGCGAGCGGACCGAAGTCCGCCCAGGAGATGCCTGGGCATGGCGCACCTGGCGGCAAATCGCCGAGGCGAATGCGTGGCCGGAAGATGTGGCGCGGGCCGACGATGGGCTCGCCGCGATCAGGGAAAATCGTCAGAGCCCGCAGCCATAAGAGCGATTGCAATCCAAAAGGAAGCTTGAGGACCAGCATGATCACAGAAACAGCAACAGCTCAGGATCAGGACGCGACGCACCAGTCTGCTTTGGCTGCGCGCGAGACTCTGTTGGCGCGGCGCGCCAAGGGCTTGCCCAATGCCGCTCCCGCACCATCTCACGAACACGCGATCTGCTTCGATTCCGGCCACGCCTTTCCCGCGGTCTTGCCGGATCTCACTACGGAGGCGGATGTTGCCCTGTCCGAGCACCGGCACGAAACCCTGCAGTACGCGCCGCGCCCCGGCCTGCCCGAGCTGCGCGAATGGATAGCCGAGTACATGCGCACCGACGGCGTCTCCGGTGTTGTTCCCGAAGATGTTCTCGTCACCAACGGCGCCAAGCACGCGCTCGAATTAGTCTGCCGCGTGCTTCTCGAAGAGGGTGACGCCATCGTCGTCACCGCGCCCACCTATTTCACGGCCATCCCCATTTTTCGCAGCTTTGGCGTCGAATTCCTCGAAGTTCCCCAGGACTCCGAAGGTCTATGCGTCGGCGAGCTGCGCGCCCTGCTGGAATCGCGCCGTCGCACCGGTCTGCCCCAGCCGAAGTTCGTCTACGATGTGCCGGACTTCCACAATCCCACCGGCGCCACCATGTCCCGGTCGCGGCGCGAGGAACTGGTCGCCCTCGCGGAGCAATACAACGTAGTGCTCGTCGAAGACAGCCCTTATCGCAAAGTTCGCTTCGAAGGCGAATCGCTGCCCTCGTGGAAATCCCTGGACCGGAACGGAATGGTTCTGTCGCTCGGCACCTTCTCCAAACTGCTCGCACCCGGCCTCCGCGTCGGGTGGGTCAGCGGCACGCGCGATCTCGTCAACCGCCTCATCCAGCTCAAAGCCGATGGCGGCTCGTGCCCTCTCACCCAGCGCATCATCCTCGAATTCTGTCGCCGCAAGCGACTGCTCGAACACATCGCTCGCGTGCAGCAGGTGTATCGGGAGCATCGCGATCGCATGGTGGCCGCGGTGCGCCGCGAGCTGCCCGAAGCCTCCATGAGCGTCCCCGAGGGCGGTTACTATGTGTGGCTAACTCTGCCGGAGCACATCGACGGAGATGGGTTGGCGCGCCGCGCGCAGGAGCGCGGTGTCATCTTCATCCCCGGCAGCAGATTTTTCGCGCTGAATGCGTCCTCGCGCCGTCGCCACATCCGCCTTGCCTACAGCCATGCCACGCCCGACGAAATCGACCAGGGGGTCCGAATCATCGGCGAAGCCTTCCGCGAACTTCGCTGA
This sequence comes from Acidobacteriaceae bacterium, assembly GCA_049671725.1. Classification (GTDB taxonomy): domain Bacteria; phylum Acidobacteriota; class Terriglobia; order Terriglobales; family Acidobacteriaceae; genus Palsa-343. The sequence continues at coordinate 44,410 of JBATVK010000098.1, forward strand.
CCCGGCCGCCGGCAGGAACACCCAATTTCACCGGCAAAGATTTCAGGAGGACGAACCATCGCATGTCAGACGATCGTACGCTGGAGATTTGCGGATATCGCGTCGGGCCAGGCGAGACGGCGCGCGGCTTCGTCACCATCGGCGAAACCCCGGCCGGCCCTGTGCAGTTTCCGCTGCTGCTTTCGACCGCGCGCGAACCCGGTCCCACGCTCTGCATCACGGCTGGCGTGCACGCCACCGAATACGCGCCCATCGAAGCGGCCCTCCGCCTGGTGCAGACGCTGCCTTCGCGTCTGCTGCGCGGCGCCGTCGCCATCGTCCCGGTGGCGAATATGGCCATGTTCGCGGCGCGCAGCGGATTTGTCTCCCCCATCGACGGTCTCAATCTGAACAAGGTCGCGCCCGGCGGCCCCGGATCGATAACGGAAATTCTCGCAAAGCGCCTGCTGGACGACGTCATTGCCCACGCCGGTTTCTACATCGATCTGCACGCTGGCGACCTGGGCGAGATGCTCATGCCCTTCGGCGGTTATCCTCTCACCGGCAACGCCGAGCTCGACCGCGAGGGCGAAGCGCTGGCTCGTCTCTTCACCCCAGGCCTGATTTCGCTGGCCAAGGAGGGCAGCACTCTGCCGCCCTTTGCCGGATCGCTGGTCTTCGAAGCAACCCGCCGCGGAGTCGTCGCCATCCTCGCCGAATCCGGAGGCAACGGAACCCTGATCGAGGAAGACGTTCAGGTCCACCTGCGCGGCGTCGAGAATATTCTGCGCTATTTGGGTATGGTGGAGGGAACACCGACAGTCCCCGGGCCGCAGATTCAGGCCACGGATCGCGCCATCACCCGCGCCTCCCGCGCCGGCCTGCTGCGTCTCCGGGTTGGCGTGGGAGAGCCGGTGGCTGCAGCTCAGCCGGTGGCGGAGATTTGCAATGTCTTTGGCGACATCGTGGAAACGGTCTGCGTGCCCCGAGCCGGCATCACTGGCCTTGTCTGGGCTCACAAAACCGTCAGCAGCGGCGACCCCGTGGTTCGCTGCTGGTATACGCAGCCGGCCGCGCCCTTTCCTGCAACCGATCGTTTTCTGGAGGAACCGTAGCATGCCGTCGCGAATTCCGCGTTGCTCCCAACCGCTCTGCGCCGCGGTCTTCCTTGTCGTTGCCGCGCTCGCCGCCGCCTTCCCCGCGCCACTTGACGCCCAATCCGCGGTCCAGCCCAGCGTAGCCATTCTCTGCGGCGAGCTCATCGACGGAACGCACGATCAGCCCCTGCACCACGCCGTCATCTTGATCGAAGGCGACAAAATCGTCTCTGTTACCGAAGGCACGACCGCCCCTCCCGGAGCCAAAGTCATCGATCTTTCGCAGGCCACCGTGCTGCCCGGCCTCATCGACGCGCACACGCACCTGCTCTTCTCCAGTCTGGTCTACGCCGACCAGTTGCTGAAGGAGTCGAACCCCTACCGCGCCATCCTGGCCACGCGCAACGCGCGCATCGCGCTCGGCAACGGCTTTACCACGCTCCGCGATCTCGAAACCGAAGGCGCCATGTACTCCGACGTCGATCTGAAGAAGGCGATTGATGGAGGCTTCGTGCCGGGCCCGCGCCTCCAGGTGGCCACGCGTGCACTCGCCCCCACCGGCATGTATCCTCTGCTCGGCTATTCCTGGGAACTCGACCTTCCGCATGGCGTCCAGGTGGCCGATGGCGTCGACGGCGTGCGGCTGGCTGTCCGCGAGCAGATCGGCAACGGCGCTGACTGGATCAAGGTTTACGCAGACCACGATTATCATTTCGACGCCGACGGCAACCTGCACGGCACTGTCGATTACACCGATGCCGAATTCGCCGCCATTGTCGATGAGGCGCATCGTCTCGGCCGTCCTGTCGCCTCGCACGCCGTCAGCCAGGAAGGCATCGCTGCCGCGCTCCGCGCCGGTGTCGACTCGATCGAGCACGGAATGGGCATGACCCCCGTGGAGATGGACGAGATGGTGCGCCGCGGCATTCCGTGGATCCCTACCGTCATCGGCTCCGCGTATGCGTCCCCCGGCCACACCGTCAACACGCAGTTGGTGGAGCGCGAGCGCCAGGTCTTTGCTCAAGCCTTGAAAAAGGGCGTGAAAATCGTCTGTGGCACCGACGAAAGCGGTTTCATGTGGACCGCCATTCCCGAATCGCGCGAGCTGAAGTTCTACGTCGATTACGGCATGACGCCCATGCAGGCTATTCGCTCTGCGACCGTCTCGGGAGCTGCCCTGATGCATTGGTCCGATCGCATCGGCTCCATCGAACCAGGCAAACTCGCAGACATCATTGCCGTCCAGGGCGACCCAATGGCCGATATAACCCGCCTCGAGCATGTCGGCTTCGTCATGAAAGACGGCCTCGTCTACAAACAGACCATCGGCAGCGGCAATGTTCCGGTGCAGTCTTTCATCCCCTGACTATTTCGGATACGCGCCCGTCACCGGCTGCAGCGCCTCCACCACGCGGACCCCGCTCGCCGCCTGCCCGTCCAGCTCCGCGCTCAGCGGCTTGCCGTCGACCACCCAGGTCCAGCTGTAACGCCCCTGCGTCATGGGAATCTGCACGGTCCACGTGTCGCCGCCATGTACCGCCTCAACCGGCTTCAGCGCGAAATTGCCGCTGAGCGCAACGGTCTTCGCCGCCGCGTCCCGGAGAGTGAAGGAAACCGTCTCTCCGAAATTCCGTCGCAACAGCAGCTCGTTCTTAGGGTCGATCCTCACCGTCTCAATTGCTCCCAGGTCCCCCACATCCAGCGTCGCCGTCTTCCCGCTGATCTCAACCGTCCGCATCACCGTGTTTCCCGCGCTGGTCGTCAGCGCCAGTTGCAGCGGCAGAGCGAACACAACTTCAGGCTGCATCTGCGTCACCACCACCTGCGACCCCTCGACGCGTGCCTCAAGATCGGGAATATATTTCCCCGTGAGCCACGGCAGGATGAACGGCCCCATGTCGTATCCCGCGGCCTTCGACATCGCCGCGATGAACTCCTCATATCCCGCCTTCTGGTCGCGCGGAATACGAATGTAGTTGCGCATCCCCGCATCGAAGGTCGGCTGCCCCAGCGTCACCTCCAGCATGTGCAGAATCCACGCGCCCTTCACGTAATGGATGCTGCCGTTGTCGGGATTGCCCAGAATGCTGCGCACCCCGTCGTGCCCGCCCAGCAGGTAATAGTTGTACGCGGTCTCCCAGATGCCCGCTTCCACATCCGGCCCGTAATCCAGACCCAGAAAATTCCACTCGCAGTATGTTGCCCAGCCCTCGCGGAGAAAGTTCGCCCCCGGTCCCGTCGCCTGCATCGTCCATCCGTGGGAAACCTCATGCTGCAGCGGCGCACTCGGCGCCGACGCGGCATCTGCCAGCGGACTGAAGAGCACCCTGCTGCCGCCCGCGCCGGAGACCACCAGATCGTTGGTGCGGTACGCAAATCCGTGATGGCCCAGGTCGCGCTCCTCCGCGATTCCCAGGTAGTCGCTCTGCGGCGGCCCAAATCGCCGGCTCAGCCAGTCATCCACCGTCTTCACTTGCTCGCCCATCACCTCCGGCGACCAGTGATACTGCGGGGTGAGAAATGTCGCGAAGTGCAGATTGCCAATCAACTGCTCTGTCGGCTTCCAGTCCTCGTCGTAGATCAGCGACAGGATGAATTCCGGTTCGCTGGTGTGGCCGTGTACGATCCTCACGCCGTTTTCAACCTGTTCCGTCTGCGGCACGCTCGTGGTGGCGTAGTAGATGGCGGGCAGGCGCAGCGTGATGTCGAGCGACCCGTAGTCGTTCGCGCTGTCGAAATCGAAGACCGGCGCCCACACCGTCTCATTTACAAACGAGCCGTATCGCGGCGGCCCTGGCTGGGGCTTCTCGCTCGCGTCCTGCCGAACCTCGGCCAGCGAATACTCCAGCGTCAGCCGGCTGTGCTCGCGGATGGGCGCCGGCAACCACAGCACGCCTCCGCCGAACGCGTCCTTCACCCTACGTCCGTTCAGCAGCACTCGCTTCATCTGCGCATGATCGTTCAGCCTCAAGGCGAAGCCAACCGGGTTGGACGATTCGATCTCCAGCGTGTCCTCAACCTCGATCTTCACCCCCGGCGTGATCGTCGCGTGAATCGTCTGCGCGTGGATAAAGTTGCCGTCGTCAAACGGCAGTTGCCGGGTCAGCGCCCACGCGCCACTCTTCTCGACCGCTTCGTAGAATCCTGAGAAGTGCCGTGACCGAATCGTCTCCACCGCGGAGTCGGGATTCTCCACCGTCCCCGTCAGCAGCAGAATCGCGCGATCCGGGCTGCTCCACACCACGCGCCCCAGATTGCCATCGCGTTTAGCCTTCCGCTGGATGGCCGCTGCCACCACCGCCTGGCTCAGCGGATCCGGATCCACCGCCTCAAACTCCGCCGCCGAGCCGGTGGCGAACCGCTGCAGCACCAGATCAGCCAGTTGCTGCGGCGTCTTCGCGCTGGCCGGGACCGCTTGCTGCGCCCATGCCGACATGGCCCACACTGCGCACAGAAAATAAACTCCGGCTGTCCTGCGTTGCATCGTGCTTCTCCCCGCGCGGCTGCCCGCGCTGTTGCGCAAACTTCCCTCAAGTCCGGGTGAAGCCGAAGTATATATCAGATGTTGCACGAATGGCCCACACTATGAAACATTTGCTTCACGATCCGGATCAGGCGGAGGAGACGATGAAATGCATTCCGGAGCGACGCGCGCTTCGATGGCTGGCTGCAACCCTGGGGCTCGCGCTGGCCGCGCACGCCTGGGCCGCTCCGCTGACGCGCTTCACCATCTCTTTTCCCGCCGCCGCGCATGGTGAACCCCTCACCGGCCGCCTCTTCGTGGTGATCTCGCGCACCGCCGACCCCGATCCCCGCATCCAGATGCTTTCCGAGCAGTCGCCTCCGTTCTTTGCCGTCGATGTCCACGCCCTGCAGCCCGGTGATGCTGTCACGATCGACGCATCCACTCCCGGCTATCCCCTCACCACCCTGCGCGATCTTCCCGCCGGCGACTATTTCGTCGAGGCCTGGTTCAACGTCTACACGCAATTTCATCGCGCCGATGGCCACACCATCTGGGCGCATCTGGATTGGATCGGCGAAGTGCCCGAAATCGCTCCCGGGAATCTCCACAGCCTCGTCGAAAAAATCCATCTCGACCCGGCCAGCGGCTTCGATCTCCGCCTCCCCATGACCCAGGCCATCTCGCTCGACGATTTCCAGCACGACCCCATCCTCAAATCGCTCGCGCCGCCGCAGCAGAGCCAGTGGATCAAAGTCGTCAAATTCCAGAGCAGGCTGCTCACAAAGTTCTGGGGCCAGCCAATGTACCTGGGCGCGACCGTGCTGCTGCCAAAGGGCTATGACGAGCATCCCAACGCGCATTATCCCGTCGTCTTCAACCAGGGGCACTTCTATCAGCCCATTCCATGGGATTTCGACCCCGATCCGAAAACCGAGACCCCGCAGGCCGCCGCAGCCGGTAAGCGCTCCGGCCTCGGCACCGGCTATGAGTTCTACCAGGCTTGGAACTCCGACCATTTCCCCCGCTTCATCATGATCACCTGGCAGCACCCCTGCCCCTTCATGGACGACTCCTACGCCGTCAATTCCCCCAACTGCGGCCCCTTCGGCGATGCCATCATGCAGGAGCTGATGCCCTACCTCGAATCTCACTTCCGCATCCTGCGCGAGCCCTACGCCCGCATCCTCGAAGGAGGGTCCACCGGCGGCTGGGAATCCCTCGCGCTCCAGCTTTACCATCCGAAATACTTCGGCGGCGCGTGGGTCTTCGATCCCGATCCCATCGACTTTCACAATTTCCAGATGATCGATGCCTACGACGATAAGAACGCCTTCGATTTCCAGCCCCCCGGCTCGTGGCTGGTGAATCCGCGACCCTGGAGCCGCACCGTTCAGGGCCAGGTCCGCTCCACCGAGTGCGACGTCAGCCATTATGAGGACATGGTCGGCCCCAACGGCCGCTCCGATTATCAACTCGATGGCTGGTGGGCCGTCTGGGGTCCCGTCGGACCCGAAGGTTACCCCACGCCAATGTGGAACATGCAGACCGGCGACATCGACCCTGCCGTCGTCGCCTCTATGCGCGATCGCGGCATGGACCTCACGGATTATGCGCGCACTCACTGGCACCAGATCGGCCCCGACCTCGACGGCAAGCTGCACTTCTACGTCGGCGACATGGACAGCTATTATCTGAACCTCGCTGTTTATCGCATGCAGGACTTCCTCGAAAGCACCCAGGACCCGCACAATGACGCCGATTTCCACTATGGCCGTCCCATGAAAGGCCACGGATGGCACCCCATGACCTGGGCCGAGCTGCTCGATCAGATTGCCGAGCAGGTCCGGCGCAACGCGCCCGCCGGCGCTGACGTCGCCCAGTGGAATTATTGAGGAGAAGCACCACCATGAGCGCACGCTTTCTCGCCCGCCTTCGCTTCGCGCCGATTCTTGCCCTGCTCCTGCTGGCCGCCCCCCTCGCCGCTCCTGCTGCAACCTTCGGTCCGCACGTCGAGATTGCCTTTTCGCCGTCAGCGCATGCTCAGCCCATCACCGGCCGCGTCTATTTCTTCCTCACCACCGACGGCAACCGCGAGCCCCGCTTTCAATCCGGAGGCACCGGCCAGACCGCTCCCTTCTTCGGCGTCGATGTCAGCCAGTTGCGCCCCGGCGAGTCGGTCCGCATCGGCAGCTCCACGCTCGGCTTTCCCGTCGCCAGCCTCACCAATCTTCCCGCCGGCGACTACTACGTCCAGGCGCTCCTCAACGTCTACACCGAGTTCCACCGCGCCGACGGCCACACCATCTGGGCCCACATGGATCACTGGGAAGGCCAGGACTTTTCCTCCTCGCCCGGCAACCTCATCAGCGAAGTCGTCCGCGTCCATTTCGATCCTTCGAGTTCCCAGGTCCTGCGCCTCACCCTGACCAAAGTCCTGCCCCCCGTCCAGGTTCCTCCTGACACTGAATGGGTGAGGCACATCAAGATTCAGAGCCAGATCCTCACCAGGTTCTGGGGCCATCCCATGTACCTCGGCGCTGTCGTCCTGCTGCCGAAGGACTACGCCTCGCATCCCGATCAGTACTATCCAGTCGATTACGAGCAGGATCACTTCAGCCTCGCCCCGCCCTATCACTTCCGCACCGAGCCCGTCCCTCCCCTCGACCAGAAGACCGCCGATCATCGCGCTACCATCCTGCACATGCGGTATCAGGAGGGCTACAAGCTCTATCAGGATTGGTCCTCGGACAACTTCCCGCGGATGCTGATGGTCACCTTTCTGCACCCCACGCCGTATTTCGACGATTCCTACGCGGTGAACTCCGCGAACGACGGCCCGTACGGCGATGCGATCATGACCGAGTTGATTCCCTACATCGAAACTCACTTCCGCATCATTCGCCAGCCCTGGGCGCGCGTGCTCTCCGGCGGTTCCACCGGCGGTTGGGAGTCCTTCGCCCTGCAGATCTATCATCCGGGCTTCTTTGGAGGCGCGTGGATCTATTATCCCGATCCCGTTGACTTCCACCGCTGGCAACTCAGCGACGTCTACAGCGACGACAATGCCTTCACTGCGCCCGGAACCTCCTGGCTCCCGATGGAGCGTCCATACTTGCGCAGCGCCCAGGGCCAGGTGCTGGTTACCGTGCGCCAGCAGAGCCAGCTCGAAAGCGTGCTGGGCTCCCACGGCCGCTCCTGCGAGCAGGAAGACGGCTGGGGCGCAGTCTACGGCCCGGTCGGAGCCGATGGCTATCCCCAACCGCTGTTCGATCAGCGCACCGGCACAATCGACCACTCCGTCGCCCTGTCGATGAAGGAGAACGGTTACGATCTCACGGCTTATCTCGCGGCGCACTGGCCGTCCATCGGTCCCAGCCTCGCGGGCAAGCTGTACTTCTATGTCGGCGATATGGACAGTTATTACCTGAACCTTGCCGTCTATCGCCTGCAGGATACGCTCGGATCCCTGCAAAACCCCAGCTTCGACGGCGCCTTCTCTTACGGACACCCGATGAAAGGGCACGGCATTCGTCCCACAACCACCGGAGACATGCTGCGCGACATGGCCGCGCATATTCTGAAGCACGCGCCCCCGGGCGAATCGCAGACCTGGTATCCAAATCAGGCAAATGCGGGTTCTACCCGGCTTGTCCAGGCATCACCGAAGTGATCCCGTGAATGTCACGAGAGAGTGATCCGCGCCGGGGATACCCCAGGCTGGAAGCAGGGAATCGCTGACTCAGCGAGCCCAGGTATTTGAACAGGAAATGGTAGGCACGAGGAGACTCGAACTCCTGACCTCTACCGTGTCAAGGTAGCGCTCTAACCAACTGAGCTACGCGCCTACGTGCGCGAACAGGAAAAGACTTCCTGCGCTCATCATATCAGCCCTCGGGGGGCGCACGCTGCCTCCAGGCGGCATCGCCTGATCGCTGTCCCGCCTTCCTGCACAGGATTTCCGGCGTCTCTTGCGATAGCATGAATGCTTTGGTTTCGGCATCTCTCGCCAACCCCTGAATCGATGAACGATCTTCGGGCCGCACCCAATTTGCTGACCTTTCTCCGGCTCCTGCTCGCGCCCTTCCTGGTGCTGGCAGTTCTTGACCGGCACTTCCAGCTGGCGTTCGGGCTCTTCGTTCTGGCCGGCGTTACCGACGCCATGGACGGCCTGCTCGCACGTCTGCTCCACCAGCGCACGATGCTGGGCCAGTATCTCGACCCGGTGGTCGACAAGCTTCTGCTCAGCACACTCTTTCTCGTGCTGTACCACGAGGAGTTGATCTCGCTGCGTGTTACCGTCCTCGTCTTCGCGCGCGATCTCGGCATCCTCGTGGTGGCCGCGATCCTTTTTGCCACCACCACCATCCGCAATTTCAAGCCATCCATCTTCGGCAAGGCCAATACCGTTGCTCAGATTCTGGCGCTCTCTGCGGTTCTGCTTAGCCAGTCGGTAACTCCGCCCTGGCTGCTGCTGGTACGGGACTGGGCGCTTGACGCCACGGTGGCGCTCACCCTGGTTTCCGGCTTTCACTACGCATGGAGAGCGATCCGCCAGATTGGTTCCCCCGGCGTTACCGGATAGTTTCGCGCCGCGAGCCTGGTTCGCTTACGGCGTGCTCGAACCGCTCTTCTGTTTCGAGCAGCCGAGCTCCCGGCTCTGCGCGGCCACTTCGGCAGCCGTGGTGGTGGCGTGCCCTGCATACGAGCGCCGCAATCGCGACAGGGCAGGGAAATCGTAGCGCGTGCACAGCGTTATCTCCCACACATCGCCGGTTCGCCGGTTCACCGCGTAGCGCCGCAGTGTCTCGTCCGGTCCGGGGGTGCTGGCCTCGTGAATGACGATAAAGCTGGCAAAGCCGGGAATGAACGCCGCGTCGAGGTCCATGCTGTTGAACTCGATATGCGTATCGCTCAGATCGATCTCATCGTGGCGCGCCACCAGGCGCGCGATCTGCTGGGCCTGCCCCATCGTGATCTGGTGCCGGACCGCGACCGGCTGTGCCATCGCCGGCAAAGAGCACGTGCAGCCCAGCGCCATTGCCAGGCTCGCAACAGAGGAAATACGCATACTCTGAGTTTGACGTGGGCCCGTGCCTTTTCGCAAACGCATTCCTGCAATTCCGCAACCGCCCACCCGCTCCAGGTAGAATGACGGCGTGAGCCCACAGCCAGTTTTTACCGAGGAAGCGCTGCGCTTTCTGCGCGGCCTGAAGCGCAACAACCGGCGCGACTGGTTCGAGAAACGCCGCGAAATCTACGAGCGCGAGGTGAAGGGGCCTATGCTCGCGCTGGTCGAGCGCCTCACCCAGGGCATGGCTGCCTATGCTCCCGCTCATGTGCGCCCCGCCGCCAAATGTATCTTTCGCATTTACCGCGACACGCGTTTCTCCGCGGACAAGACCCCCTACAAAACCCATCTCGGCGCCTGGTGGTCGCGCGCCGGCGTGGTCAAGACTTCCGGAGCCGGCTTCTACCTGCACATCGGCGCCGACGAATTCGTCATCGCCGCGGGCGCCTACATGCCGGAGAAGGATCAACTGCTCGCCATTCGCCGTCACCTGCTGGCAAACCACGCAGAGTGGAAGCGTCTGATTGAAGATCGCAAACTGCTGCGCAGCTTCGCCGTCCACGATCCCATGGCGCTGGCCCGCGCGCCCAAAGGCTTTCCCGTGGATCACCCCGCGATCGAATGGATCAAATGGCGGCAGTGGGGCGTCACCGCGCACCTGCCTGCTGAAGCCGCGCTCCGGCCATCGCTCGCCGCCGATATCGAGAAGCGCTTCCGCCTCGCCGCTCCACTCGTCGCGTTCCTCAATGCGCCGCTCGCCGCTTCCGAGCGCCCGCGCGCCGCATGGATCGCGCCGCTGCCGCGCAAATAGCGCTTTACCCAACGCGGCTCCGGGACTACACTGCACGCCAGCAGCGATGCTCGCGAAAACCTGCGCCGGGGCCGTCTGGAGCCTCTTTTGGCGCTCTTCCAGTCGAAAGTCCCCGGAAAAACTGTGTTTTCCAGAGAAAAACCAGGGAAACCCGCAAAAAACCTGTGGAAACAGGCGTTTTCCCATTGACAAGCAGCCCCCCGAGGCCGCAGGGTTAATGGCGGGCAGGTTCTTTCCGACCCGCGTCAATACTGGCTTTCGTGCATGTCGGCGCGATTCGGAGAAGGCTTCGGAGAGCGCTCGCTGGCGCGCTCGCCTGGCAAACCTGAAACAGACAGACATAAGGAGGAAGACTCGATGGCAGCAACAATGACCAAGACCGCTCTGGTACGGCAGATGGCGGAGAAGCTGGAACTGACCAACAAGCAGAGCGCCGCATTTCTCGATCTGCTCGCCGAGACGGCCATTAAAGAAACGAAGAAGAACGGCGTCTTCGTGATTCCCGGCCTCGGCCGCCTTGTGAAGGCAGAGCGCAAGGCTCGCATGGGCCGCAACCCACAGACTGGCGAACAGATCAAGATCAAGGCGAAGACCGTCGTGAAGTTCCGCGTGGCCAAGTCCGCCAAGGACTCGATCGCGCCCCCGAAAAAGTAGATTCTGTACTCCTGCTGGAAAAAGAAGCGGACTTCGGTCCGCTTCTTTTTGTTTCTCCCTGCACTCGGAAGCCCGGCCGCCCTGCGCCCTGTACCCTGTTCTGGTGCTTCTCCGCATCGACAACCTGAACATCTCCTTCGGCACAGCCAGCGCCGTGTGCGGCCTCTCGCTTTCCATCGCGCCGGGCGAATCTCTGGGCCTCGTCGGCGAATCGGGCTCGGGAAAATCCGTGACCGCGCTGGCCATCCTGCGCCTGCTCGACGAAGCCGCATCCGTCTCCGGCCGCATTGAGTTCGATGGACGGGACCTGCTGGCGCTTTCCTCCGCCGAGATGCGGCGGGTCCGCGGCCGCGAGATCGCCATGATCTTCCAGGAGCCCATGACCGCGCTCAACCCGGTGATGCCGATCGGAGAACAGATCGCCGAAGCCGTCCGCGCGCATCAGCGCACTCTCACGCGGCGTCAGTCGCGCGACCTGGTGCTTGAGGCTATGCACGCCGTCGCGTTGCCCGAGCCAGCCGCGCGTTATCGCGATTACCCGCATCAGTTCTCCGGTGGCCAGCGCCAGCGCATCCTCATCGCCATGGCCATCGTCAATCGCCCGCGTCTGCTCATCGCCGACGAGCCGACAACGGCGCTCGACGTCACCGTGCAGGCGCAGATCCTCGATCTGCTCGCGGAGCTTCGCGAGCGTTTCGGCCTGACCATGCTCTTCATCTCCCACGATCTCGCCGTCGTCTCCCAGGTCGCCGACCGCGTCGCCGTCATGCGCCATGGACTGCTGCTCGAAGTGGCTCCGCGCGCCGATCTCTTCCGCAACCCGCTGCATCCGTACACGCGTGAGCTGCTGGGCGCTGTCCCCACCATGCAAACCGATCTTGCCCGCCCGCTGGCCACGCTCAGCGGGCCCGGTTCCGCTCCCGCTCCCGCCGTGGACGAATCCTCCCTGGCCTCGATTTCACTGCGTGAAATCGCTCCCTCGCATTGGGCTCGCCTCAGGTAGACCCTCCGGCGTCCATTTCCATCCAATCTCTGAGGTAGAGTGGTAAACGGCCCCAAAGCAAATGCGCGCCCTGCTCGTTTCCGATATTCACGCCAACCTCGAAGCCCTTGAGGCGGTTCTCGCCGCAGCTCCCGCCCACGACGTGGTCTGGAACCTCGGCGATATTGTCGGCTACGGAGCCAATCCCAACGAAGTCATCGACGTATCGCGGCGTCTGGGCGACATCTTTGTTCGCGGCAATCACGACCGCGCCTGCTGCGGCCTCGGCGGCGTCGAAGACTTCAATCCCATCGCCCAGCGCGCCGCCCGCTGGACCGAAGCCGTGCTCACCGGCGACCATCGCGACTGGCTCCGCCATCTGGCTGCCGGCCCCATCGCGCCGGATGGCCCGCAGGTGAGCTGCGTGCACGGCTCGCCTCTCGACGAAGACGAGTACCTGCTCACCGTGCGCGATGCCTGGCCCTCCCTGCATGACGCGAAGACCCGCATCACCTTCTTCGGCCACACCCATGTTCAGGGAGGCTTCGCCACCAACGGCGACGAATGGTTTCGTCTCGTGCCCCGCTACTCGGGAAGTCGCGGCGAGCCCGTCGACTACGAACTCCAGCTTCGCGAAGGCGCTACCTATCTGATCAACCCCGGCTCGGTAGGGCAGCCTCGCGACGGCGACTGGCGCGCAGCCTTTGCTCTCTACGACGATGCGCAGAGGCTCCTCACCTGGTATCGCGCCCCCTACGACCTGCGCGAGGCGCAGCAGCGCATCCTGAGCGCCGGATTGCCTGACCGTCTCGCCTCCCGGCTGCGCGAAGGCCGCTGAGCGCGGCCAATCTCCCTCGTCTGCAAAAGAAAAGTGCCCCATCCTGACGCTCGGGATGAGGCACAGATCAGACCAGGGAAGCTGCCTTACCGGCCGTGGCCGAATCCACCACCGCCGTGGAAGCCACCAAATCCGCCGCCGCCGTGAAACCCGCCGAAGCCGCCCATCTCGCCGCCGCTGCGGAAGGCTCCGCCGCGGAATCCATCCGCGTGCCCGGCATTGTCCACTCCGCGGTCACCCATCATCTGCCGCCCGCGCAGAATCGATTTGCCCAGGTGGCCGTTGTGCCCATAAAAGCCCGGGCCGTAACCGCCGTAGAAGCCGCCCCAGCCCCAGCCGCCCATCGGATAGAAACCCCAGCCGAACGGACTATAGAAGCCGTAGGGGCCAAGGAACGTGTAATCGAACATCCACGGATCCCAGTACCAGCCCGGGCCGTAGCCGTAGTAGCCTGCCATCTGCTGATTCGCTTCCGCCAGATAATCCGAGCGCAGGCTGCTCCAGCGGTACAATCCCGTCTGCTCCAGCGACGCCTCATCGAACTTCGCCGGCTTCGAGGTGGCTACATCCGCCACGTTGAGCTCGTGACCTTTCTTCACCGTCACGAATTTCTCATCCGGCTTCAGAGCCGCTGCTTCGCCGTCGAACACCATCATCGTTCCCCGGTTGGCGTTGAACTCATAAAGCCCGGTCTTCACCAGCTGTACCGGTACGTTGTCTTCGAGAACATGAATGTCGTTTTGTTGGTAGAGCTGATCCACTTCCACGTCGGCGTGGCCGTGTTCCATGTCCACCACCGTGTTGGTCAGATCCGGGGACTGCATCCTGACTGCGCTGTCATGTCCCAGCCGCAGGTACACCCCGGGAGTGAGGAGCATTTCAGCGCGTCCGTTTGTGGTGGCCAGCACCTGGCCCGGCTCAACCACCGCCGATCCCATCGCTTGTTGGTTCAGGAATTGGCCATTGATCGTGACTGCCCCTTCCACGTAATTCATCGTGCCCGGAACGGCCGCATTCGCCTCCGGCTCAGCGTTCTGGGTATCCAGGGCGAACAGGGCCGGTGTGAGCAGAGCCGCCAGGGCCGCAATTCCAATTGCTCTCAGCCTTGGCATAAGTACCTCGTAACACTCCTGTTTATTAGACTGCCAATACCCCAAAACGATTCATTCGCGCCCAGGTCGGGGCCGCCCGTCTGCGCCGAGATTTCCCGCACCCACGCAGAGCTTCGCGCACAAAAGAGGCCGGCTGGTTGTTCACACCCGCCGGCCTTTTCTTCTCGAACTGTCGAGCTTAGCGGCCCGCTATCGGCAAAGTTTGCTCCGGCACGTTCCACGCGCCCAGCTTTACCACGAGTCCGGCAGGCGCATGCTGCGGCAGCACCGCTGTCAGCGTACGCGATTCTCCAGGCATCAGCTCAATGTAGTTATCCGACCACAGCACCGGCGCCACCAGGCCATCGTCTTTGGTCCGTATCGCCGCGGACAGCTGAAACGCCAGCGCCTGCGATGGATTATGCAGCGTCACCTCCACCGTCTCTCCGTCAGGCGAGGGATGCTCGTGCAGTTGTGCCTGCACCGTAGCCTGGGGCAGCGAACGCAGTTCCTGCATGTCCGCCGGCTCCGCCGCCGGTGTGTGCGTGTAATTGGTCTTCTTCCAGTCGAACGCCGTCAGCTTCGCCGGAACCCAATAGAAATTCCTGCTCACCACGCCGCCCTTCGCGTCCCTGAGCGTCAGATCCACGAAATACACCTGCGATCCCTGCTGGAAAACCGAGTCGGGAATGGCGATCACGCGGTTCGAGCTGTCGCTCCCCGCATTCAGCTGCTTTTCCGCGGAGAAGAGCGGCTTCAGGTGAATGTCATATACGTGCGCCGCCGCAGTGAGCCCATTCACCGCCGAGTAAGTGCTGTTTACCACCACGATGCTGTGGTCGTCGTACGAATACTGCACGTGCACCGGCTCGCAGGCCTTCTTGGCTCCGAAGTAACCTCCATCGGCGTCCAGATAGTAGTCGAAAAGATGCCAGATCATCGAAGGCCACGCATTGTTCAGCATCCACTGGATCACGCCCGTCGACGTGTATTTGTTGCGCGAATACGCTTCATACATGGCGCGCTCGCTGTCGTAGCTCGTGGTCTGCGCCAGCCGCTCGTACTCATCCAGCGTGTCCGCTGGCCCGTACGTGGCATGCATCGCGGTGTCGAAGACGTTCAGGTTTGTGAAATCCCCTCCGCCGTCGTGATAGCTCCACGCCTCGGCGGGCGGCCACAGCTGATCCGCCGGAATGAACTTGCGCAGGCTCGCCACGTGCGGCACGTCCGGTCCCGGGCTGGTTTCCGTGTTGAAGCCGAACGCGCCCCCATGCTTCGTGTCCATATACCAGTACGACGGCGCCACGTAGTTGTACGGCCCGGTCATCTTCACGCCGCTCGGCCCGGTCACCGTAGTCGGAGTTGCTGACGCCGACGACAGGATCGGATTCGGCCAGTGCATTTCGGCTTCGATGTTGCGGTACGCCGTTTCCACGAATGCCGGTGGCGGATTGTCGCTGCCGTTGAGCCACACCAGCAGGCTGGGGTGATAGCGCAGCCGCAACATCTGCGAGCGCAGCGATCCGGCTGCCACCGTATAGTTCTCCGGCGTCCAGTCTTTCCAGTGCTCCCACTGGTCGCAGCAGCACCAGCCCAGCATCACCAGAATCCCCTGGCGGTCGGCCAGTTGGAAGAAATCGTCCGTCTCCATCTTGCCTTCCAGACGGATGGTGTTCAGCCCGATCGCGCGGAATAGCCGCAACTCATTGCGCAGCCGTTCCGGATTCTGCCGCAGCAGCATATCCTGCGACCAGCCTCCGCCGCGGATCAGGATGGGCTTGCCGTTGATTTTGAACAGCTCATAATCCTTGTCCGTCTTCTCCGCCGTGATCTCGCGAATGCCAAAATCCACGCTCTGCTCATCCGACACGCTGCCGTTGTCCACGAACCGCATCGTCAGCCGCTCCAGATGCGGGTCGCCCATCACATAGGGCCACCACACATGCGGATTGTGGATTTTCAACTTCGGAAATTGATCCGGTGTGAACACAACGGTCTGATCCGCTCCCGCCGCGATGGTCACGCTCTGCTCGACCGGGACGTTTGCGGCTATCGCCATCACCTTCCCCGTAACCGGCCGGTCCGATGCGTTATGCAACTCCGCATACACAGTCAGGTCGGCCTCGCTCAGCGAAGCGTCAGGGAAGTGCGTGACTGCCATGGGTGAGCGCAGCGTCACCGGACCAGTCGTACCCAGCTTCACGTCGCCCCACAGCCCCATATCCTTGTCCGGAGGCGCGGGATTCCAGTCCACCCAGTTAATGCCCAGGTCTTTTGGCCCCGGCGCCCACGTCTCCACCGCGACCACGTTTGGCTTTCCCGGCTCAGCCACACCGGTAATGTCAAAATCGTAGGTGCGGTATGCTCCGGCCACCTGTGATGCATCGGCGATCTTCTTCCCGTTCACCCACACGTCGGCGCGATAGTTGATGCCGCCAAAGTGCAGCCACAGCGTCCTGCCTTTATCGGCCGCCGGAATGGCAAACTCCTTTCGGTACCACCATCCGCACTTGTAGGGACTGTCGTCCGGTATGGGGAGGTTCGCGAAGAATTTTCCGATCGGATACGTCTCGCCCGGAATCTTCCGCAAATTCATCCCGTAGTACGGGTCGGGATAAATCCCCGCAGCAACCTGGGCTGCCAGCACCGTGGCCGGCACCGACGTTGCGATCCACCCCTCAGGCCTAAAGCCAGCCGTGGAGATGGTCTCGCCACCTGCCTGCAGCTTGCAGGCTGACTGCAGTTGCCATCCCTCGTGCAGTGGAGTGGTCGCCGCCAGTGCGGCAGAGACGCAGGAAATCAGCAGAACGGTGAGCCCGAGCCTTCGAAACATGCAACGCTTCTCCACTCTGGAATTAATTCGTTTCAGATTGTGCGCCGCAGCGCGATATCTGCTTCTCTGCGCTTAGAACGAGAACCGCGATGCCACCTGGAATTGCCGCGGCTGATTCGAGTCGCCGGTGATCTGGCCAAACCCCGCCATATTGGCCGGAGAGGGAGTCGGGTTCCAGAAAACGTTCGGATATCCAAGCTGGACCGAATTGGTGATGTTATACGCCGCGATCTCGAAGCGCAGATTGCGCTGCTCGCCCATGGGGAAGTTCTTGTAAAGCGAGACGTCCAGGTCATGAGCGCCGTTGGTTCGCACGTTCGACAAATAGGCCGGCGAGTGCCCCGGCAGGAACGGGTTGGCCGGCTGCGAGAAGCAACTGTAGTTGAACCACATGTCTGCGGTGTGTGGCGCTCCCGAGGCGGGATTGCAGTTCATATCCACGCGCTGGTTGAACCATGGATCGTCGGTTCCGTTGGGCACGTTAATCGGCTGGCCGCTGCTCAGATACACGATGGTGTTGATCGTCCAGTTACCGAAAAGTCCGTCCGGCACGCCGCTCAGATTCAGAGCGCGTCCCTTGCCGGCCGGCAGATCCCACGATGTCTGCCAGTTGAACTGGTAGGTCACATCCTGGGGACTCACCGAGCGCTCCAGGTTCAAATTCCTCCAGTCCTGCGGAGCGCCCACGCCGTGATAGCCGACAAAGGACAGCGGAGGCGCGGTGTCGTTGGTCATGATCTTGCCCCAGGTATAGGAAGCCAGCGTGGTCCAGTGTTTGGAGAAACGCTTCTC
The DNA here is from genome assembly GCA_049671725.1 of Acidobacteriaceae bacterium. Classification (GTDB taxonomy): domain Bacteria; phylum Acidobacteriota; class Terriglobia; order Terriglobales; family Acidobacteriaceae; genus Palsa-343. Next base: position 62,021 of record JBATVK010000098.1, read on the forward strand.
CACCTTTGTCTGCAGCGAGTTGTATTCCGAGTTGCCCACCGGATTCCCATCGACCGCTACGCCGCTGTTCGGTCCCCCGTTGCTGTATTGCGGATACGGCTCCAGCCCCAGCCACATCGGCACCGTCGACATACCGTAGAACGCCGAGGTGCTGGGCAACGCTGCTTCCCAGGTATTCGGAATGTTGTTGTTGAGTGCGTTTTGATACGTGGCGTAGACGCTCAGCGGCAGCTCGTTCAGATCCTGGCCGTTCATGGCCAGATATAACCCGTGGCTCCCCACGTATGCGACGTTCAGCGTGATGCTGGAGGGGAGCTGCACCTCATACCCGATGTTGTAGTCGTACACCGTGGGTTCCGACTGCGAATGCAGCGCGGTGCTCAGGGGCGCGCCAATGCCGGTGGCCGGCCCCAGCGAGGACCCCGTCGGCTGCACGATTCCCGCCGGGAACGGGTTGCTCAGCGGATTCACCATCACCGTGTTGCCATCGGCGTTGTAGGCTGTCGAGTTCCACGAGGTTAAGCTGGAGAAGCCCTGCGAGTCCTCCCCCGGCCCGGCCACCATGTGCGTGCTGGGTCCGTAGTAGATGCCCGCGCCGCCGTGGAAGACGAGGTTGGGAAAAGCCTGCCACGCGAAGCTGAGTCGCGGGCTCAGATCCGTCAGATTGGTTGCGAAGGGCGTCCGCGACGCTCCTCCGACGCCCGCAAATACCTCGCCGCCCGTGAGCGGCACTCCATTGACGGTATAGCTGAGATTAGGATCGAAATACTCCAGCCGGTTATGCCGCTCCGTGCGTCCACCGAAGATATCCCAGCGCAGCCCCAGACTGACGTCAAAGGTCTTCGTCAGGTGATAGTTGTCCTCCACAAAAGCCGCGTAGTACGGATTGGATTCTGCGGCGAAGATGTCCTTCGTGAAGTTCCCCGACTCATAACCGGGCGGCTGGCCCATCCCGATGAGGAACGATGCGAAGTCGTATCCATCCCCTGCAAAGGCCGTCGAGCTGGTCGCTGTGTCGTCGAAGTAGTAGGCGCCCGCGGAAGCCCCGGGGAACCCCTCGTTCAGAAACATCTTCTGGTATTCGCCGCCCACGCTCAGCTCATGCTTCCCGATCACCGTGCGCCAGGTCGCGCTCGCGTCGCTGCTCTCGCTGGCAAACAGGAAATACCATCCACCCTGATCTCCACTGCCGATGCCACTCGTAAAGTCGCCAAAGCCGACAAACGGCAGGGTCGAGTAATCGACCTGCGCCGCCAGCGAGGCGGGGAATCCGAACTGCGTCAGGCTCGTCCCGCTCTGGCCGGGATCCACCTGAATTTCATGCTGGCGCGTGAACGAATAACGCAGTTGCAGCACCGAATGCGGGCTGATCGTGTAATCGTCGGCCAGCAGCGCGTTGAATTCCGGCGTGGTGTTCCGGTAGGTGTTCGGATCCCAGTCGTTGTTGGCGCCGTACGCCAGCGCATCGCCAAAATAAAGATGCCCGTACGAGAAGCGGCCGAAGATGCGCTGCTTCTGCGATTGGTCGTAGTCCACCCGCACGTCGAACTGCTGGCCGTTGTTGGGGTCCAGACCGTTGAAGTTGTAGTTCAGCTGATGGTACGTGCCTTCGCCCGGCTGGTTCGGCAGAGGGAAATACTGCGTCAATTTCTGCGCCACCGGATCGATGTAGCCCTGTACGTTGTTGTTCGCGAAAGCCTGTCGCGTCCCGTCGGGGTTGTCGGGGACGAATGGGTTATAGACCGTGAAGCTGTCCGCCGAGAAATCCCCTGTCCGTTCCGCCTGAGTGGGGAAAGTGTACTGATCGGTTTCGAGGCTCTCCTGCCAGGTCGCCTGATAATCCCCAAAGAAGAACAGCTTATCCCTGCGAATCGGCCCTCCAATCGATCCGCCCACCTGATAGCGGTGAAAATCGGCGGGCTCATTGGGCAGCCCCTGGGAGGCGTCGTATTGCTTCGCGAAGTAGTCGTTCGCCGCCAGGGTGTTGGGGCGGATGTACACGAAGCCATCCCCGTGGAATTGATTTCCGCCCGACTTCGTCACCAGGCTGATGACGCCCGCCGCGCCGCTCTGATAGCTGGCAGGCGCGTTCTGCGTCTCCACGCGGTATTCATCCACATCGTCCTCGGGAATCTGCATCGCCGGCAGAATTGTCGCCAGATTATTCTCCGGAATGCCGATCGGGCTGCCGTCCACCATGTAATACACATTGCCCTGCAGCGCGCCGTTGATGGTGTACGACGAGACGTCGATCAGCGAGCGCGCATTGAAAACCGTCGGCAGCTCGCCCGAGTTCGGCGTACCGTTTGCCGGAATCACGCCCGCGCTCAGCTGCACCAGCTCGTACACATCGCGATTGAGCAGCGGAACGCGGTCGATAGCCGCGGAATCGATCAGCTGGCCTACCGTGGAATTGCTGGTGTCCAGAATGTCGGACGAGGCATTCACCGTGACCACCTGGCTCACGTTGCCCACGTGCAGCGTCATGTTCAGCAGCGTCGTCTGATCGACGGTCACCAGCACGTGATCCTGCACCATAGTCTGGAAACCGCTCTCGGTGGCCGTGAGCCGGTAACTGCCCGGCGCCAGCGAGACAAACGAATACAGCCCGCCCGACGTGGTCACCGTGCTCTGTTTAACCCCCGTCGCGTAGTTCAGCACCGTGACAGACGCCCCGGGAATGACCGCGCCGGAGGGATCGCTGACCAGACCGGAGATCCCACCCCGCCCCGCTTGCCCATACGCCGTGCTTCCCATGAAGAACGCCAGAATGCCACAACACAGAAGAGACGCTGCCTGCCTCAAAGCACTTCTCCCGCTCATCACCGTCCTCCAGAAGCTGAAATCCGATCCGCCGCATTGCCCGGCTTTTTTGCAGCGGAAGGTCCGGGTATTCAATCGTTTCAATACTGACGAAAGCTATTCCGCCTGGGCCTTCCGTGTCAAGTCTGAAGATCGGTGCCGTTCTTCCCCCTCGATCCTCATGGTCGATCCCCTCGCGATCAGAGCCGGCGCCAGCTTCTGTACCAGTGCTCCTCCGTCCGCCGCCCTCTCTTCCGGATTGCTCAGCATCTTCAGCAGATGCTCGGTCGTCATTGCGCCCATCTCCTCCATCGGCTGGCGAATCGTCGTCAGCCCCGGCGTGGTGAATGACGCGGCCGGAATGTCGTCGAATCCAATCACCGAACACTCTTCCGGCACCCGCACTCCCGCCTGCGCTAATCCCCGCATCGCGCCCAGCGCGGTCAGATCGTCGAATCCAATCAGTGCGCTGAAGTCGTCATCGGCCCGTGCAATATCCTCGGCGAGAACTGCTCCCCTCTCGAACACCGCGAATGGATCCAGCAAATCGGGCAGCGTCCGCACGTGAACCTCGCGAATCGCAATGCCGTGCCCGGCGCAGAAACGCTGGATCCCTTCCCAGCGGCCGCTGCTGTCGCTCATCTGCACCGGCCCTCGAATCGCCCCGATCCTGCGGTGGCCGAGCTCGTACAGGTGCTGGACCGCCATGGTCCCGCCCCTCTCGTTTTCCACCACCACCGATCGAAATCCGTCCGCGGCAAGATCGCGTCCCACCACCACAATCGGCAATCCCCGCTCCTGCAGACGAGTCAGCAGCCCGCACTCCTGGAACAGCCAGTTGGCTACTACGATCAGCCCCTCGATGCGCCGCTCCACCAGCATGCGCAGGTAGCCCTCAAACTGCTCGCGGTTGTTGTGCGCGTCCATCATCAGCGGCAGGTATCCGGTTCCGTGCAGGGCGCGCTCGATGCCCCGCAGGATGAGCGTGCAGAAGGGATCGGAGATATCGAAAATCATCACCCCGATGGTGTGCGTGCGCCGGCTGCGCAGCGACCGCGCGAACAGGTCGGGGTGGTACCCCAGCCGCTCCGCCGTCGTGCGGATCTGCTCCTTGGTCGTCGCCGCCACGTAGCGCGACAGCGGAGCTTCGTTCAGTACAATCGACACCGTCGAAGCCGAGAACCCGCTCTCCCGCGCGACGTCCACGATGGTGATGTGCTGCGATTTCGTCTTCGGTCCCGCCATGAATTCCGCCCTCAGGGAGTATGCACGAGCGACCCCGGCCCTGCAATCCGAAGCCGCTGACCGAAGTAACAACGGCCTCTCGGATAGAATTCGATTCGGTGACACAACCACCCCTGGACGTCGAGAGCTCAGGCCGCCCGAGACTCGCACCGAAACTCGGCCTCTTCGACGCGACCATGATGGTCATGGGCGGCATCGTCGGCGCTGGCGTTTTTATGAACCCCTACGTCGTCGCCCAGCGCCTGCATTCTCCCGTGCTCATTCTCTCGGTCTGGGCCGCCGGCGGCGTCATCGCCATCCTCGGTTCGTTCATCTATGCCGAGCTCGGCGACCGCATCCCCGAGGTCGGCGGCCAGTACGAATATCTCCGGCAGTCCTTCCATCCCGTCTTTGGATTCCTCTACGGGTGGGCTCTGCTCCTCGTCATTCAGACCGGCGGCATGGCCGCGGTTTCCGTCACCTTTGCACGCTACTTCCTCGAGCTCACTCACCTCGCCGTCTCTGAGCGTTCCGTCGTCGTTGTCACTCTCGCCCTGCTCACCGCCATAAATTGTCTCGGCGTCAAGCCCGGCGGCCGCTTCCAGAGCGTGCTGATGGTGCTCAAAATCGCGGCCATCGCGGCGCTCGTCGGCGCCGGGTTCTTCTTTGTTCGCGCTCCGAAGCCCATGCTTCACCCCGTCCTCGACCGTCCCGTCTCCTTCGACCTGTTCACCGCCCTGGGTGCGGCCATGGTCCCCGTACTCTTCTCTTACGGAGGCTGGCAGACGACGAACTTTATCGCCGGAGAGATTCGCGACGCCCGTAAAAATCTCGGCCGCGCTCTGGTCATTGGCGTTGCGGCCGTGGTCGTCCTGTATGTCTGCGTCAACATCGTTTGCCTCCGCGCCCTGGGAGTCACAGCGCTGGCCGCAACCAGCGTCCCTGCCAGTTCCGTGATGCAGATAGTGGCCGGCGAGCGCGGCGCGCAACTCATCGCGCTCGGTATTGCCGTTTCCACGGTCGGCTATCTCAGCCAGTCCGTGCTCACCGCGCCGCGCGTCTATTTCGCCATGGCCGAGGACGGCCTCTTCTTTCGCAGCGTTGCCCGCCTCACGCGCAAAACCCAGGTCCCGGTCGTTGCCATCGTGCTGCAGAGCGTCTGGACAGTTGTCATCGCGCTCAGCGGAAAATACGAGCAGATCCTGAACTTCCAGGCACCCATCGACTTCACCTTCTTCGGCCTGAGCGCAGCGTGCCTCTTTATCCTTCGCCGCCGCGAGCGGACCCATCCCATCGACAATCCCGGCTTTCGCGTGCCAGGTCATCCGTATACGACCCTCGTCTTCATCCTGTCGTGCTGGCTTATCGTGGCCAACGCGCTGTGGAAGTATCCTCGCAACAGCTCTATCGGATTTGTCATCATCCTCATCGGATTGCCGGTCTACGCGCTCTGGCAGCGCCGCCGGCTCAGGGAGGCAGCAGAATGAGCAACGCGCGCGCCGTCGCGTCCACCTATCTCGAGTGGGCGAAGCTCCACTCGGCGGCAAAATACAATCTCGCTACCAGCGGCATCATGAGCTATCCGCTCGCAGAGCTGCATGTTGCGCCGCAGGATCTTGAAATCAACGGGCCCACCGTCTACGGCTATGCGCCGCTCCAGGAGCGGCTGGCGCGCAAGTGCGGCGTTACTCAGGATTGCGTCGTTGCCGCCGCGGGTACCGCGATGGCGAACCATCTGGCCATGGCGGCTCTGCTCGAACCAGGCGACGATGTCCTGATCGAGCAGCCGACCTATGGTCCGGTCCTCGAAGTGGCGTCCTATCTCGGCGCCAACATTCTGCGCTTCGAGCGCCGTCCCGAGCACGACTTTCAGATCGACCCCGGCGACATTGCCCGCCGCATTACGCCGAATACCCGCCTCATCTGCCTGACCAATCTGCACAATCCATCGGGAGCGCTCTCCAGCGAAGAGACCCTGACCCGGATCGGCGAGATCGCGCAGAGGTCCGGCGCGCACGTACTCGTCGACGAAGTTTATCTCGACATGGTGTATGACCAGCCGGCGCGCTCATCGTTCCACCTCGGCACAAATTTCATCGTCACCACCAGCCTCACCAAAGCCTACGGTCTCAGCGGTCTCCGCTGCGGCTGGATTCTGGCGAAGCCCGACCTTGCGAAGCGCATGTGGCGCCTGAACGATCTCTTCGGAGCCTCGCCCGTCCATCCCGGCGAGCTGCTCAGTGTCGTGGCCCTCGACCAACTCGCCAAAATCAACGCCCGCGCCCGCACCCTCCTCGATACCAACCGCAAAGCCCTGGACGCGCTCTTCAGCGGCCACAGCGATCTCGACGGCTTCCGCAGCCCCTGGGGCACGGTGACTTTTCCGCGCCTGAAGAGCGGCTCTGTCGATGAGTTCTGCGATTTCCTGCGCGCCCGCCACGAAACCAGCGTTGTGCCTGGACGATTCTTCGAGATGCCGGACCATTTCCGCATCGGCATCGGCGGCGATCCCGCCATGACCGCGGAGGCGCTGAAGCGTCTGGCCGCCGCCCTGGACGCCTGGGGAGTCACCCGCTCGTGACCCGTTCTACCGGCATCCGCATCGGCATCGACTGGGGCGGCACCAAGATCGAGGCGCTGGCCATGGACGCCGATGGCAGCGAGCTCCGCCGCGTCCGCATCCCCACGCCACAGCACGATTACGAAGGCTCCATCCGCGCCGCCGCGGATCTGGTCGCATCTGTCGAGCACGAGGTCGGCCCCACCGGTCCCATCGGCGTCGGCATCCCGGGCACAATCGTGCCCGCCACCGGCCTCGTCAAGAATGCCAACTCCACCTGGCTCAATGGCCGGCCTCTCCAGAAAGATCTCTCCACCGCGCTCCATCGCGACGTCCTCTGTGTGAACGACGCGAACTGTCTCGCAGTTTCGGAGGCGGTCGATGGCGCGGCCGCCGGCCACGCTGTCGTCTTCGCGGCCATTCTGGGCACCGGATGCGGTGCGGGCATCGCCCTCCACGGCCGCATGCATATCGGCCCCAATGGCCTCGCCGGAGAATGGGGCCACAATCCACTGCCCTGGCAGCGCCCCGACGAATATCCCGGCGATCCGTGCTACTGCGGCCAACGTGGTTGCATCGAGCGATGGCTTTCCGGTCCGGCTCTCGAAGAGGATTACCGCCGCGCCTCGGGCTCCGCGCTTCCCGGAGCGGAAATCGCCGCCGCAGCAGGGAAGGGCAAAGCGCAGGCCGTGGCCGCGCTCGACCGCTACGAGGATCGTCTCGCTCGAGCCCTCGCTCACGTCGTCAACCTGCTCGATCCCGACATTATTGTGCTGGGCGGCGGGCTCTCCCGCATCGAGCGCCTCTATCGCAACGTCCCGCCGAAGATCGCCAACTGGGCTTTTGGCAAATCAGCGGTGACCTCGGTGGTCCCCGCGAAGCACGGCGATTCCAGCGGTGTCCGCGGCGCAGCCCGTCTGTGGCAGTGATCGGCAGGAACTGGTGACCCCGGCCTGATTCGAACAGGCGACCCGCAGTTTAGGAAACTGAAAAATGTGCGACAGTCAACACATTCTAAGAGACTTAGAAGTATAGAAAAAGGCCGATTTTACTGGGTTTTCCTCGACGTCGCCTGTAATGCCTTGACAATCAATGCCATGCGACTCCGCGTACCAACTGCCACCAAAAATGCCACCGAAATCCGCAGTGTTGGCTCGCGAGATACGCAGGATGCAGAGTAGGTGCTATTGGAAATGGCGAGGTTCCAGATATGCCTCTCCCGTTTGCGATGCGTGTCTGCGAACTCGTGCTACCAGTTCCTGCATCGAGCAAAGTCCGTGGAGGAGCATGTAAATGTGAGCATGATCGAACAGCAGAAGCAGACATTTCGCACCGGAGGCCCCCTTCACGGCTATCCGCGTGCCGATGCTTCAGTCAGTGGTTTCCTGCTCCCCATCCGCCCGAACCTCTTGAATCAATGTCGCCTCGGCCTCGACAGGAACGGAGGCAAAAAACATCTCCAGAGTCGCACCCTCCAAGACCGGCGCATTTCGGCACTGTTCCTTCGCCTCGGGAGCCGTGATATCGATTTCCCTAAACTTGTTGTGGAGCTTCCGCATGTTAGCGTAGGCTCCAATATCGATCATGTAGGCAGTGAATGTTCCCGATTGCGATTTGTGCGTTAGTGCCGTCCCAACGAGATGAATGATGCGGTAGTCAACCAATCGGTTCAGGAGGTCCTTGATCCCGCTTTTCTCTTGGAGAGTCTTGTCCGCGACGAGGAACACGTTACTTTTCCGATCAAGGCAAAACTTCCTGATTGCGTAAATCCCGCGTATCAGGACGTCGTGATCCTCTTCTTCAGAATCTGCCTTCAACTCCTCGATCCGGTGCTGAAATGTGCTCAGACTAAGCCCTCTAACATCGTCCTTGCCGATTTTTTCATCTCCAGCCGGTTTCTCTGCCAAAGCCTCAAGTAATAGGGAAAGAAAGTCGCGGGGAACCCCTCCTGACGCCAGCACTAGGCGGTTGAATCCTTCTCCCTTGAACAGCGAATCCGCTTGCTCGGGGGTCATTCCCGCTTTTCCAGCATATTCGTGGAGTATTTTTCGTATTTGTCCAGAAGTTCTTTTGAAGTCGGCAAGAGTGTAATCAATATTTATCGGCTGATAATCGTGGCGCTCTTGGGCTCCAATAGGCTGCTGGTGACGGTCCGCGTAGAGAGAGCTTACGTGGCGTAGCGTCCCAATCTTGAAGAAAAGGGGTAAATCCTTACACAAGCGGTGCACGTAGTCAGCGACATATGGCTGTATGGATCTTCTCAGTTGGTAAAAATCGTCCAGTTCGATGAAGATGACCTCTACTCTATTGGATAGCAAGAAGAATTGTTCTATCGTCTTCTTCAACCGCGGTAGCAATTGATTGAGGTCGCGGATTTTGTCATCGAAAGTGTGGTACTCCGCTTCGATGGATTCCTTGCGAGTGCTCGAAAGGCCGAGGCCGACGTGGACTTGGTGGCTTCCCGCAGAGGCGGACCCAGAACTCTTCCTTTCGAGTTCGGCGCGGCTCTTTACCTTCTTAGCTACTTCATCCTCCCTAGCCCGAAGCGTCGCCAGTGACTCCCTCAGCTCGGTTACCAAGGAGCGGAGGCGTTTCTTCTTCCCAAACCATCCGCCTAGGTGTTCTTCGATTTCAATAAACACCGCGTCCAAGATTTCGATCAGTACGTTGGGGAAGCTATGGTGCTTGTAATCCTCGCAGTTGATGTATATCGCTCGGATGTTTGGACCTATTCCCTTGCGCACTTTCTCTAGCAACAAGCTCTTTCCACATCCTCTTCGCCCAAAGACAACGTGATTTTGGCGAGTTCGAGCGTCTGCTAGTGCATGCGTAACGTCTACATAATCGATCTGGATTGATGAGCCTTTTTGTATGCGGCTGTTTTCTTGTATCAAACGCCGCAGTTCGACCACGGGAGCCGACATTCTCGCCCCTCCTGTCCGCGCAGGCCTAGAAGCTGGATTTTGCCCAATTGTAGACCTGCCGACGATGCGCTGGTCAATTCATCACGGATAGACTTAGATACCAAGGACAACACCACCGTTTCTGTAGTGCTGTTCTGGAGATTGACGGCTGTCGTGGCCGCAGGATCGTGCCTGTCGGGAGTGAAATTTGAGGAGCAGGAGGTGCAATGAGCATTCCGCTAGACTCCAACGTGCAGTTTGGACAACTGTTCGTCCGGCGCATCGCGGTCTCCGACATGCAGTGTCTGTAACTGCATGTCCGAAGGAACCTGACGAGTGTGGACTAGATATTTCCGGACGAGGCAAGTCGCATATTTTGTGCGAGATAACGGATGAGCCACTGTTTACGCTGGGGTGAATTCAACCCGAATCGGGAGACTCGATCCCTGAAAAGGCTCATCGCGGTAGACGCCAAGCCACTGATTCAGAAGCAATTAGCATCTCTGACTGTACCAAGTGCCACCAAAACTGCCACTGGCACTCAATTAATTATTCACGTAAGTTGTTGATTGTAAATGGTGACCCCGGCCTGATTCGAACAGGCGACCCGCAGTTTAGGAAACTGCTGCTCTATCCATCTGAGCTACGGGGCCACTTCTTATGGATCATTGTTCTAAAGTAGCTTGCTGTGACTGTCTGATTTAGACCTGAAACAACTTCTTAACTGCTGACCAACCGAGTAACCAATTCATGCCCGCCTTTGGCGATTCTTGTGCCCTTCTTCTCCGCCCGAACAAACTCTGAAAGAGGCACAACCCGATCCACAGCGGCGCGACTGTGCTGCGGCGCATGGTCATCTGAGTGCTGCTATGTCCCATCAGTTCGACCACCGTGCGGAGGTCAGTTTCCTCCACAACCAGCCTACTTGCAAAAGTATGACGATTGCAATGTCTGGAGTAGTTCTCGACCACGGCTTCCGTCAGCATCTCGTTGAACCAGCGCCGGTAATTGTGCCACTCGCCGCAGTCCGTGTCCGGAGACACGTTTGCGTCGCTGCCGCGTTCCGCCCCCTGCTCTTTCTGTTTCGTCGCGTACTCCTGTTGTAAGCGTCTCTGTTCCTGCATGACGCTGCAAGCAAGTGACAAGCCAGGCGGGACTGACCGTGAGCACTGGTTTCCTTGCTCTGCTCCGGTAGCCATGCCTGGATACCCACTCTGCCCCGACGTCGACGGATGCAAAAGGCGCGATTCTTGTCGGGCTCATCAGAATTCAATGCGTCCCTGAAAAGCAATCATGCGCGGCGAGCTGTCGCCGCCGAGACCTACACCCAGCAGCCCCGTCGGCGGAGAGATGGTGCTGGTCAGGCCGCCAAAGCCGGTTTGCGTCGACGGGACGCCCGGAACCCCAGCCTGCACGTCGGAAGGGAGTGCAAAGTTCGGGTGATTGAATGCGTTGAAGATCTGCGTATCGAAGCGGAACGTCACGCCTTCGGTCAGAGAAATCTTTCTGGTCAGGTAAATCTCGGAATAGGTGAAATGCGGGCCGCGCAACGCGTTGCGCGCTAAGCCGCCGAACTGGCAATGGATCGCCGAATCGCCTCCTGCGCAGGCGCCGGTGGAAGGATCGACGGCAGAAACAAAAGCGTCGGGATTGAGCCACTGGAGCGTTCCCGGCAACGTGACGCCCGCGATGGAAGACCTGCGATAGAGTGGCACACCCGGCACGCGGCTCGCGAACTGCGGCCCGCCCGCCTGAAAGATGCCGCGGCCGCTGGCTGTGTACGGCGCACTCAGGACGCTGAAGGGCAGACCGCTGTGCAGAAAGAGTGTTTGCGAGTATTGCCAGTCGCCGAAAGCGCGGCGCAGCAGCGAGTGCCGCGAGCGGAACGGAATCTGCCATACGCCAAAGGCCGACAGATTGTGCCGCACGTCGTAATCGCAGTTGCCGTACTCTCTCCGCAGGCTGCCCGGCAGCGGCGAGAGAATGCCCAGCGTGGAAAATGGCAGCAGGCCGCCATTGGAAACCTCGTCGAGGCAATGGCTCCAGGTGTAGTTTGCATGCAGCGTCAGTCCTCGCACGTTCTCCGTCACGCTGGTCTGCAGGCCGTTGTAATGGCTGCCGGCTCCGGTGCGAAATTCATTCACGCTCCCGAAGCGTGGATCGGGCGCCTGTCGGTACGCGTAGGGAGCGAAGCATCCCGGGCAAACCGTCTGATAGCCGTTCAGCTGCACCTGGTACGGCTCATCGACCGCGCGCGTGCCCACATAATCGACGCGCAGCGCGCCGTTCGCGCCGAGTTGTCGCTCGATGCCGAGGCTCCATTGCAGGAAGTAAGGCGTCTTCAGCGTGCCGCTGGGGAAAGTATTCAGGTTCACGGCCAGAGGACAGACCGGGACATCGGATGCGCTCGCACAGGGCGAGACTCCGGAGCGGAAGACCGTCTGGAAGGACTGGTTCGCCTGGCTCGTCGCAGTCACCGCGCTGTTGGGAACACCGGGCGCAAGAGCGACTCCCCCCACCTGGCCGTTCATGCCACCGGCAAAGACCGGCGCATAGGGGGGATTCATCGCGCCCAGGTCGGCGACCTCGGCAGGAACGATGTCGTTGAAGACGCCGGCCCCCGCGTGGATGTCCATCCTGTCCGTCAGCTTTAAGGCAACGGATGCGCGCGGCTGCCACACGATCAGCGGCGTACCGGGAAAAAGTTTTCGAACCCCGGTCGTCACAGCCTGGTTCAGCGGCTGGTCGGGATTGTGGCTCATAGTGAGGAATGACCCGGCCGGGCGCGCAAACAATGCCTGCTGGTTTACAGGGTCGGTGTTCCACGTGGTCCGCAGGCCGGCCGTCACCGTCGCGCGCGCGCTCGGCCGGAAGGTGTCCATCGCGTACAGATCCAGGTTGCCCAGCGCAATGCGCTCCTTCAGCGCAGCCGGAAATGCGGCGGTCGCCGTCCACGCAGCACCATAGGTGAACTGCGCCAGATCGGTGTACGTCACCAGCGGCACGATACCCTCGCCCAGATCGTAGTCGCTGATGTCGAGCCGCCGCGAGTTCTCGCCGAATTTCCAGGTGTTCCGGCCACGAGTCCAGACGAGATTGTCGTTGATTTGCCACTGCGTGACTTTGCGGCCCTGCGGGAAGGTTTGGTCGTCACCGCCGATGGTGGTGAAAGGCGCGTTGGAACTGCCCGGGGCGAGCACAATGGGAAACCGGGCAATCGCCTGCGAGTAGTTGTTCGGCTCAAAGATGCTGGAGTACCAGCTGCCTCCGGGGTTGAGCTGGTTGACGAGGTTCGGCGAGAACAGATGCGTATACCCGGCAACCAGCGTGCGCTGCGGCTGCGGCGAATACGAGTTGAAGATGGGATTGATCGGGTCGGTGTAGGCGGCCTGTAGTCCGGTGTCCTGCTGGAAGCGATACCAGATGCTGTTGTTTTCGTCGACGGTGTGGTCGATCTTCACCACTACCAGGTTTTCGCTGTCGCTGTTCTTCATCGACTGCGTATGCACGTTGGCGCAGCCGCTGCCGTTCATCAAATTGGAGGCTGATTGCGTCCCCGGCAACATGGCTCCGTCGGCGGCTAGCGGGCAGGAGAGCACGGGAACGGTGGTGCCGGCGGTGTTGGCATAGAGCCCGAAGATCCCGCGGTAGAAGGCAACCTCGCCTGGTTCGGCCGGTAGGTTCGCGCCGGTAAGCGGGTCCGTTCCGCCCACAGACAGTTGGCTGAGGACGTATTGTTCATAGGCGGGAGACGGCGTCGTCACGCGTGCTACCAACGGCAGCGAGATCCGAAGGCCCTCGTAATGAGAAAAGAAGAAGAGCCTGTTCTCCCGAATCGGGCCGCCCACACTCACACCAAATTCGTTCACATTGGAATATGGCTTGGTGGCCAGGTTGCCAGGTGTGTCATTCGCGTGCAGAAAATAGTCCTCGGCGTTCAGGACCGAGCCGTTCCATATCTCGTAAGCATCCCCGTGGAACCGGTTCGTCCCCGACTTCGTGAAGTAGTTCACCTGCGCTGCCCCGTAGCGGCCCTGGTCGACCGCATAGGAGTTGGTGTTGACGGTCGACTGCTGGACCGCGTCGAGGCCGATGACCAGATTCGTCGAGAGCCCGATATTCAGCCCGAGGAAGGGATCGTTGGTGTCATAGCCGTCGAGGATGTACCCGTTCGATGTCGCCGGTAACCCGTTGAACTCCACGTTGCCGTAACCCCCGGCGGCCTTGGCGTCATTGGACGAGCCGGCTGTATTCATCAGCGCGCCCTGCGCAAACTGCGCCAGGTAGGTCAGGTCCTGGCCCGGATTGGGAAGGTTTTCGATGGTCTTCGCGGCGATGGTCGTCGTGGTGTTCGGGTTTTCCAGCGCCATCAGCGGCGACTGGGTCGTGACCTGCACCACTTCGGAAGAGCGCGCCGGGTAAAGCGTGAAGCTCACCGTGGCCGTTTGTCCCACACTGACCGTCGTCGGCTGCGACTGCACCGGTGCAAAGCCCGCAGCGGCGACCGATACCCGCCAGGTCCCCGGATCGATCTGAGCAAAGAGGTACCGGCCCTCCTCGCTGGTCAGCGCCGAACGCACGGTTCCCTTGTTCACTTCCGTCGCCGTCACGCGGGCGCTCATGATCATTGCGCCGGACTGGTCTGCCACCGTTCCCGTAATCGCGCTGCTGGTTCCGCTTTGTGCAGCCAGAGAATTAACCATAGTTAACAGAGAGAAGACAGCGAGGATCGGCAGGAGGCGAGCGAGTTTCACAACAATTACTCCAGAGCGTTTGTGGATGACAGCCGCCGAAGGGCGGCCCCTGGGAGGGCCCGAGACACCGGCTTAGTTAGCCAAGCCTAATGATTAGGTATACCTAAGAAGGGTGCCGACGTCAAATCGACTCGGAGGATGATTCAATACGGGAGAGATTCTTTTATGCCATCGCGCTCCAAAGCCCATCCCAATTCGGAGTCCATCGACAACTACCTCAAGGCCATCCTGGCCCTTGGCGGCGCCGAGGAGCGGCGCGTCTCCGGCAAAGAGCTGGCCGACCATCTGCAGGTCGCGCCCGCGTCCGTCACCAACATGCTGCAAAAATTGGCCGCTGCGCTGGAGCCGCCAGTCGACTACGAGATGCACCGCGGCGTGCGCCTCTCGCCGGCCGGCAAAAGGCGAGCCCTGGAGATCGTGCGCCATCATCGCCTTCTCGAAACGTTCCTGTACGAACTCCTCGACTATCCGCTCGAGGAAGTTCACGACGAGGCGGAGCGGCTGGAGCATTTCATTTCCGAGCGCTTCGAGGAACGGATCGCCGCGAAACTGGGCCATCCCAAAATCGACCCGCACGGGCACTGCATCCCGGAACTGGACGGCAGGATGCCGATGCGCAGTGCCATCTCGTTATCCGAAGCGGCCGGAGAGGGTCCGTTTCTCGTCGAGAGCGTGGAGGACCGGGATTCGCAGGCGCTCAAACTCCTGCGGACCAGCGGCATCCGGCCCGGTCTGCGGCTTGAGATAAGGAGCCGGAGCGCAGCCGGGTACGTGAAGGTGAAAGTCGGCAAGAGAAGCGTGAACCTCGCGCCCTGGCTGGCAGGCGCCGTTCGGGTTCGATCCGGCCAGTGAGGATGGTGGCGACGGCGCGAGCCCGAAGATCTCCCGGCCGGATGGCGACTTCAGGGCCCGCTTCCGGGAGTGCAATGGTTTGCGATCGCAGGGCTATGGTCATCAGGCTTTTCTTCCAGGAGTAGTGGCAATGCTGAAGTTAAACTCGATTCTCGCGGCCATGCCACTTTGTTTGTTGCCCGCGATGTCGTCCGCCCAGCAGAGCGTTCAGATTCATGTTGACGTGAATCAGGCAGACGGCTCGTTGAAGCCTGTCTGGGCGTATGTGGGACACGACGAGCCGAACTACACGTACTCGCCAGAAGGTCGCGTGCTGCTGGAGCAACTGGGAAAACTCAGCCCGTACGGCTTCCATGATCGCACCCACAACCTGCTGACCACCGGAAACGGGGCGCCGGCGCTGAAATGGGGGTCAACCAATGCATACACAGAGGATGCCTCGGGCAAGCCAGTCTATAACTGGGAGATCGTAGACCGCATCTTCGACACATACAAGGCCGCGGGAATTACTCCGTATGTGGAGATTGGATTTATGCCCGAGGCGCTCTCCACGCATCCTCAACCCTACCGCGATACATGGCCGAAGGGGCCTCTGTTCACCGGCTGGTCCTATCCGCCGCAAAGTTACAGCAAATGGTCCGAATTGATTTACCGCTGGGTGCGCCATTCGATAGAACGCTATGGGCGCAACAATGTGGAGCACTGGGACTGGGAAGTGTGGAATGAGCCGGACATCGGCTACTGGCACGGCACCGAGGCGCAGTATGAGGAGCTATATGACTATACGGCCGCAGCCGTGAAGCGCGCGCTGCCCGATGCCAAAGTCGGAGGGCCTGCCACGACAGGACCGGCAGCGCCCCACGCGGCGGCATTTCTGCGCGCTTTCCTCACCCACTGTGTCAGCGGCACAAACTACGCGACGGGAAAGACCGGCTCGCCGCTTGATTTCATATCTTTCCACGCCAAAGGGCAGACAAAGATTGTGGATGGTCATGTGCAGATGGACATCCGGCGACAACTGGAAGACATCGCCCACGGATTTGCGATCGTGGCCAGTTATCCGAGTTTGCGCGATCTTCCCATTGTGATCAGCGAATCGGATCCGGAGCCTTGTGCCGCATGCGCCGCGAGCCTTCATCCGGAGAACTCCTATCGCAATACTTCGCAGTATGCGAGTTACGAGGCGGAGTTGCTGGCCGCCACGCTGGCGCTCGCTGCCCGCGACCACGTCAACCTGCAGGGATATGTCACCTGGGCGTTTACATTTCCCGGCCAGCCATACTTCTACGGGTATCGTTCTCTTGCCACGCACGGAATTGACAAGCCCGTTTTGAATGCCCTCAGGATGTTTGGAATGCTGCAGGAAAACAGGGTGCGGGCCACCAGCAGCGGCGAACTGAGCCTGGATGCACTGCTGAAGGACAGTGAGCGGAACCAGCCGGATATTCGCGTGATCGCGACACGGGGCAGCTATAGCGCGAGCATTCTGGTGTGGAATTACGATGACGACGCCGTTACTGCGCCGCCTGCAAAGATCGATCTCGAAGTAAGTGGATTGCCACCGGACCTAAGCCGAGTGCGGACCACGCAGTTTCGCATTGACGCCGGGCATAGCGATGCCTGGACTGCATTGAAAGCGATGGGATCGCCGCAAAGCCCTGCGCCGGTACAGGTGGAGAGACTGGAGTCGGCAGGACAGTTGCAGCTTTTGTCCTCGCCTGCATGGCTGGGGGTGCAGACCGGGAAAATGAGGCTATCGTTTGTCTTACCCCGGCAGGGATTGTCACTGATTCGGCTGTACTGGAGAACGCAGCAGGCACGTTCTTCGATCGTCTATCGCAAATGAGATTCGGGAGTAAGGGCTGAAGTACATTTTCGGCAGCTCTGCCTCTTTGCGCGCCGGTAACAGGATCTCCGTGATCGTGCACAGGGAACTGTAACCGTCAGTTTCACCGCAAAGGAGAATCCTGGTCTAAAGCTCCTGCGCCTGCAGATTGAGAGTGCCTGTGTACTCACCAGCCGGAAGCTGCGGATTGCCGGTCAGATTGATCTGCAGGTTCAGGTCGTCGGTTCGCCTGGAGGAACGGTTGGCCGTCGTGATTGCCTGAGTGAAAAGCACCAGGCTTGCGCCGGAGACGCCGAGTCCATTGCGCGCGGGAGACTGGGTGAATGCGGTGTAGGTGGTTGGCGTTCCGGTGCTCACTTCGCCGAAGACTTCGGAAGTGGGAATATTCGCCGCCGGCGTTCCGCCGCTGGTAAGCGCCGCGGCTGCGCTTGAAAAGTAACCGGTAAGTGTAACTGCGGAGCGCCTGCGCCTCATCGCCCAGGTAGTGGTGATGGCGATGGGCGCGCTGCCCGTGGATTTGCCCCCGGAGACGAGGTTGAACGTAACCGCATTGGGCGTGGCTGCCACGGTGAGCGACTCCGCCAGCGTGGCGGTGAGTGCGACCGATGCCGTGCGGGAGTTCAACTGGCACAGAGCCGCGGGACTGGCGACAGTGAGTAAGCCCAGGGCGAGGACAAGCCTGCCCGGCAGGATAGCGCTGAAGCGGCTCATGTCTGGCACTCTCTGAAAATCAGGATCTGCTGGCGTCGGACAACACCGGTTCGGGAGTTTCTTCCGAGGGGGATGAGCGGTTGTGGTGCCACGCTTATTTTTCTTTACTCTATGGGTCACTTTCGGGGGAGACAATCACCCAAATTCGCCAGTAACCTCTGGATATTCAGCATTCCGCCGCGTTGATGCCCTGAGAAACCATGAACGGCACAGAAGATTATCCGGAGTACGCGAGGGTTGGCGGATGCACACTGGCCCGTCTATGGGGATGAATCCCTGGCGTCATATGATCCGGCCTGTGACTTCGCATCACTCGATCGACGTTGCCTCTGTGAGCGGCTGCGCATGTCTGCGTGCGACGTTCCTGTATACTACGCGCCGAACAGTCGCCATTCCTGCGAGAGGTCATTTACAACGATGCGAAGGCCGTGGACAGCTCTTAGTGCGCTGATTTTTGCGAGCATACTGACATTAGCCCTGGGCGCGGGAGCGCAGGTCGATCCCAGCCTTTACGCGGGTCTCAAGTGGCGCGACGTCGGGCCCTTCCACGGCGGACGCATCGCGTCCGTGACCGGTGTCATCGGCGATGCCGGCACCTTCTACATGGGCACCCCCCAGGGCGGTATCTGGAAGACCACCAGCGCAGGCGTCACCTGGTTCCCGATCTTCGATCAGGAGACGAGTGTGGACAGCATTGGCGCTATCCAGGTCGCTCCTTCCAATCCCGACATCATCTATGCCGGCGCGGGCGATCCCATTGGCGGCAGCCTCGGAAACGGCATGTGGAAGTCGACCGATGCCGGCAAGAGCTGGCAACACATCGGCCTCGAGGATACGGTGAAGATCGACAGGATCCTGGTCGACCCCGCCGATCCAAACCTGGTGATTGTCTCCGCTCTTGGCGACAGCAGGCATCACGGTGGCGGCATCTACCGCTCCACGGATGGCGGCCAGAGCTGGACCAGCGTTCTCAAGCCCGCGGACTACGACGGCACGCGCGACCTGGAATATGCCTTCGACGATCCGAGCGTGATGCTCGCCGCCACGCAGGGCACCGGTGGTGGCGGTTTCGGCGCCAGCAGTGAGGCGAAAAAGAAGCCGCCGCTGGTCTTCAAGTCCACAGACGAAGGCAAGACGTGGACCGAGATCAAAATTCCGCCGTTCCCAGGCCGCGTCGCGGTGGCGGTCGCCATGCATACCAATGGCCAGCGGATGTACATCGTGGGCAACAACATCGAACACGGCTCGGGATTGTATCGTTCGGACGACGGCGGAGCCATATGGAAGCATATGGCGGGCAAGGACCTCCGCATCAGCAACGGCCAGGGATCGTACAGCAGCGGCGTGTTTGTGGACTCGCAGAACCCCGACATTCTTTATACGGTCAGCACCGCCATGTACCGCTCGACGGATGGCGGTGTCACCTTTGAGCCGTTCAAGGGCGCGCCCGGCGGTGAGGACTATCACAAGCTCTGGATCGATCCCACCAATGGACATCGCATGTTGGTCGGCTCCGACCAGGGCGCCAGCGTTACCCTCGACAATGGCAAAACCTGGAGCCTTTGGTACACCCAGCCCATCGCGCAGGTCTACCACGTTTCCACCGATAACCAGTATCCCTACCACATCATCGCGGCACAGCAGGACACCGGCGCCGTCATGATCAGCAGCCGCGGCAACTGGGGCCAGGTCAACTTCACCGACTGGAGCCCGCTGCCTTCATCTGAATTTGGTGTTCTCACGCCCGATCCCGGAAATCCAAACATCATCTACGGCGTGGGCTATGGCCCGGGCGGCGGCGGCAGCGGCCTGATCAAAATTGATATGTCGACGGGGCAATGGGAGAACGTTGCGCCCAATTTCGGCTCGGACGCCACCAAATACAGGGCCTTCCGCGACTTCCAGAAGAAGTTCGATATCGCCTTCGATCCCGGCGCTCTTTACGTCGCCTACCAGTGCCTGCTCGTCTCGCGCGACGGCGCTCATTCCTGGACGGCCGTCAGCCCTGACCTGACCACAGCCAAAGGCGCGCCTCAGATTGCCTGTGGCAAGGAGCGTCCGCAGCCGAAGTCCGCGCCTGCGGCTGGACCTGCCGGCGCATCGGCGACCAAGGTTCCGCCCGGCGCTGGAACGAAGGCTGCCACCGGCGCAACGGCCAGGCCTGCGTCCGGATCTGCCGGCGCGCCTCCGCCTCCACCGCCGCCCTCCATCGCGGACTTCTCCATCTCCAGGGTCAAAGCTGGCGTGATCTGGACCGTGAGCACCAACGGCCAGATCTACAACACCATGGACCACGGCAAAGTCTGGACCAACGTCAGCAATATCGCGGACGTGCCGCCTCACACCAATTTCAACACCATCGAGGCTGGCGATGACGTCGATACTGCTTACGTCGCAGCCCGCATTGCCGCAGCCCGCGGCGAGACCTTGCCCGACAGCGAAGATGGAGATGTGCCGCTCGTCTGGCGCACTCAGGACAGCGGCAAGACCTGGACCAAAATCGTCACCGGCCTGCCCTCGGACGAACGCACCGGGAGCTGGGTCAACAGCCTGCGTGTCGATCCGAAGCAGCCCGGTCTCCTCTTCGCCGGCACCGAAACCACCGTGTACGTCAGCTTCGATCACGGCGATCACTGGCAGTCGCTGCAGCAGAACCTGCCCAGCACGTCCGTCCGCGATCTCGACGTGCATACCGACCATCACCAGAACGATCTGGTGATCGGCACCTATGGCCGCGGCTTCTGGGTTCTCGACGACATCACGCCGTTGCGCCAGATCGCCGCCAATGCCCGGAGCATCAGCTCCTCGCCCGTTTATTTCTTTCAGCCCGAGGACGCCATCCGTGCCCGTATCAACAGCAACTGGGATCAGCCCTTCTCGATCGAAGTGCCTCATGCATATAACCCGCTGTACGGCGCGATCCTGGATTATTACCTCAGCCAGGAACCCAGCGGGCCGATCCAGCTTCAGGTTTTCGACGCGCAGGGCCAACTCGTTCGCACCATGTCCAGCACCTTGCCGCCGCCCATCGAAGGCCAGGCCTATCCGCGCTACTGGCTCGCGACTCCTGAGTCGCGAGCCCTCAGCACCCATGTCGGCCTGAATCGCGTGAACTGGAACCTGGAGTATGACGACCCCCCAGCCTTGCGGCACGACCTGGAAAACCAAATGAACATGGTGGCGGGCTCCACCAATCCAGGTCCCCATGGGCCGCAGGTGATTCCGGGCGTCTATACGCTGAAGCTTACGGTGAACGGTCAGGTTTACACTCGCCAGGTCACCGTCGTAAACGATCCGCGCGTCGGCCAGAGCCCCGAGATCATGGCCGGGCTGCGCGCCCAGAACAAGCTCAACCTGCTGGCACTTCAGGGTATGGAGCAGAGTTATGCAGGCCACGCTGAAGTTGAAGCCGTCAGGAGCCAGCTTTCAGCCATGATCCCGGGCCACCTCCCGGCCGATGTGGCCGCGCAGGCGAAGACGCTCGACGCCAGCCTGACGAAAATCGGCGGTGTGATCCCGCCCGAAGGAGAAGGCCCTCGCCGTCCTGCGACTCCCGAGCCTGGCGCGCTCAAGTCCTTTTTCGACCTGAACAACGAGTACAACACGATGGTCAGCATGATGCAGGTCGGCCTGGATATGGCGCCCACTCCAACCCAGATCGCCACCCTGGTGAGCGACTGCAATAACTACAACCGCACCGTGGCCGCATGGAAGAACATGGAGCCGCAGATCGCCAGCTTCAATGCCCTGCTGGCGAAAAACCAGCTGCAGCAGCTCACCCTCGAACCCACGAAGCTCGCCATTGCGTCGTGCAGCCTTACCCCCGAGGTCAGCAGGAGGGCAGGCAAACAGACGGCTTCACGTTAACTGCCGACGGTTCGCCCCGCAGATGCATTTCGCCTGCGGGGCGAATCGTCCAGGGTCGCTTCAGCGCCACTGAAGCTGCAGCACCTGGATCGAGTCGCCCGGCACACTGTAGTGCAAACGGTCTCCCCGGACCGCCAGCGTGCTCTCCGCCGGCACAATGGCATCCGGGTGCTCGATGGTGTTCGTCGCCTGCGTGTCAGGAGCGGAAAGCGCGGTCACCTGTCCCTGCCCGTCCAGACGCACTCCGCTGAAATCGATGTCCAGAGCCTGCGCATCCGACGACGCGTTCACCAGTTTCAGATAAATCCGCTTCGCCGCGCGATCCTCGGTGACGGAGTAGAAGAAGCGTGCTCCCGCGCCCTCAAGCGTCGCCGCCGGCCGCTCCGTGCCGAGATGCGAGGCGAACATCACCTGCGCGTAGTAGCCGGGTGAGCCGTAGCTGTGCATCGCATCGTAGCCGATCAGATCCGGTGTCCACTGCATCGCCAGAGGATTGACGTTGACGAAGAGCGGGGCGTACGAGGCCATGATCACGATGTCGCTGTTGCGCTCGAGCCCGGTCATCCACGCAGCATCGCCCAGAGCTGCGCCGAAGTTGGGGGTGGGCGTGCCTTCCCGCGTGGCCCACTCGCCCACGAAGATCTTTGGTCCGCTGCGATCCGTCTTGTCGTAGTGGTCCGCATCGTGGAAGAATTCCGTGGCGCGCACATAGTAATGCTCGTCGATCACGTCAGGGCGCACGCTCTTCACCGGCGCTGTGGCGATCAACTGCAGGTTCGGATACTTCGCCTTGATTGCGTGATAGAACTGCGCGTAACGGCCGTCGTAACTGTCCGACCGGTCGAAGGTATCCTCGTTGCCGATCTCCACATACTGCAGATCGAATGGCTTCGGATGTCCATCGGCGGCGCGCTTCGCTCCCCATTCGGTGTCCGTGCCTCCGGTCACGTACTGGATTTCCTCGAGGGCGCTCTCGACATAGGGTTCCAAATCCGGTCCCGGATTCACATGCTCCCCATTGAGCGAGTAACCCGCGTAAACCGCAAGCACGGGCTGCATGTGCAGGTCTTCGCACCACTCCAGAAACTCCAGCAGCCCCATGCCGTCGCTGGAGAGATAGTCCCAGGGGCTGGGATGGCCGGGGCGATCGACCAGCGGGCCAATGGTCTTCTTCCAGTCGAACCGGGTGCGAATGTCGTAGCCTTCCAGATAATTTCCGCCCGGGAATCGCAGGAAGGCCGGGTGCATCGCCGCGAGTTTCTCCATCAGGTCGATGCGATTGCCATTGGGCCGATTGTGAAATGTGGGGGGAAACAGCGAGACCAGGTTTAGCCACAGAGTTCCCGCATGCGCCACGGTGACTTCCAGGTGATTCGCTGCCGAGGGCTCAATCGCGCCCGTCTTCAGCGTGAAATGGTATTGCTGCCATGCGGCGCCGATGCCGGAAACGGTTGCGGAGGCGAGCGTATTTCCGCTCTGGTTCGCCACCAGGCTTACGGTGACGGAGCCAACCTGCGGCGTGTCCTCCTTCGCGTAGAGCGATCCCCCATAAGTCGTGTCCGGGTGGAGCGCCATGCCCCAGTACCCGGTATTCAGCACGCCGGCTGGGCTCGCCGCGCTGGCCGTGGTCACGTCCAGTCGCAGGCTGTGCGGAAGCGCTGTACTCGGCCCGGTCGTTGTGTCGATATCCATCTTCGCCTCGGCCTGGCCGCGCTCCACCAGATACCAGTCGCGGATCCCCGACCAGTCCGCGCGGAAGGTGCGGTTCTGCACCATCTCCGCGTACAGCCCGCCGTCGTAGGAGTGGTTGATCTCTTCCGTCATCAGCCCATAAAGAGTGGGACTGACCTTCGCCACCGGATGGTCGACCTGTATGGTCAGCATCGCAGGCCCTGCCGTCTGCTGGGCCAGCGCGATGGAAGTGGGAAGAGCAACGATGGCAACGGCGAGGAGGCAGGCAGGAAATATTCGGCTCACGGGAAAACCTTTCCACACAGGAAACACGGCCACCATTGTACTGTGTGGATCGTTCGCTCACGCCCGCGGTGTCTTGTTCCTCATTCGAGGGGGCAGGCTATGACGGTCGCGCCTGATCGGACCGCGTCGTCCCTCATTGCGCCGCGCCACTGTGCCCGTGCAGCACGAAAAAAGCCACCAGCAACGCAATCAGCAGCAGAAACGCCAGCAGAAATCCGCCAATCACCATCTGCGCCGTCCGCTCCTGCTCAGGCCGGGGCCGCGTAATCCCGAAGGTCGTCAGAAACATCTCCGTCAGCCACGCCAGAATCTTCATCGCGGACTACTTTCTGCTGCGCGCCACCGCGTCCAGCACCCCGTTCAGAAAATCCACCGACTCCGCAGCCGAGTACCGCCGCGCAATCTCCAGCGCCTCGTCGATGACGATCGGCGCCGGATTACCGGGAAATCCGATGAGCTCCCCAACCGCCATCCGCAGCAGGTTCCGGTCGACCGCCGCCATCCGCACCAGCCGCCAGTTCTTCGAGTGCTGCTCGATCAGTGCGTCGATCTCGCTCCCCCGCGCCGTCGCCACGCGGAACAAGTCCTCGGCAAAGCTGCGTGCCCCGGCATCGACCTCGTCGCGCGCCTGCCAGAACGTGTTCCGCACCTCATCCGGCGTCTGTTTCCCCACGTCCGCCTGGAACAGCATCTGCATCGCCAGTTCGCGCGCCTTCCTACGCTTGCCCACCAGCGTCATGCGCGCGTCCCCGCGGCAATCTTCCGCTCCAGCGACACCATTTCGATCGCCGCCGCCGCCGCTTCGAATCCCTTGTTGCCGCCCTTCAGCCCCGCGCGATCCAGCGCCTGTTCCAGAGTCTCGCACGTCAGCACCCCGAAGGAGTGCGGCACGCCCGTTTCCTGCTGCGACTGACCAATTCCACGCGCTACCTCGTTATAAATCGCCTCGTAGTGCGCCGTTTCGCCGCGCAGCAGGCATCCCAGTGCGACGATTGCATCGAACCTGCCCGTCTCCGCCAGTTTGCGCGCCGCTGCCGGAATCTCCCACGATCCCGGCACGCGCGCAACCTCGATCTCGCCGCGTTTCGCCCCGCTCCGCAGCAATGCGTCCATCGCGCCCTGCAGCAGACGTTCCGTGATCACCGCATTCCACCGCGCCGCCACAATCGCAAATCGCATGCCCTCCGCGCTCAGATCGCCTTCCATCGCCGCCGGCCTGCCCTTCAGCGGATCGCTCCATTCCCAGAACGCCAGCGGAAACCCCGCCACCGGTTCAGCGGTGAACATCCGCGATTTCCAGGGTGTTTCCTCAATCGCACCCACGCTCCCCTGGGCGCCATGCGCCTCCAGCCACCGCCGCGCCACCTGGTGCACCGCATCCAGCTGTGTCACTTCGATCAGCAGAGGCGTGCCCGGCGCCGGCAGCTTGCCCGTCACAAACTCCACATTGCCCAGCGGCGCCAGAAACGGCCGTCCGCGGCCGCCCAGCTCCGGCTCGTCCCAGTCCTTGCCCGGCTCAAATCCCAGCGCCCCAAAGAAGCTCGACAGCGCCTCCAGCGCAGCCGGCGACTCCACCGGGCGAATCCAGGTGATGCCTTTGATCATGATTTGAGGGTATCAGGGGAGGGCCGTCCGGGCGGTTGAGAGTTCGCCATGGAAGCGTGAGAAAAAGAGCAGAAAAAGGGCAGGGAAGCCGCAAGTTGCGATCTCCCTGCCCTCCGATTCCTTCGCTTTTGCGCCGGCGGCCAGCCTCGATGGCTAAGCCGCCGGCAGGTTTCCGCTACGGCTGCTCGCTCTGGATGCGCATCCCGTAAAACGAGCGGTAGACGAAGAAGAACGATATCAGGAAGAAGACTCCCGCCAGCACGTAGGTCAACGTCGGGTTGGTGGAGGACAGCCGAACCGCTAACTCGACAGCCAGCAGGCCGAAGAGCGTGGTGAACTTGATCACCGGATTCAAAGCCACAGCCGCCGTGTCCTTGAAGGGATCGCCCACCAGATCGCCCACCACCGTCGCCTCATGCAGCGGCGTTCCTTTTTCGTGCAAGTCGACTTCGACGATCTTCTTGGCGTTATCCCAGGCTCCTCCCGCGTTTGCCATAAAGATGGCTTGGTACAGGCCGAAGATGGCAATCGAGATCAGATAACCGATGAAGAAGAAAGGATCCAGGAAGGCAAAAGCCAGCGCCGCAAAAAACAGCGAGATGAAGATGGTCAGCATCCCGCTTTGCGCGTAACGGGTGCAGATGGCCACCACCTTCTTGCTGTCTTCCGTGGATGCTTTCGTTGCCCCCTCGATTTTCATGTTGCGCTTGATGAATTCCACGGCTCGGTAGGCGCCGGTGGTGACCGCCTGAGTGGAGGCGCCGGTGAACCAGTAAATCACCGCGCCGCCAGTGACCAGGCCGAGCAGAAACGGAGCGTGGAGAAGCGAAAGCTTGTCGACGTTCGTGGTCAGCGAGTTGGTCAGCGCCATAATCGTGGCGAAGATGAGCGTGGTTGCGCCCACCACGGCGGTCCCGATCAGGACCGGCTTGGCGCTGGCCTTGAAGGTGTTGCCCGCGCCGTCGGCCGCCTCCAGCAGCCTTTTGGCGCGCTCGAAATCCACTTCCACGCCGAACTGCTTTTTCACTTCCTCACGCACGCCCGGCTCGTTCTCGATGAGCGACAGCTCGTAGATGGATTGCGCATTATCCGTAACCGGCCCAAACGAATCGACCGCGATAGTCACTGGCCCCATGCCCAGGAAGCCGAAAGCCACCAGGCCAAAGGCGAACATCGGCGAGGCCAGAATGATATGGTCGAACCCCATCGTGCTCACCCCATATCCAATGGCCATCAGAACGATAACCGCCAGTCCCAGGTAGTAAGCGGAATAACTTCCGGAGACAAACCCGGACAGGATTCCGAGCGCCGCTCCGCCTTCCCTTGCCGACGCCACCACCTCTTTCACGTGGCGGGCTTCGGTCGATGTAAACACTTTGACCAGTTCAGGAATCAGCGCGCCCGCGATGGTCCCGCAGGAAGTGATGGTGGCGAGTTTCCACCACAGTGAGGGATCTGCACCCAGATTCGAAAGCAGGACATAAGTGACCGGATAAGTGATGGCAATGGTCACGACGGATGTGATCCACACCAGCGAGGTCAGTGGCGATTCGAAGTTAAATTGCTCCGCTTTGCCGTACCGCGCCCTGGCGATCACCTCGTTGATGTAATAGCCGGCCACCGCGGCGACCAGCATGGCCACGCGAACCGCAAACAGCCAGACCAGCAGCTGCACTCCGGAGACGGGACTCTTCGCGCCCAGAATGATGAAGGCGATGAGGGCCACCTGCACCACACCATAGGTCTCGAAACCATCCGCCGTCGGACCGACTGAATCGCCGGCATTGTCTCCGGTGCAGTCGGCAATCACGCCCGGGTTGCGAGCGTCGTCCTCTTTCACGTGGAACACAATCTTCATCAGGTCCGCGCCGATGTCGGCAATCTTGGTGAAGATGCCGCCCGCCAGACGCAGCACCGCCGCGCCCAGCGATTCGCCGATCGCAAAGCCGATGAAACACGGCCCGGCGTAATCGCCCGGAACGAAGAGAATAATGCTGAACATCATCAGCAGTTCGACGGAGATCAGCATCATGCCGATGCTCATGCCCGACTTCAGTGGAACGCTGAACGCGCGATACGCATTGCCGCCCAGCGAAGCCCAGGCCGCGCGTGAATTCGCCAGCGTATTCAGCCGGATCCCGAACCAGGCCACAAAGTAGCTGCCCGCCATGCCCAGCACGCTGAACGCGAGGATTATGATCACCCGCGCCGCGCTGAAGTGCAGCAACACAGCGAAATACGCCAGGATGACGACCGCAATAAACGACCACAGCAGCAGCAGGAACTTCCCCTGGTGGAGCAGATACGTCTTGCAGGTTTCCCAGATCAGCTGCGACACGTCCTTCATCGCGCGATGCGCCGGCAGGCCCTTCAGGTGAACGTACATGAAGAGGCCGAAGATCATTCCCAGAACGCAGGCCAGAGGCCCGAACATCAGCAGGCTGTGTCCGTTGATTCCATTTAGAAAGTGCACCTGGCTCAGATCCGGCAGCTGCAGGTTGGCTTCACCGCCTCCCGCCTGATCGGTAGTTCCTGCAAATGCAGCGCCTGTGCCCAGCACCAACAGTGTGCCCATCACGCCGGCAAGTCTCCCCCAGCGCGGCGAAAAGAAACGGCTCGTCATAGGTTCTCCTCTGCCTGCTCTTTGGTTCCTGTCTGGAATTTGCTGCATACCCGGCGCGCCGGCATCGGAACCGTGCGCTTCTTTGGGGAACAACCACGCCACAATCAGCGACATCACGCTCGCGACCAAAACAAAGCCTACCCAGGTTGTGACCGACAAGGAACGCTCCCTCCATGAAAATTTAGCTCGCCGCGTCCGGTGCCCCGAGCGCGCTCAGGAACTGTATCACGGGAACGACAGAGCTTAACAGCAGGGCTTCATCCCCGCTGTGACCGCCGATACACCCCCTTGGCGCCGCGTCCTCATGCTTCGAAGACTGCGCGGCGATACAGCGGCTCAGGCTCTGCCTAACTGGCCCCACGACGGACGCCCAGTTTCCCGGCGCTTCTTCTCTCAGGTAATGTGAGGAAAGACGTGGTCGAACCACTTGCCGCGCGCAGGAGAAATTCCGATGTCCCCAATCAAGTCCGATACCCGCAGAGATTTCTTCCGCCTCGCCGGCGCCGGCGTTACGGGCGCAGTCACCGGCGCCGCCCTGGTCGGCGCCACTTCCGCCTCCGCGCAAACCACTGCCGCATCTCCTTACGGCATTTTCTCCGTGCGCGACTTCGGAGCCGCCGGCGACGGCCGCACCATCGACTCCCCCGCCATCAACAAAGCCATCGACGCCGCCTCGGCAGCCGGTGGCGGCGCTGTCCTCTTTCCCGCCGG
The DNA here is from genome assembly GCA_049671725.1 of Acidobacteriaceae bacterium. Taxonomy (GTDB): domain Bacteria; phylum Acidobacteriota; class Terriglobia; order Terriglobales; family Acidobacteriaceae; genus Palsa-343. The sequence goes on from JBATVK010000098.1 coordinate 90,456, forward strand.
TACCTACGCCTGCTATTCCATCCGCCTCAAAAGCAGCGTAGAGCTGCGCTTCGGCCAGGGGGCGACCATCCTTGCTGCCGAAGGCCCCCACTACGACGCCGCCGAGTCCAATGCACCCTGGGAAGCTTACCAGGACTACGGCCACAACCACTGGCACAACAGCCTGCTCTGGGGCGAGGATCTCCACGACGTCTCCATTACCGGTCCCGGCCTCATCCACGGCGCAGGCCTCAGCAAAGGCTACGGACCCGGCCCCAAAACCGAGGATCCCGGCGTCGGCAACAAATCCATTGCCCTCAAGAACTGCCGCAACGTCCTGCTGCGCGACTTCGCCATCCTCCAGGGAGGCTGGTTCGGCCTGCTTGCCACCGGCGTCGATAACCTCACCATCGACAACCTGTTGATCGATACCAACCGCGACGGCATGGATATCGACTGCTGCCGCAATGTCCGCATCGTGAACTGCACCGTCAACTCGCCCTGGGACGATGCCATCGTTCTCAAAAGCTCCTACGCTCTCGGCTATCCGCGCGCTACCGAGAACGTCACCATCGGCAATTGCTATGTCTCCGGCTATTGGGTTCTGGGCTCCGTTCTCGATGGCTCCTGGAAGCAATACGACACTGCGGAGAAGCCCTGGTGTACCGGCCGCATCAAGTTTGGCACCGAATCGAATGGCGGCTTTCTCAACATCGCCATCTCGAACTGCATCTTCGAGGGCTGCCAGGGGTTGGCGCTGGAAACCGTCGACGGCGCGCATCTCGAAGACGTTTCCATCTCCAACATCACCATGCGCAACATCTTCAGCACGCCCATCTTCCTGCGCCTCGGCGCTCGCCTGCGTGGCCCCAAAGACTCGACGCGCGTCGGCACCCTCCGCCGCGTGAACATCGGCAACATCGTCTGCTGGAACACCGCCTCAAAATCCGCCTCCATCCTCAGCGGCATCCCCGGAGCTCTCATCGAAGACGTGAACCTCCACGACATCCTCATCGTCTCCCAGGGCGGAGGCACCACCGAGCAGGCTGCCATCCAGCTCCCCGAGGACGAGTCCAAATACCCTGAGCCCACCATGTTCGGCGCCACGCCCTCCTGGGCTTTCTACGTGCGCCATCTCCACGGCCTGTCCATGAGCAACATCCAGCTGCAGACCGAATCCCCGGACGCGCGCCCCGCCATCCTCCTCGATCAGGTTCAGAGCGCGGAGCTGTTCCGCATCCAGGCGCCGGTCAACCCCAGCGCGCCCATCCTGTCCCTGCGCAACGTTTCGGACTTCGAGATCCGCTACAGCCACCCGGTCAAAGATGTGCGCGTACCGAAGTTGGAGAATCTGATTCTGCCCAACGGCGCGGAGTAGACGCTCGCCGCCGCCGAGCCCTTCCCGCGAAAATCCCCTGTCCTATAACCCGTAAACCCTGTACTCTGGTTTCCACTACACCGATTTACTCGGGAGAATCGCCGTGTTCTTAGGCATGGATGTCGGCACCGGCGGCACGCGCGCCGTCCTCGTCAATGAGCAGGGCCAGTTGATCGCCTCCGCCTCCAGCGAACACGCCCCCTTCCGCGTTGACCACCCTGGCTGGGCCGAGCAGGACCCTGAAGACTGGTGGCGCGCGGCGCGGGAAGCCATCCGAGCCGTCCACGCGCTCGTTCCCGGCGCCAAAGTTACCGGCGTTGCCCTCACCGGCCAGATGCACGGCGCGGTCATGCTCGACAAAGGCGGACAGGTCCTCCGCCCCTCGCTCATCTGGTGCGACACCCGCACCCAGCCGCAATGCGACTGGCTCCATGCCCAATTCGGCTCCGGCGAAGAAGGACGCCGCCGCCTCATCGAGCTCACCGCTAATCCGGCCCTCCCCAACTTCACTCTTACCAAGCTCCTCTGGGTACGCGAGCACCAGCCGGAAATCTTCTCCCGCATCGCCCACATTCTCTGTCCTAAGGATTACGTTCGCTACCGCCTCACCGGCACATACGCCATGGACGTCCAGGAAGCCTCCGGCACGCTGCTCCTCGACGTCGCCCATCGCCGCTGGTCTTCTGAAGTCGCGAAAGTCGCCGGCATTCCCGAATCCTGGCTGCCTGAGCTCTTCGAGTCGCCGCAAATCTGCGCGAAGATCAGCGACGAAGCGGCAGGGCTCACTGGCCTCGTCGCCGGAACTCCCGTTGCCGCCGGAGCAGGCGATCAGGGCGCAGGCGCGGTCGGCATGGGCATCCTCGATCCCGGCTCCGTTTCGGCCACCATCGGCACCTCCGGAGTCGTCTTTGCCGCGACTGCCGCGCCCACCAAAGACCCGCACGGCCGCCTCCACACCTTCTGCCACGCCGTTCCAGGCCGCTGGCACGTGATGGGCGTCACCCAGGCCGCCGGACTCTCCCTGCGCTGGCTCCGCGAAACCCTCGCCCCCGGCCGTACCTACGACGAGCTCACAGCCGCCGCCGCTAAAATTCCCGCCGGCAGCGATGGCCTGCTCTGGACCCCGTACCTGCTGGGCGAGCGCACTCCGCATCTCGACGGCACCGCCACCGCGGCCTTTGTCGGCATCACCGCCACCACCACCCTCGCCCACTTCACCCGCGCTGTCCTCGAGGGCGTCGCTTACTCGCTCAAAGACACCTTCACCCTCTTCGCGGAGCTGGGCATCCCCGTCAAAGGCGTCCGCCTCGGTGGGGGCGGAGCCCGTGGTCCGCTCTGGCGCGAGATTCAGGCCAACATATATGGGTATCCCTGCGAACGCCTCACGGCCGAAGAAGGCGGAGCCTTCGGTGCTGCGCTCATGGCCGGCGTCGGCGTCGGCACGTGGCCCGATCTCGAAGCCGCCTGCGCCGCCGGCATCACCGTCGCCGAAACCATCCAGCCTCATCCCGACTCCGTCGCCCGCTACGTCCAGGGATATATCGGATATCGTCGCGTCTACCCTGCGCTGAAAGGTATCCGCGGCTGACCGGCTAACTTCCGATAACCTGGGCATGGCTGATCTGCTCCCATAGCTGACGGTGCACAATTTCCCGCACTCAACGTCTAACGAACGAACTATTATTATTCCCTCGCCACTTAGATAAGTTGTCATGGATGCAGATATTCGTATCCCACCGGATTTCAAACGCCGACGATCATCCACGTTCAAAGGCCTTTTCTCGGCACAGATTCCGGCCAGACTCCTCCGGCGCTTGCCCCGCTAAAACCGCCGCGATCCGCTCGAAATCCAGCGCCTCCGTCCACCATGTTTGCTGCTCCTGTACTCGGTGGCCACGATTTCCCCTCGCATCTTCCTCCCCTTTTCTGTAAAAATAGCTAACCAGGACCTCGCAAACTATCTTCTCTTCATGGCTCAGGAGCCTCTCGAATCGTGGTGCGCGATCTGAAGATTACCGTTCGTCAATTGTTCAAATCTCCAGCTTTCGCATTGACCGCGGTTCTCATGCTGGCCCTCGGCATCGGCGCTACCACCGCCATCTTCTCCATCGTCGAAGGCGTTCTGCTCCGCCCGCTGCCCTTTCCCCACCCCAATCGCCTCGTGGTCCTCTCCGATGTGCTCCGCAGCGCGAACTTCGGCCGCAACGGAGAAGCCGGCGTTACCGCCCCTGACGTCCTCGCCTACACCCGCTATACCCACAGCTTCACCGCGCTCGGCGGCTACGGATACTTCACCTTTGAGCTCTCCGGCGACGGCCAGCCCGTGCAGCTCGACGGCTCCCGCATGACCGCCGGCGTCCTCCGCGCCCTCGAGGTCCAGCCTCTGCTCGGCCGCTTCTTCACCCAGCAGGAAGACGAGCAGAAGCAGTTGGTCGTTGTCCTCAGCTACGACCTGTGGCAGTCACGCTTTCACGGCGATTCCGCCATCCTCGGCCGCAAAATCCTCATTGACCGCGCTCCCTACACCGTTATCGGCGTCATGCCCCGCCATTTCGCCTTCCCGCTCTACTACGGGCACGCGAACCACGCCGAGCTCTGGGTTCCCATGAGCTTTACCGCCGACGATCTTGGCCCCGGCGCTGCCAGTTGGGGCTTGGGCATGGTCGGCCGCCTCAAACCCGGTGTCACCGCCGCCCAGGCGCAGCAGGACGCCGAATCCGTCGCCCAGGAAATCATGCGCAACTACCCGCCCTTCATGGCGGGCATGCACATCAGCGCCGTGGTTCACCCGCTGCAGCAGGACACCGTTGTTTCCGCGCGGCCGCTCCTCCGCACCCTGTTCCTCGCGGTCTGTGTGGTGCTTCTCATCGCCTGCGCGAATCTCGCCGGCCTGCTCCTTGTCCGCGCCATCCGCCGCCGCCGCGAAATTGCCGTTCGCCTGGCCATCGGCGCACCCGCGGGCGCGCTTCTCCGCCAGGCCATCCTTGAGAGCGTCGTCCTCAGCTTCTCCGGCGGCGTTCTCGGTCTCGCTCTCGCCGCGCTCGTCATCCGCTTCGGCATCGCCTTCCTTCCCAACTCGCTGCCCCTCGTCGCTGACATTGCCATCGACTGGCGCGTCGCCCTCTTTGCTCTCGCCCTCGGCTTCCTCACCGGATTCGTCTGCGGTCTCGCTCCCGCCTTTGCCGCCATCCGTACCAATGTCAATGTTGCCCTTCGCGAAGGTGGACGTACCGGCACCGCCGGTGCCGGCTACGCCCGGCTGCGCTCCGTTCTCGTGGTTGCCGAGATCGCGGTCGCCCTCATTCTTCTCTGCGCTTCGGGGCTTCTACTGCGCAGCTTCGCGAAGATGCGCGATGTCGATGTCGGATTCCGCACCGACCATACTCTGGTCGCCTGGTACACCCTGCCCCAAAGGCAATACTCCACCCAGCCCCTCATCGACCAGTTCGATCGCCGGCTTCTCGATCGTCTGCAGGCCTTGCCCGGCGTCATCGCGGTCGGCGTTACCGATAACCTTCCTGGCGTCGGCAGCGGCGTCTCCACTGCTTTCGACGTCGCCGATTACGTCGCGCCTCCCGGCTCCGGCATGCCTCTCGCCTGGACCTCCTCCGTCTTTGGCGATTACCTCAGGGCCATGGGCATTCCTTTGCTGCGCGGCCGCCTCTTCAACGATGCCGATACCGCCCAATCCCCGCTCGTTGCCATCGTCAACAGTACCCTCGCTGATCGCTACTGGCACGGACTGGATCCCATCGGTCGTCGCATCCGCTGGGGGACACCCACCATGGGCTTCCCCTGGATGACCGTCGTCGGCGTCGTCGGCGACGTCAGGCAGGCCCGCCCCGACGCCAGCACCCGCCCCCAGATCTATCAGCCTGCCGTGCCGAATGTTGCTTCCTTCGGCTCCCTCGCGCAGCCCGGCGACCTTGACGGCTACACCGGCGCCATCGTCCTGCACACCGCCGTCCCTCCCCAACAGATGGAGAGCGCTTTCCGCGCCACCGTTCGCTCCATCGATCCCCAGCTCCCGCTCACCGACATGGAAACCATGGAGAGCGCCCTTTCCCACACCGAATCCCCGCGCCGCTTCAACACCTCGCTCATCTCCGCCTTCGCCGCCGCCGCTCTCCTGCTGGCTATTCTCGGCATCTACAGCGTCATCGCCTTTACCGTTGCGCAGCGCACCCAGGAGATGGCCATCCGCCTCGCGCTCGGCTCGCCACGCTCTGCCGTTCGTCGCCTTGTCCTCGCTTCCGCTGCCAAACTGGCCCTCGCTGGCTGCATCTTCGGCCTCGCCGGAGCCATGGCCGCCTCAAAACTCCTTCGCGCCTTCCTGTTTGGAGTCAGCCCCTTCGATCCGCTGGTCCTCACCCTCGCCGCCGTGGCCGTCCTCCTGCTTTCGCTCCTCGCCGCGCTCGTCCCGGCGCTCCACGCGGCTTCAGTGAACCCTATTCTGGCTCTGCGCTCCGAATAAGCGCACGCGCCGCTGTAATTCGTCTAAAGTAGTGGCCAGAGATGGCGCGTGCCCGTCCGGTACGCGGCTCTGCGATGCTGCAAATCGCCAAATTCGTCGCGCTCCTGCTCAGCATCCTCTCGCTGTACTTCCTGCTGGGCCACGCCTTCTTCATCCCCGGCAGTCCCTGGCAGGACCGTCTCCTCGATGCCCTCGGTATCCTCGGCCTCGCTGCCGGCGTCTGTTTCGCCAGCGGCATGATCTTCGAAATCCCCGACCGCCCATTCGACCCCGAACCCGCGCCGCGCCTCACCCAAACCCTTCCTGTCCGCCTGTTCTTCTGGACTGTCGGCCTCGGCTCTCTGTTCTTCCTCGTCTCCTGGTTTCTCGCCGCGGACTATGTGCCCATGATCTGGAGGAATCAGCCCTATTAGGGCGCTTTACTGTTCTGCGCCCCTGCTGGCCGGCCCTTTCCCCTTCAGCTTCCGCCACATGAACCACGCCAGCCCGGCAAAGATCAGAACCAGCAGCAGAATCGTCACCGCAAAATGCCGTTTGGCGAAAGCCCCCAGCGCGCTGACAATCTGCGGTCCGTACTTCACCGTCAGCAGTGCCTCCACGCCGAAACGGATCATCCTGCCCGCAAATACGGCCAGCACAAAGCTTGCGGTCCGCATCTCGAACACGCCGGCCCCGAATACGAACAGTTTCCACGTCGTCGGTGGCGGCAGCAGCGATGGAATCATCACCGCCAGGAATTCCTGCTTCTCAAAGCGCTTCCGCAGCGCCTCAAATCGCGCCCGGTTCACATGCCGCAGCAGAAACAGCTCGCCCCCGCCTCGTCCCAGATAGAAGGGAATCAGCCCGCCCAGCGCCGAGCCTGCCGCTGCCAGGATCACGTACACGTAAAAGTGCCTCTTGTCGCTCCACGCCCAGCCCGCCACCATGATGTCGATCGGCAGCGGCACCGACGCTGAGTCCACAAACGATGCCACCAGCACGCCCCACGGCCCCAGCGGCTTCAGCAGGTGCTGCACCCACTTCAGATACTTCTGGACCAGGTTCTTCAGCTGGGTTCAACCTTTCCGCTTCGCCCCGCTTCCGCGTGTTCCGTCTTTCCCGCCAGCAGATCCATCGCGTGCGGCAGCAGCGGCAGCGCCGCCCGCAGGCTGCCCACCGCCCCCGAAGGGCTCCCCGGCACATTCAGAATCACCGTCGTCCCGCGCGTCCCGCACACCCCGCGGCTCAGCGCCGCCAACGGCGTCTCCCGCCGTCCTTCGCTGCGCATCACTTCCGCTACTCCTTCCAGCAGACGGTCGCAGACCGCCCGTGTGGCTTCCGGCGTCACATCCCGAGGCGCAATTCCCGTTCCCCCCGTCGTCACCACCAGCCTCGCCGCGTTGGCTGCCTTCCGCAGTGCGTCTTCAATCAGCCTTTGCTCGTCTGCAACCGTAACCCTTTGAATCACCGTGAATCCGTGCGCCTCCAGCTCCCGTGCCACCGCCGGACCCGACCCATCCTGCCGCTCCCCTCGGGCACACGAGTCGCTCACCGTCATCACCACCGCCGTCCATCCGTCGCTGCCGGGGTTACGAGTCACGTTTTCGATTGTACAAACTGCTCTGTAATCTCCGAATTGATGAGAAAATAGACAGATAGCACCCGTGGCGTTCCCGCCGGAGCCGCGCAAAAGAAGTTACCCAGGAATGCCGATTCGAGTCACCCCAACCGAGGTCCCCGTTGAGCAGCCGGAAGCCGAAGCTCCGCTGCGACCCGAAGACGTTCCCGCCTCCATCCCCCCTGCAACGTCCAATGGGTCCGGCCCGCGCGCCTTCCGCTACGCCAATCGTTACGAGGAGCTCGACCACACCGACCTGCTTCACGTCATCGACCAGCTGGAAGGTGACCGCAACTGGGCCAGCCTCCGCGAAAAGCTCTGGATCGCGCTCATTATCCACCTGCTGATCGTCTGGTATCTCTTTTACGGCCCCAAATATATCTTCCACGTCCGCGTTGTGGACCCCTCCGTCGTCCTGCGTCAGCGCCAGAAAGACCTGACTTACCTGAATCTCCCTCCTGACGCGATCAAGCCGCCGCCGAAGCCGAAGCCCACTAACATCATCTCCGACAAGACCCGCGTTGCGGAAACCCCGCACCCCACCCTCGACCGCAAGACCCTCGAGGAGCTGGAGGCCATGCGCCGCGCCGGACCGCCGGCGCCCACCCAGGCGCCGCCAGCTCAGACT
>JBATVK010000099.1:0-48752 GCA_049671725.1 Acidobacteriaceae bacterium
CTGGGGATGCTGGGTTGGACGGCGATGCGCGCCACGCCCGCGGGTCAGGGCTGAGACGCGTCGTCGCGGAGGACGGTGCCCACGCGCGGCCCCTCGGCGGTATGGACGCCCCACGCCATGCGCGGCGTATTGTGGGCGAGGCCGTAGCGGCCATCGGGTCCGAGCAGAATGATGCCGCCGTGCCCGCCCAGGCGGCGATGGAGATATGTGATGGCGTCTGGCGCAACCTGCTCCGGGCTGCCGCCTGCAAGGACGCGGTCGGTGGCCCACTTGCCAAGAACCAGCTTCATGATGGGCTCGCCCCAGCCGGTGAGCGAGACGGCGGCGCTGGTGTTGTCGGCATAGCAGCCGCAACCGATCAGCGAGGAATCGCCGACGCGGCCGGGAGCTTTGTTGAGCGTGCCTCCGGTGGAAGTGGCCGCGGCCAGATGGCCCTGGCTGTCGAGCGCGACGGCTCCAACAGTGTCGTGCGATTCCTGGCTGGGGCTGCCGGAGAAGGAGGAATCGGGAACGCCGGCGCGCTCGCGCTTCTGGGCTTCGGCGAGGCGCTCGCGCTCGCGGTCGAGGACCAGCTCGGAGTTGTCGATGAGCCGCATGCCGTGCGCGGCCGCGAAGGCTTCCGCTCCAGGCCCGACAAAGTAGACGTGATGGCTCTTGTCGAGGACGAGGCGTGCGGCCTGGATGGGATTGCGGATGCGCTCCACGCAGGCCACGCCGCCGGCGCGCATCGCGTGGCCGTCCATGATGAGAGCGTCCAGCTGGACGCGGCCATCGCGGGTGAGAAAGCTGCCTCGCCCGGCGTCGAAGGCGGGATCATCTTCCATCGCACTGACGGCAGCCTCGACGGCATCGACAGCGGAGGCGCCGCGCTCGAGGAGTCGCCACCCTTCCTGGAGCGCGTCAAAAACGCCCTGTTCGTGAGCTTCGAGAGCGTCGGCGGGAATGTCCCAGGCGCCGCCGTGAACGAGGAGGATTGGGGATCGGTTCATATGAGGGCAGAACAGGGGATTGTATCGTTTTGAGCGGTTTGCGTCCCGCCAGGCAGATTCAGGTCGAATGCCGGATTGCCGATAACAGGAAATATGAGCGATGGAGGGACGGACCTGCCATCGGTGGGCGCCGGCGCAGCTCCCGAAGGAATCGAGCGGAGGAAATTGCCGCGCTACGGCTGCGCGGGCGAGGCGGAGATTGTGGCTCCCGGCTGCGGGCTGCGCTTCGCGGCGAAGATCGTGAACCTGAGCGCGGGCGGATGCTTCCTGGAGACAAAGTGCCGGCTGGAACGTGGGACGCACGTTGAAATTTGCATGCAAGCGGAGGGACTGCCGCTGCGGGTGGCAGCGAATCTGATGGGCTGGAGCGGAAAGGGGGCGGCATTTCGCTTCCACGGCGTCACGGCGCGGAAGCTGGACCAGATTGCGCTCCTGATCGCGGAGCTTGAGGAAGAGCAGAAGGCCCAGGAGCCGGAAGCCAACCCACAATGACAGAGGCCGGTCTCCGAGCAGCGGGCGCGGATGAAGGGCAAGCCTCGGTCAGGGCTGTTGACCCTCCTGCTGCATCGCCTGACTCTGGGACTTGATCGGCGTATTGAGATTGGGACCTGGAACCTTGCGCATCGTGCTCAGAAAAGTAACGAGGTCGTCGACCTCATTCGACTGCAATATGCCCGCATAGGCGGGCATGTTGTAGCCTCCGGTGAGAATCTGGCGCTCCATCTGCTGTGCGGAGAGGCGATTGGCGACGTCGGAGAGGTCGGGTCCGCGAATGCCGCCCTGACCGTGAATTTCGTGGCAGTATTCACAGCCCTTGTCGTGAAAAAGGATGGCGCCCCGGTGGACTGCGGCGTCGGAAGCATCGTAGCCGGCGGGGTTGAGCCCCTTCGCTTCGAAACGCGGCGACCAGCCGGCCACTTTGCCTTCCCGCCAGAAGACACTGACCGTTACCACAGCGAAGATGACCCACGCGACGGCCCACGGGCGGCGCATCGGCGCACGCTCGCCTTTGTTGAAGAAGACGGGCAGGAAAAAGAGCGAGAGAAAGATGCCGAGCGGAAACACCACCATAAAGATCGATTCGAGCGCGTGCGGGCTGAGCGCGAGAATCGCGAAATACCACAGCAGGTACCAGTCGGGGCGCGGATAGGCGTGCAGCAGGGTCGGGTCGGGGGCCTTCTCCAGGTGCGGCGGCCCGAAGATGGCGGCCAGCGCGATGATGAGCGAAATGACGAGGGATCCGAACAGAGCATCGCGCCACGCGGCGTCGGGCCAGAACGGCACGCCCTTCTCTTTCAGCAGAGCCTCGTATTTCTGCCGGTAGGTTTTGGGATCGACAGGATTGCCTGCCCGGGGCGGTTCCGAGATGCCGTTGTATACCACCAGATACAGGTGCAGCCCGATCACCGCAAACATGATGGCGGGAATGATGAAGACGTGGAGATCGTAGAAGTGGGTGAGGGTGGCGCCGTTGAGACGGTCGCCCGCATAGGCAAAGCGCTCCAGCCAGGGACCAAGCAGGGGAACGCGAGCCGCCTGGCGGACGGCGATGTTGATGGACCAGACCGCGTCCTGGTCCCAGCGCAGCAACTGCCCGGTGAAGCCCATCACGAGGGTGCAAACCAGCAGGATGACACCCGACATCCAGTTGCCCTCGCGCGGGTATTTGTAGGAGGCGGTGAGAAAGACGCGCAGCATGTGCACGCCCAGGAAAGCAATCATCATGGACGCGCCGAAGTAGTGCATGCCGCGCAGCCAGTGGCCGAGCAGGGCGCTGTCGCTGATGTATTGGAGCGTGCGGTAGGCGTCGTTGGTGGAGGGAACGTAAATGGTGGCCAGCGCGACACCGGTCACCACCTGCAGCATGAACGCGAACAGCGTCGCCGAGCCGAAGACGTAAGCCCATTTGCTGTCTGGAGGAACCTTGTGTTCCATGAGCGGCTTGACGATGCGGCTGATGCCGAGCCGGTCGTCGATGACGCTCCACAGGCGCAGGAGTGCATTCATCCCATCGCCCTCGGGTTGGACGATGGCCCCGCCGGCCCGCAGCCGCAGTCGGCCACCGTCGGGAGAACCTTCCACTGGACCTCAACAATCTTGTCATTCACGCGCACGGGGTACTGCTGCAGCGGATCGGGGGGCGGACCCGCGGCCACGTCGCCGTTTTTGTAGTACACCCCGCCGTGGCAGGGACAGAAAAACATCTCCGCCTGCGGCTCCCAGCGAACCGGGCAGCCGAGATGGGTGCAGTCGACCGAGAAGGCCGTGAAGCTGGACTGATTGTCGCGGCGCAGCCAGGCCGCGCATTTGGCCGCGCTGCCGCCCCAGATCAGCGGGGACGAATCGAGAAAACTGACCTCCACGGTGTCGCCGATTTTGAAATCCTCCAGCTTGCCCACCGGGCGCCAGACGGGCGGCATGCGCTTGAAGAGCGGAGCGAGCAGAAACGAGAGCAGCGGAACCGTGACCGCGGTGGTGGCGAAGGCTCCGGCGCCGAGACTGATGAGGATGAGAAATTTGCGCCGAATCTCATCGACCATGCCCTCGACGGGCCGCGGCGTTTCGTCCTGATTCTGCTTCTCGATGGAATTCTGTTCGTCGCTCATAGACGTTCTCCGTGTTCAGTCGAGATCGGCGCTGCCGCCTTTTTCGCCGAGCAGTTCTTCGATCCAGTGCCAGGCCGCGCCGAGGATGATGACCGCCCCCAGCGCGTCGAAGAACCAGCGGGTGACGATGCCGAGGGTGACCATGACGATGCCGAACGCCATGGCTGCGGGAACCCATGTCGGCGCCGGGATGGACGAAGGCTGCGGCTCGCTCCAGCCTTCGCGAATGTGAAACCTCTGGCGGGGCTCGCGCGGCGGCGGCTCCGGCAAAGCCAGAGGGACGCTGGCCATCTCTTCGCCGAGGACGCTGGAAGCCTGAGCCTGCTGCTCTCCGGCGATCTCTTTTTCGACAACGCGGCGCCCGGCGACGAGCGCCGTGAGCAGGCTGCGAAACAGCCGGCGGATGGCGCGGGAATCATCCACGCTGCACCGCCTTTCCGGATTCGAGCGCGGGCATCTCTTCGGCGTCGCTGGCGTCGCACCACGCAATAAAAACGAGCAGGATTCCGATGAAGTAGATGGTGCAGCCGGGAATCCACATGAAAAGGCCGCCGAGGCGCTGATCGGCAGCCACTGAGAGCCCCCACTGGTTGCGGATCATGCCGAGGACGTGGAGTGGATCGGCAGGATGCAGGTAAGAGTGGTAATAACCGACCGGCATGAAGGTGATGATGATGCCGAGCGCGGAGTTTTCGGCCACCGCGGCGAAAAGATAAAAGATAGCGGGAATGGGCGCGAGCCGGCGCTCCGGCAGCGGCGACATGATCGGCCACCAGAAGATGGTGGCGGTAACCAGAAATGAGAGGTGCTCGCAGATGTGTACGGTTTCGTGGGCGACAGCGTAATCGTAGAGAACGGGAACGTGCCAGACGGTCATCACCCCCATGCCCATGCACCAGGCGAGCACCGGACGGCCGAGGATGCTCTCCGCGCGGCGGATCGTGGGATGACGCATCCAGGAGCGCGCTTCAGACTCGGGGATGCCCCACAGCAGAAATGGTGGCACGATCAGAATCAGTAACAGATGCTGTGCCATATGCGCGCTGAAGAGATAAATGTCGCTGAGCGGGTCGAGCGCGGATTCGAGCGCGACGAACATGGTAACGACTCCGGCGATCCAGCTCAGGCGCTGCCCGATGGTGGCGCGGCGGATGCGCCAGAAGTGGAGGGCGATCAGCAGCGCGCAGCCGCCCCAGACCGAGGGGTCGAAGCTCCATTGCGTCAGCAGCAGTTGGCTCGTCGTCATCGCGTGGACCACAGATAGATGGTGGAAAAGACAGCGGCCCACACCAGGTCGACGAAATGCCAGTAGTAGGAGATGCTCTCGACAGCTTCGCCATGGTCCTCGCGCAGCCGGTTGCGTATGGATAGTCCCAGCAGCGTGCACATCATCAGCAGGCCAACCGTGACGTGGGCGGCGTGGAAACCGGTGAGTGTGAAATAGGTGCTGCCGAAGACGTTGCGGCTGATGGTGATGTCTTCGTGGAGCATCCTCGCGTATTCCTTCATCTCGCCATAGAGGAAGGTGGCGCCGCACGCGATGGTGAGGGCGATCCACCAGCGAAAAGCGCGGCTGCCGCGGCGGAAGGCGCGCTCCGCGAGCCAGATGGTGCCGCTGGAGGAGAGCAGGATGGCGGTATAGATGCCGGCTTTGAGGGGGTCGAGGCTGGAGTGCGCCGTGGGGCCGCCGCGCACGTCGCCGTGGTAGTAGATGTAGGCGACGATCAGAAAAATGAAGAAGACGCTCTCCGAGCCGAGGAAGAGCAGCATAGCGAAGCGCGTCTTGTTGAGGCTGCGGGCTCTCATCCGTGCTCCCTCGGGTTTTTCTCGCTCTCGGGATGCTGCAGGTCCCAGAGCGGACGGCGTCCGTGGACGGGAGGAATTTCGCGGAAGTTATATTCGGGCGGCGGCGAGGTGGTGGCCCATTCAAGCGTCCAGGCGTCCCATGGATTGGGCCCGGCTGGATCGCCTCGCTTCGCGCTCACATAAAGGTTCCAGAGAAAGATGAGAACGGAGAAGCCGAGGACGAAGGCGCCGATCGAAGAGATCAGATTCAGCACCGCCCAGTGCGGCAGGTTAGGATAGGTCCACACGCGGCGGGTCATGCCCAGCGCGCCTACGATGTGCTGGACGAAGAACGTGGCGTTGAAGCCGATCACGGTGAGCCAGAAATGCCAGCGCCCGATGCGCTCGGAGAGCATGCGCCCGGTCATCTTCGGGAACCAGTAGTAGATGCCCGCAAAGACCGCGAACAGCGTTCCTCCGAAGAGCACGTAGTGAAGGTGGGCGACGACGAAATAGGTGTCGGTGAGTTGCCAGTCGATGGGAACCACGGCGAACATGACGCCGGAGACGCCGCCCATCGTGAACTGAATGAGGAAGGCGATGGCGAACATCATGGAAGTGGTGAAGCGGATGGCGCCGCCCCACATGGTGGCGATCCACGCGAAGATCTTGATGCCGGTAGGGACGGCGATCAGGGCGCTGGTGGCGGCGAAGAAGACGTCGGGCCAGTGGCCGAGGCCCACGGCGAACATATGGTGTCCCCACACCCAGAAGCTCAGGAGAGCAATGGCGACCGTCGATGCCGCGACAAACGTGTAGCCGAAGATCGGCTTGCGGCTGAAGACCGGAATGATCTCGCTCAGCATCCCCCAGGCGGGGATGACCATGATGTAGACCTCAGGATGGCCGAAGTTCCAGAAGAAATGCTGCCAGAGAATGGGCGAACCGCCGCCGGTGGGATTGAAGAATCGCGTGTGCAGCTCCCGATCCAATAGCAGCATCACCTGGGAGGCATTGAGCGCGGGCAGCGCACCCAGGATGACAAAGGAGTTGACCAGGGTCATCCACGTAAAGAGCGGCAGCCGGTTCAGCGACATCCCCCTGGCGCGGAGGGTTGCGACGGTGACGATGAAGTTGATGCCGGAGGCGACCGTGCCGATCCCGGCCGTGAGCAGGCCCACGCACCAGAACGACATGCCCTCCATCATGGAATAGGGCTTTTCGGTGAGCGGAGCGTAGGCGAACCACCCGGCATCGGGCGAGTTGCCGTAAAAGATGCTGAAGTAAAGCAGCAATCCGCCAAAGAAAAAGAGCCAGAAGGAAAGCGCATTCAGGCGGGGGAAGGCCATGTCGCGCGCGCCGATTTGCAGTGGCACTACGTAGACGCCGATGCCGATCAGCAGCGGCATCACCACGAGAAAGATCATCGTGGTCCCGTGCAGAGTGAAGAGCTGATCGTAGGTTTCGGGAGCGAGGAAATGGTTCCCCGGCCACGCCAGCTGAATGCGCATCAGCAGCGCCTCGATGCCGCCGAAGAGGAAAAACATCAGCGTGGCCAGCATGTACATAATGCCGATCTGCTTGTGATCGACCGAGGTGACCCACTTGAGCAGGCCGGCCTTCTCCTCGAAGCGGTGCAGCCGCTCCATCTCGGCAGGAATCACCTGAAGCTCGCTCATCGCAGCGTCTCCAGATACGCGACCAGGTCACGCACCTGCTCGTCGGTCAGGTCGAGGTTGGGCATGTAACACCCAGGCTTGTATTTCGTAGGGTCTTTGATCCAGTCAGCCAGATCGGTGGGATCGTTGGGCAGGCGGCCCGCCGCGAGCGTGGTCCGCGAGGCGACGTGGGTCAGGTCGGGGCCGATCCTGCCGCTGGCGCTGGTGCCGCGGATGGTGTGGCAGTTGGAGCAGGTCATGGTTGCGAAGTAGCGCGCGCCCGCTGCCGCGTCGCCGCTGGTCGGGATAGGCGGGATCTTTTCCTGCTCGGCTTCCCACTGCGCGAAGTCCGCGGGCGTCTGCGCGAAGACGCGAATGCGCATCCACGCGTGCTCCTTGCCGCAGTATTCCGAGCAGCGGCCCAGATAGATGCCTGGTTCATCGGCGGCCAGCCACACATCGCGGTGATAGCCGGGAACCATGTCCATCTTGCGCCCCAGCTGGGGAACCCAGAAATCGTGGATGACATCGGCAGCTTCGATCCCGAACATCTCAGGTTTGCCCACGGGGATATGGACTTCGTTGGCGGTGACGATGCCGGTCCCGGGATAACGGATCTCCCACCAGAACTGATGGCCCACCACGACGATATTGTCGCGGGTGCGCTGGATGGGATCGGCGGCGTCCATGTCGCGGATCATCAGGCCGAAGATGGACGCCAGCAGCATCAGTGGCAGCGCAGTGTAGACGATCTCGATTTTGCGATTGCCGTAGCCCAGGCGAGGATTGGGATGTTTGCGCTCGCGGAAGCGGATGCAGACGTACGTCACCAGCCCCGTGACGACCAGCACCACAACGCCCATCAGGACGGTGACCACCACCGTCAGGTGATAGATCGACCACGCATAGGCGGAATGCGGATCAAAGACAGATGGCGGATGCATCGTTCAGAGGAAAGGAGTGAATCCCGGACCCAGGGTGCAAGGCAAGTTAGTCGGAGTCGCGAAGCGCAGCGAGGGTTGCCATGCGGAGAGTTCGCGTAGCAACAGCGTCAGCGCGCGGAGATCGGACCGCGCAGGACGCGGATAATGCCCGGGAAGAAAACCTGACAGCTATTGAGGCAGGTCGGCCGCGTAGATATTTGCGGTGGACAGGCGCGCGCTGACCAGCGGGACATCGCCGGGAGCGAGGCCGGCGAAGCGGTAGTCAACCACGTTGGCGGTGCGCAGGTCGTGCAGATCGGCGACGCGCACGACTTTTCCGGTAGCGATGTCTACCCGGTAGATAGGCTGATCGGCCTGGGCAAAATCGTGAAAGTAAATCGCGGAGTCGTCATGGGCCCAGACCGGATCGGCGATGTTCTGTTCAGCCAGGACTCGCCACGTCTTCGCGGCCACGTCGTAGAGCATCAGCTTCTTCTGGTCGATGGAGAGAGCCGCGATGTATTTGCCGTTGGCGGACCAGCGCGGGCTGAAAAGGCCGTCGGAGCCGGAAAGCTTGGAGAAATGCCGGGTGGCGAGATCGACCATATAAATGGCTTTGGGCTGCTGAGCTTCCGCCATCAGGTCGGGGAGGCGGCCGAAGACCAGCATTTTGCTGTCCGGGGACCAGTCGGGATCGGCCTCGCTGCGCCCCTCGTTCAGCACTTCCTGCATGTGGCCGCCATCGGAGTCCATCGTGTAGAGCTTCCAGGGTTTGCCGGGCACGCGGGCCATAATGACCAGTTGGCGGGCGTTGGCTGACCAGTGCATCATGAAGACCTGCATCGGCCGCGCGGTGAGCTGCATGCGTCCGGAGCCGTCAGCACGGCTGCGCCACAGGGAGTCGTCGTCCTGGCGGATCCACGCGACCCACTGGCCGTCGCGCGAGAATTCCACGTGCCTGGCGTCCGTCAGGGGCCCGCCATACGGGACGAAGAGGCTGCTGGCTGCGTCGTAGCGCAGCAGCTCCGACTGGCTGTTGAGGCCGATGAAGAATGCGCGCTGCCCTCCGCGTTCCGTAATGGGCGCCTGGTAATCGAGTGGGCCGTTGGTGATGGGGATCGGCTTACCCGGACCGCCGAAGAAGCCGCCGTGCTCAGAGATGGCCCAGATGTTGCTGTCGCCTCCGCGAGCCGACTGGAAGATGTAGTAGCGGCCGTCGTCAGTCCAGCTCCCGCAGCATTCGGCGGGCGGCGCGTTGGTCCAGTTCTGCAGGAAGACGTGCGCGTTGCTGCCGTCGCTGTTCAGCTCCCACAAGGTGGAGGTGTGCGTCTCGCTGTTCAGCAGGGTCAGGCGCAGGCGCTGGCCGTCAGGCGACCAGCGCATCCAGAAGGCGCGCCCGGGCAGCGTGGCGAACTTGTGGCTGTCGGTTCCGTTGTCGCGTGCGATATAGAGGTCGTCGCCGCTGGCGTAGAGGATGCGCTGGCCGTCGGGCATCCAGGTTGCGTCGTGGGCGAGGATGCCTGGAATGCGCCGCGCCGTCCCCCCGGTGGTGGAGACAATCCACAAAGCCTGCTCGGGGGCGGTGGCCAGGTGGTTGCGCAGCAGCAGGCGCGAACGGTCCGGCGAGATGTCGCAGAGTGTGGGTGCTGCCAGCTCGTCGGGCAGGGGAACGGTGCTGGTCTCCCCATCGGCGATCAGCGCCTGAGCGAGAATGGAGCGGCCGTTTTCGATTTGCGGGAAGTAAATGCGGGTGCCGTCGGTGGCGGAGCCGGGAAAGCTCTCGAAGAGCGGATCGCCGGGCGAAACGCGTCCGGAGAACGTAAGCTGCGTGATGCGTGGAGGCGCGGTGTAGGAGGGCCGCACGGCGAGGCCGAGCAGAAAGGCGGCGATCGAGAGCAGCGCCGCAGCGAGAAGCCAGACGAAGGTTCGGGATTTTGCCGGTCCGGGCGTGGATGGCAGCGCCCGCCTGCCGGCGTGAACGGATGAGATGGCTGAGTCGGATGACGGAGCCGAACCCGGCAGATCGATCGCCGGCACAGAAGTTTCGTGCGCCGGCGTGTGCACGGCGGTAACCGGGGCGATGAACCGGTAGCCGCGGCGGGCCAGAGTCTCGATGAAGCGGGGATTCTCCGCCGAGTCGCCCAGCGCCTCGCGCAATTTATTGATGGCGGTGCCGAGGCTGTGATCGAAGTCGACGATAGTGTCGTTGCCCCACAGCCGCTGCTGGATCTCCTCGCGGGAAACCAGTTCGCCGGGCCGCTCCAGCAGACAAATCAGAACGCGGAATGGCTGCGCCTGGAGACGCACTCGAATTCCGGACTTGCGCAGCTCGCCTGCATCGGAGTCGGCCTCGAAGAGACCGAAGCGAAATTTCGATGCCGTCTTTTCCTGGTGCTCAACCGGCATGGTGTGTCCGCGAAGGGGACATTCTCTTTTTAACGCGAATGATACACAACGGTCAACGAACTTCCGTACCCTTCCGCCGGATGAAACTAATTTGTATTTTATTGAACTGGAAGCCTTTGGCTGATGATCAACATTTGAAAGAAAAAAGGCTTGCAGTGCATTGCTGGTCGTTACGCCGAACGAGTCTAGTTCACGCTGGCGCCGCACCGCAATGAAACGAGATTCGCTCAAATGCTGCGGCCGCCCGAAGGCTTTGGGAGGCAACATGAATTCCATGAAAAATATGAGATGGGGACGCTGGCTGGGCGCGGTGTTGATGGCGACCCTGCTGACGCTGTTCCTCGGGCGGCTGTCAGCCCAGTCCGACACAGGAACGCTCCAGGGCAACATTACCGATCAATCCGGTGCGGCAATCCCTGGCGCAACGATCAAAGTGACCGATCTGGCGACCAACCGTGTGGTCTCCGTCCAGAGCCAGGCGGACGGAAGCTATGCGGTGAGCGCCCTGCCCATCGGCAACTATAACGTGGAAGCAACCAAGCAGGGTTTCAAGGCCGAAGCCACCACGTTGTCTCTGCAGATCTCCGAGGTGAAACAGCTCAGCTTCAAGTTGCAGGTCGGGTCCTCCAGCGAGACGGTCGAAGTCACCGGCGCATCCCCGCTGATGGATACGGCCAGTTCGTCAGTCGGCGAAGTGATCGAAGGTCGCCAGGTGGTCGATCTTCCGCTCAATGGGCGCAACTTCACCACTCTGGCTCTGCTGACTCCCGGCGTGAGCCGCGGCCAGTACTCCGATAACGCGAGCGCTCCCAACAACAATGCGGAAACATGGCGCAATGCCGATTCCGGTGCCGCGGCGCTGGCGGTCGACGGTTTGCCCCCTCAGTCCAACAACTTCATGATCGACGGCATTGACGACAACGAGTCGCTGGTCAATACACTCGTGGTTTTTCCGGCCATCGAAGACATTGCCGAGTTTAAGACGACCACCAGCACTCCGCAGGCTGAGTTTGGCCGTTCGGGCGGCGGCGTCGTTCAGGTGTCCACCAAATCCGGCACCAACAGCCTTCACGGTGTTGTGTATTGGTTCAATCGCTCCAAGGTTGGCGCTGCGGATACCTTCAACTACACATCGACTCCCCAACAAACTCCCGAGCTGAGCCGCAACCAGTTCGGCGCCTCCCTCGGAGGCCCGTTCTGGAGGAACAAGCTCTTCTTCTTCGGCGATTATCAGGGCTGGCGGCAAAGCCTGCCTGCGGGCATTGACACGGGTCATGTGCCTACAGCGTTGATGCGGCAGGGCAACTTCACCGAACTGCTCAGCCCGACCGGAGCAGCAACAGCAACCAAAGTGCCCATCCAGGCGATCTGTCCCAACCTCTATACTTCCGGCGGCGCCGTGTTGCCGCAGTTTGCGGCCGGCTATGGATACGTCTACAACCCTCAGACTTGTCTGCCTTTCGGCTGGGACACCGGCACAAACGCGCCCGGTCCCGATATCAACATTGTTCCCGGCTCCAGCCAGATCGCGGTTGGCCTCAAGTACCTGAACGCTTTTCCGAATCCGAATATCAGCGGCGCGAATATTGCGACCAACACTCCGAATTTCTCCCGCGCGGCCTACAACATCGAAACCATGAACGACTACGATGGCCGCGTCGACTGGATCGCAACCTCCAAAGACACCGTTTTCGCCCGTTATAGCCTGGGCCAGGACTTTCTCAACAACACCCCCTGGCTGGTGGACTCGACCCACTTCCTGCCCTCCGGAAACGGCACCAACCCGTCGCATCCGCGGCAGGTCGCGGTCGGTTATACCCATATCTTCAGCAACACGGTGCTCAACGAATTTCACTACGGATGGATTCGCGACCTCTCGGGATATCAGCAGCCGGACGCCAGCGTCCCGCTTGCCCAGTCCCTGGGCATCCAAAACGCCAATACATCGCCGCTGCTGGGCGGCATGCCCATCATCGGTGGGTGGTACGGGGACCTCAGCTACGTCGGTGATGGTGGTCCTTATCTCATCGTGGAGCCGACCAACCAGTTCTCCGATGCGGTGAGCTGGATCAAAGGGAAAAACGCGTTTAAGTTTGGCGCCACCATCATTCACCGCGACGTGAACTGGGATCAGGGCAACGACGCCAAGGGGTACTACTGGATCGACGACGGCGACTACGGCGGCATGCCGGCTCCCACCTCGGGCAACGGAACGTTTACCGGCTATGAAGAATCTGAGGTCCTGGCCGGTTTCATGGGCGGCTACCAGGCTGGCGCATTTTCGGGTTACTACAACACGCGCAGCTGGGAGAACGGCTTCTTCGCCCAGGATGAGCTGCGGGCGACCCGGAAGCTGACCCTCAACATCGGCCTGCGCTATGACATCCTGAGCTGGCCGACGGAAGCTCACAACCACATGTCCAATTTCAATCCCGCGACAGGCGAGCTGGTCGAGGCCGGAACCTCCGGTTGGCCTGATGCTTTGGTCAACACGCCCCACGACGACTGGGGACCGCGCGTCGGCTTTGCTTACGATCTGAGGGGGAATGGCAAGACCATCCTCCGCGGCGGCTACGGCTTGTTCTACTTCATCAACCGCGGCGGCGTTGCCGAGGAACTCTCGGAGAATCCGGACTGGAACGGAATTCAGTCCTACTATGCCTGCCCCACCGCAACGACCTGCGGGAGCGGCTATCGCATTACCTTCAGCGGCATGGCGCCGAACGGGAGCAATGATCCCACGGCCGCGACTTCTCCTCTGCCCTCCAAGGTTGGCGTCGATCCCAACAACATCAACTCTACGGATACGGTCGTCTATTATCCGAAAGACAGTCCCAACTCCCACATCCACCAGTGGAACCTTCAGATCGAGCGGGCTCTGGACAACCACACCTCCCTTACCGTCGCTTACGTCGGCGCGAAGATGAGCAATCTGGCGATCCAGTTCAATGCCAACCAGACGGCGCTCGGCGGAACTACGAGCTGGTTCCCCGTCGGCGGCGTCAATCCCAACGGCGTCGGCGAGATCAACGCCTACGAAATGGCAGGCAGCGGAACCTACAACGCCCTCCAGACTCAACTGGTTCGCAGATTGGCAAGCGGCCTCCAGGTCAACGCTTCCTATACCTGGTCGCACACTATCGACAATGTCTCCGACGTCCTGGCGAATGCTCCCAACGGCATCCTGGTAGGACAAGGCGGAGCGCCGCTGCTGCAGTACCAGCGCGGCAATGCGAATAATGACATGCGCAATATGTTTGGCGCCGCCGCTATTTACAACTTGCCCTTCGGCCGTGGCAGGGAGTTCGGCCAGAACATACCGAAGGCGCTTGATTATGTTGTCGGCGGCTGGCAGTGGAACAACATCGTCTTCCTGCAAAGCGGCACGCCGATGGACATCCAGGGTGCGCCGAACAGCCCCAACGGCCGTCCCGACTATCACGGCGGTTGCAAGACCAACGTATCCTGGAATGTTTGGATTAGCTGCCCTGGCACAGCTGGAAATTCCGGGTCCCCGGCTTTCACGGCTCCGGCTGGGCTGGTCGGCAACCTCGCCCGCAACTTCTTCCCCGGGCCGGGAACTCGTACCTGGGACACCTCCCTGATCAAAAACATCAACATCACGGAGCGGGAACAGACCGAGTTTCGCGCCCAGGTGTATAACCTGACCAACACGCCGCAGTTCCAGATTCCCGACAACAACTACAACAACGGCGACTTCGGCCAGCTGCTGAATCCTCGCCTCTCTCCTACCAATCGCGAGCTCGAGCTCGCGTTGCGCGTCTCCTTCTGATCTGTGGCTGCCGAGCGCCATGGCGGCTGTTCGCCATGGCGCTCCCATTCCATCCACAGCAAGCTAATTTCGGACCAGCGAAAGGCTATGTCATGAAAGCCTGCGGGAGGCTGCTTTTTGTCGCGGCTCTGCTGATTCCCTGTAGTGCGCCGGCTCTGGCTGTCGCGGCGCAGGAAGCGTCAAACCTCTGTACCGCGGCGCCGGTCGGCGGCGCACCCTGCGTCTACCAGGTCGACCCGCCCAACTGGTGGACGGAAATGCCGTCTCCCATGCTGCTGCTCTATGGGCGTAATCTGAGCGGCGCGCACATTACCGTACGCGGCGACAGCGTATCCGTTACGAAGACGCAGTTTTCCGAGAATGGGCACTACGCGTTCGTGTGGCTCGCCGACGAGAACAGCTCGCCCCAGACTCTTCAAATCACTGTGGAATCGGATCGCGGCCGGATTGAGGTTCCGTTTTCGCTGGAACGTCGCAAGCCGGCGAGCGACGGCTTCCGGGGATTCTCCGATAAAGACGTGATGTACCTGATCATGACGGACCGCTTCGCGGACGGCGATCTGGCCAACGATCCGCATCCGTCGCAGCTTACCCTGCCGCGCGGCTGGCATGGCGGAGATCTCCGCGGCATCGAGCAGCACCTCAACTATCTCGATCAGCTGGGCGTGACCACCGTGTGGATGACGCCCGTGTATGACAACGACGGCGGCCAGCAGGACTATCACGGCTACAGCGCGACGAATCTTTATCGGACTGACCCTCATTTCGGCACGCTCGCCGATCTGCGCGATCTGACGGACGCGCTGCACCGCCGCGGGATGAAGCTGGTGCTCGACACGGTGCCGAATCATGTGGGCGCGGCCAATCCGTGGGCCGCCGATCCGCCCATGCCGGACTGGTTTCACGGCACCCGCACCGATCATCTGATGGCGACCTATGAGTTTCAGAACCTGATCGATCCGCACGCCACCTGGGAGCAGCAGCGCGGCGTCACCGAGGGGTGGTTTGCCTATGTGCTGCCGGATATGAACCAGGAAAATCCGGTGGTGAAGCAGTACCTGATCCAGAACGTGATCTGGTGGGTGGAAACCACGGGCGCGGATGGGTTGCGCTACGACACGTTTCCATATGTGGGGCGCGCCTTCTGGCAGGCGCTGAACGGCGAGCTGCACACGCTGTATCCGCGGCTGACCACTGTGGGCGAGGTGTTCCACCCAAATCCGGTCATTACGTCCTTCTTCGCGGGCGGAGTAGGCCATGAGGGGATCGATACAGGGCTGTGGACTCCCTTCGATTTCCCCATGTTCTTCGCGCTGCGCGCCGCGTTGTCGCATCATGATCCGGCGGCCGGTGGGCCGGTGCGTCACGATGATATGCGTGCGCTTGAAGAGGTTTTGAGCGAGGACTGGCTCTATCCGCATCCGGAGCGGCTGGTGATCTTCCTGGGGAACCACGACACCATGCGCTTCCTGAGCCAGCCCGGCGTGACCGTGGCCGACCTCAGGCTGGCCTTCGCGCTGCTGGCGACGCTGCGCGGCATGCCGCAGATTTATTACGGCGACGAGATTGCCATGCGCGGCGAGAACGACCCCGATAATCGCCACGATTTTCCTGGCGGATTCCCCGGCGACACGCAGAATGCCTTCACCGCGGCGGGGCGCACCCCCGAGCAGGCTCAGATGTACGACTGGGTGCAGAAGCTGCTTGCCTACCGTCGCGGCCATCCGGCGCTCCAAACCGGCGAGCAGCAGGATCTGCTCTACGACGCAACGGCATTCGTCTTTGTGCGGACGGCCGACGTGCAGCGCGGGTGCGGGGCAGGAAGCGGCGAGCACCAGCTGATTGCCGTGAACGATGCCGACCAGCCGCGCACCGTGACGCTGAACCTGGCGCGCACCGCGCTGGAGGGCTGCACCGAATTTCGCGGAGAAATTGGATCCACTACGGTTACAAATGCCGCGGGGTCGCAGCTAACCCTGACCCTGCCCGCGAAGCAGGCGGCGATCTTCCAGGCGCAATAGGCTTCCGGATGCGGCATTTGCCGACCGTTACGGCTGATACCGTCAGAGGTCGTTGAGGCAGGGCCCGACGATCGATCCGCCGAAAGCCGGAGATTGCCGGAAGTGATCCTGCGGGAGCCGATCTGTTTTGCGGTGAGAAACAAACAGCCAGCGTCGCCTGGAGCGGTGACGCTGGCTGCTGAGTTCGCTCTGTGGCTCCGCGTACGTGGACGCGGAGCGCGGGTGGATGGCGTGCCGCCTAATAATTCAACTTAAGCGACAATTCGATCTCGCGGCCTGGGTTTGAGCCGTCTTCCATGCCGAAGGTCCCAACTGTGTTCCCTAATCCGCCCAGCGGCCCGGTGGTGCGGACGCCGTTGCAGGCTCCGCAGTCACTGAAGGTGCCAGGCCACGACGCCGGAAGGCTGAAGATGGGGCTATTGGTGAGGTTGATGAACTGGGCCTGGAATTCCATGTTCGTTCGTTCGGTGACAGGGAACATTTTGGCCACGTTCAGGTCCGCGGTCTTCAGGCCGGGGCCGCGCCAGACACCGTTCTGGCAGTTGCCAAACGTCCCTTGCGCCGGTGCCGCAGCAATGTTCGGATTAAGCGTGACCAGGCCGAAGGAGCCTCCGACCTGCTCCCATTGTGGATGGGAATAGATGGGAACACCGGCGACGCAGTCCGGCCGCGGGTTAACAGAGGTTGTGCCGGAGTCGTCGGGACCGGACGGCTCGATCGCGAATCCGGAGTGGAGGGTCAGGTCGAGGGCCGTCTGCCAGCCGCCGATGACTTCGTCAACGGGTTTGGAGACGCCGGAGGCAAACTGCTTGCCCCGGCCGATGGGAAGGGCGTAGACCCCGTAGGCATTGAAGTCGCTCGCCAGGTCCGTCACGCACTTACCGTAATCCCCCATGGGGTCATATTCGTTCTGGAAGAAGTTGTGCTGGCCGACGGTCTGGGATTCTCCGATTCCTTCTTCGTCGCCGTAGGCGCCGAAGTAGCCGAGCGAATCCGCCATGCACTTCGACCACGTATATGAGCCCTGGAAGTCGAGGCCGTGATAGTTTCGCGTCGATACGACCGCTTCCAGAGCGTTGTAGTTCGAGATCGCGTCGGAAGCGTTGTAGCGGACCGCGCCGGCCCCCGCGCCAAACAGCGCCGCGGAATAGGGTGGGGGCGTGATGGTGCCGTCCGAGTGGAGGACCGACTGTCCGTACCAGTAGATATCGGTCATGTGATCGATCTTGTTGCCCACATAGCCGAGAGAGGCCGTGATGGAGCTGCCGAACTGGTGCTGGACGGTCAGGTTCCACTGCTGATCGACGGCCGGCCTGAGGTTGGGGTCGGTCTCGTGAATCGTGGCTCCGGAGATGCAGCCCGCGGAGAGAGTTTGCAGCCCCGACAGGGTGCAACCGTTCGCGGGGAAGGTGCTGTAGCCCTGATCGAGGGTGAAGGTGGGCAGGTTGACTGCGCCGTAGTTGACTTCGTGAGCTACGGTGTTCGGAGGATTCATGTCGGCCATGTTATTGACGCCCACGCCCTCCATGTAAGTGGAGATGCCATAGCCTCCGCGCACCACCGTCTGAGCAGCGAACTGCGGCTGCCACGCAAAGCCGAAGCGCGGCTGCAGGTTGGCGATGCCGAGATAGTTGCTGTAGTTTTCGCCGACCTCCGGCGCGCCCGTGAGGAGATTGAAGTTGATGTTGGCGTCCTGGACGGCGTCGTTGCGCGGCGTAATGTCCTCATAGCGCAAGCCGAGGTTCAGCATCAGGTTGTGGGTTGCCTGGTAGTTGTCCTGGATGTAACCGCCATAGATGCTGTTGCGCAGGTGCAGGGTGAAAGGCGAGCCCTCCTGCACATTCTGAGGCAGGCCGAGTAAGAAGTCGGCAAATGCTTCCCCCTGGGATGTGCCGGTGTTGCCTGTGAACTGACCGGTGAAGGCCCAGGTCCCGGCGATACCCGCGTTGCCGGGGTAGACATCGTTCATGCGGTAGTTGAAGAACTCGAAGCCGGTGTGGATGGAATGCCGTCCATGGGTCCAGCTAAGCGAGTCCTCGAACTCCAGATTCGTGTCGTGGAAGCTCTCCAGCAGGTCGGCGCTGCCGATGGGCTGAAAGCCGTCGGCGATGGAGGGCAGCAGGGTGTCGTTGACTCCGGGAATCCCGTAGACGGAAGACAGATTCTGGCCGCTGGTGTTGGTGTATTCCTGGTCGTTGGCCGGGAAGTCCTGGAAGCCGACGCGGAACTCGTTCAGCAGGGTTGGGGTGAAAGTGTGGTCGTAGTTCAGAACGAAGTTCTTGAGCGGATACTCTCTCTCGGCGGCAGGACTCAGAGCGTTGTCGATGCCGTTGGAGGCGGTGTACATCGTGTGCATCTGCGTCCAGCGGCCCATGATGTGATCGTTCTGGGTGGCCTGCCAGTCGATCTTCAGATCGCCCTGATACGAATTGATGGAGCTTGAGGTGTAGTAGTTCGGCTGCTGGACCGAGTTCTGGAACAGCTGGGAAGTTATGATGTTGTGCGCCGCCTTGCTCAGGGCGATGCCATCGCTGGCGGTGGCGACGTAGGCGGCGAGATTGTTATTCGGAATGGGCGTACGGCTCCCGATATTGCCGCTGTAAGGATCGTAAAGCTGCCCGCTGGCGGCCGAGCAGATGCCCTGGCCGTTGAAGCTGCCGCCCGCGGTGGTACACAGCGTAGCAAAATTGCCGGCGATAAAGGCCGCGGGAACGACGCTGTTGCTTTGCTCGGTGCTCGGTACGCTGTACAGGGTGCTTTCCTCATCGAGGAAGAAGAAGAGCTTGTCTTTGAAGATGGGTCCGCCCAGGGTTCCCCCGAAGTCGTTCCAGTGCAGGGGAGGGCGGGGAAAAGCCGTGTCGTTGATGTAAGCAGGGCCGCCCGGGGTGGGGTTGGCAATCTGGAAGTAAGCGTACCCCTTGTCCTGCCAGGAGTTCGCATCCAGAGACGTGTTGCGCACATACTCGTACAGATCGCCGTGGTACTGGTTGGTGCCCGACTTGATCGAGTCCACGATGACACCGCCGATGTAGTTGCCGTAGTCCGCCGGAGCGTTGCTGGTGATCAGATCGAATTGCGACACCGCGTCCGGAGCCGGGGTATAGGAGACATCGCTGTTGTCGGGCTGGTTCATGTCCATGCCGTCCAGCCAGAAGGTGTCGTCCTGTTCGCGCGCGCCATCGACGTAGGGACGGCCTGTGCCGAAGGCGCTGACCGGAGCTTCGAAGGAAAAGACGTTAGGGCTCACCACCCCAGGCGTCAGCAGCGTCAGCTGATTGAGGTCGCGCGAGGCAAGGGGCAGATTGACCACCGTGTTGGCATTGAGCAGATTCCCCAGATCGGACGAGGAGGTCTGCAGGATGGGAGGCGCGCCGCTCACGGTCACCGTTTCGTTCACCTGGCCGACTTTCAGGTGGAAATCCACCCGCGCTACCTGGTTCACCGTCAGGGTGAAGGGAGCACGCACCGCGGTCGCGAACCCCTGCGCTTCCACCTTGAGCTGGATATTTCCCGCGGAGACTGCGGGAAAGTCGTAAAGGCCGGCGCTGGTGGTCCTGGTCGTCCATGTGGTTCCCTGACTCACATCCCTGGCGGTGACGCTGGCTCCGGCCACGGCCGCGCCGGACGCATCGGTGACGGTACCGGTGATGGCGCCGGCGGATTGCTGCCCCCACGCCGATCCAGGCGCAATGAGCAGCATGAGCAGCAAAAATGCGCTGCCGGACGCAATGAGTGTCGATCTGATGTTTTGGTTCACGGATGGCCTCCTGAATTTGCTACAAGAGAGTGCGTGCTCACAGCTATATAGCACAATGTTACAGCTATATAGCATTGCACCCTCTGTGTCAAGCACAAAGATTGCCGGGCTGTGGATTACCCGGCGCGACCCACCGGCCGGCGCCGGAAATGTTTATCAGCCCAATAATGCATATCTATTGCCCGCCGCGACAGAATACGGAACTCGGAGCGGAGCCGGCCGCTGCCGAAAAAGGGATTCCGGAGGCTCGGTGCGGCGGCCTGGAAATCTTTTCATTGCATGTGCACTGCAGCGGTGTTATCGTCCGCTATATAGCAGACGAAAACGTCCGGAGAAGCAGTACGTCGGGGAGAGGTCTGATATGGTGAAGTGGATGGAACGCGCTCTACGCCCGCGCGGCTTCCGGACCCGGGCCCAGATCAAAGCGCGGAGTGCCATGCCGAATCGCGGGGAAGAACCAGCCTACAGAAAGATCCAGAGCGCCATCCTTCGCCGGATCGACTCCGGCCAGCTGAAGCCGGGGAACCTGGTGCCGTCCGAGCGGGAACTGGCCAGGCTGCATCGGGTCAGTCTCATGACGGCGCGCCACGCGCTGACGGAACTGGCGCGCGACGGCGTTGTGGAGCGCCGCCACGGAGCGGGGACGTTTGTTGCGCCGCCCAAAGTCCACTTCAACAAGCTGCTGGGCTACACGGAACAGATGGCGAGCCTGGGTCTGACGGCGCGCTCGCACATCGTCTCGTCGGGCACAGTGACGCGCGAGCATGAGATTGCGGCGCGGCTGGGCCTGCAGCCCACCACCCGGCTGGGAAGGCTGGAGAGAGTGCGGCTGGCGGGCGACGACCCGGTGGCTCTGGAAGTCTGCTACTGGTCGGACGAGGAGTATCCGGCGCTCGCCAACGCGCCGCTGGACAAGACCTCGCTGTTTTCCTTTCTGGAGCATGAGTGCGGCGTGGAGCTGGCCTATGCCGACGAAGAGATCGACGCCACCGATGCGGACACGCGCATGGCGGAGCTGCTGCACATCCCCAGAGGTACCTCGCTGCTGCGCATGCGCCAGCTCATCTTTTCCACGCGGGGGCGGGCCACCGTATATGTCACCGGCTTCTACCGTTCCGGCCGGCACACGCTCAGGATCCGGCGCTTCCGGTAATGCGGCAGGCAACAGTGAAGACGCGCCGGGCGGGTGAATTGCCCGGCGCGCACAGCTTCACTGCGGGGACGGCTGCGGCGCCCCGGAGTTCCAGTCGGGCGGCTGCTCGCCGAGCAGGTTGCGCACGAAGAAGTCCCAGGTCTTCCGTTCCGTGTAGTAAGCGTACGGACCGCGCGTGCCGTGATCGGCGCCGGGGACCATGAGAAGATCGAAGGTCTTGTTGGCGCGGATGAGCCGATCGACCACCTGCGGCGTCGACGAAGGATCGACGTTGTGATCCATCTCGCCATAGATCAGCAGCAGCTTGCCCTGCAGGCGCCAGGCATTGTCCACGTTGGACGATTCCGAGTACTGCGGACCGACCGGCCATCCCATCCACTGCTCGTTCCACCAGATCTTGTCCATGCGGTTGTCGTGGCAGCCGCTGTTGGAAACAGCGACCGTGTAGAAGTCGGGATGAAAGAGCAGAGCGCCCATCGAGCTTTGGCCGCCCGAAGAGGTGCCGAAGATGCCGACCCCGCCGGAGATATCGTACCAGGGGTATTTGGCGGCGGCCGCTTTGTGCCACAGGATGCGATCGGGGAATCCGGCATCCTTCAGATTCTTCCAGGTGACGTCGTGGAAGGCGCGTGAGCGATTGTTGGTGCCCATGCCGTCGACCTGCACCACAACAAAGCCAAGCTGAGTGAGAGGTTCGACGCGGGCGCTGAAGGATTTGGGCACGAAGGATCCCTGCGGGCCGGCGTAGATGTCTTCGATAACGTGGTATTTCTTCTGCGCATCGAAATGCGCCGGGCGATAGATCAGCCCCCAGATATCCGTGACGCCATCGCGGCCCTTCGCTTTGAAGACTTCCGGGGGATGCCATCCCGCAGCCAGCAGTTTGCTGATATCCGCCTGCTCCACCACCATCAGTTGCTTGTTGTCGTCGGTGCTGTAGAGGGCCATGGTGGGCGCCAGGTCCACGCGCGACCACAGATCCACATAGTACTTCCCGTCCGGTGAGAAGACGACGTCGTGGTTGGCTTCGGCCGGAGTGAGCGGAGCTAGTCCGGTTCCGTCGAAGTTGATGCGATAGGCGTGGACGAAGTAAGGATCCTCGTCCGGATTCATGCCGCTGGCCTCAAACCAGATCTGCCGCTTCTCGTCGTCGACGCGGTTCACCGCCCGCACCACCCAGTGGCCTTTGGTGATCTGATTTTCCAGCGCGCCCGTGTGTCCGTTGAAGAGATAGAGGTGTTCCCAGCCATCCCGCTCCGAAGCCCAGATAATCTCCTTGCCGTCGTTGACGTCGTGGCGATAGATCTTGCCGGTGTCGTATTGGTTGTCGAGCAGCGGTTCGTAGTTGATGAAGGTGTCGCTCTGCTCGGTGATAAGCGCCCGCGCATGCCCGCTATGAGCATCCACCTCGATCACGCGATAAATCTGATGCCCACGCTGGTTGTAGTCGAAGGTGAAGCCGCGGCTGTCTTTCCACCACTGTGCGGGGCCCAGGTCGTAAGGATTGGGAAAGAGGGCGTTGTCGATCGGCAATTCCTGCTTCGCGGCAATGTCAAAGAGTACTGGCTGCGGCAGCGCCAGTACATCGCCGGGTTTTGGATAAACCATCGTGGAGACTTCCGGCTGCAGCTGGTCCTTCGGTGAGGATTCGACATAGGTGATAATGCGGCGGTAACCGGGGCGAATGCGATAGGCGACTAAGTGCGTCGAGTCCGGCGACCAGACCAGCGTGGAGAAGGCGTAATAATTGCCTTCGGAGCCGTCCTCGCTCAGGCCGAAGGTCTGTTTGCCATCCTTCGAGCGGACATACACGTTGTAATTCAGGATGTACGCCAGCCATTGGCCGTCAGGCGATGCCAGGGTTCGCGTTTCGCTGTTTTCCGCCCGGGGCGTGCTGTCGTAGCCGTAATCGTCGGCGTCCTCGGCTTCACCCGGGTGCCGTGGCTGCTTCGCGCACGTATACGCCTGCAGATCGCAGCGCCACATCGCGTTCTCGAAAAAGAAGGCGATGGCGGAGTCCTTATCGACGAAACGGAAGCGCGGGAAGGGAAGCGTGACCGCCGTGTAGGGCGTCCCGCTGGCTGCCGACAGAGCCGCCGCCAGCTTGGCGTGATCGAACGCCGGTTGCTTCGCCAGGGTGGCCGCATCGACCATCATGAACTCATGGCCGCCCTCGACCGTCTTGCGGTAGACGAAGCGGTCGGAAGACTCCTGCCAGACGGGAGCTTCGGGCAGGTTCACGACCAGCGAGTCGTATTGCTTTTGCAGGCTGAAGGCGCGCTCGTAGTCGGCGCGGGTAACCTGCGCATGGGCGGGAAGGATGGCGGACAGAACGCAGGCGGCAAGCAGCAACAACGCAACTCGAACTGATTTCATGCTTTCCTCACGGGTGGATGTGGATGGCCGGTTGAGGCGGCCGAAGGGAGCGCACGCGGCCTCGCGCGCTGTGGTCTCGACTGCACCGATGCTGGGCCTGAGGCGGAAACGGCGGAGAAGAAAACTCGCGGCCCCGGTGCTTTGAGGCCGCGAGTGGTTTGGGAGGACAGAGGCATCAGAAAACTAACTGCACGCGGAACTGGATGTCGCGAGCGCCGCCGGAGCTCAGACCCTCGGGATTGGTTTCGCTGCCCGGCGCCGCCGGATTGTTCGACACCGTGACATACTGCGCCGGATTGTTCGTGTTGCCGGAATAACCATCGATGATATTCCAGTCAGGATGGTTGAAGACGTTCAGCATTTCGGCCTGAATGCTGAGTTGGAGGCTTTCCACGATGGGGAAGAGCTTCGTCACCGCAAAGTCCGTATTGACGAACTGCGGCCCGGTGAGATAGACGAACTGGCCCAGTTGCCCCGGCGTTTCCTCCGGAGTTACCTGGCCTTTTGCGAAAACGGCGGGATTCATCAGGAGCTTTGGCTCGTAGACGCTCGGGCCGGGATAGTAGCCCACCGCCTTCTGCAGCTGTTTAACCGAAGTGCCGTTCAGAACTACGCCGGCATCGCTGGCGTCAGGCTGGCCGGACCCCGCAAAGTAATTGTAGGTATTGGTGCCCCCGAGCAGTTTGAAATTACGCCCCTTCTGCCAGGTGAAGATCGGAGAGAGCGTCCAGCCGCTCACCGCCTCCTTCATCAGGCGATTCGCAGGATTGAACGGGAGCGTATAAAGGGCAAACGCGCGGAAGGTGTGGCGCTGATCGTAGGGCGACGGTGCGCGGCTCAGCTTGCGATCGCGCAGGGTGGTGAAGTTGCCGATGGCCTCGTCGGCAGTGTAGTAGTCACCGACGTAGCGATTGGTGAAGGCGTGGCTGTAGGCGTAATTGGCCATCAGCATCAGGTGGTGGCCGGTGGGATGCTTCACCTGGGCCTGCAGACCGTTGTAGGACTCGCTGCCCGGATCGCTGAGCAGCATAATGGGCTCGCCGGAGGCGTAGGGATTCGCCTGAAATATATTGATGGGATATCCGGTTGAGCCGGAATAACCGAGGCTGGCGCAGGGAGCGAAATTCGCGCCGCCCACAAGATTACAGAAGTAGGTCGAGTTGTCGGCGATGGCATAGGCCAGAGCGCCGGCCTGACCGGTTTGCACATAATTCCCATAAGTGGGATTAGTGAAGGCGGGCCCTCCGGCGCCAAATGCCTGCTCCATGATCGGCGGGATTGACGAGCCCGATCCCTCAAAGCTGCACGTGCCTGCGGAGACGCAGCCGGGGTTCGCAGCCGTGTAACTCGCAAGGTTTGCCTGGGCGGTCTTGAACTGGCTGAGGAATCCGTTTTCGAAGATGTTGACTTCGTTCAGGTCGTAGTTCATCCACATGTGGATGGAGTGGTTGCCCACATAGTCGACCTCGACAACGGTATTCGAGGGGAACTGCCGCTGCAGGCCGATGTTCCAGTTCTCGATGTACGGCGAGCGGATATTCGGATCCACGGTGGCAAAGGGCTGATAGCCGAAGGTGAAATCCGATTCAGGCACCGGGAAGCTGAAGCTGGCGGGGAAGGTATTCAGCGTGGGAATCGTGCCCCCGAGGCTCAGCGAGCCGGCGGCGAACTCCCCGGGTGGGGTGGAAGAGGGCGGTCCCGAGTTCATGTAAGTCACCTGCGTGTCGCCGGGGTTGGAGAATTCCGTTGCCTGCTCGAAGGTTGTCCAGCCCTCGTCATACCAGGTGACAGCGGCGCCGCCGCGGATCACGAGGTTGGAACCACCCGCGATCTTGCCCAGGAAGCCATTGCTGATCTCGGGATTCCAGGCGAAGCCGACGTTCGGCGCCGGCTCCTTCATATCGCCGCTGTAGGGATCGGGTCGGAGGGAAACCTGAGGGTTGAGCACGCCGTTGAGCTGGCCGGGCTGGAAGAGCTGCGTGGAGGGCCCCAGCAGGCTCGCATAAGTCGGATTGGTGTAGGTGTTGTTGGTGTTGTGAATGGCTCCTGAGAACTGCCAGCGGAAGCCGTAGTTGACGGCCAGATGCGGCGTCATTCGCCAGGAATCCTGAAAATAGAAACCGCCCACCGTCTGCGCTTCAGGCTGCTTCATTACACCCAGTGTCTTGTATGCGTGCGTGGCGGAGTTGACGTAGTTCTGTCCGTAGAAATCATTGATTCTCCCGGTCAGAGTCGCGTAGAGATTCTCTGCATTCGCCGGGTCCTGGTTGTTCGCTTCCTGGAAATTCATATCCGGGAAATTGGTGGAATTGAACATGCTTACCGCGGGATCGTTGGTATTGATGCCGAGATAATTCCCGACAGGATCGTCTTCCCCGGTATCGAAGTCGGTGGAGTTCCGCAGGTCGCCTCCGAAACTGAAAGTGTGCTTCCCTCGCGTCCACGAAAGGATGTCGCTGAAATCGCGCACCGGGTTGTTGCGCGGCTCGGGCAGGTAGTAGTTGGGAAGCCAGGGAGACAGCGTCGTGGTGCCGTTGACGAAGCCCGGCGCATCGATGATGAGATTGTTCTCCGGCCCGAAGGGATTCGGGGAATGGCCGACGTTGAATTCCTCCTGGGTATTGAGCAGGCCGGCATTGAACTGGTTGACCAGCCGGGGCGTGATCGTCCATTCCAGCCCCGTGGAATAAGTCTGGTAACTCGAGTTAAAGCTGGAATTCGTGTAAGGGTCGCCCGGGTACGCCTGGTAACCAGGATAGGTGCGCCATTCCAGGTCGTAGGCCGCATGCCATTCGATGGTAGGACGAATCTGATAGTCGAATCGCAGCGTGGGATAAATCTGGTCATAGTTCCAGCGGTACTGCCAGATCAGCTCGTCCTGGTAGGGGATGGTAGGATTGGGGATATTCTGGAGCGCTTTGCCCACCGATGGTTTGATCTGGGAGAACTCGTTGGCAATGGCGGAGTTAACCGCGGAGGGAAATCCATTGGAAGCAGCAATGTTGAGGACGTTGACGTTGTGCGTGGTCCCGTCCGTCCCAATGTAACTGAAGGCGCCGGCTTGTGCTGTCGGGGAGAGAACATCCTCGTAGCCAGTGGAGTTGCCCGGGACATATTCCTGCTCGTAGTTGCCGAAGAAAAAGACTTTGTTCTTCCAGATGGGTCCGCCCAGGCTGCCGCCGAAGTCGCTGATGTGGAAAGGAGACTTGGGTACTCCCTGCGCATCGTTCGTGTAGGTGTTGGCATTGAACGCGCTGTTCTGCGTCTGCCAGAAGGCATTGCCGTGGAAATGATTGGTGCCGCGCTTCAGCTCGAAGCGCAGCGTGGCGGCGCCTTCCGCGCCGGCATCCGCGGTCAGGTCGCTGGTGGACACGGAAACTTCGTCGACCGCTCCCAGCCGCAGCGGAGCCGCGTCGAAGAACCCCGTCGTCGAAGTGCGATAGCGCTGGAAGTTGTCGTTCATCCCGTCCACGGTGATGTTGATGGACGCGTTCGGCATGGCGTTGAAGGTGGTAAAGCGCTGATCGCCGCCGCTCTGTGCTCCGGCCACCAGCTGCGCAAAGGGCAGGGCATCGCGGCCGTTCAGCGGCAGGTCCTGCACCGCGTCGGAATTAATCGTCGTCGACAGCGTGTTCGTCGTGGTTTCCAGCACCTCCGACGCGCTGGAGACTTCCACGGTCTGCGTGGCGCGGCCAACCGTCATCCGCACGTTCAGGTTCAGGGGGCGTCCGGTCTGGACCACGACGTCGTTGACCTGCACATCGGTGAAGCCTTTGGCGCTCGCCTTCAGGATGTATTGTCCCGGCTGAAGGTCGGGGAAGTCGTATTCGCCGCTCCCGTTCGCGATGAGACTGCGGCTGAATCCGGTGGAGGGACGGGTGAGAGTGACGGCGGCGCCTGGAATCACTGCGCCGGAAGGATCGGTTACCGTGCCGCTGAGTTCGCCGGCCGTCTGCGCCTGGCCAAAAACCAACCGGGGAGCTGCGCAAAGCAGCGCCGGCAAAAGGGTGAGGACTATCCACCTTCTGAGTGTCATCTGTTCCTCCAGAGGTCGTGCCTGGGCGAATCTGATTTTTTGTCGATATGCTGTCGCGCGGAAGCCCGAGGTATGCTGAGGACCCGGGGAAAAGAGGGCGTCCGTTCAACTCGCTGCGGTCGTGCACAAAACCGTTGGTAAAATTGTGTACAATAAAGGATGCCGTGT
Organism: Acidobacteriaceae bacterium; assembly: GCA_049671725.1. Classification (GTDB taxonomy): domain Bacteria; phylum Acidobacteriota; class Terriglobia; order Terriglobales; family Acidobacteriaceae; genus Palsa-343. Next base: position 27,672 of record JBATVK010000099.1, read on the forward strand.
TGTCAAGGCGCAATTCTCTGACCGCGCGGCAAACGGACAGGCCGGCGAACCCCATGCGGCGGCCGCCATTCCCTGAACCTGGGACTTCAGAATGAAGCTGGAAACGACCTGCGGAACAACCCGGACCTGGGCTCCTGCCCGCTTACCAGCTGCCCCGTTCGCCGAAGATGTCGATGACGCGAGCCAGGCGCTCGCAGCCGTTCTGCCAGTTGGTCTGCAGGGCGCGCTCCACCCGATCCGGATCTCCGGCAAGGATGGCGGCGATGATCTCGTCGTGTTCCGCGACGGAAAGGTGCAGATCGTGAATGATGGAACTGGCGTAGAGGCGCCAGTAGCGCTCGGCCTGGGGCTCGACCGCGCGGTGCAGCGCCAGCAGACGCGGACCGGCTCCGGAATCGATAATGGCACGATGGAAGCTGCGGTCGACATCGAAGATTCCCGCGGCGCGGGAGCCCTTGGCGTTGAGGATGTCGCGCAGTTGATTGTTGAAATTCTTCAGCCGCGAGGCGATCTCGGTCCGGCTGCTCCTGGAGAGTCCCGCCGTGCGCCTTCCCGCCAGTCCCTCGATATGGCCGATGATGGGATAAAGCTCGGCGGCGTCTTCTTTGGTGAGAGGGGCCACCACCATGCGCGACTTGCGCACATTGGTGTGCTCGATGACGTACCCTTCGCGCTGCAGCAGGTGCAGCGCGCTGCGCACCGGGGTGCGGCTCATGGACAGATGCCGGGCGATATCCGCTTCCACGATCCAGGAACCCGGCGACAGCCGCCCGTGGACAATCAGCTCGCGAATCTCGTGGACAGCTTTCCTCAGGCTGTTTCCGTGTTCGGCTTTCAGTCGGGGAGAGGTTTTCCCGGTGGCGGCGTGCGCTGGCATGAGGGGCGGGTGAGACAAGCTCCTTTTCGGATTGTACGCCGTGAAACTGTGCCGGCGGATGCGAAAATGGGTGACCAGGGTTGCAAATTAGTATCCAACATTGTAGACAATCTGTATATTGGCTGATTCATGTCCACCATTGAAATCATCGACTCTCATACTGCCGGCGAACCCACCCGCGTCGTGGTGTCCGGCGGCCCGGAACTGGGCGGCGGGCCGCTCTCGGAGCGCCTGCACAGGCTTGCCGCCGAGCATGACTGCCTCCGCTCCGCAGTCGTCAACGAGCCGCGCGGCTCTGACGTGATGGTGGGCGCGCTGTTGCTGGAGCCGACGGATCCGGCCTGTGCGGCCGGCGTTATCTTCTTCAACAACGTCGGCTACCTGGGCATGTGCGGCCACGGCACCATCGGCGTGGTCGCCACCCTGGCGCACCTCGGCCGCATCCAGCCCGGAGAACACCGGATTGAGACGCCCGTGGGGGTGGTTTGCGCCACGCTGCGGCAGGACGGCCAGGTGACGGTAGAAAACGTTATCAGCTACCGCTATCGCGCTGCCGTGCCCGTGGACGTGCCTCGCTTCGGAACCGTCCACGGCGACATCGCGTGGGGCGGGAACTGGTTTTTCCTGGTGGATTCCGCACCCTGCCCGCTGACCTTCGACAACCGTGACGCGCTCACCGATTACACGTGGGCCATTCGCGGCGCTCTGGGCGCGCAGAAGATTACCGGAGCCAACGGGGAAGAGATCGACCACATCGAAGTCTCGGCGCCGGGTTCGACGCCGGGCAGCGACAGCCGCAATTTCGTTCTCTGCCCGGGCAAGGCGTACGACCGTTCGCCCTGTGGAACCGGAACCAGCGCAAAATTGGCCTGCCTTGCGGCCGACGGAAGCCTGGCCCCTGGACAGACGTGGCGCCAGGAGGGGATTCTGGGCACATGGTTCGAAGGTTCCTACCGCCTGGTCAACGGCTCCCCGCGCGAAGTGATACCCAGCATCACCGGGTCGGCCTACATCACCTCGGAAAGCAAACTCATTCTGAATCCTGACGATCCATTTCGCGCCGGAATCCGCGCATGAACAGTGGCTGCGACGTCATCGTCATCGGCGCTGGCATCGTGGGCGCAGCCTGCGCGCGGGAGTGCGCGAGGCGCGGCCTGCAGACGGTGGTGGTGGACGAAGCCGGCCCCGGCGGAGGCGCCACCGCGGCGGGCATGGGCCACATCGTCGTGATGGATGATTCGCCTGCGCAGCTGGCGTTGACCGGCTATTCGCAGAGATTATGGCGGGAACTGGCCGCGGAGCTTCCCGCGGAAGCGGAATTCGAGATGTGCGGCACGCTGTGGGTTGCGTCCGACGAGGAAGAGATGGACGAGGTGCTGCGCAAGCAGGGCGTCTACGCGTCGGCAGGAGTACGCGCGGAAGTCTTGTCGGGCAGCGCGTTGGCCGAAGCCGAGCCGCATCTGCGCCGTCCGTTGTCCGGGGCGCTGCTGGTGCCCACCGACGCGGTTCTCTATCCCCCCAGCGCGGCCGCATTTCTGCTCCGGCACGCGGTGCGGGCGGGTGCGCGATTCCAGAGTTCGCGCAAGGTCGTTTCCGCGGCCCAGGGTCGTGTGCGCCTGGACGATGGCACGGAGCTGCGCGCGCCGCGCATCGTGAACGCCTGCGGAGCCGAGTCCGTGCGCCTGCTGCCGGAGCTGCCCATCCGTCCGCGCAAAGGACATCTCGTCATCACCGATCGCTATCCCGGCTTTGTGCGCCACCAGTTGGTGGAGCTCGGCTACCTGAAGAGCGCGCATTCGGTCAGCGCCGACTCGGTGGCGTTCAATGTCCAGCCGCGGCAGACGGGCCAGCTGCTGATCGGGTCGTCCCGCGAATATGGCGCTGAAACGACCGGGGTGAATCACGCGCTGCTGGCGAAGATGATCGACCGCGCGCAGCAGTACCTGCCGGGGATTGGCAGCATGCAGGCGATCCGCGTGTGGACGGGCTTTCGCGCGGCGACTCCGGACAAGTTGCCGCTCATCGGGCCGTGGCCTTGTGACGATTCTCTCTTTCTGGCGACCGGGCATGAGGGCCTGGGTATCACCACATCGCTGGCCACCGCCAAACTGCTGGTGGGAACGATGCTGGGCGAGAAGACCGAAATTGACGCTGAGCCGTATCGGCCGGATCGCTTTGCGCACAGCGGCGAAGCCGGAAGCGGTGCGGCGCAGGCGCAGGTTCCCGCACATTCCGTGGAGGGCTCGCATGTCTGACGCGGCCCGCTCCATCGCGCTCACGGTGAACGGCGAAGCGATCAGCGTCGCGCCCGGAACGACGGTCGCTGCGGCGGTGCTGACGGCGGGCGCGCCCACGCGAAGGTCAATCACCGGGGAGCCGCGCGGACCGCTCTGCGGCATGGGCATCTGCTTTGAGTGCCGCGTCATCATCGACGGCGTGCCGCACCAGCGCAGCTGCCAGATTCTGTGCGCACCGGGAATGAGCGTGAGCACGGAGGGGCTGCCGACACCATGACAGACTCCTTCGACATTCTGGTGGTCGGCGCCGGACCGGCGGGGATAGCCGCGGCCGTGAGCGCGGCTGCCGCCGGAAAACGCGTCGGTCTGGTGGACGATAATCCCGCGGCCGGCGGCCAGATCTGGCGCAGTGGGGGCGAACTGCCCCGCGATGCGCGTCGCTCGATGGCAAGCCTCGAAGCTTCCAGAGTCGTGCGCCTGCAGGGGTGGAGGGTCTTTGATGCCCCGCATCCCGGCGTGCTGCACGCGGAGCGCGGCGACGGAGAATGTGCCGAGCTTGGTTACAAATCTCTGATTCTCGCTACCGGAGCGCGCGAGCGCTTCCTGCCCTTTCCCGGCTGGACCCTCCCCAACGTGATGGGAGCCGGCGGTCTCGACGCTCTGGTGCGAGGCGGCGTGCCTGTCGCGAATAAGCGCGTCGTGGTGGCGGGAACCGGGCCCCTGCTGCTGGCGGTGGCGGCGCACCTCACGCATCACGGAGCCCGGGTCGTTGCCGTTTGCGAACAGGCTCCGTGGCCGCGGCTGTTGCGGTTTGGCGCGCATTTGCTTGCCGAGCCGAGTAAGCTGCGCCAGAGCGCGGAATATCGTATGGCGATCCGCGGCGCGCGCTACCGAACCAAATGCTGGATCGCTGCCGCCCACGGACGCGATCGCCTGGAGTCCGTGACGCTGCGCCAGGGTCACAGGCAGTGGAACGTTCCCTGCGATTTTGTCGGCTGCGGATTTCACCTCGTCCCCAACATCGAGTTGCCGGCGCTGCTCGGCTGCCGCATCGACAATGGCTGTGTGAGCGTTGACGAGACCATGCAGACATCGCTTCCCGGCGTGTACTGCGCGGGCGAGCCGACCGGCATCGGCGGCGTGGATCTGGCAACGCTGGAAGGCCAGATTGCCGGCCTGGCCGCCACTGGACACCAGGATGAAGCCCGCAGGCTGGCGCGGCGCCGGAGCGGCAAGCTCGGATTCGTTCGCGCCCTCGATCAAGCGTTCGCGCTCGACCCGCATTTGCGCGCCCTGCCCTCCGCGGATACGCCCGTCTGCCGCTGCGAAGACGTGCGTCTTGTCGCGCTGCACGGCCACACCAACTGGCGCGATGCCAAGCTGCAGACGCGCTGCGGCATGGGCCCGTGCCAGGGACGTGTCTGCGGGCCGGCGGCCGCATTTCTTTTCGGGTGGCGCGTCGAGTCGGTGCGCCCGCCCATCTTTCCGGCTCTGGTATCCAGCCTCGGCTCGGCCTGTGAATCCGGCGCCGCGCACCCGAATTCCGCGCCGCAAGGCGCATTCCCCACGTTTGCAAAGGAGACGTTATGAAATGGCAAGGTGTCATGCCCGCCATCACCACTGGTTTTGACGATCGGCTGCAGGTCGATCACGGATTCGTAAGCCGCCATGTGCGCTGGCTTCTCGATAACGGCTGCACCGGCATCATCGCGCTGGGCTCGCTCGGTGAGGCGGCCACGCTGACCTTCGCCGAGAAAGAGGCGGTGCTGCGCACGGTGAAGTCGGCGGCGGATAAAGCGCCGGCGGTTGCGGCCATCTCCGCGCTCTCCACCAGCGAGGCCGTCGCTCTGGCCAAAGCCGCCGAGCAGGCCGGCTGCGCGGGCCTCATGGTGCTGCCTCCTTACGTCTATCGCGGCGACTGGCGCGAGATGAAGGCGCACGTCGCGGCCATCTTCCGCGCCACACCCCTCTCCTGCATGCTCTACAACAATCCGGTCTCCTATGGGACCGACTTTCTGCCCGAGCAGATTGCGGAACTGGCCGGCGAATACGAGAATCTGCATGCCGTGAAGGAGTCCAGCACGGACGTACGCCGGGTAACCGGCATTCGCGCGCTGCTGGTCGACCGCCTGCGTATTTTCGTCGGCGTCGACGACGCCATCGTGGAAGGCATCGCGGCCGGAGCTGTGGGCTGGGTCGCGGGATTAGTCAATGCCTTCCCGGCGGAATCCGTAGCCTTGTTCGACGCGGCCTCGCAGGGCAAATGGGACGAGGCCTTCGCCCTCTACCAGTGGTTCCTGCCGCTGTTGCGCATGGACACGGTTCCAAAATTCATCCAGCTCATCAAACAGGTACAACAGGAAACGGGAACGGGCAATGCGCGCGTGCGTCCACCGCGTCTGGAAGTTGTGGGCGCTGAACTGGACGCGAACCGCGCCGCTGTGTCGCTCGCGCTGCAGCACCGTCCGAAGGTGCGCAGCACTCCGTTTCCGCAGGAATAATTGAAGGAGTCATGGGATGAGTTTTGCCACAGTGTCCTCGATCGCCGGCCATCAGGCCGCCAAAGCAGGCGGCGAGTTTCGAGCCTTGAATCCAGCCACCGGCCAGACCATCGAGCCGGCGTTTTCCTCGGCTACGCGCGACGATGTGGATCGCGCAGCGCGCGCAGCGTACGCGGCCTTCCTGGTTTGGCGCAAACGCAGCGGCCGCGAACGCGCGCAGTTGCTGCGTGCCATTGCCGACGGCCTCGACGCCGCCACGGCGGAGATTGTGGCCCGCGCCCAACAGGAGACGGCTCTTCCGGAAGCGCGTCTGCAGGGCGAGACGAAGCGCACCAGCGGCCAGTGCCGGCACTTTGCCGACGTCGTCGAGGAGGGCTCGTGGGTCGGCGCGCGCATCGACAAAGCCATGCCCGACCGCAAGCCGCTGCCCCGTCCCGACATCCGCTCCATGCTCCAGCCGCTGGGACCGATTGCGGTTTTCGGCGCCAGCAATTTTCCGCTTGCCTACTCGGTTGCCGGTGGTGACACCGCTTCGGCGCTCGCGGCGGGCAATTCCGTTGTGGTCAAGGCGCATCCAGCGCATCCCGGAACCAGCGCCATCGTCGCACGCATCATCGTCGAAAGCATCCGTAGCTGCGGCGCGCCCGACGGCGTCTTTTCCATGCTCTTCGACAGCGGATTCGACGTCGGACAAGCGCTGGTACAGCACCCGCTCATTCAGGCCGTCGGCTTTACCGGATCGCGCAACGGCGGACGCGCCCTCATGGACCTCGCTGCGCAGCGTCCCCACCCCATCCCCTGCTTCGCGGAGATGGGCAGCACCAATCCGGTCTTCATTCTCCCCGGCGCGCTGCAGCAGCAGGGCAATCAACTGGCGACCGGACTTTTTGGATCCTTCACGCTGGGCGCGGGGCAGTTCTGCACCAAGCCGGGCATGGTCTTTTTGCCAACCCAGCCGGAAACTACGCCTCTGCTCGAGGAACTCCGGCGCCTGACCTCCGAGAGCGGCGCCTTCACCCTGCTCACGCCGGGCATCGCCGCGAATTACAAGCGGTCGTTGCAGTCGCGGCGCAGCGAAACCGGCCTGACGCTGCGCGAGGCGAAGGATGCAACCGGCACCTGCGCTGTCTCTGCGGCGTTGCTGGAGACCGGCATTGACGAGTTTCTCGCCCATCCCGGCTGGAGCGACGAAGTCTTCGGGCCCACTTCCCTCGTCATCCGCTACCAGCAGCGCGAGGCCATCCTGCGCGCGGCCGAGGAGCTGGAAGGCCATCTGACCGCCAGCGTGTGGGGCACGGCCGCCGACCTCGCTGAGTACGCTGACCTCATTGCAATTCTCGAGCGCAAGGCTGGCCGGCTCATCTTCAACGGATTTCCAACCGGCCTCGAAGTCTCCGACGCGATCGTCCATGGAGGACCGTATCCTGCGGCTTCCGACAGCCGCTTCACCGCAGTCGGCAGCCGCGCCATTCTCCGCTTTGCGCGCCCGGTCTGCTACCAGGGATTCCCCGACGCGTCGTTACCCGACGAGCTGCGCGACGCCAACCCAGTGGGCATTCTGCGCATGATCGACGGCAACACCACGCGCGAGGCTGTATCGGGCTAAGAGCTGAAAGAATTTTCGGTCCCCAGCCGGCCGGGGCAAGCCCTGTGCCGGAGTGCAGAGCCGGTTTGGCCGGCGTGCCGGAAAGGAAGAACAACCATGCTGCGCAGAGGTTCCCCGAAATGGAAGATCTTCGCTGGAATGAATCCCGCTGCCGCATGCAGCGGACTTCTTCTGGCCGCCCTTCTGCCGCCGGCGTGGGCTGCGGCGCCACCCGCGGACAACGCTTCCGCATGGGTGCCGGGCAAGGTCATCGTCAATCCCGCCGTCAAGGTCGATCGCTCCGCGCCGCTGCGCTCGCTCTATTCGATGTATCAGGCGCCGCCGCGCCCCGAGCACCGGCATCCACCAACCCACACGGCGGAAGAGCCCGCGCTTCCGCCGCCCGCTGAGATCGGCGCGGAAGGCGCAGCCGTGGAGCAGACGACCGAGGGAACGCGTCCGCCCTTGCCGCTGCTCGCCAGCTTCGACGGCCTGGGTGATGGATTCTCGGGGCCTCAGGGCAGCATGGAGGCGCGCAATCCCTCCGACGACAGCCTGGCCGCCGGGCCCAGCGAGATCGTGCAGATTGTGAACTCCCGCCTGGCCATCTTTACGAAAAAGAGCAAGCGCTATTCGGAAACTGGGAAGGTCCTCTTCGGCCCCGTCATCACCAATACGCTCTTCGCCGGATTCGGCGGCCCTTGTGAAAAGCTGATCAGCGGCGATGCTGTAGTCCGCTACGATCAGCTCGCGCGGCGCTGGCTGTTCGTGCTGCCCATCTTCCGCAAGCCGCCCGATCAGCCCAATGCTCCCTATGCGATGTGTTACGCAGTCAGCACCGGGCCCGATCCCCTGGGATCCTACTACCGTTACCAGTTCGATCGCCCGCTTTTCCCCGACTATCCGCGCCCCGCCATCTGGTCCAACGGATACTATCTGCCCACCAGCACCGGCGACACCGTGATCCAAAAACATATCTGCGCCGCGGACCGCGACAAAATGCTGCAGGGATTGCCGGCCAGCGAACAGTGCGAAATCATCGACGGCGTGAACTTCCTCAACGCCGCGGACATCGACGGCCGGCGTTTGCCTCCATCCGGAATGCCGGAGCTGGTGATGGCCACTGGAGGCACGCAGCTGCACGGCATCTTTGAGGACGACGGCATCTACGTCTATCGCTTCGCCGTCGACTGGAACGATCCCGCAATGACCCGGCTCACCGGCCCGGAGAAGATTCGCGTGGCTCCCTACCACTATCTCTGCAACGGGCAGCTCAGCCGTTGCGTCCCGCAGCCAGGCACCGATGTGCGCCTGGATTCTCAGGGCGACAAGCTGATGCAGCGGCTCGTCTATCGCAACTTCGGGAGTTACCAGGCAATCGTGGCCGTGCATTCCATCGACACGAAGGCCGGCGGTGGCGGCGTGCGCTGGTACGAGTTCCGCCTGGACCGCCAGGGAATCCCGCGCCTCGATCAGCAGGGTACCTACGCTCCGGATGGAAATGATCGCTGGCTGGGCAGCATCGCCATGGACCGCAAGGGCGACCTGGGAATGGGATACTCCTTCGGCGGACCATCCACATTCGTGGGCCAGCGTTTTACGGCGCGGCTCGCCGACGATCCAAAGGGCCAGATGACCTTTCGCGAAACGGTCCTCGCTGACGGACAAGCCGCACAGACAAACACGCTGCGCTGGGAAGACTACACCACCGTTGCGCCGGACCCCTCGGACGACTGCACCTTCTGGTATGTGGGCGATTATCTGAAGGCGGGCGCAAAGAATTACTCCACACGCATCGGCGCATTTCGTGTGCCCAGCTGCAGCGCGGGTCACCGCTGGCTGGGCTTGTTCTGAGATTGTTGCCGTTCCTGATCTCTCTTGCCCCGGAATCGCACGCATCTGCTTGCATCCCGGTGCCTCTGCGTCTACCGTGAAGACGGATGACTCGCCGCGAACTTCTTCGCATGCTCGTTCTTCGCGCCCGCGCCCACGGCTTTGAGTTCCGCCGCTGGTTCCAGACCTGCATCGACCCCGAATGGACGAACCTGGACGACGCCATCGTCACCCTTGAGAGCGGCCGCCGCTACTATACCCTGCTGTTCTCCCACGATTTCGCCAAACATTTCTGGAAGAAGGGAACGCAGATCAGCTTTATCCTCCCCGCCCAGGAATACACGCGCGTCGACGGTAAGGGCAAACTGATCACCGTGAAGCGCCAGTCCTTCACGCGCCGCAGTTCCCGCTCCACCTCAAACACCATCTGGCAGTATCACCTGCAGCAGATGACGCTCTGGGATGAGCCGCTGCGCTACATCCGCCGCTTCATCCTCACCGAAGAGGAGCTGGAAGCTCCAGGCGATGAGTCGGCCATCGCGCCGCCGGCGCGCAAACGCCGCGGCCTCGCCCGCCGCCGTGTTGACTGGTGCTGACCGGGACAGGCTTGGCGCCGTTGCCCGGTCATGGTGGAACTGATATTCTCGAATCTGCACCAAATCCTTCCCGAGCGCGCCCTTAGCTCAGTTGGATAGAGCGACTGACTACGAATCAGTAGGTCGGGAGTTCGAATCTCTCAGGGCGCGCCATAAAATCAAGAACTTACCACTGAACGCTTCCCTGACTGGGCCGTGAACTGTGCCGTTCCGCGTTGCGCTCGTTCACCATCTCTGCCACACCCTTTATCCCCGGGTGCAGGTATTTCCGGGTGGTGGTCACGCTCTCATGTCCCGACAGTAGCTGCACCAGGATGAGATTCCCGGTCCTGTCGAGCATGTCCGCAGCAAACGAGTGTCGCGCCGAATAGAGCACAATCTCTTTCGGAAGATCGCCTGAGCAAGTTCCCGAATCTCCTTCTGGTAGGTCAGGAAGAGAAGCAGGAGACCGAGCAAACCGCAGCAGACGGTGAGTTGGAGGAAGGAGGCAGCCAGCAGTCCCGGCTCGTGAAGAGGGAGGAAGACGAGAGCCGCACCCGCGACCGAACCAAGACAAGCATGAATGTGTGGGCTCGATGACAACAAACCCCTCCCGTCGGCATAAGTATAGCGTGGGAGGAACGCCAGTGGCCTGAATGTAGTTGGTTTTTGGTAACGGCCCAGGCCGCGATGCTGAGCCAGCTCCGGAGCGTTCTTCCTGCTCCAGTATTATGTAAGCTTCCGAAGCTTCTGCCAAAGGGCTCCCAGTGTGCGTCTTCCTCCAGGATCTCCGATTCGCGATCCGTCAGCTTGTCCGCAATCCCGGCTTTGCACTCATCTCAATTCTTTCGCTTGCCCTGGGGATTGGGGCCGCCGTTTCCGTCTTCAGCGTGATCTATGCCGTACTGCTGCATCCCTGGCCTTATAAGAACGCGGCCGATATTGTCCAGGCCTATATCACCGATCCTTCCGGACGCGAAGATGTTGCCGCGCTGCAGCCTGCCCAGATCCTCCAGCTTCGCCAGGCTTCGATCTTCGCGGACGTCGTTGCCCTGAATGAAAGCTATCTCAACGACACCGGAGGCGAGTTTCCCGATGACGTTGATGTTGTCGCCATGACCGGCAACGCGTTCCGCTTCTTCGGAGTTCCAGCGCTGCTCGGCCGTACATTCCTCCCATCCGACGCTCCTGCCAATCGGACCCCGGAGTCCGTTGTGGTGCTCACGTATCAGTACTGGCAAAGGCGCTTTCAGGGGAGTCGCTCGGTGATCGGCCAGACCCTCTCTCTGGACCACAAGCCGTATAGGATTCTCGGCGTCATGCCCCAAAGCTTCACCTGGATGGACCCGGACGTTTACATTCCACTGGATACAAGTTCCGGCTCGGGAAGTTATCCGATTGTCATGCGACTCAGGCCGGGGATTACCCGGGCCGCGGCGAGTGCGCGGGTACGCGCTCTCTTTGAGCAATTCGCACGCGATCGGCCCCAGGAGTGGCCAAAGCAATACACCCTCGATGTGCGCCGCATCGGCGAGGTTTATTCCCGTCCTCTGGGCACGATTCTTTACGCGCTCTTCGGGGCCACGGGGTTGCTGCTCGGCATCGCCTGCGGGAATGTCTCCATTCTGCTGCTGGCGCGCGGGACCGGGCGGCAACATGAATTCGCCGTGCGTGCTGCCCTGGGCGCTGGCCGGCCGCGCATCTTCCGCCAGTTGCTGACCGAATCGTTGCTGTTGTCGATCGCCGGGTGTGCTGTCGGAACCGTGCTCGCCTGGCGCGGCGTCGCTCTCATCGCCCGGTGGATGCCGTTCCAGTTGTTCACTCGCGGAATCACGATCCCGGTTCACCTGCCCGTACTGTTTTTCAGCACGACTCTCGCGCTGTTGACCGGCGTCTGTTTTGGTCTCTTTCCCGCGCTGCAGATGTCTCGCCCGCAGATCGCACAGACGCTGCGGGCGACCGCTCGCCGGCAGACCAAAACTGAGCGTGGCCGCCGCGTAGACGCCCTGCTGATCGGCGGCCAGATCGCGCTCGCCCTGTTGCTCCTCACCGCGGGTGGAGCAGCCGTCCGCAGCTTTGAGCAGCTCGTGCACACTCACCTCGGATTCGATCCCCGGAACATCACCGACTACCCCATCCCGATCCATATTCACGCATATTCGGAGTGGGCCGGGCGCGCAGCCTACATCGAACAGCTTCGCGAAAAGGTAGCGGAGCTTCCCGGTGTGGCGGCCGCGAGTCTGGCCCTGATTGCTCCACCCTCCAGTGTCTGGGACTTTCCGATGCAGATCTCCGGCCGCACTTTCACGGAGACTCAGTACGCGAATGTCGATTTTGTTGATCCTGAATATTTCACCATGCTCCGCATCCCGCTGTTGCAGGGCCGCCTCTGGACTGCGGGGGAAGCGATGCATGGAGCCAGGCTGGTGCTGGTGAATCGGACCTTCGCACGCCGCTATTTTCCAGGCGGCGATGTGCTGGATCACTTCATACGCGTTCCCTGGCTGCGCAGCCGTCTGCCGCGCTATGTGGCCGCCGAGGGCAGCGACAGTTGGCTCCAGATCATTGGCGTCGTGGGCGACGTTCGCAATGGCGGTCTCGATCAACCGGTGAAACCCGCCGTCTACACTCCGTTTTCTCTCTTCATTGCGGACTGGATTCAGGTCCTCGTGCGGTCCTCGGCCCCGGTTTCGGTGATGGAGCCTGCGATTCGCCGGCAAATCGCGTCTCTTAATTCCAGCCAGCAGGTTTCTTCTCCGGTGGAATCGCTCCAGACCCACATCGAGCGCGAGCCGGAGTGGGATCGTGGGCGTATGGTTTCGATCCTCGCCGGGACATTCTCCGGGCTGGCTCTTCTCCTGGCCGCTGTGGGTCTGTACAGCGTGGTCTCCTTCAGCGTGGCGCAGCGCATCGGCGAATTCGGCATACGCATGGCGCTGGGCGCACAGCGTCGCCACATTCTGGCCGCTGTTTTCGCCTCCGTCGGCCTCAGCGTCGGTATCGGCATGATCGTCGGGCTGGCCATCAGCTTCGCCTTCAGCGGCCTCATCGCACACTGGATGGCCATCAGCCCTCCCGGCCTCCCGATCGTCGCCCTCACCTGTTCTTTGTTGCTGGTCGTGGCTGCACTGGCCTGCCTGGAGCCCGCCTGGCAGGCTATCGCCATCGAGCCGGCCGTGGCCCTCCGCCACGATTAGTTCGTCATGTCACACAGAGTGTGGATCGGGCGTACGGGCCGGCTCTCTCCGGCTCTCTACAGCACTTCCGCCAGTCGTGGATAGAGAATGTACTGATTCGTTTCGTAGAGCGCCAGCAATCGGCGGGTCATCAGGTAATACTCTGAAGCGGCCTGGTGCATGTAGAAAGGAACGCGGAATCGGTAAGGCCAGACCCGGTGCAGCTGAATTCGCAGGATCGCTCTCTTCATCAGCAGGGAATCCTGGCGAATACGTTCGCCAACGACAATCGCCTCGGTGCGGTTCCAGACCTGGATGTACGCCGCAAGCTGAATCAGCAGATTTGCGTTGTGCCACATCCGGTTCAAACCATCCCAGCCGCCGATCAGTTCCCACAATTCATCGGTTTCGATCTGCAGCTGATTTCCGCTGGGCTGCAGATGATCGAGAGCCACGCGTTCCAGGCCCTTGAATGAGATCGGCTGCAGCTGCGCGACGATCGTCTGCCATTCGGCGATGACCAGCTTTCGACTGCGCCAGTGAAAGCAGATAAACCCGATGATGAGTACAAAACTGAAGGCGAGGAAAAGAAGAAGTTCCATGGTCAGCTCAAGTCAACTCAACGTTTTTCGAGGCTGCTGATGCCCTGTACCGCAGCTGCCAGGTTTTGCTGCAATCCCAGGAGGTAGGTCTGCATTTGAGGAGAAAGTGTACGCTCTTTTGGTTCCGGAAGCCAAAGGTTAATTATCCAATAAATAGTGGCTGCCTGAAACGCAAGAATCCGGATATTGTCCAGGATCACGCCGTGCCAGTTCGGCCCCAGATAGCTGTAGGCCGCTTCCACTAACAGACCAACCGAAGCCCACAGCATCCAGCCGCTTGCGATCCCCATCACATGGTGACGCCATGCAAGACCCAGCCTCGTCGAAGCCAGACCCATCGCGAAAAACAGCTGGGCATTCAGCATGGCGGAGAAAAGATCGCCCTTTTCGATCCAGTTGTCCAAAGTGGTTGGCAGAGTTGGATTTATCCCGAATGACACAACCGCCGCGATTACGGCGCCCCCGGCGGCCAGCAGCATAAATGTCACGCGCGCATCCCGAACCCAGGTCCCGGTGGGCTTCAGAACGATTCGGGCCAACTCGAATACAACGCAGAGCTGCAGCAGCAGGTCAAGAACGTCTCCTGCCCAATAAGCCCAGAAATACACACGAGGACGGCTCCAACGGTAGATTCCGTAGAGGGCGACGATCTCCACCGTCTGGAAGATGATGTAGGTTGTGAAGAACGGAAAAGCCTGCCAGCGCCGGCGGACCATCAGCACGAAGACGAGAACAAGGAGTTCAGCGAACCCCGCTGCCCACAATAACCGTGCAAAGAATGAAACCTGCATGGCAGTTCCATCTTACGATTCGATGGCCCGCCGCGCTGTTTTTAATTCGTGCCCGTCCCGCTCCCTGAGCCTGGTGCGGGGCGCGGGCTGCTGCCCCCGGTGGTTGCGTGTGCCGGCATTGCGGCTGCTGCAGTCATGAGGGCAACAACGCCAGCGAGGACAAGAGTGCGAAGGGTGGTTTTCATCGGATTCTCCTTTTGGGGCGCACTGCGCCAGGGCCATCGGCTCCTTTGAGGCGACAAATATGCGCTGGTTCAGAGCCTAGCGCGAGATGGCACTATAGTGCTATTGAATTGTTTTGAGAAGTATGAGTCTCCCAGGTCAACCGCCGTCCGCGGACCCCGGCACATTCCGGCGGGCGGGACAAAGAAAACCGGATTTGCGTCCCGGTCGGAGCGCACATGATAACCGCAGGGCCATTACCGGAGTCCCTTTCGGGTGCGGCCCCGTTGTGTAATGATCTCTGTCGAGGGTTGCCGGAGTGGATGACAAAAACATCATTCGGGACTGGCATCAGATCGCCGTCGAACTGCTTTTCGTGGACGCGGACCTGGCTCTCCAGTCAATCGCCTCCACCGTGGAGCACGGTGACAAGGACGAGGCTCCGCTGGTTTGCAGCGCGCGCAGCGCCTACGAAGCCGTCCTGGCGAAACGGAAAGAAGTGAGCCTCTCCGCCAGCGAAGCCACTACCCTGGACTACAAACTGGACCGCCTCCGGGCCAGACTCCAATCCCTCGGCGAGCCAGTCTGAGGCGCGCCAGATACAGTATTGCCTTTTGCTTATTGGCGGATTTGCTTTTTCCTGACAGGTAAAGCCTGCGATTCAGCGGTCTGGGTTCCCGCTTGACATCCACAATGCTGCACCTGCAATTCAGGATCTCTGAATTACTGGCATAACACTCTTCGTCTGGTGATGACAATGTTACTGGTCATCCGGGACACGGAGCCGCGAATTCAAGGTCAAATCGCGCTATCGAGCCGGCAGCTAAAAATTAAGCTTCAACGCAAACTGAAGGATACGAGGCGCCACGCTGGTGCTTTGTATCTCTCCGAAGGTGCCGTCGGATTGACTGGCATCCGGGTTCGAAAACTGCGGAGTGTTAAAAAGATTGAACGCTTCCGCGCGGAACTGAACATCCGCTTCTCCTCTGGGCCACTTCAACCCGAAGTCCTTGTAGAGGGCAGCGTCGACATTGCGCTGGCCAGGCCCCTGCAGAATGCCGGCCCCCGAGTTGCCGAATCCTGTGGCCACGCCGTCGGCGCCGACCACGGGGTAGTTGCCCGTGAAGCAGCTTGTATCGATGTAGTGATTGATGTTGCTCTCGACGGAGCCATGATTGACATATTGGCCCGGACGGCACGTCCCACTGAGTTCAGCGAAATCCCCGGCGATGCCCAGCACGTTGTTCCCATTGCTCCCGGTGACGGTCAGCGGATCCCCATCCTGCAGGGTGACCACGCCGGCGAGCGTCCAATTGCCGAGCGTGTGCTTGACGAGCGCGTTGCGTCTCCTGAAGCCGGGGAGCGCATAGGCTCCGCTAAAGACGAATCGGTTCGGCCGGATGAATGTGGACGGGCCGTAGTTGCGAGCGAGGTCATATTGATTGCCCAGCAGTGATCCCGCGGTGGTATCGCCGACCACATCCTGCCCGGTTTGCAGGGCTCTGGCCCAGGTGTAGGAAGCAAGAAACTGCAATCCATTGTCGAATCGCTTCGTAAGGCTCGTTTCCAGCGCGTTGTACCAGCTTTGAGCGCTGGATCCGATTTGCGTGTAGTCCGCGGGGCCATAGCCCTGCACATGGACGCGCTGTCCGATATTCGCGACAGTGTTGGTCGTCGCGCCGCGAATAGGATTTGACGGGCTTGCGTAGGACGCCTGGTTTGGATTGTTGGAAACGATCAGATGTTCACCGCGGCTGCCAATGTAACCCAGCTCGAAAATCATGTCCCTCGCCAACTGTACCTGCGTGTTCAAACTAAAATGCTGGACCATCGGCGGACGTATGTTTTGGGCAAACGCGGTCGTGCTGTTGGTCGTCGTTGGAGAGTAGGGCAGGAACACCGGGAACGATGCCGGAGCCGGCTGGAAGGGATTCGCAAAGTCCAGCGCAGGCGACTGAGCCTGCAGCCGCAGCACCGCCCAGGGCTGTTCGAAAATCAACTGTACTGTCGGCTGGCCGCTGATGGTCTGGTGAAAGATGCCGTAACCGCCCCGCAGGACCACTCGATCGGTGCCCGGCAGTTGCCATGAGAAGCCAAGGCGCGGATTGATGGTATTTTGCCCATCGCCGCTGTAAGCGAGTTTGCCGGGAAGGACCGTGATTCCCGGCGGAGCGGTGTAGGGGTAGTTGCCGGCCACCTCCAGACCCTGCAAGGTGCCCGCGGCAGGAGGATTAGGATTCAATGCCGCGAAGTTGGTGTTGGCGTTTCGGCCGTTCACCTCCTCCATTCCGCCCAGCCGCTCGTAACGGAAACCCGCGTTCAATACAAAACGCTCTGTAAGCTGAAGGTTGTCCTGTACGTATCCAAAGTAATTCCAGATATCGAAATTGCGGTCGATGATACCGGGCACATCCAGATTGAGGTAGATGTTGCTGAACGGCGTGCCGTTGCCGCCCGTGGCAGCGGAGCCGCCGTGATTCCCAAGCAGAAAGTCAGGGATACCGAGGAATAAGATTCCGCCGTAAAACTTATAGTCGTCGTAAGCGATCTGGTCTAAGTTGATACCGCCGCCAAAACGGAGCGAGTGTCTCCCCTGGTTCAGGGAGAGATTGTCGACGATGGAATATTGGTTCTGGACGTTGATATTCGTCTGCCCATTGCCGCCCGCCTGGAATGAGCCGGAGACCGCCATCACGGGCAGAGAATTGTCGTGGACGAACGGGCCTTCAGGAGCGTTCACGCCCACGTCGGACCACGTGAAGGGCGTGGCCTGCTGGGTTGCCGCCTCGATGCGGTTATAGCCGATAATCGCCTGGTTAATGAACCTCGGAGTGAAGATGTAGGAATTGCTGAGGGTGAAATCGCGAAAATGATTTGGATTCGTCGTGCCGAACCCTGGAACCGTACTCCCGCCCAGGCCTGGCGCATTGAAGTTCAGCAGCACGTGGCTGTTTACGAAGAAGAATCTTTCCTGCCAGGTGCTTTTGGCGGACTGATTCCAATCGGCATTGCCCATGTACTGATCTTCGTTAAAGGAGCATGGCACGCTGAGCGATACAGTGCCCGCAACGGAAGGATTGGTCGCCCCGGCGTCGATGGTTTGCGCATTCGGTATCATGAACTGGCCGTTCGGCAGTTTGAAATTCAAAATGGCGAGAGCCTGCGGGCTGATGTTCGAGCCGTCCGCTTTGATGACATTCGCGCCGCCGCCGGTGCCCTCGTATCCGGATTGCCCGGCGAATAGAGCTCCGATGCCCGCCGCGGTGCGATTGGTGGACGTAAGTGCAGGTTCCTTGAAGCTGCTCAAGCAGGTGCTCGAATAACCATTCGCTTGTCGCGTTCCCTGATAGGCAACAAAGAAGGTGACCTTGTCCTTGACAATCGGGCCGCCCAGGGTCAGGCCAAATTGGTTCTGCTGCAGCACCGGGCGGGGGCCGTGCACCTGGTTGATGAAGAAGTCATTCGCATTCAGAGCGGTGTTGCGGAAGAACTCGAAAGCGTCTCCGTGAAACTGATTTGTGCCGCCCCTGGTAACAACGTTCACGTTTGCGCCCGCGTTGTGCCCGTAGGAAGCATCGTAGGGGACGGTCTGCACATTGAATTCCTGGATCGCGTCCGGATTAGGTATGGGATTGCCGCCGCTGAAGGTGCCGCTCCCCTGAAGATCGTTGATCTGAATGCCATTCATTTCGAAGTTGTTGTCTGTCACCGAACTTCCGGCGGCCGAGAGCGACAATTGGGTATTGCCGCGGCCAAGTGCGCCGGCATCCGTAACATCGGTACTAACTCCAGGAGAAAGCGCAATGATCTGAACGAAATTTCGAGTCACAAGGGGGAGGCTCTGGACCATCTTGCCGCTGGTGACAGACGACAAACTGCTTGACTGTGTCTTCAATTGCAGGCTGGCCGCGTTAACTTCGACTGTCTGGCTGGCGTTGCCCACCGCAAGAGTTACGTTCAGTGTTTCCGTCTCCGATACGGCGACGACCTCATTGTTATATGCGGCGTCCTTGAAGCCGGCTTTCGATACTTTGAGATTGTAGGTGCCGGGCTGCAGCAGCGCCGCCGTAAAGCGTCCGTCCGATGTGCTGTTGATGACATGCGTCGCGCCGGTTCCGAGATTCGTAACCTGGATCGTCGCATCCGGAATAACTGCGCCGCTCTGGTCCGTCACCACGCCGGCGATCGCACCGGTACCTGCGCTCTGGGCAAGGCCAGAAGCCGCGGCGAAAAGAAAAGACACACCAGCTACCAGGCAAAGGAAGCGCCCCATAACAAAACACCTCCGAGTAAATTTTTGGTGTTGAACGCTCGTTCGATATTTCAGCCTTGGCGGAAGGCCATTTTCCAGGGAGCCCATACTATTGCACACATGGTAACTGTTGTCAACGCGTCTATTGAACGCTGTGACATCGCTTGAAGAAAAATGGTTCCACCGATGTGGTTCCATGGTGGAATTCCAGTCGAGCAGGACCGTCGTGTGCCTGAGAGGCCGAGGTATTTGCGGCAATAGTCCCACCTCAAGGCTCCCGCGGAACCGGCGGTTCCGTTCACTCGAAGCCCGGCGAAGACATTCAGGAAGCGGCGCTCCGCCTCAATTGATCCTCTTGAAGACGACATTGCGAGCGTTCAGCGTGAAGACGCTCAATCCGGAAATTCGACGATCGGCATCCCTGTGGAACACAAGGATCCCATAGGCGCCGCTGTCGAACTCATCCCGTGCGACAGGAGTTAGTTTCAGTGGCGGATTCCAGTTGCACCGAAGGGTCAACGTTCCGTTGTCGATCGACAAATTGTAGGTCGCTGCGAGTTCCTCGCTTTCGTACTCTCCGGCAAATTCCGCCAGCGCGGCGGCGCTAAGGCGCGGCTCCTCAATCCTGCTGCCCGTAAAGGCTGTCCCGTTGTCTGTCTCGATTGTTGCCTTCATGCCGCCGTGGGAATCATCGAACGTGATCGTGCCGGCGCCGGCATCCCTGAATTGATTCAATCCCACGCGGCGGAGTTTCGTATCGCCGTAAATCAGATCTCCGTCTGCGGCGGTGAACGACGCCAGAATTTGTTTGTGTGTATCCAGATATCTCCCCGCGAACCGGCCTGGGTCGGGATAATCAGGAGCGTTGGACGGTTGCGATGCATTCGGCTGCGGTTCCAGATCGTTTGCCAGATACACGTCGGCGACCTGATGCGCGAGGCCACTCGTGTTTGCGCTTGAGAGATTGCAAAGAGTGAGCACGGTGAAGCGCTGCTCCGGGAAGCGCAAAATTACAGTGCGGTATCCGAATAGTGCGCCGTCGTGCTCCACAGTCGGCAAACCGCGATATGTGCCCATTTCCAGGCCAAGCGCGTAGCTGATCTTCCTGCCGTCGTTCAATACTCCGCGCGTTTCCATTTCCTGGATAAGTGGTCCTTTCCCAAGCTTGTTGTTATAGAAGTTTCTGTCCCACAGAAGCAGATCGTTCACACTGCTCATCAGGCCGCCGGCCCCCACGGCGTCATAACTCGTCGACCAGTCCACAAGGAAGTTGCCGCTGATTCCGGGTGCGTAAGCGGCAACGCGGCCGGGAACAACTACGGTGCGGTCGTCGTAAAAGCGAGTGTGTGTCATACCCAATGGCTGGAAAATGTTTTCGGCCGCAAACTCGGCCAGCGATTGTTTACTGACCCGCTTCACCACTTCGCCAAGCAGAAAATAGTTTGTGTTGCTGTAGATGTATTCATCCCCGGGAATTTTGTTGAGGCCTTTCTGGCGCTCGATCAGGTTCAGCGTTTCAGCTTCGGAATGGATATCGGAATAGTGCCGGCCGGAAATATCTGTCAGCGTCAGAAAGTCCCGCAGTCCGCTGGTATGGTGCAGCATTTCCCGCAGCGTGATCGTGTGTCCATAATCGGGAAGTTCAGGAATGTACTTGCGAACGTCGTCGTCCAGCGAAAGCAATCCTCTTTCCGACAGCAATACGACGCTGGCAGCCGTGAATTGTTTCGACACAGAGCCCATGTAGAAAACCGACTCGGGCGACAGCGGAACGCCGAGTTCGAGGCTGGCCTCGCCATAACCCCTGCGATAGATGAAATTCCCGTCCTGTATCACGCCAAGTGCGCAGCCCGGAGAACCTGCCTTGTTGTAGGCGGCGAAAATCTGGTCCACGCTCGATTGCCTGATCTGCGCTCTAAGGGCGGGGATGTTGATGAGAAATCCGACGGCAAGCGTGACGATGGCAGTTAATCGCATCAGATGCTCCTTCCAGCGCTGATCTCCCTGGAATACCGAGAACGACGCCGATTATATGGGACAGAATCGCCTCGCGATATTGCAGTTTGCCCTCATAGATCGCGGTAAGAGAATTGTGTGAGGCGGAAGGAGAGCGGCGGGCGCTGATACCGGGCGCCTTCGGCTGGGCCGCGGTGAAGACGATTCATGCGCGCAGCTAGAGGCTGTTATTAACTTTCCCACGACCGGCGCTGGGAGCCGATTTTCCTCAGTTCGAGGAGCGAGGAGAGACGCATACCGGGTGTCTGCGAGCGACGAGCGACGACGAAATGAGGAAAATGGGCCCCAGCCCTGCGGGTTGCGGGGCAAATCGGGCCAGACTTCATCCTCGCCCTCGACGGTGGACCCGCCACAGCCTTCGGGCTCGGCTTCCCACCCCATCGACCAGGTGCGGTCGATGGGGACCCCGGCTTCGTCTGGCCCGATTTTCCCTCGCAACGCCGGCCGCGCGAAAGTTAATAACAGCCTCTAGAC
>JBATVK010000100.1:0-7690 GCA_049671725.1 Acidobacteriaceae bacterium
GACGTGGCGCGCGCGCGCTGCCGCCGACCGCATAACCGCTCTCGACGCGCGCCTGCTTCGGGCTCAGCGTGAGCGCATCCGCGGTGGCCACGCGCGGCAACGGGCATTCGCGCGCGAGCTCGAGGCACTATCTCCCCTGGCCGTTCTCAGCCGCGGTTATGCGCTGGTGTATGAAGAATCCGGCGCCCTGATCAGAAGCGCCGGTGAAGTGAGTGAAGGACAACTGCTGACGACGCGGCTGGCGCGAGGACGCATTCGCAGCCGTGTCAGCCAGATCGAGAAAGACAGTCAGGGATCATGAGAAAGCTGTTTGGGACCGATGGTATCCGTGCCGTGGCCGGCGAAGCTCCGCTGGACGTGAAAACGATCTGCGCAACCGGGCTGGCCCTGGCGCACCAGATTCAGGGGCAGCACCAGCATCCGCGCGTTCTCCTCGGCATGGACACGCGCGAATCGAGCGAATGGATTGCCGCAACCATCGCTGCCGGGCTGGCCGCCGCAGGCGCGCGCGTGGAGAGCGCCGGAGTAATCACCACCCCGGGCATCGCGTGGCTCGCGCGTCAGCATGGATTTTCCGCGGGCGTCGTCATCTCCGCCTCCCACAATCCCTGGCAGGACAACGGCATCAAGGTTTTCGGCAGCGACGGTTACAAATTGCCCGACGAAACCGAGCTTCGCATCGAGGACGAGATCTTTCGCCGCCTCGCGAATCTCGATCTCCCCTCCATCGGATCGGCGCCCGTGGTCGACACAAAGTACCGTCACGGCTACGAGCAGTTCCTCCGCTCTGCCGTCCCCGGCCTCAGCCTCAACGGCCTCCGCGTCGTCCTCGACTGCGCCAACGGAGCCGCCTCGGCCATCGCTCCGGAGCTCTTCGCCCATCTCGGCGGGACCATCCACCTCACCCACGCCTCGCCCGACGGCCGCAATATCAACGCGAACTGCGGCGCGCTCCACCCCGAAGTCGTCGCTGCGGAAACGAAATCGCTGGGCGCGGATCTGGGTGTCACCTTCGATGGCGACGCCGACCGCGCGCTCTTCGCCGACGCCAACGGCAAGGTCGTGAATGGCGACGCCATTATGCTGCTGGCGGCGCGCGACCTCAGGCAGCGCGGTCTGCTGCGCAACGACACGGTGGTGGCCACCACCATGTCCAACATGGGCTTGGAAGCGGCGCTGCGCCGCGATGGCATCCGCATGCTGCGCGCGCCCGTCGGCGATAAGTACGTACTCGAGCGGATGCAGCAGGAGCAGGCTTCGCTGGGAGGCGAGCAGTCCGGGCACATCCTTTTCCCGCATCTCGCCACCACCGGAGACGGACTGCTGACCGCCCTCGTCGTGCTCGACGTCATCCGCCGCTCCGGTCGCCAGTTGCACGAGCTGGTCGCCGATCTGAAGGTGTTTCCGCAGGTCATCGTGAACGTCCGCGTGCGCGAGAAGAAGCCGCTCGATCAAATTGCCACAGTCGCTGATACAATTCGCCAGGCGGAGCAGGAGCTGGCCGCCAGCGGCCGCGTCGTCGTCCGTTACTCGGGAACCGAGGCGCTGGCCCGCGTCATGATCGAGGCCGAATCCGAAGAAGCCATGCGCCGCCACGCCAACCGGATTGCAGAGGCCATCCGAGGCGAGCTCGGAGCTTGAGTCAGTCCAGATCCCGCCAGTTCGCGCCCACTCCAACATCCGCCACCAGCGGCACACTCAGTTCGATCACGTGCTCCATCTCATGCTGCACCATCGCCCGCACGCGCTCCACTTCGGCCTCCGGCACGTCGAACACCAGCTCGTCGTGAACCTGCAGCGTCATCCGCGTCTTCAGCTTCTCCTCGGCCAGCCGCTGATCGATGCGAATCATCGCCAGCTTGATCAGGTCCGCCGCCGTTCCCTGCAGCGGCGTATTGATCGCCGTCCGCTCCGCAAAGCCCCGCTGATTCGCATTCCGGCTCTGGATATCCGGAATCGGCCGGATCCGCCCAAACAGCGTCCGCACCTTCTGCTCCCGCCGCGTCTCCTCCAGCATCCGGTCGATGTACTCCCGCACGCCCTGATACCGCGCAAAATATTTGTCGATGTACAGCCGCGCCTCGTTCTGTTCGATGCCCAGCTGCGCCGCCAGCCCGAACGGCGAAATCCCATACACGATCCCGAAATTCACCGCCTTCGCCCGATTGCGCGTCGACGGATCCATCGTCTCCGCCGGCACGCCGAACACCTCCGCCGCCGTCAGCGTGTGGATGTCCTCGCCCGTCTGATACGCCCGCGTCAGCAGCGGATCGGCGGAGAAGTGCGCCAGCAATCGCAGCTCGATCTGCGAATAGTCTGCCGACAGCAGCACGCAGCCCGGCGGCGCAACGAAGGCCGCGCGAATCTCCCGCCCCAGCTCCGTCCGAATCGGAATATTTTGCAGATTCGGATTCGTCGAGGACAGCCGCCCCGTCGCCGTGCCCACCTGATTGAACGTCGTATGCACGCGCCCCTCGCTGTCGCACAGCAGGGGCAGGGAATCGGCGTAGTTCGACTTCAGCTTCGCCAGTTGCCGGTACTCCAGCACCAGCCGCGGCACAGCATGATGCTCCGCCAGCTCCTCCAGCACATCCTGCGCCGTCGAAATCACCTTCCCCTTGCCGTACTTCAGCGGCCGCGGCAGCCCCATCTTGTTGAACAGCACATCGCCCAGTTGTTTCGCCGAGTTGATGTTGAACCGCTGCCCCGACAACGAATAAATTTCCTCGCTCAGCCGCTGCATGTCGCCGGCCAGGCGCTCGGCCATCCGCTCCAGCACCCGCGCATCCACGCGAATTCCCGCCTTCTCCATCCCCAGCAGCACCGGAACCAGCGGCAGATCGATCTGCTCGTAAACGCGCTGCTCGCCCAGCTCCTCCACATCCTTGCGCATCGCCGGCGCCAGCCCCAGCACAGCATGCGCCGCCTCCGCCGCCTGCGCCTCGCCCTGCTCCTCCAAAGGCCGATCGCTGAACCGCGCCGCCACATCCGCCAGCCGATGCGTCGCGTGCGTCGGATTC
The DNA here is from genome assembly GCA_049671725.1 of Acidobacteriaceae bacterium. Classification (GTDB taxonomy): domain Bacteria; phylum Acidobacteriota; class Terriglobia; order Terriglobales; family Acidobacteriaceae; genus Palsa-343. The sequence continues at coordinate 3,021 of JBATVK010000100.1, forward strand.
ACGAGGTACGAGTACAGCATCACATCGTCCGCAACCCCGCGCAGCGTCACGCCATGCGTTTCCAGGACGCGCAGCACACCCTTCAGATCGTGCACGCGCTTCGCTACCGCCGCATCCTCCAAAAGCTCACGCACCGATTCCAGCGGCAGCACCAGCGCCGTGTCCGCCGCAGCCGCCACACCTACCCGGCAGCCACCTTCCGCCGGAGCCCGTTCGCACGCCGCTTCCGCCAGATCCAGCAGCGACATCGTCTTCAGTTCCGGCTCTTTCTCTTCCAGCGCCTCCTGCTCCTGCTCGCTCACCTGCTCGCTTGCCGCCGCCAGCTCCGACGCCCGCAGTGCCAGCGCAAATCCCTCCTTCCGCGCCTGCGCCACAAACTCCGCAATCTGCTCCGCCGTCGGCTCCGTCACGTACTCCGCACTCGACGGCACATCCGCCGATCCCAGCTCGCGCAGCAGCGACGTAAACTCCAGCTCCGTAAACAGCGCCCGGCACGCCGCCACGTCCGGATCCTGCGTCCGCATCGCCTCCGGCGCAAACTCAATCGGAACCCCGCAGTGGATCGTCACCAGCTCCTTGCTCAGCAGCACCGCCTCGCGGTTATTTTGTAACGATTCCCGATACGTTTTCCGCTTGATCTCCTCCGCGCGGTCCAGCGCCGCTTCCACGCTCCCGAACTGCTGGATCAGCTCCACCGACCCCTTATCGCCGATCCCCGGCGCGCCCGGAATGTTGTCGATGGTATCCCCGCGCAGCGCCATCACGTCGATCACCCGCTCCGGAGGCACGCCCAGCGTCTCCGTCACTTTCGCGCGGTCCAGCACCAGGTTGTCCTTCACCGGGTTCAGGATCTTCACCTGCTCGTTCACCAGTTGCATCATGTCCTTGTCGTTCGAGACCACAAAGACCTCGTGCCCGGCCTCCGCGGCCTTCGACGCCAGCGTCCCGATCACGTCGTCCGCTTCAAACCCTTCCGCCTGCAGAATCGGAATCCGAAACGCCTCCAGCGCCCGCCGGATATAGGGAATCTGCTGCACCAGATCCGGCGGCATCGCCTCGCGCTGCGCCTTGTAGCCGCCGTACTCGATCCGCTCAAACGCCTGCGTCTCAGCTGAGAACTTGCGGACCACCATCTCTTTCGCCCGCTCGTCGCGAAACACCGGCCCCGCCGGATCGAAGACCGCCGCAACGTACTCCGGCTCAAAGTCCCGCCGCAGCTTGTTGATCATGTTCACAAAAACGTACGTCGCCGCCGTCGGCACCCCCGTCCGCGTCGACATCGGCCGCGACCGCTGCATCGCGTGATACGCGCGAAAGATGAACGACATCGCATCCAGCAGGTAAATCGGCGGTTTGCTCTTATCCTGGGCCATCAGAAGCGAGTGTATCGCTTCGTCCCGGTCGGCACTCTCCGGCTCCGACCGTACCGCCGGCCCGGTTCGACCAGAACCCGTCGATCTGTGAGTCGGCGATTTGGCATCAATCCAGAGTCATTCCCGGCGAAGAGCGCGCCGGACGATACCAGCCAAGCGCCTGACGAAGCGGCGCTGAGCGAAGCGAAGGGACCGGCAAGCTTACTTGCCGCCGTCCGCTTCAGCTGCAAGCTCGGCGCGCAAAGATAGAGCTGGCGGCGCCGAAATACATCTGCTGCCGGGAATAGCGGTTCAGTTACTCAAGTTGAAATCAATGTTGAATGCTTGTCTGTTCAATTCCATATTGGATTGCTGCTTTAAGTACCTCGAGGTTTATATCTGTTAGTCTCTTGAATTGAATGCAATACCCCGTGACACTTGCCTTGCCGAGTTCCCGCCCAAATGTCTGGGCCAGGTACTTCTTGTCATTAAGTCCCATAATGTAGACGGAAATGCCTGTTGTATTAGCACTGATACCGATTTGATAGAACTCCCTGGTCTTTCCATTGGCATATTGAATCGTCTGCGACCCATATCCAATGTTTGGGTTGGAAACGGTTTTTCCTTTCTCGTCTTTTCCATCCAGGAACCACAATTTGCATGTTGGCATCAATGCCAAAATGATGTGATGCAACTGTTGCATTTCGCCGCGTTTCGGTTCCGGTTGAGTGGCGATATATTCCTTAATTTGTTTCTGCGCGTTCATGTAACTCTCCTTGTCTCCAAACCAACCTAACTTCCGCTGAAAGCAGGATACTTCCCAGGCACTAACTCGAAAGGTAGTTGGCAGGTTAATGTTTCTAATCTGTTAGTCTGAACGTATAGAGTGAAATTCAAAAAAGGCCGCCTCCGCGACCTTTTTCCGTTCCCCGTCGCATTCCCAAGCCCTGTGTTCTGTGTCCTGCGTTCTGCATTCTGGCTCTTTCTGATCCCTGATCGCTGTCCCAAGCCCTGTGTTCTGTGTCCTGCGTTCTGCGTTCTGGCTTTTTCTGATCGCTGATCACTGTCCCAAGCCCTGTGTTCTGTGTCCTGCGTTCTGCGTTCTGTCTCTTTCTGATCCCTGATCGCTGTCCCAGGCACTGTGTTCTGTGTCCTGCGTTCTGCGCTCTGGCTTTTTCTGATCACTGATCGCTGTCCCAAGCCCTGTGTTCTGTGTCCTGCGTTCTGCGTTCTGGCTTTTTCTGAACGCTGAACGCTGATCGCTGAACGCTGAACACTGATCTCTGGTCACTCAACCACTCGCCGGCGTCCAGCGGTGAAGGGGGGCTCTCACTGGCTCACAAACATGCAATCCCCATACGAGAAGAACCGGTAGCCCATCTCCACCGCGTGCCGATACGCGGCCAGCACCCGGTCCCGCCCGCCCAACGCGCTCACCAGCATCAGCAGCGTCGACTGCGGCAGATGGAAGTTCGTCAGCAGCGCGCCCACCACGCGAAACGCAAATCCCGGCGAGATGAAAATGTTCGTCACGCCCGAATGAGGCGCAAACTCCTCGCCCAACCGCGCGCAGTGTTCCAGCGTCCGCACCGTCGTGGTTCCCGCCGCGACGATGCGCCGTCCCTCGCGCCGTGCTGCATTCACCGCCGCCGCCGTCTCCGGCGAAATCGTGTACCGCTCCGCATGCAGCCGCACATCCTCCACGCGATCCACGCGTACTGGCTGGAACGTCCCCAGCCCCACATGCAGCGTCACCGTCGCAATCTCCACGCCGCGCGCTCGCACCGCCTCCAGAATCTCCCGCGTGAAGTGCAGCCCCGCCGTCGGCGCCGCTACCGACCCCCGCTCCCGCGCGTACACCGTCTGGTATCGCTCACGATCCTCCGCCTGATCCTCGCGATGGATATACGGAGGCAGCGGCATGTGCCCCAGCCGCTCCACTGTGCCGAAGAAATCCGCCACCGGCTCAAACCGCAGCGTCCGCTCGCCGAACTCCCCATGCGCGATGACCTCCGCCCGCAGCTCGGCCTGCCCGAAGTCGAGAACCTCGCCCGTCAGCACCTTGCGCCCCGGCCGCACCAGCGCCGTCCACTCCCACTCGGAAAGCTGCTCCGCCAGCAGCACCTGCACGCGTCCCGTCGTCTGGTGGTCTTCCTGTGTATGCAGCCCCGCACGATGCGCAAACAGCCGCGCCGGGATCACGCGGCTGTCGTTCAGCACCAGCAGATCGCCGGCCCGCAACATGGCCGGGAAGTCCCGAAACATCCGGTCCTGCCACCCGCCCGTTGCGCGATCCAGCGCCAGCATGCGCGATCCCCCCCGATCGGCCAGCGGCTCCTGCGCGATCAGTCCGGGAGGCAAATCGAAATCGAAATCGGAAACCAGCACATTGCCGATTCTATCGGGCAGCTACGTTCGCTCTCTCGCCGCAAAGTGCGCCTCGGCCCGCAGCCGCGCCCGCTCCAGCGCTTCGTTCAGCTCCTGGCGCTTCTCTTCCAGCAACTCCGCATCGGCGGTCGGCGGAGGCGGCAGGATCAACCGCGCCCAGCTCACCACCACCCGCGAAAACGGCTTCGGCACCAGAAACTGGTCCCACGAACGCATCGTCCACGCCCGCTCCGGCAGCAAATAGAAGCTGCCCATTGGCTCGCCGGTCATCTGCGCCAGCTTTACCGGTCCGATTTTCGTCTCGTAAATCGGCCCTCGCGGCCCATCCGCTGTAAACACCACTGGCAATCCCGAGGCCAGCACCTCGCGCAGAGCCATCAGTCCCGCCGCGCCGCCGCGCGAACTCGACCCGCGCACGCTGCCATAGCCCAGCAGCGCCAGCGTCCGCGCAATCAGCTCGCCGTCGAAGCTCTGGCTGATCAGAATCGAGCACCGGTATTTCCTGAAGTACCACCCCGCCGGCAGCGTGCAGCGGTGCCAGAAGCAGAAGATGCCCCGCGCCGGTGGTGTCGCCGGCGTCGCGCCCTCTTCCGCAATCACGTCAAAGCGCAGCGTGATCCCGATGGCCGCCAGCACCAGCGCCGTGGCCTTCGGAACCAGCCACAACGCGATCCGCTGCCCAAAGCTGAAGCGCGAGGTCACGCTTCCGATTCTAGAGGCTGTTATTAACTTTCCCACGACCGGCGCTGGGAGCCGATTTTTCTCAGTTCGAGGAGCGAGGAGCGACGCATACCGGGTGTCTGCGAGCGACGAGCGACGACGAACTGGGGAAAATGGGCCCCAGCCCTCCGGGTTGCGGGGAAAATCGGGCCATACTTCATTCTCGCCCTCGACGGTGGACCCGCCACAGCCTTCGGACTCGGCTTCGTC
>JBATVK010000101.1:0-3745 GCA_049671725.1 Acidobacteriaceae bacterium
GCTATCATCGCCGAGCTCAAAAAAGCTTCCCCCTCCAAAGGCCTCATCCGCGCCGACTTCGATCCGGAATCCCTCGCCATCGGCCTGGAACGCGCCGGCGCCGCCGCGCTCTCCGTCCTCACCGACGAGCCTTTCTTCCAGGGCAGCCTCCGCAACCTCGAGATCGCCTCCGCCGCCACCCACCTCCCCTGCCTCCGCAAGGACTTCATCGTCGACGAGTACCAGATCCTCGAAGCCCGCGCCCACCGCGCCGACGCCATCCTCCTCATCGCCGCCGCCCTCACCGACGACGAGCTAGCCCGCTTCGCCGCCGCCGCCCACGGCCACCAGCTCGACGTCCTCTGCGAAGTCCACACCGCCGAGGAGCTGGTCCGCGTCCGCTCCCTCGGCTGCGACTGTTACGGCGTCAACAACCGCGACCTCCGCACCTTCAAGGTCAGCCTCGACACCTCGCTGCACCTCGCCGCCCAACTCCCCCCCAACGCCGTCCACGTCGCCGAAAGCGGCATCCATACCGCTGCCGCACTTCACCGCCTCCGCGCTGCCGGATTCCACGCCTGCCTCATCGGCGAATCCCTCATGCGTCAACCTGATCCCGGCGCAGCCCTCGTCTCGCTGCTCCGCTCCGCCGCGCGCGAGCCCGCCGCCGCCCACGCCTGACCCTGCCTATGTGGATCAAACTTTGCGCGAACACGAACCCTGAAGACCTCCTGCTCGCCGCCGCGGCCGGAGCCGATGCCGTCGGCTTCGTCTTCGCCCCCAGCCCGCGCCGCGTCACCGCCGGAGAGATCGCGGGCTTCATGCCCGAATTGCCTCCCGATCTCACCAAAATCGGCGTCTTCAGCACCCAGAATTTCGATGACATCGTCTTCTCTTTGAACGCCGCCGGACTGCACGGAGTGCAGCTCCACGGCGAGCTCGATTTCTCGCTGGCCGAACGCCTCCGCAACCAGTTCGGTACCGGCTTCTTTCTCATCCAAACCCTCCACTGGGACCTGAACAGCGACCCGGCCCGGGCCGAGCAGCGCCTTCGCGACGAGCTGCGCTCCATTGCCCGCCATCGCCATATCGATGCCATCCTGCTCGATACCAGGACTGCAACCACCTCCGGAGGTACCGGCCGGACTCTCGACTGGCCGCGCGCCAGAGACGTCCTCGGCGCCGAAGCCCCCAAACTCCGCATCATCCTCGCCGGCGGCCTCACTCCCACCAATGTTGCCGAGGCCATCCGCACTCTCCGTCCCTGGGGCGTCGATGTAGCCAGCGGCGTCGAAGCCGGCCCCGGCAAAAAAGATCCCATTCGTGTCTACGCTTTCATTGCCGCCGCCCGCGCCGCCTTCGCCGAAATCGAAAACCACCCCCTCACCACTCCTGCGCGCCAATAAGCGACGCGGGTGCCTGTATCTGCCCGCAGGTGGCAGATGTGGGCCTCGCGCGCCGCGGGCGCGTCCCTGCACCCTGTCCCCTGAAACCTGTACCCTGTACTCATGGCAGCCCCAGCAACAGCCCAGGCCATCGCCGGCCGTTTCGGCCCTTACGGCGGCCGCTACGTCCCTGAAACCCTCGTCGCCGCCCTTGATGAGCTCGACCTCGCGTATCAGGAAGCCCAGGCCGACCCCGACTTCCATCTGAAGCTCGACTCGCTCCTCCGCGACTACGCCGGCCGCCCCACCCCGCTCTATTTCGCCTCGCGTCTCACCGAAGCCCTCGGCGGCGCCAGGATCTACCTCAAGCGCGAAGACCTGCTTCACACCGGCGCGCACAAAATCAACAACTGTCTCGGTCAGGCCCTCCTCGCCCTGCGCATGGGCAAAAAGCGCATCATCGCCGAAACCGGAGCCGGCCAGCACGGCGTTGCCACCGCCACCGTCTGCGCCCTCTTCGGACTCGACTGCGTCGTCTACATGGGCGAAGAGGACATGAGCCGTCAGGAGCTCAATGTCTACCGCATGAAGCTCCTCGGCGCGGAAGTCCGCGGCGTCTCCTCCGGCTCGCGCACCCTCAAGGACGCCATCAACGAGGCCATGCGCGACTGGGTCACCAACGTCCGCACCACCCATTACCTCCTCGGCAGCGTCCTCGGCGCGCACCCTTACCCCGCCATGGTCCGCGACTTCCATCGCGTCATCAGCCGCGAAGCCCGCGCCCAGATCATCGAGAAAGAAAATCGCCTGCCCAGCGCCATCATCGCCTGTGTCGGCGGAGGCTCCAACGCCATCGGCGCCTTCTACGAGTTCATCCCCGATAAAGAGGTTCGCCTCATCGGTGTCGAAGCCGGAGGCCGCAGCCCCGCGCTCGGCGAGCACGCCGCGCGCTTCTCAGGAGGGTCCCCCGGCGTCCTCCAGGGCACCTACTCGTACGTCCTCCAGGACGACGCCGGCCAGATCGCCCTCACCCACTCCGTCTCCGCCGGCCTCGACTACGCCTCCGTCGGCCCTGAGCATGCCGCTCTTCACGACTCCGGCCGTGCCGAGTACACCTCCGCCACCGACGCCGAAGCCCTCGACGCCACCCTCCGCCTCGCCCGCACCGAAGGCATCATCCCCGCCCTCGAATCCGCCCACGCCGTCGCCGAGTGCCTGAAGCTCGCCCCGAAGCTCAGCCCGCGCGACATCGTCATCGTCAACATCTCCGGCCGCGGCGACAAGGACATGGGCATCCTCACCCGCGAGCTCAACCTGACCGGAGACAAATAATCCGGGCTTCCCACCCAGGCCGGCGTTGCCTGGGTGGGTCTGTACGCTCTTGCATCAGGGCGCAGCTTCCCGGCCGGCGCGAAAAGCTATGGACGGAAAAACAGCGCAACGCCAGCCCCGCAAGCCCTGCCACCCAGCGGCGGTGTCTCAGCATGACCCCAAACTCTCTGTTGCGGCGGAGGCAATCACCCGGCCATTAGTGCGGCGAGAATGAAGTCAGCGCGACTTTGTATATCGGTTTTGGGCAGAATGTTGATTTCGTAGCCGAGGGATGGGTACACCACGCGCAGGCGATCGTATTCCGCTACTGCCTCAGCAAATCCGTGACGCCTTTGCTGGTCCGTCTCAAAGATTTCCGGCCACGGCGGTGCCAGGAATACATGCCTGTTGTAACGATGGGCCCGTCGCAGCTGGTCGAGAACCAATTCTCCGGTCAAATGCTGGAATGCGGCAGCAGCATCGATCACTCCACGATCGAAAAATACCCAGCCACGGCGTTGCTCGGCGATCGCTCGATCCGCCAGGGAAAGCTCCATTGCCTTACGCGCGAATGCGACTCCATCGATCCACGGCAGTGCAAGACCACCGCCTTCCAGTTCCCGTGTCACGATGCGGCGGCCAGGTTCCTCGACCACCGCGTAGCCACGCAGTCGCAGCGCATCGAGCAGCGTGGATTTACCCCCGCCCGAGCATCCCGAGATGATGACAAACCTGTCCAAGATGTCCTGCCGCTATTGGGAATTTGTCCTGCCACTATTGTTTCGCGTCGCCGCAGCCCGCGAGCGAGCCGATGCGCGACGTGGGCCGTGACGGTGAGTCAAGATTGAAACTAAGACACTACCCGCCCCCCCGCAGCACCTGCCCCCCGCAGCAGCGGCCAGGTTCACCCGACAGCCGGCGTGAACAGCCATAAACGAAAAAAACGGCGCAACGCCGGCCCCACGAGCCCAGCTCGCCCGCAAGCCCTCCCGCCCAGCGCAACACCCGCCCCCTCCGCAGCACCCGCCCCCAGGCAGCACCCGCCCCCCCGCATCATCCCGTCGTAGCAC
>JBATVK010000102.1:0-9718 GCA_049671725.1 Acidobacteriaceae bacterium
GGCCCGCCACAGCCTTCGGGCTCGGTTTCCCACCCCATCGACCAGGTGCGGTCGATGGGGACCCCGGCTTCGTCTGGCCCGATTTTCCCTCGCAACGCCGGCCGCGCGAAAGTTAATAACAGCCTCTGGAGTTGGTATCATCCACCGGCCAGCACTCGCGGCGGGGCAGAGCGCATCCTCTCGGCCCCGCTCGAATCTTTTGTTCGGGCCCAGGACGGAGCGTAATGATGAGTGAGCGGCCAGGGATTCTCTGCGCAGTCTTCGCCGCCGTGCTGACTTTCCTGCCTTATGAAGGTCACGCCGCACAGACGGTTCCACCGCCGCCTCAGTCGAGAGCGATTCCATCCACGACAGTCCTTCACGGGGTCACGCTCACCGATCCTTATGAATGGCTCGAGGACCGGCAGAGCCCTGCGACCAGCGCCTGGATCGCCGCGCAGCAACGGTATACGGCAGATCTGCTGACCTCGCGGCCCGGCATGGCTGCGCTGCGCGCGCAGGTACGGGAACTCGTCCACCTGGAGCAGCCGGAGCGCGTTCTGTACCGGCGGGGAGACTACTTCATCGAGAGAAAGCCCGCGGGCCGGCAGCTTGCCGCGATCTATCTGCGACACGGCGCAGCGGGCGCGGACCGGCTGCTGCTGGCGCCGACGGGAGAGGCCGCTGCGGCCAGCACGGTGGAACTGCTGAACGTTTCGGCCGATGGCAGGCTCGTCGCATACGGTGTGCGCCGCGGTGGGCGCGACCAGCTCAGCATCCACTTCCGGGATCTCACGACGGGACGCGATCTCGCGTCTGACACGCTGCCGGAAGCGCGCTATCTTTATTGGTCCCTGCCGATGGCGCCCGACCGGTCGGCCGTGTTCTACGTCCGGTTCAGCGCGTCGGGGCCTCGCCTCTACCGGCACCGCTTCGGACACGCTTTCGCAGACGACGAGATGATCTTCGGCGAGGGCATTGGGCCATCCGAACTGTTGGCTGCCAGCCTCTCGCCGGACGGCCGCTGGCTGCTGGTGACGGTGCTGCACGGAGCCTCGGGATCCACCGATCTCTACCTGAAGGATCTTTCTTCAAATGCACCGTTCGTTCCGGTTGTGCGCGGCCTGGACGCCAGCTTCAACGGCGCCATCGCCGGCCGTACGCTGTACATTCTCAGCAACTGGAAGGCGGGCCGCGGCCAGGTGTTTTCTGCGGATGTCGATCACCCGCAATTTGCTCAATGGAAGGTGTTGGTTCCGGAACTGCCGGACTCCACGATCCAGTCCCTGGCGCTGACCGCGAATCGGCTCGTCCTCAACATCATCCGGGATGCTCATTCTGAACTGAGAACCTATTCGCCGGAGGGTAAAAGCGAGGGCAGCATTCCTCTGCCCGGAGCCGGCTCTGTGGCCACCGTCGACGCCGATCCGGACTCGCCGCAGCTGTGTTTCTCCTACACATCCTTTCAGACTCCCACCGGCTTCTACGCATGGGCTCCCACCGGCCTGACCGCCATCGATGCTCCTCCCGTTCCCGCTGCGCTGCGCGATGTGGCCGTTGACCAGGTGTGGTACCGCTCGACTGGCGGCGTGCGCGTACCGATGTATCTCGCGCACCGCCGCGATGTGGTTCCGGACGGCCATCTGCCGGTGCTGCTCTACGGATATGGAGGTTTCAACTGGGCCCAGCTGCCCACCTTCTCCGCCGAGGAAGCGGTGTGGATGGAACGCGGCGGTGTCTACGCCATCGCCAATATTCGCGGCGGGAATGAGTTCGGCGAAGCCTGGCACCGCGATGGCGAACTGGATAAGAAGCAGAATTCCTTCGACGATTTCGCCAATGCCGCGCGCTGGCTCATCGATCACCACTACACCCGTCCCGGCCGGCTGGCGATCGAAGGGCTCAGCAACGGCGGGCTGCTGGTGATGACGTCGATCACGCAGCATCCGGAGCTCTTCGGCGCGGCTATCGGGCGGTATCCGCTCATCGACATGATGCGCTATGAGCGCTTCACCATCGCACGATGGTGGACGAGCGAATACGGATCCGTAAAGGATGCGGCGCAGTTCCGAACCCTGCTGGCTTACTCGCCCTATCAGCATGTGGTGAAGGGCACGCGGTATCCGGCCGTGCTGCTGATTACAGGAGACGGCGACACTCGCGTGGATCCCTCTCACTCCCGGAAAATGACGGCCATGCTGCAGAATGCGACCGCATCCGGCAAACCTGTCCTGCTCCTTTATGATTCAACCTCCGGGCATTCGGGCTCGCTCTCTGCCGATGCCGAGGTGGAGCAAACCGCAAACGAACTGGAATTTCTCGACTGGCAACTGAACCTTCCGGAGTCTTCCCGATGAACGAGTTCCCGCGCGCACTCCGCGCCGCCGCTTTGCCGCTTTGCCTGATCGCGCTGGCCCGCCCGCTGCATGCACAGAAGAAAACGATCGAGCCGGCCGACATCGCCAATCTTCGGCGCGTCGAAGCGCCGGCGCTCTCTCCGGATGGCCACTTCGTCGCGTATACCGTGAATACGCCGGTGGCTCTCAACCAGCATCGCGACGCGCATATCTGGCTGGCTGAGACAGATCGTCCCGGCACCGCGCGGCCGTTCGTCTACAGCGGCGGCGCTGACACGTCTCCTGCCTGGTCGCCGGATGGAACGCGCCTGGCATTTTTGTCGGATCGCCCCAATCCCCTTGCCGAAGGCGAGGGATCGCCATTCCACTTTTCTCTCGCCCCGGGAACGACCCGCAAGGACGTCTCTGCGCCGGCACAGGATGAAAAGGGCGAGAAGAAGCAGGGAATGCAGCTGTGGCTGATCGCGCTGAACGGAGGCGAAGCGGAGCCGCTGACGAATCTGCCCGGAGATATCCGTTCTTTCAAGTGGTCGCCGGATGGCCGTTCCATCGCGTTCATCCGCACCGATACGGATTCGCCGGAAGACCAGGCGCGAAAGAAAGCGGGCAACGACGAGCATCTGATCGACGCCGATTACCACTACGACCGGCTCTGGATCTATGACCTCGCTGCGCGCCAGGCGCGGCTGCTCACGGCGGAGGATTTCAACGTCGACAGCATCGACTGGTCGCCCGACGGAAGCACGATCGTGGCCCGCATTTCTCCCACGCCGCGCATTGACGATTACTGGCGGGTTTCAAAGGTGGTGCTGCTCGACTCCAGGACCGGCGCGGTTACTCGAACCATCGAAGAGCGCTCCGGTTACACCTCTCCGACTTTTTCGCACGACGGGAAACGCATCGCGTTTTCGCGCTTCACGCCCCTGGCGATCACCGACATCCACCTGGTGGTGAACCTGGCCGACGGCAAGGAGATTGAGCTCGAGAAGAAACTGCCGGGGACTGTCTTTGAGATGGTCTGGAACGGGCCTGGCAGCCATCTGCTGGTTTCAGAATTCGTGGGCGCTCATACCGAAGAGGTCGATGTGGATACCGCCGACTTCTCGGTGAGGCCGGTGACGGGGATTTCCGTGACCACCGAGGATTTCGATTCGAGCCGCGACGGCAGCACGGTGGCCTTTCTTGGGAACAGTCCTGCGTCGCCCGCCGACGTGTACATCTGGAGAGACGGCAACGCGCAGCGGGTGACCGACATCAATCCGCAGGTGGCGAACTGGAGCATCGGGACGCAGCGGGAAATCTCCTGGAAGAATCCGAATGACCATCGCACGATTTATGGCGTCGTCGTTCTGCCGCCGGGCTATCGCCCCGGAATCCGCTACAAGACGATCGTTCATGTTCATGGCGGCCCGGAGGAAGCATGGACGGTCGGGTTCAACGGCAACTGGTATAACTACGCGACCATGCTGGCCTCGCACGGCTATGTCGTCCTGTTGCCCAATCCGCGCGGCTCGGACGGCCAGGGTCCGGCATTCACCGAGGCAAACTATCAGGCTTGGGGAGGAGCCGACTTTGAAGATGTCATGGCCGGCGTGGATTACCTGATCGCGCAGGGAATTACCGATCCCGGTCGCATGGCGATCGGCGGCTGGAGCTTCGGCGGCTTTATGACCGCGTGGGCCGTGACGCACACCGATCGTTTCAAAGCGGCCATGGACGGAGCCGGCGTCGTGGATCTGTACAGCATGGCCACCACCACCGATATCTCGCCCAGCTTTCTGCGCCGGTATATGGGGCCGCTGGCTTCCAACGCCGCGGTGTACGATCGCAATTCTCCGGTGCGGTATTTAAGCGACTGCCACACTCCGGTGCTGGTGCTGGACGGCGAAGCGGATACCCGCGTGCATATGTCGCAGGGGCAGGAGTTCTATCACGGCCTTCGCTTTATGGGAAGAGAAGCTGTGATGGTGACTTATCCGCGGGAGCCGCATATCTTCACGGAGCGCGCTCACCAAATCGATTCCCTGAGCCGGATCCTCGCCTGGTACGACGCCCATTTGGGCGACTAGCATTTCCTGTCGGAAATCTGGTGCGGTTCCGTCCACCGCTGGCAAGAAACGGCGCTACTTTCGGGCGCCGTTCAGTTATCGGCGCCTCCGGCCAGGGCGGAGCGGAAGAGCAAGCCGCCGACTGCGAAGCGACTGTATCTCATCGGAACCACCTCTGTAATGAGGCTGCCGGCAGAAGCCGGGACGAAGTCCTGGATTTACTGCCGAGACTCTCTCGAAGCAAACAGATTGCCTATCTTACAGACCCCCACATGATTCAGGTTGCATGCGCAGTTGTTGCCGATCTGCGAGCACTGGTCGAAGGCCTTCCGGCTTTGGGTCAACGTGCGGAAACACCCATTCCGCAGATTGTTCCAGGCCTGCCTGTCAGCGTTCTGGCCTGCCTGGGGATGCTGAAAAATGTCATCCTGCCCCATCCACCTCGCGATTGTTGCCCGCGCTGCTGCCCGCTCCTGCTTCGCAAGCTGAGAGCGTCGGCACCGCGGCACCGCTCAGATTGAGGTTTGGGTTGTTCCTGTAGCCGGCGACTGTCAGGTGATATCCGCCGCCGCTCGTGCAGATGCGAGCCACGCGCCTCAGCGCCTCTTCCAGTTTGCTGCGCACCCACTGCCGGAAACGGCGGTAGTACATCGAAAATTGATCTTGCCAAGACCGAGCAGATATGTTTACTATCTTGCCGCTAAGCAAAAGGTCGTTGTGATTCTGTTCAAAACATCAACAGAATCGCGCACAACTCACCGCGCCTCGATCACCCCCCGGATTTGGAGGCAATATGCACAAGCACATGACCATAGCATTTGCAGCAGGGTTATTTATGCTGCTTGCACTGGCTGCGAGGTTTGCAACCGCGCAGGCTGTGACGGGCACGCTGCTGGGAACGGTTCAGGACCAGACCGGAGCCGTCGTTCCCAACGCCAGCGTCACCCTTACCAACGAGGGCACCGGCGTGATCGGCAAGACTACGACCGGACCGCAGGGTTATTACACCTTCCCCATCCTGAACCCGGGCCACTATACGGTGACCGTAACGGCGCCGGGATTCAGCACTGTCGTCGCGAAGAATAACGTGGTCCAGGTAGAACAGACGACGCGCGTGGACCTGACGCTGCGGGCCGGGCGGGTGAGCGAGGAGGTGATGGTCAGCGGCCAGGCGCCGGAAGTGGAGACCACGACCTCGGACCTCGGCTATACCATCACCGAGCAGCAAATCAACACCCTTCCGCTGAACGGACGCATGTTCGAGTCGCTGATGCAACTCGCGCCGGGAAGCATGCCTTCGGCGTGGGGCGATTTTTGGGAGAACCCGGCGGGAGGCGGCTCGGTGGCGCCCGGCGGCGCCGGGGCCGGAATGTACACCGAGGTGAACGGCTTTCCCTTCGAGGCCAATCTTTACCTCGTCGACGGAGTGAGCGATCAGGAGCTGATGAACGGCTTCATCAATATCAACATCCCGTTCGACGAAATCTCAGAAATGAAGATGGAGACCAACAGCCCGACGGCGCAGTACGGAACCTTCGGCGCCTCGGTCGTGAACCTGACCACCAAGACCGGCACCAACGCCTTCCACGGCAACGTGTTCGAGTACAACCGCAATACCGACTTCAACGCCGCGGATTATTTCACTCACCTGGATCCGCCCTTCCACTCCAACCAGTTCGGCGGCGAGCTTGATGGTCCCATTATCCGGAACAGACTGTTCTTCTCCGGAGATTTGCAGTGGCTGAAGGAAGCTACCAGCACATCCGGAGTGTGGAGCCTTCCCACGGCAGCGATGCGGTCGGGAGATTTGTCCGGCTTTGACACCACGACGCTCGGGGTTACATCCGGGCCCATCACCAATCCGATGGCCTGCTATTACAGCGCTCTGGCCAACGGGGTTGCCAACCCGGCGCCCTGCACGGCCAGTGCGGCTATTACACCCGGCAGCGGCACAGCGGACACGGTTCCGGCGGCCGACATCGTTCCCATCGCGGCAAATTTCCTGCAGCCGTCAGTGACTCCTCTGCCCAATGCTTCGGGGATCACCAACAACTACTTCTACGTGCAGCCGACCATCGAGAACCTGCCCCAGTTTGACGCCAGAATCGACTACCAGTTCACCCAGAACGACCGCCTCTTCGGCCGCGCCACCTATGCGCGGCGCACGTTCACGCAACCCGCGCCGGGAACCGTGTTCATGGGCATGAACGACGCGGACACGAAGAGCAACCAGGACAACGACGTAATCGGCTGGGACCACACATTCAGCTCGACGCTGATGAACCAGTTCCGCTTCGGCTTCGACCGCTTTTTCATCCAGGACTTCGTGACTGCCTACGGCATCTCCGAGAACAATACCCTCGGCGTGCCCAACGGCAATCTCGCCGTCTACCCCGACGAAAGCGGCATCGCAGCCATGGACTGGAGCAGCACCTGGGAAGGTGTCGGCGATCCGGGCAGCGTGCCGAACGGCCCGGGCCGGCTCTCCAATTATTACCAGCTCGTCGACTCGGTGAGCCTGGTCCGGGGCCGCCACAACTTTATGTTCGGCGGCGACTTCATCCACATCCAGGCATTCACCCGGAATCCGCAGAACGATCCCCGCGGACAGTTCAAAATCTCCGGCAACTACACGGGAGCCGGCACCAGCGGAGCCGAAATTGCCGACTGGCTGGTCGGAGCCCTCGACGCGGTATGGCGCGATGAGTTCATCACCAGGCCCGAGACGCGCACTAACTGGTTTGGCGGATTCGGACAGGATGATTACCGAGTGACTAACAAGCTCACCCTGAACCTGGGCCTGCGCTACGACGTGTATACCCCGACGGTGGACGTCCACAACGAGCAAAGCAACTTCGTCACCAGCGGACCGGGTGCGGGACTGATCCAGATCGCGTCGTCCAGCAACCGCAGCCCTAACGTGGATACCTACTGGCACGACGTCGCTCCTCGCCTCGGCATCGCCTATACGCCAGACAGCGGCAAGACCGCCATTCGTGCGGCCTTCGCTGTTAGCTACTGGAACGACAACTTCGGAGCAACGGGCGGAACCCTGGAGCGCGACTATCCCGAGTTGCTGCAGGAAACCAACGCCGCGCCGCAGCAGAACTGCTCTTCGCTGGTCACTCCGACGGCGACCCCCGGCGCTCCCACCGGGTACAGCGACTCGGCCTGCGGTTCCTTCATCCTCGCCAATGGCCTGCCGGGTACGAACGCGACGGCTTACGGAGCCCTGGTGGAGCCTTCGGTGACTCCAGGCGGATTTATCGCCTCGCCGCCCGGGTTCGGCGTCTACGAGGTGGCGAAGAACTTCCGGCAGAACATGGGGAAGTTCTGGAACGTGAGCCTCGAGCGCCAGCTCTCGCCCACGATGGCTCTCCACCTGGCCTACGTCGGGAACGTCGGCAGCCACCTCTACCACGACTGGCAGCTTAACCAGTGCGTTCCGCCCACTTATGGGATTGCGATCACCTCCCTGGCGCAGATCGAAACCCAGGAGGGCGTCCCCGGCAACGCCCCGGAAGCCTGCTATCTCGATGGCATCGGCTATCCGTACTACAACGTGGCGCCCAACATCTCGACGCTCGATTTTCGCAATTCCGGCGGCGGTTCGAAGTACGATGCTGCGCAGGCCGAGGTGCTCAAGCGTGTTTCGCACGGGCTGGCGTTCACCGTGTCTTATACCTGGGCCAAGCAAATGGATAACATCTCCAACCCCATCGACGCCTATGCGTTCAAAGAGGAGGAAGACACGGGCAACAGTTGGCAGTTTCCCTTCTTTCCGCAGGTGCTGACGGCGACCTACAGCTACGATCTGCCGTTCGGCCGCGGTAAGCAGTTCGCCAATTCCAGCTCGCCGATAGCCGACACCATCGTCGGCGGATGGACGATCAGCGGCATCACCAACTTCCGCTCCGGCGGACCGCTCATCATCACCGCTCCCAATGGCGATCTGGGACCGAACGGCGCCAACCAGCGCGCCAATTATCTGTGCACCTCTCAGGTCAACCTGCATACCATCAGTGACTGGTTCGAAACCAACTGCTTCTCCGCGCCGCAGGGATTTACTCTTGGCAACAGCGGCGTGGGCAAGATCTACGGACCGCGCTATCAGGACTGGGACATGTCCATCGCCAAAGCCGTACACATAAAGGAGCGGGGACTGCTGCAGTTCCAGGCGCAGTTCTTCAACATCTTCAACCACGTAAACCTCCAAAGCCCGGATACGGGCGTTACGGACTCCAACTTTGGAGTGATCAGCGGCGACATCCTGCCGCGTCAGGGACAGCTGGGAATGGTGTTCTCGTTTTGAACCAGCCTCCCGCCTGCCCCAGGACAGGCGGGAGTGCGCGCTCCCGTGAACTTCGAGCTGAACGCTCCACCTTTCACCGCCGAGAGAACTCCTGCCCTCGGTGATGATTGCTGCCAACGTTGGAATTGGGAAAGCCACTGAGGCGGGGCTGGATTTACAGGAGTCCCGTCGACCGAGGGGAAGTAAGCGCACCTCAGACTCTGCCCGCTCGCCCCTCGTCGAAGAGCCACCACGCCGCCACACTGCCCGTAAAGGCGAACATGTCGTGCAACACGAAAGCGAGCCGTTCAGAGGGAGCCGGCGTTTCCAAAACGATGAGCAAAGCGATTCCGACTGAGTCCGCGATCAATGCTTCGTGTTCGGGGTCCATTCCGTCTTCGCGGCTGATGATCAAGTCCGGAGCGTGCGTGTCGAGAGGCTCCTCTCGTCGCGCATTGCGTGATCGCAGCACATCAAGGAAAAGTCGCGCGATTACGGTCGTCAGCCAACGGTCGAGGTTGTCGATCGTCCTCGCTTCGGAGCGATTGAGCCGCAGCCAGACTTCCTGCACCGCGTCGTCCGCCTCACTCAAGGACCCGAGCATCCGATAGCCGCCTTCCCGGATGTCTTCTTCGCCGCTCTCGCCATCTTCTCCGCAGCGAATTCCTGAGTCGTAACGATTTTCCAGGCCGGATTGACATCGGACGTGCACTCTGATAACTTGTTGAATGTCAAACAAGTAAATATATGCCCGAACTGATCTCAACGCGCAACGCCGACAGGTCTCGCACGGCCATTCTCCAGGCCGCCGAGGAACTCTTCGCTGAACATGGACCGAACGGAGCATCGCTTGCAGAAATCGGCGAACGCGCGGGTGTCTCTCGCGGTCTGCCCTCGTACTTCTTTTCGGACAAAGAGACTGGCCTGCCCGATCTTTTGTACCAGCGAGATTGTTAGTGTAGCGCAGCGGGAGAGGTAGATATCTGCCCGCCGCCGTAGCCGTCGGGGGTGTGGGAAAGTGGGAAGCGTTGTTTGCTTTCCAC
>JBATVK010000103.1:0-44761 GCA_049671725.1 Acidobacteriaceae bacterium
GGCCCGCCACAGCCTTCGGGCTCGGTTTCCCACCCCATCGACCAGGTGCGGTCGATGGGGACCCCGGCTTCGTCTGGCCCGATTTTCCCTCGCAACGCCGGCCGCGCGAAAGTTAATAACAGCCTCTAAGGGCGCCGAGAGCCGCTGCCCTGTCTGCGTGCGGGTCACGCCACGTCTCCTTCCTATAATGAAAGGGCTGCTCGGAAGGGGATGGATTCTGCGCCCTGAACTGGAAGAGGCCATCGGCTTGTTGCGCGAGGGCGATCCACAAAGCCTGCCGCGCGCGCTGGAGCTGCTGCAGCGCACGGTGCTTTCTTTCGGCATGAAGGTCTGCGGCCAACGCGAAGACGCCGAAGACACCGCCCAGGAAGTGCTGCTGAAGTCGCTGCCGCATCTGGCGAAGCTGGAAGATTCACGGGCGCTCTCCGCGTGGCTGTACACGGCGGCGAAAAACCGCTGCTGGCAGAGCCGCCGCCGGGCCTCCTGGCGGCGAGTGGTCGCGCTGGAAGACCTGATGCCCGCCGGGGACGAGCTGAGTGCGCTGCTGGCTGACTCCGCGAAAACACCTGAGGCCGCCGCCGTCAGCCACGAGGATCATCGCCTCCTGCACCAGGCCGTGCTCGAGCTTCCGCCGCGGTATCGAATCGTGCTGGTCCTTCACGATATGGAGGAGCTGGACACCGAGCAGGTAGCGCGGATCCTCTCGCTTCAGCCGGGCACGGTGCGGGTGCGCCTGCATCGCGCGCGGCTGATGGTCCGCCAGGAGATGAATCGCCGGCTGACGGGCGAACCGCAAAAGCGCCGCGCCGCCAAACCCGCGAAGAGCCGCCCCACGGACTGCCGGAAGATCTTCGCCGATCTCTCGGAATACCTGGATGGCCGCATGAAGCCGGAGAGCTGCGAACGGATGCGCCGCCACATCGAGGGCTGCCCGGCCTGCGTCGCCTTCATTCAGGATCTGACGCGGGCCATCGACCGCTGCCGCTCCCTGGAGGTATGCTCCGACACCGAAGCTTCCCCCGTTCTTCGCCGGCTCCTCGCCGAAGAGTACCTGCGCCTCACGAAGAATTCTTCATCCCGCCTGTAACGAATCTCCGCCTGCCGGCGTTAAGAAGGAGGGAAGCGGGTCTCCGGTGCGCCTGGTCACTGCGAAGATTCGTGCAAGGCCGAAAATAGACGCACGGACCTGGATTGCCGAGCCCCGAGGAGCTGCCATGCATGAACGCCGATTCCATCCCTCGCAGATGCACCGCCTCGAAGATCCGGAGCGGAGGAACTGGCTGCCGCCGGACGAGGTTCTGGCGCAACTCGATCTCCGGCCCGGCTGGACGGTCGCCGACATCGGCGCCGGTACCGGCTATTTCACCCTGCCCATGGCGTCGGCCGTCGGCAGCGCAGGCCGCATCTTTGCTGTGGATGTCTCGCCGGAAATGCTGGAGCGGCTTCGCGTCCGGCTTGCCGAAGCCGCCCTCACCAACGTGGAGTGCGTGGAAGCCGAGGCGTCCACCACCCGCCTGCCCTCCGCCTCCTGCGATCTGGTCCTGCTCGCCAACGTCTGGCACGAGTTCGACGACCGCGGCGCTGTGCTGGCCGAGGCGCGGCGCGTGCTGAAGCCCGCCGGCCGCGTCGCTCTCCTCGACTGGCGTCCCGACGTCGAGCGCGAGCACGGGCCGCCGCTCGAACACCGCATCGCTCCGGAAGTTGCCCGGCGGTCGCTCGCGAATGCCGGCTTCTCTGCCACGCTGCCCTCGTATCTTCTGCCTTTTTCCTGGCTGCTGACTGGTTCCGTCGAACCGGGCCGTCCAGCCTGAACCGCTTTTTCGCCGGTTCTCCTGATGCCGGCAGATTGGAAACACCATGCAGGTCCACATCACCCAAACCGGAACCGTCCGCTTTACGATCCAGGCGCGCACGCACAGCATTGTGAGCGATCAGCCCGCCGAGAACGGCGGCGCCGACAGCGGCATGACGCCCCCCGAGCTGCTCCTCGCCTCGCTCGGCTCCTGCGCCGCGTTCTATGCTGCGCAGTACCTCAGGTCCCGGAATCTCGCCAACGCCGGAGTGGAAGTCTCAGTAAGCGCGGAGAAACTGAAGCAGCCCGCGCGCCTCGGAGACTTTCATGTCGACGTCGCTTGCCCCGTGCCGCTTACCGCCGATCAGGAACAGGGACTCCTGCGCTCCGTACACCAGTGCCTGATCCACAACACGCTGCTCTCGGCGCCGCAGGTGACAATTGCCCTCGACATCCCGCAAAAGTAATCGATCCAGGCCTTGCGGGGTCGGCCATATTCGCTCCTGATTCGACCCCGTGGGAATGCCGAAGCATCTGATTTCCTTCCCAACTGGAACTTTGATAGAGCGTGGCGCAGTGGCGCACCGGAACCGTGGCCCGCGCCGAACGATGCTATCGTCTCGGTAACGCGCCATGCCCTACTCCGTCACCGCCGCCGGCCGCACGCGCAGCTTCGCCGACCTGAAGACGCTGCTGGCCCGCGCCTCGCCCGCTCGCTCCGGAGATGTGCTCGCCGGCGTCGCCGCCGAAAGCGAAGAGGAGCGCGCCTTCGCGCGCATGGCCCTTGCTGAAGTTCCGCTGGCGCGCTTCCTCGAAGAGCCGCTCATTCCGCACGAGCGCGACGAGGTCACGCGCCTCATCCTCGATACTCACGACCGCGCCGCATTCACGCCCATCGCTGGCCTCACCGTCGGCGAGTTCCGCGAGTGGCTCCTCGATCCTCGCACCGACACCGCGACCCTCACCCAAACCGCTCCCGGCGTCACGCCGGAGATGGCCGCGGCGGTCTCGAAGCTGATGCGCAACCAGGATCTGATCCTCGCCGCCCAGAAATGCCGCGTCGTCACCCGTTTCCGCAATACCCTCGGCCTTCCCGGAACGCTCTCCGTCCGCCTCCAGCCCAACCATCCCACCGACGACGTCCGCGGCATCGCCGCTTCCATGCTCGAAGGCCTGCTCTACGGTTGCGGCGACGCGGTCATCGGCGTCAATCCCGCCTCCGACAGCCTCCAGGCCGTCGTGCGCCTGCTCGACAGGATGAACGCCTTCCGCGAGCGCTGCGAAGTCCCCACGCAAACCTGCGTCCTCGCTCACGTCACCAGCACTCTGCTCGCCATCGAGCGCGGCGCGCCCGTCGATCTCGTCTTTCAGTCCATCGGAGGCACGGAGAAGACGAATCGCAGCTTCGGCATTTCCTTGTCGCTGCTCGAAGAAGCCCGTTCCGCCGGACTCACCCTGCATCGCGGAACCGTCGGCGACAACGTCATGTACTTCGAAACCGGGCAGGGCAGCGCGCTTTCCGCGGAAGCGCACGAGGGAGTCGACCAGCAAACCTGCGAGGCCCGCGCCTACGCCGTGGCCCGTCATTTCAAGCCCCTGCTGGTGAATACCGTCGTCGGCTTCATCGGCCCCGAGTATCTCTGCGACGGCAGGCAGATTCTCCGCGCCGGGCTCGAGGATCATTTCTGCGGCAAACTGCTCGGCTTGCCCATGGGCTGCGACGTCTGCTACACCAACCACGCCGAAGCCGACCAGAACGATATGGATTCTCTGCTCCTCCTGCTCGGGATCGCGGGTGTCAACTTCATTATGGGCGTCCCCGGCGCCGACGACGTCATGCTCAACTACCAGAGCACCTCGTTTCACGACGCGCTCGCCGTGCGCCAGGCGCTTGGCCTGCGTCGTGCTCCCGAATTTGAAGCCTGGCTCCAGCGCATGGGCCTTGCCGACCAGAACGGCAACCTGCTCGGCCGGGGCGCCGAGCAGAATCTGCTCCCCGGAGCGCGCGAATGGCTGAGCTAGAACGACCCTCCTCGTCCGATCTCTGGACCGAGCTTCGCCGCTTCACGCCGGCCCGCATCGGCCTGGGACGCGTCGGCGCCAGCCTGCCCACGCAGGCGCTGCTCGCCTTCGATCTTGCCCACGCTCGGGCTCGCGACGCCGTCCACTCCGCCCTGGACGCCGAAGCCCTCGCCCGGGAACTTCATTCTTCGGGATTTCCCGAGCCCCTCATCGTCTCCAGCCGCGCCCGCAATCGCACGGAGTACCTCCTGCGCCCCGATCTCGGCCGCTCGCTCGACGACCCAAGCCACACCCACCTCCGCGCCCGTGCCGAATCCTCCCACGCCTGCCAACTCGCCATCGTCGTTGCCGACGGACTTTCCGCTTTGGCTCCCGCGCGTCACGCCGCCCCGCTGCTCCGCGAATTCTTTTTGCTGCAGTCTACGCAGCCCGGCGCTCCAAATCCTCCAAACGTGACCATCCTCGTTGCAAATCAGGCTCGCGTGGCCCTCGGCGACGAAATCGGCGAACTCCTCGGCGCATCCGCGGTCGTAGTTCTCATCGGTGAGCGCCCCGGCCTCAGCTCGCCCGATTCCCTCGGCGTCTATCTCACCTGGGCGCCGCGCGTCGGCCGCACCGACGCCGAGCGCAACTGCATTTCCAACATCCGCCCCGAAGGCCTGCCCTATGCCGAAGCTGCCCGCCGGCTCCTGTTTCTGCTCGCGGAAGCGCACCGCCTCGGGCTCTGCGGTGTCGCCCTCAAAGATTCGGGCGACGGCGCTCCGCCCTCGCTGCCGTAAAACTCCTTCCGTATCTCGTCGATAGCAAACTGGATGCGTCTTCCGCGGTGCCGGCCACAACCTTTTCCCGCAAATCGCGTTTGCAAGAGTGAAAAGGTGCGCCGGGGTGTCTTCTTGCCTCCGCATTGCAGTGGCAACGCCTAAAATAGTGACTAGTATGGCAATTCGATTCCTCCGCGCCTCCCTGGTGTGGGCCTTGTGTCTCGCCGCCGCCGCGGCCGTGTGGGCAGACGGATCCCAGTTCGATCTCACCGGCCCGTCGCTCGAAGTCAAAGTCACCCGCGCCGGCAAGACCCTCCCCATCTCCGAGGTGCCGAATCTCCAGCCCGGCGATCGCGTCTGGATTCGCGCCGATCTGCCTCAGGCGCAGTCCGCCCGCTACCTCATGGTCGCTGCGTTTCTTCGCGGCTCAACCAACCCGCCTCCGGAGGACTGGTTCTTCCGCCAGCAGACGTGGGATCGCCGCAGCGCCGAGAAAGGTCTCACCGTCACCGTGCCTGACGGCGCGCAGCAGGTCCTTGTTTTTCTCGCGCCCGAGACCGGCGGCGACTTCCGCACCCTCGTCAACGCCGTGCAGGGTAAGCCCGGCGCCTTTGTCCGCGCTTCGCAGGATCTGAACCAGGCGATGCTCGACCGCACCCGCCTCGATACCTATCTGGCCGCGATTCGCTCCCTCAATGAATCCGATCCCACCAAACTGAAAGACGCCGCGCCGCTGCTCGCCCGCAGCCTCGGCATGAAGATCAACCCCGAGTGTCTCGACAGGATGCCCGAGCTTCAGGCTGCCTGCCTCACTGCCGGCCAGGACACCATGATCCTCTCCGACGGTCACAGCGAATCCATCGTCGAAGCGATGACTTCCGGCCCCGCGGGTGATCTGGCCATGCAGCTCGCCTCCACGCCCCAGGCCGACTACGGCTTCTACAGCCCCTACATCGGCTCCGCGATGGACATCGCCCGCATCCTCGACAACTTCCGCACCGCGCAATATCAGTACATTCCCGCGCTCGCCGTGCAGCAGAACGACTCGCTGGCGCTCATGCTCAACACGCCGCCGTCCTTCCACAATCCCAAGTCTGTGCTGGTCACCGCGCTGCCTGCCGTCGAGCCCTCGCAGCCTCCGCCCCTCCACCCCGTCGATTCGAAGCAGAATTACTGCGCTGAGAAGAACTCCCTGGTGCTCGCCGTCGATGGCGCCCCGCTCGTCTTCTCCACCGGCTACGCGCACGACATCACCCTGCGCCTGAAAACGAAGAGCGGTAAGTACGTCGACGAGTCCGTGACGCCCGACGCCGAGCAGGGCGGCCTCGTTCTCGAAGCCAAGGACCTCAGCGCCTCCGACTTCGCCAACACCATCGATGCCTCCC
Source organism: Acidobacteriaceae bacterium (assembly GCA_049671725.1). Lineage (GTDB taxonomy): Bacteria > Acidobacteriota > Terriglobia > Terriglobales > Acidobacteriaceae > Palsa-343. The sequence continues at coordinate 5,961 of JBATVK010000103.1, forward strand.
TCGACGGCTACTGGGGCTTCGAGAAATACAACGGCCCGGAGTTTCGCCTCGAGAACACCCACGCGCAGCACTGGGAACTCGCTGCGGCGGATCGCGACTCGCTCATCGTCGGCCGTGACGACACCATTCATCTCTCCGCCGACGACGCCAGTTGCGTCGATACCATCCTCGTCCGGGACTCCACCGGCAAAGAGCTCAAGACCGCGTGGAAGGCCACCGGTCCGGACGAAGTCGCGGTCACTGTGCCGCTCGCCGAGACCCATCCCGGAAAGCTGCAGCTCGAGGTCAAGGAATTCGGCACCGTCACCGCGCAGACCCTGCCGCTCCGTGCTTTCGCTGCCGCCGGCCACTTCGACAGCTTCACGATCCATGCCGGCGATTCGGAAGGCGTTCTCAAGGGCAGCGGGCTCGAGGATGTCGCCAGCCTCACCCTGGACGGAGTGGAGTTCACGCCGGGCAAGATTGATCCAGCCGTCGGCAGCGACGAGCTTCCCATGTCGGCGAAGAACGCCGCGTCCGCTGAAAAACTCCAGCAGGGCACCAGCGGTTCCGCGGAAGTCGCGCTCGCCGATGGCCGTGTGCTCTCCGTCGACGCCGCGGTGGCCGCGCCCCGTCCTTCTGTGGAGCTGATCGGCAAGAGCGTGCAGCCCTCGGCTTCCACCGCCGACAGCAATATCCAGCTCGCCAATCAGGATGAGCTGCCCCAGGATGCGAAGCTGACCTTCTCGCTGCGCGCCCAGTCGCCCAAAGCGTTCACCCACACCGAACAAATCGAGGTCGCCACCTCCGATGAGGCTTTCACCACCAACCTCAGCCTCTCCAACGGCGGCATGACCCTCGAAAACTCCCAGGTCGCTCTGGCCACTCTGGACCCCGCCAAAGCTTTCGGCGAATCGGCCTTCGGTCCGCTCAAATTCCGTGTGGTGGCCAACGGCGCGCGGGGCGACTGGCAGCCGCTGGCGACCCTCGTGCGCCTGCCGCTGCTCCAGACTCTCAAGTGCCCCGCGGCTCCGGATCAGCAGTGCCGCCTCAGCGGCTCCAACCTGTATCTGGTGGATGCGGTCGCCAGCGATCCGTCCTTCTCCAACCCCGTGCAGGTTCCCGACGGCTTCCCTGGCTACGCGCTGCCTGTCCCCCATCCGCAGGCCGGCGAGCTCTACGTAAAGCTCCGCGACGACCCAACCGTCGTCAACCAGGTCACGCTGGAAACGGAAGATTTACCCGCTCCTCCGGGTGAGAGCGCTGCGATGCCCGCGCCGCGTCCGCCGTATAACCCGTCCGCTCCGGCTCCAGCTCCCGGTGCTCCCGCATCCGCCAGCCCCAGCTCGCAGAGTGCTTCGCCGGACACACCGGCTGCACCTCCGGCCGCGGCTAAGTCTTCAAAGAAGACTGCCCCCTCTACAGGGCAAACCACCGCCACGCCGCCGCAGCCGCAGAGCACAACCACCCAGGCCGGAGCGAGCCGGTCGCAGACCAGCGCTGCTGCCACGCCGCAACCGAAGTCGACAACGGAATCCGCTCCTGCGCCGCAGTCGACGTCCCAGACCAGCACCAATCCAACGCGTTAATTTCGCGGCCGCTTCACCAGGCGGCGCATCGTTTCCACGTTGCGCCGGTCGTCTTCCGGCTCATCCACCGGCGTCTCCGCAATGAACGCGCAATGCGCGAAACGTGCATCGTTCAACAGCCGCCGAAACGGCGTCAGCCCCATCGTTCCCTGGCCGATGTGCTCATGCCGGTCCAGCTTCGACCCGCGCGGGGCCTTCGCATCGTTCATGTGCCAGACGCGCACCGTTTCGAGGCCGATGGTGTTCTCGATCAGCGCCAGGGTCTCCTGGTAGCCTGCCGCGCTCACCAGATCGTACCCCGCCACGTGGCAGTGGCAGGTGTCGAGGCAGGAGCCCACCGGCACAATCCCGCGCAGCTTTCCGATCAGCTCCGCCACCTGCTCGAAGCTTCCGCCCAGCGAAAACTCCGCGCCCGCCGTGTTCTCGATCAGCACGCGAAAGTCGCACTCGTCGAGCGCGATCCCGTCCACCGCGCGCGCAATCGACTCCGCCGCCAGCGCCAGCCCCGCATCGCGCGTCAATCCCCTCCACGAGCCGGGATGCAGCACCAGATACTCCGCGCCAAGCGCCAGCGCCCGCTCCACCTCGCCGCGGAACGCCGCAACCGACTTCGCGCGCACCACCTCCGACTGGCTGCACAGGTTCACCAGATAGCTGGTATGGATCGCCAGCGGCGCGCAATCGTACTCCTGGCGCAGCTTGCGCATCTGCTCGCAGTGTGAAGCCTCCAGCCGCGCCGCACGCCACATCCGCGGGCTCGACGAAAAAATCTGAAACGTGTCAGCGCCGATCTCGTGCGCGCGCTCCGCCGCCCGAAAAACGCCGCCCGAAGTGGAAAGATGGATGCCGATACGAGGAGAAGTCACTCGGTTCAGTGTATGCGGACCGGGCGCGGGTCAAAAATCCACCGCGCGCTCCGAGTCTCAGCACGTTTCGCGCAGTGCCGCGATCACCGCCGCAACCAGCCCGTCCAGATCGTGCGGATCGGCCTCCGCCGCCGGCTCCCATCCATGCTCGCGCAGCGTTCCGCTCGTAATCGGCCCAATCGACACCGCCCGCATCGATTTCGGCGCTGGTACGCCCGCCTCGTGCAACAGGGCAGCGAAATTCGTAACCGTCGAGGAGCTTGTAAACGTGGCCGCATCCGGCGCGCGGCCACCTGCGCCGAAAAGTGTGCGGATCGCCGTTACAGATTCTTTCGGAATCACCGTCCGGTACGCATCCACCACGTCCACCGTCGCGCCGCCAGCCCGCAGCGCGTCGGGAATCACATCCCGCGCCACCATGGCCCGCGCCAGCAGCACCCGTTGCCCGCGCGTCCGTCCGCCCAGCGCCCCCACCAGCGATTCCGCCACATATTCCGGTGGCGTCACGGCAGGCTCCAGGCCCAGCTCCCGCAGCGCTCGCGCCGTCGCCGAGCCAATCGCGGCGATCGTCACATCCGCAAAGCTTCCGGCTCCGATTCCCAGCGCTTCCATGCGCCCGCGCAGCGCATCGACGGCATTGGCGCTGGTCGCAATCAGCCACTGATACTGTGACAAATTCTTGAGCGCGCGATCCAGCGGCTCGCAGGATTCCGGCGGAACGATCGCGATGGCCGGAATCTCGATCACCGTGGCGCCCTGCGTTCGCAGTTCCTCCGCCAGCTTTCCCGCCTGATGCCGCGCTCGCGTTACCAGAACGGTGCGCCCGCCAAGCGGCAGATCGCTCACGGAGCGCCCACCGAGCCGGCCTCGCGCTCCGGCGTCACCGCGCTTAGCAATCGTTCCGCACCCTGCGCCAGCAACTCCCTGGCAACCCGTTGCCCCAGCGCCTGCGCTTCGCCGTTCTGGCGATCCATCGCCACCCGCAGCACCTCCGAGCCATCCGGCGCCGCCACAGCCGCGACGATGCTGTATCCCTCATCGCCCGCAAAGCAATGGACTCCGATCGGTACCTGGCATCCGCCGCCCAGGCCGGCCAGCGCCGCGCGCTCCGCAGTCACCGCATAGCGCGTCGGCTCGTGATTCAGGAAGGCCAGCGCGGCCAGCGTTCGTGCATCGCCCGAGCGTGTCTCAATCCCAAGCGCGCCCTGGCCGGCAGCGGGGCAGAGAATCAGCGGCGAAAAGCATTCCCGCCGGTGCTGCGTCAGCCCCAGCCGCTCCAGCCCCGCCGAGGCCAGAATAATCGCGTCCACCTGCCCCTCGGCCAGCTTGCGCAGCCGCGTGTCCACGTTGCCGCGAAACTCCAGGCACTCCACATCCGGCCGCTGCGCCCGCAGCTGGGCCTGCCGCCGCAGGCTGCTCGTCCCGATGCGCGCCCCGTGCGGCAACGCCTCGAAGCTCGCATGTTTCACCGACACAAACGCATCCCGCGGATCCACCCGCTCCGGAATGGCCGCAATCATAAACGGCTCCGCCAGCTCCGTCGGCAGATCCTTCAGGCTGTGCACAGCCAGATCGATGCGCCCGTCGAAAAGCGCCTCCTCGATCTCCTTCGTGAACATGCCTTTCGATCCCACCTGCGCGAAGGTCACGTGCTGCATCGCGTCGCCGGTGGTGCGGATGATCTCGATGGTGACTTCGTGTCCCGCGCCGCGCAGCAGGCCCGCAATGTGATTCGCCTGCCACAGCGCCAGTTGCGAGCCGCGCGAGCCAATGCGCAGCGAGCAGGGATCGGCAGTCGAATGAGCGTGGGAAGCAGGCATCACGAATCAGGGTATCGCGTTTCAGCGCGGCTCTTCAGGGTCGGTGCCGGTGTCTACGTCCGTCTCGTCCGGCTTCGCGTCCGCCTGTTCGCCTTCGTTCTCGGCTTTCTGGATCGCGCACTCGCGCGCGAACACGTTTCCGATCGCCTCCAGCGCCGAAGCATCGCCCTCCCGCGCCGCGGTCTTCAGCGCCTGCAGCGGCAGATGCAGAAACTTGTTCATCAGCCCGCGCGTCAGCGTTTCCACGGCGGCCTGCTGCTCCGCCGTCAGGCTCTGCATCAGCTGCCGCGCCCGATGCAGCTCCGTCTGCCGCATCTCCTCGGTCTTCGCCTGCACATGCAGGATCACCGGCGTAATGTCCACGGTGCGGATGCGCTTCCTGAACCGCTCCGTTTCCTCGGCGATAATCGCTTCGGCGCGCTCCGCTTCGCGCCCGCGATCCACCAGATTCGACACCGCCACCGACTGCAGATCGTCGATGTCGTAGAGGAAAATCCCTTCCATCTGGTTGATCCGCGGATCCACGTCGCGCGGCACCGCAATATCGATCACGAACACCGGGCGGTTGCGCCGCCGGTGCAGCATCGCCTGTGCCTGCTCCGCGCCGATAATGTGCTGCGCCGAGCCCGTCGACGTAATGATGATGTCCGCCTCGTGCGCGCGCGCATCCAGGTCTTCGAAGCGAATCGCCTCGCCCATGAACTGCTCCGCCAGCTTCACCGCGCGCTCGTGAGTGCGGTTCGCCACCAGGATCGAGCCCGCGCCGTGCTGCATCAGGTGCCGCGCCGCCAGTTCGCTCATCTTGCCCGCGCCGATCAGCAGAATCTTCTTGCCGTCCAGCGAGTCGAAGATGCGCCGCGCCAGATCCACCGCCACCGACGCAATCGATACCGACGACGACCCAATCTGCGTCTCCGAACGCACCCGCTTGGCCGCTGAAAACGCACCCTGCAGCAGCTTGTCCAGCGGACCCTTCACCGCGCCCAGCTCCCGCGCCACGCTCCACGACTGCTTCACCTGGCCCAGAATCTGCGCTTCGCCCACCACCATCGAATCCAGGCTCGCCGCCACGCGAAACAGGTGCCGCACCGCTTCCTCATCCTGGTAGCGATACAGGTGCGGCTCCAGCGCCGCCGGGTCCAGCGCAAAATGCTGCGCCAGAAACTCCGGCAGATGCGGCTCGGTGCCGTTGTGCGCCACCAGCACCTCCACGCGGTTGCAGGTCGAGAGGATCATCGCCTCTTTCACGCCCGGCTCGGCCATCAGCGCCCGCGTCGTCTCCGGCAGCTCCTCGGCCGAGATCGCCAGCCGCTCGCGCAGCTCCACCGGCGCCGTTTTGTGATTCAGACCTGTGACCAGAAATCTCATTTCAGACCGAACCTGTGCGCGGAACTATGCACGCCACTTAATAGATTCGCCGCCCACACGCAAAGCATCGCCACCAGCACGCCCGAAGCCACCCACGCCGCCCGCCGTCCGCGCAGTCCCGTGCTGCGCCGGATGAACAGAATCACGACGTACAATCCCCAGATCACGAACGACATCAGCACCTTGGGATCGGCAAAGTAGCCGATGCCCACCTTCTCCTGGGCGATTAGGGATCCTGCAAAGAGTCCCGCCGTCATGCAGCAGAAACCCAGCACCAGCGTCGTGTTTGCAATCTGATCCATCGTCCCCAGCGGAGGCAGCCACGTCAGAAATCCGGGCGACCGCTTGTCCTTGAGCCGCCGCTCCTGCACCTGATACAGAAAGCTGGCCAGGATGCTGAACAGCAGCGCCGCGTATGCGGCCATCAGCGTCACCACGTGGAACGCGATCCAGCCATTCCGCACCAATGGAGATGCGAAAGTATACCGATCCGGCCCGATTGCCGGAACCACAGTCAGCAAAAAAGCCAGGGGGAGGGCGAATAACCCGAACGAAATCGTCCGGTACACAAAGAAAATCAGCAGAAAGACCGCGACGATCAGCAGCGCCAGCGTCGATACGATCTCATCGGCCATCACCGGAATCAGGTGGTGCGCCGCCGCCATCATCTCCACCGTCGCCACCAGGTGGAAGAACCAGCCGCCCATCGCGATCGGCAGGCAAAAGCGGTGGCCCCGCGGACGGTTCCCGAGCACAGCCGGTATGGCCAGCAGGCTGGCCACGCCATACAAAATCGCCGCAACTCGGAGCCATACGAGGAACATCGGGGAATCTCACGGGAGGCCGTGCATCCGGTGGGTACCAAAAGTATAAAGAATCAGCCGGATCGAGGTCTCTGCACCCCATTATCCAGGCGCCCTCGCAGGCCGAATGTGAGCAATATCACACCCGTGCCGGCGCAAACCGATGATCGCCCTGCGAACCCGGTTCCTGAGAAGCTGTTTCGAAAGGACTGCAGCCGGACCTGCGGGAGGGGCGCCGACGCGAAACCCAATCGCACTGAACATGTTCAAAAAGATCTTGACGGCGTTCAAAAATGGGGTTACGCTACGACTTGAACGTGTTCAAAACTGTTTTGAAGGGGGATTCTATGTATATCGCCGGCTGTTATTTCAGCTATCTGGCCATCAGCATCGTCCTCACTGTGTGGGTGGCGAGGACCCTGCATCACAGCGGACGCATCTTCCTGCTCGATGCCTTTCATGGCAACGCGGAACTGGCCGACTCCGTGAACCGGCTTCTGGTAGTGGGCTTTTATCTCATTAACGTCGGCTATATCGCGCTCGCCCTGAAGACCACTGATCCCCTGGCGAATTTTCGTCAGGTAATCGAGTTGGAGAGCGCCAAAATCGGGGTCGTGCTCCTGATCCTCGGCGGGATGCACTTCTTCAATATGTACGTGCTGGCCAGGATGCGGCGGAGAACCCTGACCGCGGCGGCTTAGCTCCCCCCGGCAAACACTACTATCAGGAGGAACCTGTGGTGTACACGACCGCCTACTACGTTGCCTATCTGATCGTCTGTACTGCGCTCATTGCGGGACTTGCACGCCTGCTGCACGCGGCGGGTGGCGTATTCCTGCGCGACTGTTTCAGCAACCGGGCGGAGATGGTGCGTGCCGTGGCACGTCTGCTCGATATTGGCTTTTATCTGGTGAGTCTGGGCTACGTTGCCGTGACCTACCGCACCGACTCACAGTTCAGCAGCATTGTCGACGTAACCGAGGCGGTAATCATAAAGTTTGGCTTTTTCCTCATCGTGCTCGGATTTCTGCATGTGTTCAACCTGCTGATTCTTGCGCTCTTCCGGGCACGGCGAGACCCCGCCCCTCCGGCCGCCGTATCGTGATGGTTATGAACAGAAAAGCGACTCCGAAGGCCGATGAGACGCGGGCCCGGATTCTTGAAGCCGCGCTGGCCACGTTTCGGGAACGCGGCTTCGAAAAGGCCACCATGCGCGAAATCGCTGCCGCCGCCGCCGTTGCCACTGGAGCGGCCTACTACTATTTCGACTCGAAGGAGGCCATCGTGATGGCCTTCTACCAGCGCGCGCAGGCCGAACTGCGGTCGCAGTTGGAGGCCATGCTGGCGGAGAGTCGAACTCTGGAGCAACGCCTGAGGCGCATTGTTGCCCTCAAACTGGAGTATTTTTCGCCCAACCGGGAATTGTTGGGGGCGCTCAGTGCGCATACTGACCCGGCGCATCCGTTATCGCCCTTCAGCGAAGAGACGCGGGCAGTGCGAGAGCAGGACATTGGGTTTTTCGCGCAGGCCGTTCAGGCCTCGAATGTCCGGATTCCAAAGAGTGTCGCGCCGTATCTCCCTCGCTTGTTGTGGCTCTATCAGATGGGGATCATCCTGTTCTGGGTGTACGACCGTTCGCCGAACCAGGAGCGCACGGCCCTGCTCCTGGAGAAGACACTGGCGATGATTGTCCTGACCTTGCGGCTGGCCGGGCTACCGTTCCTCCGGCCAATGCACCGCCTCGCCGGGGAAGTCCTGAGGGCGGTCTGGGGCGAAGCCTGAAGAGGACGGGGCATCGCCCCTCGCTCTTCGCTCACCCAATATGTCCCGGATACAGCGCCTGCGCCCCCGTCCCGAAATCCACTCGGCTGGCCAGCATCTCGTTCAGCAGGTTTGGATCGTTCGACGCCATCCGCCACAACAAAATGTGGTCCTTCACCGACACCGCGACCACTGCCAGCACCTCAGCCCCGTTCGCCGGCTGCACATCGCTGCTCGACACCGGCTCGCCCTGCGCTGCCGCCAGAAATGCATGGCGCCCTTCCAGCAGATAGCCGACCGGCTGCTCCATCGGCATCAGTCCCAGCGTCTCGGTGGGCCCGCTGGTCATGCCGGAGAGCATCTCGTCGAGCACCTTGGTCTTCTTCAGAACCCGCGGCGGAACACAACCGGTATCGGTCAGGGTGAGCGATGCCCATCGCGTCGATCCGGCCTGCGCGGCGCCTGAGCTCGTCGCGCTTTCGTCGTTCGGATCCTGCCCGATCCCCGCCACCAGCAGCGTCTTCGAGCAACTATTTCCGCCGGCCTGCGGCGTCCCGGCCGCTCTCGGCTGCAGCTCCGCCGGATACGAAAACGTCAGCGGCAGCTCCGCATCTCGAAACGTCCGCATTGGCTTCCCCGTCGAGCCCGGAGCACCCGCGTTCTGCGCGCTCAACCCCAGCGAAATCATCGCGGCCAGAATCAGTCCAGCGTTCATCCCCGTCAGCGTACCACTGCGGAACCACCCCGGAACGTTCTTTGCGAACGAGAAGCGCCTCCGCCTCGACGGCCAGTCGCGATATCCTGAGCCTTCGTGCCCGAGGCGACGATTGAAACCCACACGCCGCTGATGCGCCAGTACCTGGCCGCCAAACGCCAGCATCCCGACGCCTTGCTCTTCTTTCGCCTCGGCGACTTCTACGAGCTCTTCTTCGACGACGCCAAAACCGCCTCCCGCGAGCTCCAGATCACCCTCACCGCCCGCGACAAGGAACGCAATGTTCCCATGTGCGGCGTCCCCTATCACGCCGCCGAGAACTACATCGCCCGGCTGCTCCGCAAGGGCTTCCGCGTCGCCATCTGCGATCAGATGGAGGACCCGAAGCTCACCAAAAAAATCGTCCGCCGCGAAGTCACCCGCGTCCTCACCCCGGGCACCGCGCTCGATCCCGCCCTCGCCGCCGAGCAGAGCAACTACCTGGCCGCCGTGCATTTCACCGCTGACTCCGCCGGTCTCGCCTTCCTCGATCTCTCCACAGGCGATTTCCGTGCCACGGAGTTCTCTGGTCCAGGCGCCGCCGCCCAATGTCTCGAAGAGCTTTTGCGTCTCGCCCCCAGCGAGTTGATATTTCCCGCCTCCCGCGGCCCATTTTCCCCACAATCCGATCCCGAAACGCTCCAACCCCTGCTGGCCCAGGTAAAAACCCGCACCCCCGTCGATGATTTTGCGTTTTCCGCCGACTTCGCCATCCCCCTCCTCGAACGCCAGCTCGGCAGCCACTCCCTCGAGGGTTTCGGTCTCGCCGGCCACGCCGCCGCCGCCATCGCTGCCGGAGCCATCGTTCACTACGTCCGCACCACCCAGCAGTCCGACGTCGGCCACGTCGATTCGCTCCGCTTCTACAGCCGCGCCGAGCATCTCCATCTCGACCAGGTCACCGCCCGCAACCTCGAGCTGGTCGAGCCGCTCTTCTTCGACGCCGGCCCCGAAACCACCCTCTTCCGCACCATGGACGCCTGCTGCACCCCCATGGGCAAGCGCCTGCTCCGCGCCTCGCTGCTGCGGCCCATGATCGATCCCGCCGCCATCGAGGCCCGCTATGCCGCCGTCGATGCCGCCCGTCTCGACCTGATCCATCGCGAAGAGCTGCGCCGCTCCCTTTCGAGCATCCTCGACCTCGACCGCCTGCTCGCCCGCATCTCGCTCGACAGCGCCGGGCCTCGCGACGTCCTCGCCCTCGCCGCATCCCTCCGCCATCTCCCCGGCGTCCGCCAATCTGCCGCCTCGCTGGTTACGGAAGACCGCGCCTTCCCCCCATCCGAATCCTCAGAATCCGCCGGAGCCGTTCCTGAACGCCGAACGCTGAGCGCTGAACGCTTGCCCTTCTGGGCCGCATCTTCCTCACACCTCGACCCCCTCGAGGACCTCTGCGCCGCCATCGTCTCCACCCTCGTCCCCGAACCACCGCTTACCCTCGCGGAAGGCGGCGTGATCGCCCCAGGCGTCGATCCCGAGCTGGACGACCTCCGCTCCATCGGCTCCAGTGGCCGCGCCTCCATCGCCTCCATCGAGGAGCGTGAGCGCCGCCGCACCGGCATCGGCTCGCTCAAGGTCCGCTTCAACTCCGTCTTCGGCTACTACATCGAGATCACCAAATCCAATCTCTCCAGCGTCCCCGCCGACTACGAACGCAAGCAGACCCTGGTGAATGCCGAGCGCTTTACCACCCCCGAGCTCAAGGACTACGAAACCAAAGTCCTCACCGCCCAGGAGCGCTCCGTCGAGATCGAGAAGCGCCTCTTTGCCGCTCTCCGTGCCCGCGTCGTCGAAAACGCCGGCCGCATCCGCCGCACCAGCGCCTGCGTCGCGGAAATCGACCTGGTGGCCGGCTTCGCCCATCTTGCCGCCCTGCGCAGCTATACCCGCCCCCGCATCGACGCCGCTCCCATCCTTGAAATCGTCTCCGGCCGCCATCCCGTCATCGAGCGCCTCATGGAAGAAGCCGGAGACGCCCGTTTCGTCCCCAACGACCTCTTCCTCGACGCCGGCCTCAACACCTCGCAGGCCAATCTCCTGCTCATCACCGGGCCCAACATGGGCGGCAAATCCACCTATCTGCGCCAGGCGGCGCTGCTCGTCATCCTCGCCCAGATGGGCAGCTTCGTCCCTGCCCAGCGGATGACCTACGGCATCGTCGACCGCGTCTATACCCGCATCGGCGCCAGCGACAACCTCGCCCGCGGCCGCTCCACCTTCATGGTGGAGATGACCGAAACCGCCACCATTCTCAACACCGCAACCCCGCAATCCCTGATTCTGCTCGACGAAATGGGCCGCGGCACCTCCACCTTCGACGGCCTGGCACTGGCCTGGGCTACCCTCGAATACCTCCAGCGCCATGTCGGCGCTCGCGCCCTCTTTGCCACCCATTACCACGAGCTCACCATGCTCGCCGAGCAGTTCCCGCGCCTCAAAAACCTGCATGTTGAAGTGAAGGAAACAACCCAGGGCATCGTTTTTCTGCATCGGATAGAGCAGGGGTCTGCAAATCGAAGTTATGGGATCGACGTGGCGCGCCTGGCCGGGCTGCCTCCGGCGGTTATTCAGCGCGCCCGCCAGGTGCTGAAGGAGCACGAACGCTCGGAACGGCATAACGTCGCTGCGGAAACGGAGCCGTCTCTTCAACTCACCATGTTCACTCCGCTTTCGCAGCGCATTCTCGATCGTCTGGCGGAGACGGACATCAACTCGCTTACGCCTCTCCAGGCGCTCAATCTGCTCGAAGAACTAAAAACTGAGATCCGAGGTTGAGACAGCCGAATTCGCCCACGAGAATCGCCATGAGCCCGAGACGCCCCTCCCCCCAGCCCACGCACCTCTCGGAATCTTCGCCAAATCCGAGCCGCCGCCCGCGCGTCTTCATGCCGCGCCGCCGCAACGTGCAGCTCGCCGAGCAGGCCGGTCAGATCCTCATTGTCGGCCTCGAAGCCGCCACGCTCTCCGCCGCCGAGCGCGACTGGATCAGGCGCATCCACCCCGGCGGCGTCGTTCTCTTTCGCCGCAATATCGAAGATCCCGGCCAGGTGAACACGCTGCTGCGCGAGGCCGAACGCATCGGCACGGTTCCGCTTCTCCGCTGCGTTGACCTCGAAGGCGGCCTGGTCGACCGTCTCCGCGACCTGATCCATCCCATGCCTTCGGCCGCCGCCGTCTTCGCCACCGGCCACCGCCATCTCTATCGCCGCCACGGCCGGCTCATCGCCCGCGAGGCCCGCTCCGTCGGCTTCAACACCGTCTTCGCGCCGGTCCTCGATCTCGCCCTGCCCGAATCCGCTGCCGTCATGCGCACCCGCGCCGTCGCCCCTGAGCCCTGGCGCGTCATCGACTACGCCCGCTTCTTTCTCTCCGGCCTCAAAATGGAGGATGTCCTGGCCTGCGGCAAGCACTTTCCCGGCCTCGGCGGAGCCGCGCTCGATCCCCACCAGGACACCCCCGTCATCCATCGCCAGACCCGCCTGATGTGGCGCACCGACCTCGCGCCCTGGCTCGCCGTTGCCGGCCGCCTGCCCCTTGCCATGATCGCGCACGCCGCTTATCCCTGGCCCGGCCGCGATCCCGCGCTGGCCACGGTCTCCAAATACTGGGTCACCAATGTTCTCCGCCGCCAGATCCGCTTCAAGGGCGTCATCGTCTCCGACGACATGGAGATGGGCGGCATCCTTTCGCAGATGTCCATCGAGGACGCCGTCATGCACGCCGTCCTCGCCGGCGTCCAGATGATCCCCATCTGCCGCGACCCGGAGCTGATTCACCGCGCCTATGAGGCCATGCTGAAGGAGTCGGAGCGCTCACCGGCCTTTGCCGAATGCGTGGCCAGCGCCTGGCGCAAGGTCTACCGCTCCAAGAAGCGCTGGCTGCAGCCCACCCGCCGCCAGACGCTCTCCGCCGACCGGCTCGAGCGCCTCTGCGATGAGGTCAAAGCCTTCGCCGGCGAAATCGGCGAAGTTCCCGTCCACTCCGTCGACCCCGAACGCTGGCGCGGCGCGCAGTCCTGAACGCGTGGCAGAGAATTAGAATTGCTCTACGCGTGACCCAACCCCGCACTCAAGCACTCACTGTCGCCGGAATCATGAGCGGAACCTCCGCCGATGGCATGGACGTCGCCCTGGTCCGTATCGCGCCCCGCCAGGCCCGCATCGCCCCGCGCCGCCCACCGGCAGTGCACCTCAAACTGCTCGCTCATCGAGCTTTCCCGTTCCCGCCGGCTCTGCGCCGCGCCATCCTCGCCGCCATGGATGCCCGATCCATCTCCGCGGCCGAGCTGGCGCGTCTCAACTGGCGTCTTGGCCTCGCCTATGCCGAAGCCGTGCGCGCCACCATCGACGCCACTGGAGTCCGCCCCGCCCTCATCGGTTGCCACGGCCAGACCATCTACCACCAGGGTTCGCCCGCGCTCTACGCAGGCCGCCGCATCGCCTGCACCTGGCAGCTCGGCGAACCGGCGCTCATCGCCGCTGCATGCGGCGTCCCCGTGGTCTCCAACTTCCGCCCCGCCGACATGGCCGCCGGAGGTCAGGGCGCGCCGCTCGTTCCGCTCCTCGACTTCGCCCTCTTCGCGCATCTCACGCGCACGCGGATCCTCCAGAACATCGGCGGCATCGGCAATCTCACCCTGATTCCCGCCGGCGCAGCGCAGGACAAAGTCATCGCCTTCGACACCGGCCCCGGCAACATGATCATCGACGCCCTCGCGCAGCATTTCTTTTCGAAGTCCTGCGACCGCAATGGCCGCATTGCTGCTCGCGGCCGGATCCTCACGCCGATCCTCCGCGCCCTGCTGAAAGAAGAATTCTTCCGGAGAAATCCCCCCAAAACCGCTGGCCGCGAGCAATTCGGCGCAGCGTACGTCTCCAGATTCCTCGGCGCCTGCCGCACCCTCAGCGGTCGGCCCGAAGATGCGATCGCCACCGCGACCGCGCTCACCGCCGAAAGCATCGCCGAGGCGATCCGCCGCTTCGTTGTCTCTCCCAAGGCGACAGCCCTTATCGACTGCATCGTGTCCGGCGGCGGCGCGCGCAACCCAGCCCTCCTCGACATGCTTCGTCAGCGCCTCGCCCCGCTCGGCTGCACCGTCACCACCAGCGACGCCTCCGGAGTCCCCGCCGAAGCCAAGGAGGCCGTTGCCTTCGCCCTGCTCGCGTATCAAACCTGGCATCGCCTTCCCGGCAACATTCCATCCGCCACCGGCGCCGCCCGCCCCGCCATCCTCGGCCAGATCACCTATGTCTAAGCCGTCCGCCACTGGCCACTGGCTACGGGCCACCGGCCGCTTTGCTGCTTTCTGCGTTCTGTGTTCCGTGTTCTCTCTCACCGGCTGCTCCTCCCGCAAGCCATCCCCCGACACCCTCGTCATGCTCATCGAGTCGAGCCCCGCCAACCTCGATCCCCGCATCGGCACCGACGGCCAGGCCGAGCACATCGACGCGCTCATCTTCGATCCCCTCGTCCGCCGCAACGCCCATTTCGGCCTCGACCCCGCGCTCGCCACCAGTTGGCAAAATCCCGACCCGCTCACCTGGATCTTCCATCTCCGCACCGGCGTGCACTTTCAGGATGGCCGCCCGCTCACCTCGCGCGACGTGAAGTGGACCATCGACTCCATGATGAATGGCACCGTCATCACCGTGAAGGCAGGCTCCTACACCAGCGTCGCCCGCATCGACGCGCCCGATCCCGCGACGGTCGTCTTTCACCTCAAGACCCCCGACCCCTCGCTGCTCTTCAATCTCTGCGACGGCGCCATCGGCATCGTCCCCTGGGGCAGCGGACGCGACTTCTGGCGTCACCCCATCGGCAGCGGGCCATTCGAGTTCGTCAGCCAGCAGCTCGATCGCGACGTGGTCCTCCAGCGCGCCTCGTCGTACTGGGGCCCGCGCCCCAGCATTCCCCGCATCCGCTTCGCCGTCGTGCCCGACGCCACCACGCGCGCCCTCGAGCTCGAAAAAGGCTCGGCCGACGTCGAGAGCGACGCGCTGCCGCCAGACGTCGTCTACGCTCTGCGCAGCGATCCGCGCCTCGCCGTCGACGAAGGTCCCGGCACCAACCTCTACTACATCGTCTTCAACACTCGCGATCCCATCCTGCGCGACGCGCGCGTTCGCACCGCCATCGCTCTCGCTATCAACCGCCCGTTGTTGATTCAGGCGCTCTGCCGAGGCGAAGCGCGTCTCGCCGAAAGCACCCTCCCGCCTGGTCACTGGGCGTGGACCGGCGACACGGTTCACCATCCCTACGACCCATCAGCCGCCAACGCGCTCCTCGATCAGGCCGGCTATCGCCGCGGTCCCAACGGCATCCGCTTCCACATCTCCATGAAGACCTCCAACGAAGAAGAGGTCCGCCTGATCGCTGTCGCCATCCAGCAGCAGCTCGCCCAGGTCGGCATCGCTCTCGACATCCGCAGCTACGAGTTCGCCACCTACTACGCAGACATCGTCCGCGGCGCCTTCCAGCTCGCCCCCGGCCGCTGGATCGGCGGCAACGCCAACCCCGACATCTTCCGCTACATCTGGGCCAGCTCCGCCTTCCCGCCCCACGGCGCCAATCGCGGCTTCTACTCGAACCCGGAGATGGATCGCCTCATCGCCGACTCCGCCTCCACCACCGACGCGCAGCGCCGCCTCCAGGACTACATTCAGATCCAGCAGCTCGCCGCCCGCGATTTGCCCGACATCAATCTCTGGTATCTCGATACCGTCGTCGTCCACGACCGCCGCATCGGCGACATCCATCTCGATCCCTCCGGCACCTTCGACTTCCTGCGCACAGCAACCTTTGCTGCCGGGCAGTAAGGACCTGCGGTTTTCTTCCTCCATCGAAAGGTGGATGCACTCTCATGCCCGGCTGGCTAGTATTCTTATGCCGGGGCGGACGGAAGAAGAGGCTGTCCTGCCCCCGTCACGACAGCACCATCTCCGGAGGAGAACGACGACCCGTTCATGAGGCGATTTCTGATTGCCGCGGCCCTTGGCCTGACCGGCAGCGCGCTGTACCTCTTCGCGTTTCCCTCGGCGACCATCTTCTACGAGTGTGTCGTTCTCTTCCACATCGTCGCCGGAGCTGTCTTTCTGGTTTTTGCCGTGCCCTGGATCACCCGCCTCCTGCGCGGCCGCAGCCTGTGGGAAAAGCTGGGCTGGGCCGTCTTCCTCATCGGCGGAGCCCTCGGCGCGGTCATCATCTTCACTGGCGCGCGCCGCGAGATGTGGCCCGTGCTCTACACCCACGAGGTCGTCTCCGCGCTCGCCTGCGCCATTCTGCTCTTCGTCTGGGCCGGCCGTCGCGGATGGCTCCACGGTACCCCGCTGCTCACCGCTGCCCGTCTCGCCGCATGCCTGGCGCTCACGGCCGGAGTTGCCGCCGGAGCCTGGTGGGTGCGCACCGTGCCCTGGCAGCGCGCCTACGCCGTCCACAATCCGCTCATCGCTCCCGCTTCCATGGACCAGGAAGGCGGCGGCCCCAACACGCCCTTCTTCCCCAGCTCCGCCGAAACCTCCACCGGCAAAACCGTTCCCGAGGATTACTTCCTCGACTCCGCCACCTGCAAACAGTGCCACGCCGACATCTACCGCCAGTGGGACAGCTCCGCCCACCACTTTTCCTCCTTCAACAATCAGTGGTACCGCCAGGCCATCGTCTACATGCAGTCGGTGGATGGCGTGCAGGCCTCCAAATGGTGCGCCGGCTGCCATGACGCCGCGCTCTTCTTCCCCGGCAATTTCAACACCCCCATCAAAGACCGCATCTTCACCCCCGCCGCTCAGGCCGGCATCGGCTGCATGGTCTGCCACTCCATCCGCGCCGTGAAGAGCACCATGGGCAACGGCGACTACATCCTCGAATACCCCGCTCTCTTCAAGCTCGTCGACACCAAAAATCCCTACCTTCACAAACTCATCGACTTCCTCATCGAAGAAGATCCCGAGCCCCACCGCCGCACCTTCATGAAGCCGTTCATGCAGAACAATCCCGCTGAGTTCTGCTCCGTCTGCCACAAAGTCCACCTCGACGTCCCCGTGAACAACTACCGCTGGGTTCGCGGTTTCGACGATTACGACAACTGGCAGGCCAGCGGCGTCTCCGGCTTCGGAGCGCGCTCCTTCTATTACCCTCCGCATCCGGAAAACTGCATCGACTGCCACATGCCGCAGGTCCACTCCACCGATGCCGGCAACATCGACGGCTTCGTCCACTCCCATCGCTTCATCGGCGCCAACACCGCGCTGCCCTTCGTCAATAAGGACAAGACTCAGCTCGACGACACCGAGCACTTCCTTCAGGACCACAAGGTCCGCGTCGACATCTTCGCCGTCTCGCCGGAAACCGCTGCCAATCGCATCATCCAGGGGCCGCAGGCCGCGCCCTCCATGCAGCTTGAAACCACCTTCGCCGTCGGCGAAGAGTCGGAGCAGGAAGTCCCCACCGGCATCACCGGCGAAACGAACGTCGCGCCCGTCACCGCGCCTCTCGATCGCGTGCAGGGAACTGTCGTCCCCGGTGAAACCGCCCGCGTCGACGTCGTCGTGCGCACCCTCGGCGTCGGCCACTTCTTCCCCGGCGGCACGGTCGACGCCTTCGACTGCTGGCTCGAGCTCAAAGCCACCGACGATCAGGGCAAAGTCCTCTTCTGGAGCGGCATGGTCGAGGATCACGGCCGCGGCCCCGTCGATCCCGGCGCCCACTTCTACCGCTCCCTCCAGATCGATGAGCACGGCAATCCCATCGACAAGCGCAACGCCTGGGCCGACCGCGCCACCGTCTACGTTCACCTCATTCCGCCCGGAGCTGCCGACACCGTCCACTTCCGCCTGCAGATTCCGAAGGACGCCCGCGGCCACATCCATCTCACCGCTCGCGTTAATTACCGCAAATTTGCGTGGATCAACACCCAGTTCGCCTTCGCCGCCGCATTCCTCAGCACCCACGCTGGCGAAGTCAACCCCGCCTACGACGATCGCCAGATGGTCTTCACCGCCAGCACCCAGGACGTTTCCGGCAAGGTCAAGGCGATTCCCAATCTGCCCATCGTTGTCATGGCGCAATCCACCGCCGAGCTCACCGTCCTCCCCGCCGGCAAGCCGCTGCCCGCGCCGCAAATTGTCACCGAAAAAGCAGACTGGTCGCGCTGGAATGACTACGGCATCGGCCTCTTTCTCCAGGGCGACCTCAAAGCCGCCGAAATCGCCTTCACCCACGCCACCCAGGCCGATCCCGCCAATCCCGACGGCTGGGTGAACATCGGCCGCGTCCGTCTGGAGGAAGGCAATCTCTCCGGCGCGCGCCAGGTCCTCGACACCGCGCTCAAACTCTCGCCCCAGCTTGCTCGCGCCCACTACTTTTACGCGCGCGTGCTGCGCCAGCAGGGCGACTACGCCGGCTCCATCGACCATCTGCGCATCGTGCTCGCGCAATATCCCTACGACCGCGTCGTCCACAACGACCTTGGCCGCGTGCTCTTCCTCGAGCACCACTACGCCGCCGCCCGCGACGAATTCCTGAAGACCATGACCATCGACCCCGAAGACCTCGAGGCCAACTACAACCTGATGCTCTGCTACACCGGCCTCAACGATCCCAAAGATGCCGCCGCTTACGAGGTCCGGTATCTCCGCTTCAAGGCCGACGAAGCCTCGCAGACCCTCACCGGCCCCTATCGCGAGAAGCACCCCGACGATAATCTGGAGCGCCAGCCCATCCACGAGCACGACTCCGTGCCCCTCGCCGTCGCCAACGCCAACAACGGCCCCGAGCCGAACGTCGTGCTCCCGCCCAGCCCCGGGATCGCCTCAGCAAGGTCCGCCCCGCCCCAGGCGCCGCCGCACCAGTTGGCGGAGATCCTGGCCGCTGCCGCCGGCGGGGGTGGACGTTGAAGCTCCCGCGTTCTCCCTGGATTCCGCTTTCCGCCCTCGCGCTCGCGGCTCTCACCGTGCTCGCTGCCGCATCGCCCGCCGCTCCGCCCGCCGCGCCTGCCGAGCACATCCATTTCGAGGACATCACCCGCGCCGCCGGCATCCACTTCGTCCACAACAACGGAGCCTTCGGCAAGAAGTATCTGCCTGAGACCATGGGCCCCGGCGTCGCCTTCATCGATTACAACAACGACGGCTGGCAGGATATTTTCTTCGTCAATGGCACCCGCTGGCCCGGCCATCCCGGCCGCGTCACCACCCCCGCGCTCTACCGCAACAACCACGACGGCACGTTCACCGACGTCACCCGCGAGGCCGGCCTCGCCATTCCCATGTACGGTCTCGGCGTCACCGTCGGCGATTACGACAACGACGGCTACGACGACCTCTTCGTCACCGCCTACGGCCAGAACCATCTCTTCCACAACAACGGCAACGGCACCTTCACCGACGTGACGAAGAAAGCCGGCCTCTGGGGCCCGGACGAGCTCTCGACCAGCGCTGCCTGGGTCGACACCACCCGCGACGGCCTTCTCGACCTGCTCGTCGCCAACTACGTCCAGTGGACTCCCCAGACCGACCTCTACTGCACTATGGACGGCGTCCACAAGTCCTACTGCACGCCGGAATCCTACAAAGGCGCATCGCTGCGCCTCTGGCACAACAACGGCAACGGCACCTTCACCGACGTGACGAAGAAATCCGGCCTCTACGATCCCACGTCAAAGTCGCTCGGCATCGCCATCCTCGACGCCAACCAGGACGGCTGGCCCGACATCGCCGTCTCCAACGACACCGAGCCCAACAAGCTCTACATCAACAACCGCAACGGCACCTTCACGGAGAAGGGCATCCCTGAGGGCATTGCCTACAGCGAGGACGGCGTCGCCCGCGCCGGCATGGGCATCGACGCCGCCGACTACGACCAGTCCGGCTACCCCAGCCTGCTCATCACCAACTTCTCCAACCAGATGATCGGCCTCTATCAGAACCAGGAAAACGGCCTCTTCGTCGACGTCGCGCCCACCTCGGCCATCGGCCGCACCAGCCTGCTCACCCTCGGCTTCGGCTGCTTCTTCTTCGACTACGATCTCGACGGCTGGCCCGATATCTACGTGGCCGATGGCCATCTCGACCCCTCCATCGAGGCCATCCAGCATCGCGTGCACTACGCCGAGCCGCCGCACCTCTATCGCAATCTCGACGGCAAGGGATTTCAGGACGTTTCCGCGCAGATGGGCGCAGCCTTTGACGCTCCCCGCGTGGCCCGCGGCGCAGCGTACGGCGACATTCTCAACGACGGCGCGCTCGACATCGCCATCACCACCAACGGCGGTCCCGCGCAGCTCTTTCTCAATGAAGGCGCCACCAACCACGCGCTGCGCCTCAAACTGGTTGGAACGAAATCGAATCGCGACGGCATCGGCTCCGTGGTCTGGGTCAAATCCCCCACCACCTCGCAGAAGCAGATGCTCCGCAGCGGCTCCAGCTATCTCTCAGCCAGCGAGCTGCTGCTCACCTTCGGCCTCGGCTCCTCCACCCGTGCGGAAATCATCGAGGTCCACTGGCCCAGCGGCGAAGTCACGCGCCTCACCAACGTTCCCGCCGATCAGATCCTCACCATCCGCGAAGGCTCCGGCATCGTCCACGCCGAGCCCTTCCGCAAGCGCCCCTGAGCCGGCTACCGCTTCGCCTTCTCCTCCGGCACCATCACCGTCCGCCGCAGCGGCACCATCGCCGCGCCCGGCTCGCCCACCCGCTGCATGCGCGTCAGCATCTCCGTGCGCACGTATTCGACAAAGTCCTGCATCTGCTGGTTCATCGCTTCCATGCGCTCCCGCATCTGCAGGATGATCGCGATCCCCGCGATGTTCACCCCCAGGTCCCGCGCCAGGTTAAGAATGAACTCCAGCCGTTCCAGGTCCTCGTCGGTATACAGCCGCGTATTGCCCTCCGTGCGCGACGGCTTCAGCAGCCCTTCCCGCTCGTAGAGCCGCAGCGTCTGCGGATGAATGTCGTACATCTCGGCCACCGCCGAGATCATGTACGCGCCTTTGGATTTGCGTTTCGTGGGCATATTCGACTCAATTATGCACTGTGCTGCTCAGATCCCTTCACCAGGGTCGGACCGGCGGGCGTGAAGATCCGCCCCTCCCGATCCTCCATCACAACCTTCCCCACCGCAATCCGCCGTGGCAGCAGATTCCACACCTGCCCGCCATAAATTCTGTACGGCACCGTCACTTCGATGGCGTACCCGCCCTCCACTTCGATCGCCATCGCCACCGCGTCCACGTATCCCTCCGCCGACGGCTCCGCCAGGCTCACATTCGCGGCCATCGCCACCGCCTGCACCACTCCGCGCCGCGCCCGCGCCGCCACATGCTCGCCCAGCAGCTTCCACAGCCGCTTCGGATCCTCCGGCAGCCGCGGAATCTCCAGCGTCTCCCGCGACACTTCGCCCTCCTGGCTCATCGAAAACCCGAACGGCCCCAGCTCCCCATAGCGCTTCAGGATCACCCGCGCGTAGGTCATCGCCGTATTCATCAGTTGCGTGGCAATGCGACGATTGTCGTGTTCGGTTTTCATCGCGCCGCCTCGCGCCGCACCCGGTATACGCAGTGATCGTACCCCCGCCAGAAGACCACCCGCTCCAGCGTCATCCCGTTCTTCTCCGCCACGCGCCGCGAGGGCAGATTCTCCGGCCGGATCAGCGAGATCGCCGACTCGCAACCCAGCGTCGCGAACGCATAATCCCGCGCCGCCTGCGCCGCCTCGGTTGCGTACCCGCGTCCCTGCTGCGCGCGATGCACGTGGTAGCCGATCTCCACCTCGGCCACGCCGTCGACCTCCTGCCACGTCGGCCCGCAGTCCCCGATCAGCTCCCCTGTTTCCTTCAGCGCCATCGCCAGCAATCCCGTTCCCGAAGCATACCGGCTCATCTGTTTGCCGATCCACTCCTCAACTTCCTTGTGCGTCAGCGCCCGTGGATACCAGCGCATCGTCTCCGCATCGCCCCAGATCGCATCCAGCGCCGGCGCATCCGCGAGCGTCAACTCGCGCAACCGCAGCCGCGCCGTTTCCAGCGCCAGCATGGCTAAACCTTCGCCCACAGCGCGTCCCGCGGGTCGTCCGGATTCAGCCGCGCAAATTCCCGCAGAATCTCCCGCGACCGCTCGTCCCGCACCTGCGGCACCGCTACTTCCACCGTCACAATCTGGTCGCCGCGCACGTTCTCCCGCGTCGCCGAAGGCACGCCGCGCTCCCGCATGCGCAGCTTCTGCCCGCTCTGCGTGCCCGGCGGAATCTTCAGTTGCGCGCGCCCATCGATGGTCGGCACTTCGATGCGCCCGCCCAGCGCCGCCTCCGCCACCGTCACCGGAATGGTCAGTTGAATGTCGTCGCCCTGCCGCGTGAACACCGGATGCGTCCCCGTGCGAATAATCAGGTAGAGATCGCCCGCCTGCCCGCCGTTCACGCCCGCGTTGCCCTTGCCCGCCAGCCGGATCCTCTGCCCGTCCCGCGTCCCTGCCTTGATGCGAAACTCCAGCGGCTCCGTGCGATACACCGTGCCCTCGCCATGGCAGGTCGGGCACGCATTCTGCACCTTGCCGCTGCCCCCGCAGCGCGGGCACTGGATGTTGAATTTCATCCGCCCGCCCATCTGCGTCACCTGGCCCGTCCCATGGCATTCCGGGCAGGTCTGTGTGCCGCCCGTCGAGGCGCGCCCGTGGCAGGTCGGGCACACTTCCTGCTTTTGGATTTCCAGCCGCGCCGTCCCTCCCCGAATCGCCGTCCAGAAGTCCACGTTCACCTGGTATTCGAGATCGGTCCCCGGCTGCGGTCCCTGCTGCTGCCGCTCGCGGTTGAAGACGCCGGAGAAAATGTCGCGAAAGCTGCCCCACCCCGCGCCGCCCGCATTCGGCGCTTCCTCTGAGAAATCGAAGCCGCCGAAATCGAAGGGCACTCCCTGCCCCTGTCCCGCCGCGCCATGACCCGCGCCCGCGCGTGCCGCCGCCTCCGCGGCCGCCGGGTCGATCTGGTCCGAGTAGAACCCGAACTGGTCGTAAATCTTCCGCTTCTTCTCGTCGGAAAGAATGTCGTTGGCCTCGGAGATTTCCTTGAACTTCTCCTCGGCCTTCTTATCGCCCGGATTCACGTCGGGATGATATTTGCGCGCCAGCTTGCGGAAAGCCTTGCGGATCTCCTCCGTCGTCGCGCCCTTCTTTACCCCAATCGTCGCGTAATAGTCTTTGTGCTGGGTCGGTGGCATCGTGTCTCAATCAGGCAGTCGCTGCCGGTTTCAATTCCCCTGTCCTCGAGTCGCGTGGCGCCGGCTGCACCTCGCGGCGAATCGCCGCGGCCGACTCGTCTTCGGCAACCTCCAGATCGTACTGCGTCTGCAACCGAAGCCAGAACCCGGGCGACATGCGGAAATAGCGCGCCAGGCGCAGCGCCGTATCGGCCGTAACGCTGCGGCGTTCGTTCACGATTTCAGAAATCCGCGTAACCGGGACGCGCAGGGCCAGCGCCAGCGCATTCGCCGATAGTCCCAGTGGCTTCATGAACTCTTCACGCAACATCTCCCCAGGATGAAGAGGCGGCATTTTCCGCGTGCCGGAGTTAGTGGTAGTCGACGATTTCGACCTGCCAGGCATGTCCATCCCTCCATTCGAAGCAGATCCGCCACTGATCGTTGATGCGGATGCTCCATCGCCCTTCGCGGTCGCCACGCAGCCTTTCAAGGCGATTTCCCGGCGGCTCTGCCAGTTCCTCTGCGCGCTCCACGCTTTCGATCTGCCGGAGCTTGCGAAAAGCCACGCGTTCAATTGCAGCAAATCGCCGGCTGTGTTCGCGCCGGAAAAGCCGCTCGGCTTCTTTATCTGCGAACGACCGTATCACGGCTTATCGTAACACGTTTAACGCGAGACAGGAAAGACTCTCGGAACCCCACCTCAGTTCCAAACCCGCCCCGCCTCCACCGCCTCCACCCTCCAGAACAAATCCGGCTCCATCTGCCGCATCTTTGCCACAAACGCGCTCGCCTCCTCTTCGCTCGAAAAGACCACGCGGTTCGTCACCTGTCCCGCCCGCAACTGCTCGCACTTCCACAACGTCTGATTCATCCTTCTCCCCAGCTGCGCCACTCACTCCCTAAAACTGGGGCGTCCCATCACGGAACGCCCCTGAACGCTAAACGCTAAACGCTAAACGCTGTCTTACTTCTTCTCATCCACGTCCACATACTCCGCGTCGATCACGCCCTCGTCCTTCTTCTCTTCGGTCGTGCCGCCCGCCGCCGTGGCCCCATCCGTCGGAGGAACCCCGGCGCCCGCGCTCGCCGCGCTGGCCTTGTACATGGCCTCGGCCAGCTTGTGCGAAGCCGCGGTCAGTTTCTCCCGCGCCGCGTTCATCTCCGCCGGACTCGGCGTGCCTTCCAGCGTCTTCTTCGCCTCCGCCAGCGCCGACTCGACCTCCGCCTTTTCCGGGCCGCTGATCTTGTCGCCGCTCTCCTTCAGCATCTTCTCCACGTTGTAGACGAGCCCGTCCAGCTGGTTCCGCGCTTCGATCTCGTCCCGCTTCTGCTTGTCCTCGGCCGAATGCGCCTCGGCTTCCTTCGCCATGCGCTCGACCTCTTCCTTGCTCAGCCCCGACGACGACGTGATCGTGATCTTCTGGTCCTTGCCCGTGGCGTTGTCCTTCGCCGTCACGTTCAGGATCCCGTTCGCGTCGATGTCGAACGTCACCTCGATCTGCGGCACGCCCCGCGGAGCCGGCGGAATCCCGCTCAGCTTGAACTTGCCCAGCGTCCGGTTCTGCGCCGCCATCGGCCGCTCGCCCTGCAGCACGTGCACCTCGACTTCCGTCTGGCTGTCCGCCGCCGTCGAAAACGTCTCCGTCTTCTTCGTCGGGATGGTCGTGTTGCGCGGAATCATCGGCGTCGCCACCCCGCCCAGCGTCTCAATCGACAGCGTCAGCGGCGTCACATCCAGCAGCAGCAGATCCTTCACTTCGCCGGCCAGCACTCCCGCCTGCACCGCGGCCCCGATCGCCACCACCTCGTCCGGGTTCACGCCCTTGTGCCCTTCTTTGCCGAACAGGTCCTTCACCAGTTGCTGGATCCGCGGCATGCGCGTCTGTCCGCCCACCAGTACGACTTCATCGATCTTGCTCGCGTCCACCCCGGCATCGGCCATCGCCTTCTTGCACGGCTCCACGCTGCGCTGGATGATGTCGTCCACCAGTTGCTCCAGCTTCGTCCGCGTCAGCTTCTTCACCAGGTGCTTCGGCCCGGTCGCGTCCGCGGTGATAAACGGCAGGTTGATCTCCGTCTCCAGCGCCGTCGAGAGCTCGATCTTCGCCCGCTCCGCCGCGTCCTTCAGCCGCTGCAGCGCCATCTCGTTGCCTTTCGCGCGCAGGTCCAGGCTCTCTTCCTTTTTGAACTCGTCGATCAGCCAGTCCACAATCCGCTGGTCGATGTTGTCGCCGCCCAGGTGCGTGTCGCCATTCGTCGACTTCACCTCGATGACGCCTTCGCCCACTTCCAGGATCGAAATATCGAACGTCCCGCCGCCGAAGTCGTACACGGCGATCGTCTCGTCCTTCTTCTTGTCCAGGCCGTAGGCCAGCGCCGCCGCCGTCGGCTCGTTCACGATGCGCTTCACGTCCAGGCCGGCAATCTTGCCCGCGTCCTTGGTCGCCTGCCGCTGCGCGTCGTTAAAATACGCCGGCACCGTGATCACCGCTTCGGTCACTGTAGTGCCGAGGTGATCCTCCGCGGCCTTCTTCAGTTTCTGCAGGATCAGCGCCGAAATCTCCGGCGGCGTGTACAGCTTGCCCTGCGCCTCTACCGCTACGTGGTCGCCCTGCTGCACCACCTTGTAGGGCACCATCTTCATCTCATCCGACACTTCGTCGAAGCGCCGGCCCATAAACCGCTTGATCGAATACACCGTGTTGGCCGGGTTCGTGATCGCCTGCCGCTTCGCCACTTGCCCCACCAGCCGCTCGCCGCTCTTGGTGAACGCCACCACCGACGGCGTCGTCCGCCCGCCTTCTTCGTTGGGGATGACCTTGGGCTCGCCGCCCTCCATCACCGCGACGACCGAGTTGGTCGTCCCTAAATCGATACCGATAATCTTTGCCATCGAAACCTGCTCCTCACTGAAAGTGCGCCTTTTCAGCTTCGCACCTGAGTCACTTATTGTCAATCTATCTGATGCGGTAGTTCGCGGTCGCGATGCAATTCAGTAAACCCTGCAAAATAAACGATTTGTCCGCCAAGTTAACCCCAATCCCGTGAATTCCTCCGCCCAAACTGCATCCCCCTGCCCCCCTCCCGTATCCAAAACGCAGAACAAGGCTTCCCGACCAGAAATTGCCTCATAATGCAGGGGCAACGCCTTTTTCCCCGGATTCCTCTTCAGGCAAGGGTGCATGGCGAACGACAGCGGCCAGCAGGCGCAGAATTTTGGGGTCAATCCCTGGCTCATCGCGGTCTCCGTGATGCTGGCCACCTTTATGGAGGTGCTCGACACCGCCATTGCCTCGGTGGCTCTGCCGTACATCGCCGGTTCGCTCTCCGCCTCCAACGACGAAGCCACCTGGGTCCTCACCAGCTATCTCGTCGCCAACGCCGTCATCCTGCCCGCCAGCAACTGGTTTTCCCTCCGCTTCGGACGCAAGCGCTTCCTCATCACCTGCGTCATCATCTTCACCGTCGCGTCCTTCTTCTGCGGAGCCGCTCCCACCCTCGCCTTCATCCTCATCGCTCGCGTCATCCAGGGAGCCGGCGGCGGAGCTCTCCAGCCGCTCTCCCAATCCATCCTGCTCGAAAGCTTCCCGCCGGAAAAGCGCGGCGCCGCCATGGCTCTCTTCGCATTCGGCGTCGTGGTCGCCCCCGTCCTCGGACCCACCCTCGGCGGCTGGCTCACCGACACCTACAGTTGGCGCTACGCCTTTTACATCAACATCCCCGTGGGCGCGCTCGCCGTCTTCATGATCTCGCGCTTCGTCAAAGATCCGCCCTACATCACCAAGGGCAAGGCCAGCCCCTTTGACGGCATCGGCTTCGGCCTGCTCGCCGTCTGGACCGGGTGCCTCCAGATTGTGCTCGACAAAGGCCAGGAAGACGACTGGTTCGGCGCTGTCTGGATCCGCTGGGCGGTCTTCTTCCTGGTGGTCGCGCTGGTCTGGTTCATCATCCACTCGTGGCGGAAGAAAACTCCCCTGGTCAACCTGCGCACCCTCAAAAACCGCAACTTCGGCATCGGCTGCGGCCTCATGATCCTCTTCGGCCTCTGCATCTACTCCATGATCACCGTGCTGCCCCTCTTCTATCAGGAGCTGCTCGGCTACACCGCCTTTGCCGCCGGCCTGGTCGTGGGCCCCCGCGGCATCGGCTCCATCCTCGGCATGCCCGTCATCGGCTATCTGGGCAACAAGGTGGACGCGCGCTACCTGCTCACCTTCGGATTCGTCGGCTTCGGTCTCACCTCCCTGATCTTCGGCAACATCAACCTCGGCATCAGCCCGTGGACCCTGCTCGCGCCCATCGTCATCACCGGATTCGCGCTCAGCTTCGTCTTCGTTCCCATCACCACCCAGGCCTACAGCACCCTGCGTAACGACCAGATCGGAAACGCCAGCGGCATCTTCAACCTCGTCCGCAACATCGGCGGCTCCATCGGCATCTCCATCGCGCAAACCATGCTCGTCCGCCGCAGCGCGCTCCATCAGAACGAGATCATCGGCTACGTCTCGCAGACCCAGATCTGGTTCGAGCAGCGGCTCAGCGCCCTCACCGGCTTCCTCTCCCAGCACACCGCTCCGCCCAACGCCGCCTACGCTGCGCAGAGCACCATGTATCAGCAGCTCGGCCAGCAGGCCCTGCTCTGGTCCTTCGTCGACGTCTTCCGATGGATGTCCCTGATCTGCTTCGCCTGCGTAATCCTCGTCTGGTTCTTCAGGAAGGCCAAACCCGGCCGTCCCCCCGCCGGCGTACACTGACTCTTTTCTTACAGGGTGGCGAGCCCTGCGCTTTGGATACCCCTGATGTGCGGGCCGGCCGCACCGGAGCCGCAAGGAAGAGTCGCGGGTGGAAGTCGTGCCGAACCGATTCGACGAGGTCGCGTATCCGGCCCATGCCTTTGCGAATACGCATCCCGGCCAGTTGGCCGTGATGGCGGCTCTGCACGGCTTCGCGGCGGCGGCGCCGGGAAACTGCCGGGTGATCGAGATCGGCTGCAACGAAGGCGCCAACCTGATACCGATGGCATTCGCCATGCCCGGATCGGAGTTCACCGGCTTCGACCTGGCGGCTCTGCCGATTGCCCGCGGGCAACAGCGCATCGCTGAGTTGAACCTCGTCAATATCCGGCTCTTCCAGGCGGACATTTGCGGCCTCGAAGGCCTGGGAGAATACGACTACATCGTTGCGCACGGCGTCTACACCTGGGTACCCGACCGGGTGCGGGAGCATCTGCTGGCCCTGTGCAGCCGCCATCTCGCCCCTTCCGGAATCGCCTTTATCAGTTACAACGCATTGCCGGGAAGCCATCTGCGCAACATCGCGCGGGACGCCCTGCGCTGGGGAAGCCGTCGCGGGCAAACCCCTGAGGATCAGGTGGCTGCCGGCGTGGAACTGTTGCATCTGGCAGCAAGATCCAGGCCTGCCGGGGATACCTGGCGGAACGTGCTGGAGGAGCGCGCCGGCAAAATTGAAGCGAGGAGCGCGTCGGCGACCTACCACGACGAACTGGCTCCGGCTTACGAACCGGTATCGGTTCTGGACCTTCTGGAGCGCGCCCGGCAGCATGGCCTCGAGTATCTGAGCGAGGCCGAGCTGCCCATGCCCAACGATCCAGCGCTGCAACCCGAGCTGGCGAAGCAGGTGGCAGCGCTGGCGGGAGACGACTCCGCCGCCCAGGAGTATCTCTTCGACTTCATCCGCATGCGTATGTATCGGGAAACGATGCTGGTGCGAACTGGCCCGGCTCTGCGGCAAAAGATGACCGCGGCTGCGGTGCCACAAATGCGGTTTACCTCCGCCCTGATCGCGGCAGAAACCGATCAGCCGGGCGCGCGCTCCTGGCTGCTGCCAGGCGGCGCCAGGGTGAACTGCACCCAGGAGCCGGTGATCGCGGTGGTGGACAGGCTAACCGCCGCATGGCCGCGCGCACTGGGCTATCTCGAGGTGGAAGAGGTGCTGACAAGTGAGGGTCTGCTGCGGGAACAGGTGCCGGGCTTGCTGCTGCAAATGGCCATTGCGCGGTTTCTCGACCTTCATCTGTGGGAGCCGCCGGTTATGGGTCACATCTCCGAGCGGCCCAGAGCCACTGCGGCCAGCCGTCAGGAGGTCCTGCTTCACCCCCAGGTCGCGAACCTGTGGCACAACACCGTGGAGTTCCACGACCCGCCCGCGCGGGCGCTGCTTCTGCTCCTGGATGGACAGCACGACCGCGGGGAGATTCTGGCAGAGTTGCAGCGGCAGTTTCCCCTGGTGGATCCTGCAGAACTGGAAGCGGGGTTGGAACCGAATCTGCAGTCCTTCCTGCGGGCTGCCTTGCTGGATGCCTGATGCCCGTGAGTCCGGCGCGAGATCCACCGGCAAATAACCAGCCACCAGTGACCTGTCGTGGTCACTTTGTTAGTGAGGGTCGGGCGAGCGCGTCTGACTACTTCCTCGGGATGAGGCCCGGCGCTGGCTGAATAAGCATTGACGCAGCGGTGAAGCTTGCGGGCCAGATCAGCCCAGGCCTCTGGTCGCGCGCTTCTCCAGCCACGGCATTAATGACACGTACCAAATATTCTCGCGCCCGTCGGCCCAGACCTGCATCTGCTCGAGCGCATGCTGTGCCTGTTCCTGCGAACGGGGAAACGACAGAGGCGGCACCGTATTCGTGCTGAAGTAGAGTGTCGTGTGGTCCGAGCCCAGGCGCGCCTCGATGTTGCTGCCCTTTTCATTGACGTCGTCCCCGAGATCGATCGGCGTACCCCATTTTCCGTTTTCGCGAAAAGCAATCCGAAGCCGCTTCTGGTCTCGCCGATCGGGGTGGTTCGACGAGTAAACGATAAAGCTCTCGTCCGGAGCGACGGCTGGATCGACATCCTCAGTGGTATCGTCGCCAACGCCGATGGGCTCTGCTGGTTCGTAGATGCCACCCCGATACTGGGATCGAAATAACGCGAAGTGGCCGTCTGCTTTCGCCGGTCGCATGAAATAGATGCTGCCATCCGAGGCGACACTGGGGGAAAACGTCCCCGTGTCGGCGTTGATTGTATCCGGCAGCCGTTTGGGTTCGCCCCATCCCGTTCCCTGACGGTCCACGCGCCAAAGATTTCCCCCCATCGCGGGAAAAACCTTACCGTCGAAGTCGCCATCGATCGGTTTCATGCCACCGTCGCTCGGGCGTTTCGAGGCAAACACAAGAAATGACCCGTCGGGGGCCATAGCCGGTTCGAGGTCGCTCCATCTGCCGGAGAAAGGTGCGATCACGGGCGCGGACCATTCGCCGTTTGCGAGATGCGAGACCAGAATCATCGAGCCGGACGCATTTCCGCGCGTAAAGATCACGGTTTTCCCGTCTGGCGTAAAGGCGGGCGACATGTCATCGGCTGCCCCGGAAACCACCCCGGGCGCAAACAATTGCGGGTGGTTTGACATCGCCTGAGCAAGCGATCGTTCTGAACGTACCGCAATCACGGTGAAGGGCAGTGCGAGACACAGTATCTGCACACGAATTTTCATTGGCGTTCCATTTGGAGTAAGACTGCTTAGACGTAATTGAGCCCTTAACGTTTCTTCTGCGCAGCCACTAGCCGCCAGCCACTGTCTCGTCCAGCGGCCCAAACGTTCTCAACCGCTCGTCGTAGGCCTCAATCGCGCCCGTCAGGATGTCGTAGTACCACCCATGCACTTCGAGCCGGCCCTCCGCCAGCGCCCGCCCGATCTCCGGATGCGTCTTCAGATTCGCCATCTGCGCCTGCACGTTGGCATGAATCAGCGCCACGTACTGCGAGCGCGCATCCGTCGCCCCGTCCGGATTGACGTACTTCCACGCCGGTTCCACCAGACCCAGCCAGCGCGCCGTCAGCGGCAGCCGGCTCAGGTCGCGCCGGTCGAACATCGCCTTCACCGCCCCGCAGTCCGAGTGCCCGCAGATGATGATGTGCTTCACCTGCAGCACTTCCACCGCGTACTCCACCGTGGCCGAAACGCCCCCGGGCATATACCCGTGCGGTGGCACCACGTTCCCCGCCGTCCGGCAGACGAACAGATCGCCCGGCTCCGTCTGCAAAATCAGGTCCGGCACCACCCGCGAATCCGCGCACGTGATGAACAGCACATCCGGCGTCTGTAGTTCCGAGAGCAGGTGGAAGTGGTCCTTCTTCTCGGGAAAAACTTCGCGGCGAAACCGGGCGTACCCCTGGAGCAGGCGTTTCATGGGCGCATCCAGTGTAGCGGCTCCGAGGCTGCCTGGTTCACGCAGCTCGCTTGGCCCGCGCCCCCCGCCAGTAAAGCCCCAGCCCCAGCAGGATCGACGCCACCGTCCCCACCAGCAGCTTCAACTCGAACACCAGCTTGCTCGACGATTCTCCCGGCGGAATCAGCGACACCAGGATCCCGATCAGCACCACCACGAACCCCAGCCCGCCGCAGATCCACACCCCCGCCTGCCCGCCCGGCACCAGAATCGCGTGCTCGTTCTCCGTGCGATCCCGCCGCCGCCCCAGCCGGATCACCGCGGCAAACATATAAAGGAAGGGAATGAAGTACAGAATCACCGCCGCGTCGATCAGCAGTTGATACGCCCCGCGCGTCGTCTCGCTGATCTGGCTCCCCAGCAGGATCGCTCCCGACACCCCGCCCTGGATCAGGATCGAGATCCACGGCGTCTTCCACTTCGGGTGAATCTTCCCAAACGCCGCCGGCAGGTACCGGTCGATCCCCACCACAAACGGCACCCGCGCAATCCCCGCCACCGTCGACCCCACCCCTCCGGCATTCCCCACCGTCACCAGCACCGCCGCCAGAATCCCCAGGAACCCGATCTTCAGCGCCACCGACCCGATGGTGATCGCGCTGAACACTCCGCTCTGCGGATCGATCGCGCCCGCCGGCATCAGCGCCAGCACCGCAAACGTCCCCGCAATGTAGATGAACGCGATCATCGCCCCCGCGCCGAAGACCGCGCGCGGCAGCGTCCGGCGCGGATCGCGCACCTCCTCGCTCATCGCCGACACCAGCTCGAGGCCGGTGAACGCGAACGCGATCTGCGACCAGAAGTTCACCGTGTCCCAGTCCCACCGCGGCAGCATCGACCGCAGCGTGAAATGCGTCACCGACCCATGCAGTACCGCCACCACCACGGCCACCGCCACCAGGATCAGCAGCGGCACAAACGTCCCCACCCCGCCCGCGTTCTGCAGCCACTTGCCGATGTTCAGACCCACGATGTTCATCCCCACCGCGACCGCCAGCAGCCCCATCGACACCCACAGTTGAAACGCGCGATCCCCGGCCAGCGCCCCGCCGCTCGGCCCCAGGATGTACGCCGCCATCGACGCGCTGGCCAGCAGCAGCCCCGGAAAATAAAACACCGTGTAGATCCAGTACGTCCACCCGGCAATGAAGCCGTGAAAGTCCCCGAAGGCCTCCTTAGCCCACACATACAGCCCGCCTTCTTCGGGAAACCGCGACGACAGCTCGTTGATCACCAGCGCGCCGGGCACAAAAAAGAACACCGCGGCAATCGCCCACAGGCTGATCGACGAGGCCCCGTTATGCCCCGCCGCCGCAATCCACCGCGGCCCCAGCACCGTAGCGATGTTGAACAGCAGCACATCCCAGAACCCCATCGTCTTGCGCAGCTGGGATTTGGTCGAGGCTTCAGAGGCAGGAATCATGAGGCGTCATCCGAGAGTAATCCACGATCATACGGCCCCGCGCGCGTGCCGGCCCACAGCGTTTTGGCGCCCGCGGCCCACAGAGTCGAGGACTTTTGGGGTAAGGACAGCGGCGGCTGGGACCGAACCCCGCCCGAGGCCCTCATCCGGACGAGGCATTACTTTAGTACCATCGTGTTACCCAAGCGAGGGATGTCGCCCGCGAACGGAAATCCCCATGATAATCAAGGGTATTTGCTCACCGATGCGGGGAACACGAAGGATCGGGCTAATCCGCTTGGGTTACCTGCGAGTCGTTCCGGCCATGCTGCTGGTGGCCTCGGCGCCGCTGCGGGCGCAGTCCGTCCCGAAGCTGCTCACCAGCGTCGCGGCGGTGCGGCATCTGAGCGCGGCTGACGCGGCGAAAGCGCTGCCGGTGGACCTGACGGCCGTGGTCACCTACAGCAATCCCTCCCAGGGCGATCTTTTCATCCAGGAAGACAACAGCTGGATCTACGTGCAGCCCGATAAGAGGTACGCGATCGCGGCGGGATCGCTGGTTGAAGTGAAGGGCACCACAGGGCCGAGCTACAGCACACAGATCGTGGCCACCTCGATTCGGGTGATCGGTCAGGCGCCGCTGCCGCGGCCGGCCTTCCTCAGCTATCAGGAAGCAGTACAGCGGGAGAACGACTGCCGCTATGTCACCATGCAGGGCATTGTGCGGGCGGCGTCGTACCAGACCACGGCGGGGTCGAGCCTCTATCTGCTGCGGATGGAAGACGGCGACAAAATGGTCGACGTGGTGGTGCGGGATTATCCCGAATTCTCTCCCAGCCGCCTGCTCGACGCGACCGTGCGGGTGACGGGCGCACTGGGCGGAAGCTTCGACGTCACCAACGACCGCATCCTGGGATTGCGCGTCAATGTGTCCAGCAGTAATGCAATTCAGGTGGTGCATGCGGCCGATGCCCGAACCGCGGCACAGGAACTGATTCCGCTGGCGGCGCTGCTGAAGTCGAACGAAGTGCTCAAGGACAACCACCGGGTGTTCACCTCCGGGATGGTGACCCTCTACGATCCGGGCGAAAACCTGGTGGTGCAGGACGGCGACAGCAGCCTGCTGGTAGAAACCCGGCAGACCGATCCGGTGACCATCGGGCAGCGTGTGGAAGTGACGGGATTTGCCACCGCGGTCGACGGCGTGGCTGGCCTCGACTCCGGACAGTTCTCCATCGTGCCGGGCGGAGCCGCCGTGACGCCGCGCCCAATCACCTTCGCGGACGCGATGACCGGCCTGTACGACAACAAGCTGGTCAGCATTGAAGGGGAAGTGATCTCGCAGACGCGGGAAAGCCACCTGGACACCATCATTCTTCGCTCCGGCGGCAGTGTCTTCCCGGTCCTCTTTCGCAAGCGTGTCGCCGATGCGGATCCTTTCCCGGCGTATCCGCGGGGAACGCGCATCCGCGCCACCGGCGTCTGCCTGGTGCACGTGCGCGGATTCTGGGGCGCGGTGGAGAGCATTCAGGTGCAGGTGCGTTCGCCGCACGACATCGTCGTGATCGCCAGGGCTTCGTGGTGGACGCTGGGGCATCTGTTCCTGGTGACCTCCGCGATTCTGGGTTTCGCGCTGCTCGCCCTGGCGTGGGGTTTCCGCATGCGCTGGCGCCTGCTGGACCAGGAGAAGCTGCTGCGGCAGAAGAGCG
This sequence comes from Acidobacteriaceae bacterium, assembly GCA_049671725.1. Classification (GTDB taxonomy): domain Bacteria; phylum Acidobacteriota; class Terriglobia; order Terriglobales; family Acidobacteriaceae; genus Palsa-343. Next base: position 40,426 of record JBATVK010000103.1, read on the forward strand.
AGCAGGAGTCGGCGCGGCTGGCCACCCTCGCGCGAATGGAACAGCAGCGCAGCCACATTCTGGAACTGATCAACAGCTTCCAGCCTCTGCCGATCGTGCTGGCGGCGATCCAGGCGTACGCGGACCAGATGTGGGCGGGCCGCAGGGGCTACACGCATGTGCTGGAGAACCGCCGCCTGGCGCTGGTGACGCGCTCGCATCTGACGCCGGAAACGATTGCGCGGCTGGAGGACCTGGATCCGTCGCAGAGCGAGGAGGCGTGCGCGGAGGCGGTCCGCAGCCACGGACTGACAGGGCCGAACCCATCGCGAAATGTCTGGTCGCGGCCTATCCTCTCGAGCCGCGGCGAAGTTTTGGGCACCATGACCTTCGAGGGCGGCGAGGACGATCCGCTGCCGCTGAACATGGAGGCCTTTGAGTTCGGCTGCAACCTGGCCGCCATCGCCATCGACAACCGGCGGCTGTACGAGGATGTCCTGCACCGCTCCGAGCACGATCAGCTGACCGGCCTGGCCAACCGCACCCTGGTGCACAGAAGGCTGGAAGAGGCGCTGGAGCGGGCGCACGCGAGCCAGCGTTATGCGGCGCTGCTGTACCTCGATCTGGACGATTTCAAGAACGTCAACGATTCGCATACCCATCGCATCGGCGATGCCTATCTGATCGAAGTGGCGCAGCGGTTCAAACATTGTCTGCGGGAGTGCGACACCCTGGGGAGGATCGGGGGCGACGAGTTCATCGCGGTGCTCACGGATCTGGAGGATACGGGAATCGCACACAGCATCGCGGAGCGGCTGGTCCACGCGATGGACGAGCCGTTCGTCATCGAAGGACTCGCGATCCGCGGCGCGGTGAGCATCGGGCTGGCCTTTTATCCGTCGTCCAGCAGCAGCGCCATCGGGATCATGCAGTTCGCGGATCACGCGATGTACGCGGCCAAGCGCGCGGGCGGAAATCGTGTGAGCTGGTCGGAGCCGGACCTGGTGCCGGCCGGCGCCGCCGGTCCGGGAACTCGTTGAGATTCGGTTCAGGCCTCCGTGCGCGGGATCGGAACGCGCTCGCATTTTCTCTTTCCTTGACCCACCTTTTCCCCCTCCCTACAATCTATTTCCACAGAGGTTTTCTCCCATTTCCGCGTTCGAAGTGGGGAATGGGTATATAAAAATGGCTCCTGATCTGCGCCTCAGCCCGCGCGAACGCGCGGTCCTGACGGCCATCGTGGAAACGTACATCGCCACCGGAGAGCCGGTCGCCTCGCAGGCGCTCGCCCGTCATCTCGGCAACAAAGACGGCCTCAGTTCGGCCACCATCCGCAACGTCATGGCCGCCCTCGCCGACCACGGTCTCCTCGACCAGCCCCATACCTCCGCCGGCCGCATCCCCACCGCCCGCGCCTTCCGCTTCTACGTCGAGCACCTCAGCGGCCCCCAGATCGCCGTCCTCGCGCCCCAGCGCCGCGAGCAGATCGAGGAGTCCTTCGCCGGCGTCGGCACCAGCCAGCAGTTCCTGGAGCGCACCTCCCACGTCCTCGCCCTCATCTCCTCCGGCCTCGGCATCGCCCTCGCCGCCCAGGAGTTCCACACCCTCGAGCACATCCACTTCTCGCGCCTCGCCGCCGGCCGCGTCCTCGCCGTCGTCATCACCAAAGCCGGCACCGTCCTCGACCGCGTCCTCTCGCTCGAACGCGATCTCGACATCGCCGAGCTCGAAACCGCCGCCCGCTACCTCAACGAGAACTTCCACGGCTGGTCCGTCGAGCGCATCCGCGCCGAGCTCGCCCGCTCCCTCGAAGCCGAGCGCAGCGAGTACGACCGCCTTATGCGCTCGCTCGAAGAGCTCTGCCGCAACGGCGCTCTCGAAGCCGAAACCGGCGCTCCCGTCTTCTTCATGGAGGGCGTCGCCAATCTGCTCGCCGGCGAAACCGACCGCGACCGCCTCCACACCATGCTCCAGGCCCTCGAAGCCCGCGAGCGCCTTATCGAGCTGCTCAACGCCTACGTCGACGCCCGCCAGCGTTCCGTCCGCGTCGTCATCGGCCTCGAAGAATCCATCCCCGAGCTGCGCGACTTCGTCCTCATCGGCGCCAACGCCCGCTTCGGCCACGAAAACCTTGGCACCCTCGCTGTCATCGGCCCCACCCGCATCCGGTATCAGGAGACCATCAACGCCGTCTCCTATATTGCGCAGCTCTCCGGCCGCATCTTTCAGCCGCCCCAGTAGCACAACCCCGTACGGCCTGCCCAATTCCCGCCTGAACTAAAATAGAAACAGGCGGTCCCTGCTTACCTCCGCCCAGGAATCTCAGACTCATGCCCCGAATCACCATCGACGACAAAAACGCTGCCGAGGAAAAGCGCCGCGCCGCCCAGTCCGCCGACTCCGACCCCGACGCCGTTGCCGCCGGAGAAGAGATCGTCCCTGTCGAAACCGCGACCGTCCCTCAGGAGGAATACGACCGCCTGAAGGCCGAGCGCGATCTCCTCTTCGACCGCCTCGCCCGTCTCCAGGCCGAATTCGACAATTCCCGCAAGCGCGAAGCCAAAGAGCGCGCCGATTTCCGCGACTACGCCGTCGGCAACGCCGTTGAGCAGTTCCTGCCGGTGCTCGATAACTTCCATCTCGCCTTGAAATCCCAGGGCTCCGCCGAACAGCTCCGCACCGGCGTTGAATTGATCGTCAAACAGATGGAAGAGGTTCTGCGCTCGCTCAACGTGCAGCCCGTCGAAACCGTCGGCGCCGCGTTCGATCCGCGCGTCCACGAAGCTCTCGAATTGGTGGAGCGCAACGACCTCCCCGATCATCAGGTATTTGAGGAAGTGCGCCGAGGCTATCGTATTCGGGAGCGCCTGCTGCGGCCGGCGCTGGTCCGCGTCGCCAGCAACGCACAGCAAAAAGAGGCATGAGCAGAACCCAAAACGTGACCAAAGCCGATTATTACGAAGTTCTCGGTGTTGCCCGCACCGCCACCGACCAGGAGCTGAAAGCGGCTTACCGCAAGCTTGCCCTCCAGCATCACCCCGACCGCAACTCCGGCGATCCGGAGTCCGAGGAGCGCTTTAAGGAGTGCAGCGAGGCCTATCAGGTCCTCAGCGATCCGCAGAAGCGCGCCGCCTACGACCGCTTCGGCCACGCCGGCCTCGGCGGCGCCGGAGGCTTTGACGGCAACCCCTTCGGCGCTCAGGATCTCGGTGATATCTTCGGCGACCTCTTCGGCGAAATGTTCAACATGGGCGGCGGCCAGCGCCGCGGCGCTTCCCGCGTGCAGAAGGGGCACGACGTCCGCCACGACCTCACCATCGAGTTCGAGGAAGCCATCTTCGGCAGGGAAGCGACCATCAGCATCCATCGCCGCGAAGCTTGTCCCGATTGCAAGGCCACCGGCACCGCCACCGGCCGCGGCCCCACCACCTGCCCGCATTGCCAGGGTCGCGGCCAGGTCCGCTACCAGCAGGGCTTCTTCTCCATCGCCCGCACCTGTTCCGCCTGCGGGGGCGCCGGCTCCGTCATCACCGATCCCTGCCGCGCCTGCCGCGGCGAGGGCCGCGTCGAGCGCCAGCATGAGATCGTCGTCAACATTCCCGCCGGCGTCGAAGACGGCACCCGCATCCGCTATCAGGGCGAGGGCGATGCCGGCCGCTTCGGCGGTCCCGCCGGCGACCTCTACGTTGTCCTCCGCGTCCGCGCGCACAAATTCTTCGAGCGCGACGGCAACGACCTTCACTGCGTCATCCCGGTCTCCTTCCCGCAGGCCGCGCTCGGCACCGAGATCGCCATCACCACCCTCGACGGCGACACGAAACTCAAAATTCCCGAGGGCACGCAGAGCGGCCAGGTCTTCCGCATTCGCGGCAAAGGTGTCCCGCACCTCAACGCCTACGGCCGCGGCGATCTGCTCGCACAGGTCGTCATCCGCACCCCCACCAAACTCACCAAATCGCAGAAGGACCTGCTCCGCGAGCTCAGCCAGACCATGACCGTCGAAAATACCCCCACCTCCCGCAGCATCCTCGACAAGGTCAAGGAGATGTTCTCGTAGCGTCCGCCTCTGCAATTCGCTGAGGAATTGTCTCTTTGTTTTGTATCAGGGGACGACTTCAGTCGTGCCGTAAGGGACGCCAAAAGAAAGGGGCTTTAGCCCCTGAAGGCTGTTTCTCGAAGCCCATCGAAAACACAGAACGCTGATATCTCCTCATCTCTCAGCAAAACAAGAAACACTGTCATCCTTCTATGAAAAGAGCCGCACCTGTCCAGAGGAATCTGCGTAGCGTTGCGGACAGACTTCTATTCGTGCTCGTGGCACACAAGGAGGTTCGAGTCCCGGGCGGCTCCATCTGAG
>JBATVK010000104.1:0-18825 GCA_049671725.1 Acidobacteriaceae bacterium
AAGTGGAAAGCAAACAACGCTTCCCACTTTCCCACACCCCCGACGGCTACGGCGGCGGGCAGATATCTACCTCTCCCGCTGCGCTACACTAACAATCTCGCTGGTACAAAAGATCGGGCAGGCCAGATCCACATCCAGTGGTCCCGCTTCGGTTCCCTCTTCTCGCTCGACCCACCTGGGCAACTGAAATCCGTTCTCGTTTTGAGCCTCTGAGTCGAAAGAGAACCCACCGACGTACAGGGAGGTGTTCTCGGGTGGGCCATCCTCGATCAGCCTCAGCATCACGTCCGTGAACGGAAGGAGTGAAGGCGGAACGTAGAAAGACTGCACGAGCGTCTCCTGCTCAGAAAATGCCTCCACGCCAACCTGTTGGTTCGCGAGGTCCGTTCGCAAAGAGTTAACAAAAAACGTGCAGGTTTGTGGGTTTACATCCTCACCGCAGGCCACCCCAATCAATCTCGCCTTTCTCAAGATTCGCCTGATGTCGGATGCGTTCGCCTCGTTGCTGGGGTCGATACGCCTGGCGTGCGACTCGTGTGACGAGCCCCTAGAGGCCACATCCGGTCCACGCGCAACCAACGGCTTCGGGAAGGCTGTGGTAGGCGTCCCTGGCACTCCGGTCCCAGCGTCAGAACGACGGAGCATGAAGCGCACATACCAAAGCCCGCCGAAGGCAAAAATGGCGAAAAGTAGCAACCAGGCCAACGTCCTCATTGCAATCTCCTCTCCAAATACGAACAAAACCCTCCTCAATTACGAAGTCACAACCCAGATAGGTCGAAGAACCTCTGATCTTCCCGGCCTCCTGATAATCCACCCATCTTCTTCCACCCGTCCTCATCCAGGGTCATGATTCGGTTTACAAATTTCTTTCTGACCTCGTATCTGTTCCCAGAGGCAAGCCGTGCCTCCTCACGTTCTTGGTTGTTGTGCCATTCCTCGAACTGGTACATAGTTCCGGTAATGTCGCCGCCCGTCACAGTGGCCACCAGCACCATCAGGCGCTCGGTACCCTTCGTGTATTCCCGCGTGATGAAGACCTCACGTTTCTCGTTCATGGCTCCCATTATCGCTTCACGACCTTCTGGAGAATCAGATTTGCCAGGCTCACGCTGTCCGCGACCGCGGCAAAGAGCCGAGGACTCGGGCGACTAATGTCATCTCGGGCGAGTCGGACTGCGGCGATGATCGCGGCGGCTATCACCAGAGTAGAAGCGAAGCGGTCCCGCTGGCGCTCCTCAGTCTCCCGAGCGTTGGCCCGTTTCATCTCACCCATCCCGACAGCATAGGCGAATACAAGGCGAATTACCAGCCTCGTTTGCATATATCCATTGGATATCATAATATCCGTTGGTATGAGGATCACCGTGCCTCCAGAAACCGTACGAAGGGTGCGACGTTTGCTTGGGGAAACTCAGGCGGAATTCGCGAAGCGGTTCTCCGTCACCGGTCTAACTGTCGCCCGCTGGGAAACAGGAGAACGGTCATGCGCGGGAATATACGCCGACCAGGTTGGGCTTCTGGACCCCTCACGCAAATCGAGCCTTGGCAAGGCACCCCTCACAGGAGGCAATGTGACACACAGCTACTACATGATCGCGTTGTTCAACCACAAAGGTGGGGTCAGCAAGACCACTACGACCTTCAATCTCGGCTGGTCTCTGGCGAATCAGGGCAAGCGGGTCTTGATGATCGACGGCGATCCGCAGTGCAACTTGACCGGCATGAGCCTCTCTCTGGCCGGCAACGCCGATTTCGAGTCCTTTTACGAGAAGAACAAAGCGGTTAATCTCTTCGAGGCGCTTAGACCCGCCTTTGACGCTCTGCCCGAACGGCTGAAGCCCGTCGAGTGTTTCGAAATCAAAAAGCGCCCGGGACTGTTTCTGCTCCCCGGCCACGTCAGAATGTCGGAGTACGATATCCCTCTAGGTGTCGCCCACGAGTTGACGGGCAGCTTCGGCGTGATGAAGAACCTGCCTGGCGCGATCTCCGCTCTGATTCGGGAAACTGCAAAGGAACTGAAAGCCGACTTTGTCCTTGCTGATCTCAGCCCGGCGATTAGCTCCCTCAACCAGAACTTCGTGATGTCTAGTTCACATTTCATCGTCCCGTGCAATCCGGACTATTTTTGCTCACTCGCAATTGACAGCCTGTCAGACGTACTGCCGCGATGGGCGGAATGGCCGGACAAGGCGGTGAAGAGTGGACTGTTTCAAGGGGCCGCGTACCCCGTCCCCAGCCATCGCCCGCTCTTTCTCGGCACGATCAACCAGCGCTTTCGGCCTCGTTACGGTGCTCCGGCATCGGCCTTCAAAATGTGGATCACCCGGATCAATGAGCGGGTCCAGAAGAAGCTGGTTCCTGTTTTCGAGAAATACAGGATGCTCATGCCGCCCGACCTGTACAAGCAGATCAGCGTCAATTCCGAGCCGTTCAACCTTGCCAATATCGCGGACTTCAACAGCCTCATCGCACGATCGCAGGACTACAACGTGCCGATCTTCGAGCTGAGCGACAAGCAGCTGGAAACGGTCGGAAAGGTACTGAAAACGATGAAAGAGTCTCGCGATCAATTCGACCATTTGTTCAAGAGCCTTGCGATTTCAGTGATAACGGCAACGGCGGGTAGTGGGCTGGCTCTTTCCGCTTGAGCGCGGGGTGAATTTCAGGAAGGGGTGTCGGGCCATGGCAGAATACGTTGCACGCGTGGAACTGAAGGGCGATCCGCCAATGAGTTCCTACGACAAGCTGCACAAAGAGATGGCAGCAATCGGATTTCACCTCACAATTGACAAGTCTCGTACAAGCGCAAAAACCACTGACGTGGAAATGCCTCACGCCACCTACTTCGGGTTTTCGGACGAATCTATCGAAATTGCAACAATCAGGAAGCAAGTCTTCGACGCTGCACAGAAAGTTCAAAAGAGCGCAGTGGTCTTCGTCGCGGAAATAAGCAACTGGGGATGGCAGGCAGGATAGACCAGGTTCCGTCGATCCGCCCCTGATTGGCAGTCTTCCAGGTATTTCGAGACGTAGGCCATGCGTTGCCCGACACCGCACGAGCAATGTAGTCATCGACGGCCGCCTTCAGCGTCCTGCCTTCGGTCCTGGCCTCTTCGACTTCTTCCATGTTCTCGGGTTGAGCCTGATCGATCACGACTACGCCGGCAAGGGGGAGCAGCTTTCCCGGCATCAAGAAGTTGGACCTGCACGAAGAACAGCCGCCAGCGGCGGCACAGTGCAGGGAGATTTGCCGCTAGGAACGCCCCAGCGGGGCAAGCGGCAAATCAGGACGATCCCGACTAAGAGCGTCCGGGCCGGACGTCGGGATGACGCCTCCCTACGCCAGCCTCCGCCAGCGGCTCCGGCAAAAACGGCTTCGGGGGTTCATGATCAATGCGGCTTGTTGCGTTGCCCTCTTTTGGATTTATCGTGGGTCTCTGCCGCTTTCGACGCTTTGGCCTTAGCGTCGTCCGGTTGTGCGGGTTGCGCCATATCGGCGGTCACTTCACGAACGCCGTTGCGCCGATTGCGCCCCGCGCCATTCTCCCGTCGCCATGCCGGATAGCCGCCCCAGCGTTCGTCGCCGATCAGATGTACCTGGGTTGAGCCTGCATATCGATCCAAAGTGCCCTCGATGACAGCACGGAGTTTCTTCGGCCGTGCGGCGCTGATCTCGCCGCGCTTCGCTCGCGCTTCCTGCGTCAACAGATACTCTCGCGCTACGTCCCGGAATGGACGATTGAACACGGGGACGTCGTGCTTAATGCGAAATCGGATGTCGGCGTCCTGGTCGAACGCTTTTTCCTTCGCCACGTTTATATCGCTCGTCTTGAGCGAAATCGTCTTGTAGCGATCGGCCTTCGGCATCTTCATGCGGCAATACCACATCCGGTGCCCCACGTCGCCGCGGCGGAAAAGAATCAATCCGGGCTTGAGTTCCGATTTTTCGGTCACGAACGCCATGTTTGCTCTGTCTCCTTCGATGCGTTCTGTGCAGATTCCGTGCAGATTTTTCGCGCAAGCCACTGATTCTTCGTGACTGTGCATACTTTGTACAGGATATTACAAATAGATAATGTATTTATTTACAATTATTTATGATAAACGTGTCATCCTGAGCGGAGCGCCGTGGGGCCCCATCGCACGGCGATGGGGCAGGCGACGCGAAGGATCTGCGGTTGCTTTTCTGCCGCGAGCCCGCCCAAAACTTCCCTATCGCTGGTGACACGCCCCGACTCGACAGCCTTTTCCGCGCAAGAGGTGCTGCGCAGCAGCACGACGGTAGAAGCCCCGGCCTTCAGGCCGGGGAATCAGCGGCCCCAGTCTCGCCGGCTTTAGCCGCGGCCCGAAATCTCCGCAATGCCGGCAATACGTCCACCGACGCATCGCGATGCGATCCAAACACGTTCGCTAGTGCGTGCTCACTCATTCAGCCAGCCAGGATCAGCTTCGTAGAATGCGTCACCAATGTCGGACTGGTGATGGCCGCGTACCAGAAGTTCGCGGATCAGCTCCTTGGCACTCATGGGCGCTGATGTCGCCCATTCAGGCTTCACCCAATCCAGATTGGGCGGGAGTTTGTACACCTCTGCCGAGTACATGCCATCCGATATCTTCTTAATTTTGATCATTCTTGAATCGTAGAGCGGATGATAAATCGAACGAGCAGCTTCATTGACGCGCGACGGACGTAAGGTCCGCAATACGGAAGTTTGCAATGGCTCGAGTTTCCAGTCATTCCTTCCGCTGTGGTAAGCCAAAATAAAGGCAGATTCATAGCTGCAACCCAGACCCTTCATTGAAAACAAAGCCCCTATTCACAGCTGAGCAGCACAAATCCGCACGATTTTCAGCGGTGAATGAGTGATCGCCGACAGCCCGCGTCGGCACGGGCCGATCCACATCAGAGCCGGGACATTGGAACTAATTCAGGATGCCGGAGAAGCGGCCCAGCCAGCCCGGCTGGCGGTAGCCCTGCAGCATCCAGAGTTCACTTCTGTATTTCGAGGTGGAATAGACGAAGCTTTTTCCATCCGGCGCAAGGCTGAAGCGAATGCTCTCGCGGAAATTGGAATCCGGGAGAAGATCCTTGCCCAGTTCCCGGATGGGCTTTTGTTTGAGCGTGACACGATCGAGAGAGAAGAGCGTGGCGCGGTTCTGGTCCGCCTCGGTCTCGGTCTGGATTCCATATAGCAGCTTTCCATCTTTGGAAAACGCGAGGTAGTCGGTTTCGATCTTGCCGAGGAACTTTGTGGTCTTGCCGTCGGGGGAAATCAGGTTTAACCCTTTTTCAACGCGGTAGGTGATCCACTCGCCCGACGGCGACCAATCGGGAAGAAAGCGCATTACGTCTTTCTTCAGCTCAACCGGCGGCGCACTGCCGGTGGTCCTTACGACCATCAGGCTTAGCTTGCCGGAGAAGAACTGAAGGTAGGCAAAACGAGTGCCGTCGGGCGACCAGACGCTGCTGTATTCTCCGTCGGCCTCGGAGTTGGTAAGCCGGACGGGCGCGCCCCCGGCAAGAGATTGGATCCACAGGCGGGGAACTCCATCCTGAGCGATTCTGCCGAAGATCAGTCTTCCACCATCCGGAGACAGCGCGGGATTCATGAACCACTTGGTGCGGCCCTCGGGAAAATCTGCCGCCGTTACCACGGGGCGCACGGAACGATCGGTGCCACGGAGCCAAATTTCATAGGGACCGCTTCGGTTGGTAACCCAGGCCAGTTCATCGGCCTTCGCTGACCATGCAGGCATGCTCTCTTCCCGGCCAGTCGAGAATAAGGTTTGGGCTACGCCGTCCTGAAGCGAAAGCGAGACGACATCGAAGTTGGAGGTCGACTGCTCATAGAGCACGCTCTTGCCGTCGGGCGAAACGCTGGGCGACTCCTCGCCAGTGTTTCCAGAGGTCATTGGCGTCAGGCGGCTGGATTCGATGTCCGCCATCCACAAATGTTTGGGAGCGCTTTCTTCCAGGGCGAGGGAGACCACAAGATGCCGGCTATCCGGCATCCAGGAGAAGGATGGGATCTCACTCGCAACGAACCGCTGGAAGATGCGGCGGGGAGGGCCGCTACCCGGCGGGTAAGGCAACAGCCATTCGTCTTCCTTAAGGCTCTCACCGGCGAGAACGAGCAGGATCGTCTTCCCATCCGGCGAGTAAGTAAGCAGGGGAGCGTTCGCCGCCCCCCTGGTGGCGAAGGGCGCGGGCGTGTAGGGTCGCAGCGGCGATCCCAGCGGGTCGGAGATTTCCACGTTGTACAGATCCCCGTGGTCCTTGTCGTGCGCCAGGGTGACGAATGCCTTGCCGTCCCGCGAAAGGTCGCAACCGTGATCGCAATCGACTTCCATGATGGGGTCAGGATCACCGCCTACCGTAGCCATCGAAGCCAGCCTTAAGCGGGATGACTCCGGCCTGTCTGCGTATTCCCCGACGATCAGATGGTTCCTGTCGCTCGACCATCCCAGGGGGAAAACTGAGTGTTTCTCATGGGTCAGCTGCACCGGAACGGACGAATTCAGATAGCGCAGGAAGACCTGATAAACTCCGTCAACGTCGCCTGTGTAGGCTACCGCCTTGCCATCCGGGGACCAAACGGGGGCGAAGGCGTTGCTGGCGAAAGGGGTGTAGCGATACTTTGAGATGTCCTGGCCGACGGGCAGGAGCAGAGCGGCCAACAAAGCCGTGATCAGGCAGGAGGCGGCGATCGCGGCGGGGAGGTTCCAGCGGCGGCGCTTCTTTTGCTCGGCGATGGGCGCGAGGGATCCACTGGTGTAGGCCTCGGAGAAATGGTCGCGGAGGCTGCACAGGTCCCGGGCCAGGTCGCGGGTCGATTCGTAGCGTTGCTCCGGCTCCTTGGCGAGGCAGCGGTCGATGATCCACTTGAGCGGCGCGGGCAGCTTTTCTTCGATCGGCGGAGGATCTTCGCGAACGATGGCGGCCATGGTCTCGACAGCGCTGGCGCAGGCAAACGCGCGTTTGCCCGAGGCCATTTCGTAGAGGATGAGGCCGAAGGAAAACTGGTCGGTGCGATAGTCGACCGCTTTGCCGGCTGCTTGCTCGGGGCTCATGTAATTGGCGGTGCCCATCACCGCGCCCGGGTGGGTCAGGTGCCTGGTTGCCTCTGTGGCCGAGGCCGCATCGAGACCGCTTCCCAGAGCGCCGGGCGCGGGGGTGTGGCGCGCCAGGCCAAAGTCGAGAATCTTGACGCGGCCCTCCCTGGCCAGCATGATGTTTTCCGGCTTGAGGTCGCGATGGACAATGCCGGCCGAGTGTGCGGCAGCCAGCCCGTCAGCAACCTGCGCGGCGATGTCCAACATCTTGCGCGGAGCGACGGGCTTGCCCGTCAGCCGGGAACGCAGGGGCTCGCCCTCGATCAGCTCGCTGACAATGTACTGCCGCCCAGCCTCGACGCCCACGTCATAGACGGCGACGATGTTGGGATGATTCAGCGCAGCGACGGCTCGGGCCTCACGCTCGAAGCGGCTTCGCTGATCGGCGCTGGCCGCGCCCTCTTCCTGCAAAACTTTGATGGCAACATCGCGGCCGAGGCGGGAATCGTGCGCGCGATAGACCTCGCCCATGCCGCCGACCCCGAGAACGGACAGGATCTCGTAATGACCCAGTTTGGAATTGACGGCCAGGGCCATTGCGGGAGCACTCCTTTCTTGTGTGCATTCAAGCGGAGCGTTGGGAACCGTAGGCTACGGAGCGATGGACACCAATGATCTCACATTTACCAGAGGAAGTGGCGCAGACACTCCTCGGATGCCGAGCGGCAAAAGAAGCTGCGTATATCCCTGAAGATCTTCCCGAGATCGCTCCGGGAATTCGGCTGGCAGTTGGTCCGGATCTCGCTGTAAGAACTTGCCGCCTGGCTCTACTCAGGGCAAATTGTTCGGAATTCGTACTCGCGGCAAGAGCTGGCCACGTGTGGTGGCGTATCCTCCGGTTCAGAGCGATCAGTGTTCTATCACCGTCGATGCACTCGGCGAACAACCCAGGGCGATTCAAGTCTTCGGGCTCCGGTCGTATCACCGGCATTACAGAAATTACGCATCAGTAAACAGCGTGGAACACTGTTATCGCAGTCGTTACTTCCGAGATGCCGACGACGCGTCCCTGGTCGTAAGCGCGGTTGGAGTTGATAGTTGGAACTTAAGTTGAGATGCCTGGCTTCATTCCCAATCGCCCTGGCCGGGCAACTGCACAAACCACGACGCGAGTAACGACAAATCATTGCCGAGAAAACGGCCGTTGTCAGAGAACCGCACAGGGTAGCCGCTGGGCAATTGGAAAAGATCAGAATGATCTCCCAGGGAGATATGGTCCAGGCCGGCGATTGTCTCTTCTCCATTTGGATCGCCGTCGATGATTCGAACCACGAGATGCATCGGCTCGGAAATCCAGACTTCACGAATGTGAACCGTGCGGACTCCGGAGCCGCCTTCGCCCTGGTCCAGCCAGAGAACTCTGGTCATCCGTGTTCCGGCTGCCCTGACGCCGTCGATCTTCCTTTCCCCAAGTTGTTCGAAAGTGACGTTCGAATCGTCCAGCGAGTCGGCCGTAGGCTGCTTTGGCATGGCGAGCGTCGAGCTTTCGGCATCGTCCATTTGGGCCGGGGAGAGTTTGATAACGACCGGCCCATGATAGCCAAATGCACCACCCGCCCAGTGAGTCATGGTCTGCGCGTGCGGATCGAAAATCACCACCGGCCAGGAGGAGCAAACTGGGGGTGTCAGCATCTCCATCTGATCGCATTCCTCAGGAGGAGGATTCGGGACAACATCGAGCCGAATGCGTCCGGCGGAATCCCGCGCCAGGCGCATGGGATACTGAACATTCCTGATGAACTGCCGTTTGCCGTCAGGCGATACCTTGACAACGCGAATGTAGCTGATGGCAGAGAATGGCTCGTGGAGGACCGCACCGCCGGAATTCGTGTCGGGCTGGTCCGCCTGCCCGAAAATGGGACCTGCTGACATCACAGCCAGCGCCATCGCAGCCGCCGCTCCAACTTTCAACCTGTCGCCTCGCATGTGTCCTCCTCAAGGTGGGCGGCTCTGACCAGGAGCGCCCTGCTGCTGATATAACGCGGAAACCGGACAAATCGCTCGCAGATGCCACTTGTAACCCGGCATTGATTCCCGGTGCATTAGGCAGCAGTTGCCGGATCGATCAATTGAAAAGGGGCCCGCACCACTGAACCGCATTATGCGTGTTTCACCGGCATCCCGGCACATTCGAGGTCCGGGTCCGGCCCCAACCGGGGGGACGGCGAATGTTCCGGAATGCCGACTTTACGTCCCAAGACCGTAGCAAGGGACCTTTTGGACGATGTTCGGTGTCCATATTGCTGATGGATCACGCACGCCAGATGGTTTGGGTCACCGCTTCCGTTCTTCTGGTCTGCACCGGATGTCGTCGTAAACACCCCCTCCTCTTCTCTGCTGTCGTCGGGCCTAGCGTTGTCTGCTCCCAGAACTCGAACTTCTTTCCAGCGTCGATTGGAGGGTCAGCGCCGCTGCATTACGGAACGGACCAGTCGGAGTTGGAGTCGATGTACCTGGAGCGAATGGAGGAGCCGTCGCTCTACCGCTGTTCAAAGCCTGCAACCGAAGCGGAGTTGCGGTTCCTTTGGGACAGGAGCTTATCGCCTCCAATCGCAGCCCGGCTCGTCATTCACCAGAATCGGACCGGCACGCTATTCCTTCGCATGCTTGCTAACCCAGCATTGCCGCCGCCGCCAGTTCCCGGTGAGAAACCCGTATCCCCTGACGATTGGTATCAGCGAACACTAAGCAGGCAGACACCGATCGCGCGAAACCAGGTGGATCGCGTAGTCCAGATGGCAAAAGCCATCACTTTCGCCACCAATCATTCGGGGCCACAGACAACCGACGGCTCAGACTGGATATTCGAGATGGAAGAAGCTGGGCATTATCAGGTTGTCGATTTCCGTAACACGCCACCGGACGCTGCTAGGAAGCTGGGACTATTTCTCGTTACGGATTTGGGCGGAATTAGCGTGGACCCGAGGGCCATCTATTGAACTGGCCGAATCACCGGCCATATGGAAATTTCAGTTGGCCGAATCCTGTTGCTGACTATGGGAGAAATTGGGGCAAGCACAAAATTAGCACAAAATATTTCCGGCTATGGGATAACTGTTGGATCAGAAGATCTTGCGGTTAGGTCCTTGTATCAGGGCACGATCCCTCGGGTGCCCCACCCTTGTCGCCGCAGTCAGCGACAGGGTGGGTAGCGAAAGAAGAGCTTTTATATCAGGGCACGACCTCACAGCTTGCGGAAAAGCTCGATTCTTTGGTAGGGCGCGGCTTCAGCCGTGCCATATCAGCCGCAAATGGAACCCGGCTTGAGCCGCTGAGGGAAGGGTCTCTTGGATCGGACTCACTTTTTCCGCAAGCTGTTCAGGCTGAAAAATGCCTCGGGCTTCAGCCCCCCGACCGGCGTTCTTCGATCCCCCTCGATACCTCGAGTCCTTCAATGCAACGCCGCACTTTCCCGCGATCAGCCGGCCGCGCTTGCCGATCGCCGGCGTCTGCCGCTGAGCAGGTAGATGGCGGCGCGCAGCTCCAGCAGGGGATCGGCCGAGGGCGAAAGGCCGTCCACCCGGGGGATGGGGTCGAAGATGATGCGCTGCTGCTCGGCCAGCGTGTCCGGCATCACCTCGGTCAGCTCCACCGTTCCGAACTCCGCCTGCTCGCGGCTTTCCGGCCAGTGCACCGTAGCGTTGTCGACGGTGTCCGAGCCATCGGCCAGTTGCACCACGATGCGGAAGCAGATCGGCTGCCTCGCAACCCGTTGGGCGATCTCCTCGTAGTGATAATTCTCCGCGATCTGCGACACCTGTTCCGCGGTCAGATAGTCGTTGCCGAGCTCGGGAAGGATCCGATAGCGTCCAAACCTGGTTTGCCCCGCGGCATTCGTGAAGGCGAATGCGGTGACGGCGAAGTACGTCTCCCGCGCAAGGCTCGAGGGGAAAGGTTTGGGAGCCTGAATGAAGGCCAGCGCCGCCGGATGGGTGCCGAGAAACTGCTCCACCGGTTTGGGTGAAGGGACGTCGGGTCCGCTGGCCGCCGCGGCGCGCAGGAACTCCAGAAATTCGTAACCGTCGCGGGTGGGAAACCCGTTGGTGGAGTGGCTCACGATGTCGGTGTGGACGTGCTCGGCGAGATGAAAGCGAATGGCCAGGCCGCGCGGATTAGCGTCCGGAATGTTGTCAGGGATCTGCGGAAGCCCCGTGGAGTTGGAGAAGCGCGCCGTGACCGGGGTCGACTCGCGCGCCAGATGCGGCGCACGCGTGAGGGACTGCGCCCGCGACGCCGGCCGAAAGACGCCAGTCAGCATCAGGCCCTTGGCGTGGGCTGGGCGAAATCCGGGATGCAGACCGAACATCTGATCGAACTGCTGCAGGAGATCGTTAGCGAGGGCAACGACCCGTTCATCCCGTGGCAATGGCATCTGAATCTTCCTCCTGTCCGGCGAAGATCGCTTCTCCAGGCTGGTGAAGATTACGGTAGCAGATCGGAAAGCCCCTCATCGACGCACGGATTCCCGCAGCGCCTGCCTCCAGGGTGCGGCCCTGCGGAAGCACTGAAATCCAAACGGCCCACCCGGATCGCAAATCCGCCCCTCAGCGCTCCGTCAGCGCTTCCACTCCGGGCAGCTTCTTGCCCTCCAGAAACTCCAGGCTTGCGCCGCCGCCGGTCGAGATGTGTGTGATCGCCTCCGCCACCCCTGCCTGCTTCACCGCCGCCACCGAATCGCCTCCGCCGATGATTGACGTCGCGCTCTTGTTCCCCGCCACCGCCTTGGCGATCTTCGTCGTTCCCGTCGCGAACGCCGGCATCTCGAAAACCCCCATCGGCCCGTTCCACACAATCGTTGCTGCTCCGCCAATTTCCTTCTCGAACAGCGCAATCGTCTTCGGCCCGATGTCCAGCGCCATCCACTCCGCCGGAAACGGCCCGTCTCCGGCAAAGATCTGCGTCTTCGCATCCGCCGCAAACCGATCCGCCAGCACATGATCCACCGGCAGCAGGAACCGCACTCCCTTGGCCTGCGCCCGCGCCAGCGCCTCTTTCGCAACCTCGATCTTGTCCGCTTCCAGCAGAGACTTGCCGACCTCCTGCCCCTTCGCCTTCAGAAACGTGTACGCCATGCCCCCGCCGATCAGCAGCGCATCCACTTTGTTCAGCAGGTTGTCGATCACCTCAATCTTGTCCGAAACCTTCGCCCCGCCCAGGATCGCCACAAACGGATGCGCCGGCGTCTCCAGAGCCTTCCCCAGGTACTGCAGCTCCTTCTCCATCAGCAGCCCCGCGGCAGACTGCTTCACGAAGTGCGTAATCCCTTCCGTCGACGCGTGCGCGCGATGAGCGCTCCCAAACGCGTCGTTCACGTACACCTCGCACAGCGACGCCAGCTTCTTCGCGAACTCCGCATCGTTCGCCTCTTCCTCCGCGTGAAAGCGCAGGTTCTCCAGCAGCAGCACCT
Source organism: Acidobacteriaceae bacterium (assembly GCA_049671725.1). Classification (GTDB taxonomy): domain Bacteria; phylum Acidobacteriota; class Terriglobia; order Terriglobales; family Acidobacteriaceae; genus Palsa-343. The sequence goes on from JBATVK010000104.1 coordinate 12,524, forward strand.
GCCCCGACTCCAGTTGCCGCGCCAGCTCCTTTGCCGTGTCGCCCACGCAGTCCGGCGAGAACGCCACGTTCGTCTTCGTTCCCAGCCGATGATCCAGCAGCGTGCGCAGCCGGTCCACCACCGGACGCAGGCTGTACTTCGGATTCACCTTGCCCTTCGGCCGCCCCAGATGCGACGCCAGGATCAGCTTCGCCTTGTGCCGCACCGCGTACTCAATCGTCGGCAGCGTTTCCTGGATGCGCGTGTCGTCGGTAATCTCCGAGCCATCCTCGGTGAGCGGCACGTTGAAGTCCACCCGCATAAAAACGTGCTTGTGCGCCAGATCCAGATCGCGAATCGAAAGTTTTGCCATAAAAATCCTCGCCGTCTATTCCTGTGGCGCCGAAGGAATCACCGCTTCCGCCTCAATCTCCACGCGCCACGAGGGATTGAGCAGCGCCGCGACCACCACCATCGTCGCCGCCGGCCGTATCGTGCCGAAGAACTCGCCGTGGACCCTCCCCACCGCTTCCCAGTCCTCGACATTCGTCAGATACATGCGCGTCCGCACCACGTCGTCCAGCCGCGCTCCCGCTTTCTCGAGCGCCTCGCGGATGATCTCCAGCGTGTGCCGCGTCTGCGTCGCCGCGTCCGTCGGTTCCGCGCCCACCGGCCCGGTGCCCGACACATGGACCGTCTGTCCCACGCGCACCGCGCGAGAGAATCCAATCACCGGCTCATAAGGAGATGTGCCCGGAATATTCTGCCGCGTCATCCTGCTCACCCTGTCAGACGTCCAGCGTTCAGCCTCGGAGCCGTGCCCGGATGACTGAACGCTGATCGCTGATCGCTGTTCGCTGGGTTACAGTCCCTTCTTCTCGAGGAAGAGGACCAGGTCGCGAACCCGGTTCGAGTAGCCCCACTCGTTGTCGTACCAGCTGATCACCTTGGCCATATTCCCCACCACCTTGGTCAGCGGCGCGTCTACGATCGAAGAGCGCGGGTCGCCCTTGAAGTCGCTCGACACCAGTTCATTCGTGTCGACGCCGAGGATGCCCTTCAGCTCGCCCTCCGCCGCGGCCTTGAACGCCGCGTTGATCGTGTCCTTGGTCACCGGCTTCTCGGCCAGGAAGGTCAGATCCACCACCGAGACGTTCGGCGTGGGCACGCGGATCGCGAACCCGTCCAGCTTGCCCTCAACCTCCGGGATCACCAGCTTCAGCGCCTTCGCCGCGCCCGTCGACGTCGGAATCATCGACAGCGCCGCCGCCCGCGCCCGCCGCAGGTCCTTGTGCGGAAAGTCCAGGATCACCTGGTCGTTCGTGTAGCTGTGGATCGTCGTCATGATCCCCGACACGATCCCGAATTTCTCCACCAGCACCTTCACCACCGGCGCCAGGCAATTCGTCGTACAGGAAGCGTTCGAGATCACGTTGTGCTTCGCCGGATCGTACTTCTTCTCGTTCACGCCGAGCACCACGGTGAGGTCCTCGTTCGTCGCCGGAGCGGAGATGATGACCTTCTTCACCGGGCCGCGCAGATGGGCTTTCGCCTTCGCGCCGTCGGTAAAGTGCCCCGTGGATTCGACCACGATCTGCGCCCCCACCGAATCCCACGGCAGCAGGGCGGGATCTTTCTGCGCGAAAACTTTGATCTTCCTGCCGTCAATGGAAATGAAGTCGTCGCCTGCGACGATCTCGTTTTTCAGATTGCCGAGGATGGAATCGTACTTCAGCAGGTGAGCGAGGGTTGCGGGGCTGGTGAGATCGTTGACGGCGACATATTCGATTTCGGGATTTCCGAGCGAGGCGCGCAGCACGTTGCGCCCAATCCGCCCGAACCCGTTGATTCCAACCTTCACGGCCATAAAAAATTGTCTCCTTGCGTAAATTCTTTCATCGGCTTTCTACAACAGAATCTCTGTGTACTCTGCGTACTCTGTGGCGGACGCCCTTTGTCCAAAACGCCCGGAACCACCCAATTTCCGATGCTAGCACCGCTGTCAATGCAAAAATAGTTGCCGCCGTGTGAATCCCCTCATTTTTATGCACGAATGTCACAGCGGGAACCGTGCCCAATATGGTTCCCAATCATCCCCTCCGCTTTGCGGCAGCCGCCCGAGTGTGTTACATCCTGGATATGCGCGAATGGATGCGCGAACGCATGAGACGACGTTCGAAGCGTGGACCCAACACCTCGGAGTCCACCGGAAAAATTGGCCAGGAACTACCCCAGAACCAGCCCGCTCCCCTCCAGCCCTCGTACCACGCAGGCGGCGCGGCTCCCGCACCGCTGCCCCCGGAGCCTCAGGCTGAACCGGAAACTCCCGCCCCTGCTCCCGTTGAAGCTTCCCCCGCGCCCACCGGCAGGATAGTGGTCGAGACCCAGCCCGAGTCGCTGGCCACGCCGCCGCCCGAGCCTGCTCCCGGCGCCCAGCGCGGCGGTCGCGGATACGTGGTGCTCACCATCGGCCTGCCCGGCTCCGGCAAGACCACCTGGTTCAAGCGCCGCGGCGTCACTCCGCTCTCCAGCGACCTGCTCCGCACCCTGCTCTTTGACGACATCACCGAGCAGCGCTGGCAGGGCCTCGTCTTTTCCACGCTGCGCTCGCTCCTGCGCGCCCGCCTCATCGCCAAAATGCCCTGGAACTACGTCGACGCCACGAACCTCTCCCCGCACGAGCGCCGCCAGTGGATCAAGATGGCCAAAAGCTTCGGATACGATGTGCAGGCCGTCTTCTTTGATGTTCCTCTCGAAGTCTGCCTCGAGCGCAACAAGCGCCGCGAGCGCACCGTCAGCGAAGACGTCATGAAGAAGATGGCCGAACGCCTCCGCGCCCCCGACTTCAAGGAAGGCTTCTCGAAGATCACCGTCGTCCGCGTCAAAGGCGCCGCATCCTCAGGCGCCCCGCCTGCGGGAGAAGAATAACCGCGCCGCGCAGCCGTTCACCGCTCCCCGCGTCAGCCCGTTCCGCATCAGGGCGCAGCTTCGGGCCTCCCGCAAAGAGGCCCAAAATCGGCGCTTTGCATCCGGGCACGGCTTCACAGCTTGCGGAAAAACTCGGTTCTTTGAAGGGGCACAGCTTCAGCTGTGCCGTAAGGCTCGCAAAAACAATTCGGCTTCAGCCGCCGAGGGATGGTCTTCGTTCACTGGCAACGCCTGACCGATCTCTTCCGCAAGGTCTTCTGGCGAGCCGGGACGAACTCCAGAGGCGCATCCCCCTTCCTCTGGCCCTCCCGCCGTCAACGCCCGCTTTCCCCAAATCTGTCAAGCATCCACCACTTACCCAAAGTAACTTTCGCTGAGAACACGCGACTTAGACAAAATCAAAGTTGGCAGGATTCCTCTCCCAACTTGGTATTCTAAAAATAAAAGGGGAAAAACAGTTTCCCCACTCAGCTTCAATTCCGAAATCACCGCAGGCCGCCGTATCAGGCGGCCTTTTCCATTGCCGAGCGATCAGCTGGCCGCCTTTTAGCTGACCGCTTCTCAGCCGACCGCTTCTTAGCTGACCGCCTTTTAGCTGACCGCTTCTTAACTGACCGCTTTTTAGCTAACGGTTTTTTAGCTGACCGCTTTCTAGCCGACCGCTTCTCAGCTGACCGCTTTTTAACTGACCGCTTTTTAGCTAACCGTTTTTTAGCTGACCGCTTTCTAGCCGACCGCTTCTCAGCTGACCGCTTCTTAGCTGACCGCTTCCTACCTGCCTCCAGGAGATACCCATGATGGCTCCCGAATGCTCCTTCATTCTTCCCAACCGGAAGAAATGCCGCTGCGCCGCCCTCCGCCACCAGACCCTCTGCCGCCATCACGCGCCCAGGCCCGCCAATCCCGGGCCCCCGCCCATCCCCAAAAGCGAGCTCTACTCCGACCTCCGCCGCTGGCGCGAGCTCGGCAGACGGCTCCAGTGGATGTCGCTCGAAGAGATCCCGAACACCATCTGGGAAATCCTCCAGTGCCTCGTCGACCGCGGCCCGGACGCGAGCACCGGCTCCATCTCCGACCTCACCGCCGGCCGCTTCCTCCGCGCTCTCCTCAACCGTCTCGGCGACGTCCCTTTCCCCGACCCGGAGCTCGTTTCCGAGTCCCCCTCCGAGCCGGCCCCGACGGATTACAACGCGCTGTTCGCGGTTCTTGGCGTGCCCCCTCCACACGCGCCTGTGCCTCAATCGCGCTCGCGAGTGAATCAATGACGCGCGACACCCTGTCAGTGGCGAGCGTCATTGCATCGTTCACGCGCGCGGCTCAACTCACCTGCCGCCAGTCATCTGCGGCCCTCGCGCTCGCCACTGACTCAGAAGCGCTGGTCAGTGCATCAGTCGCGCGCGTCTCGTATCTGACCTCTTTTTCATCAATTGCCGCGGAGCTCCCGCCCCCATCGCCGCATCCCGCTGAAAACAAGTCACCGCTTCCCGCGGGGGAGGGGGGTACCCTCATAGCGAGTCGTAAACCAGAGCCACGAACGTGTCCGGCTTGATCGGCCCCTTCGCCCAGGTCGCATCCAGATTCGCCGTCGGCTTTGCCGCGACCGCCTGTTCCACCGTTTCGCCCTGCGCCTTCAGCTTCTCCACGCTGTCCGCCACCGTCACCAGCATGGTCCGGTAATCCTGCAGCGCGGCCTTGTCGCCCAGCGGCCCATGCCCCGGCACGATCTTCGTCTGATCGTCGGCCAATGCCAGCACCTGATCCACGCCGCGGATCATCCCGTTGATCGTTCCACCGCTCGACAAATCGATCAGCGGATACATCCCGTTGAACCACAGGTCTCCGCTGTGGATCACATTGCCCTTCACGAAGTGGATGAAGATATCGGAATCCGTATGCGCGTCGGGCGTATGCACCAGGCTTTCCTGGTCGTTGTTCACCCACAGCGTCTCGGTGTCCGGGAAAGTGTCCTGGGGCAGCGCGGCGTCGGGAGCGGCGGGAATGTGCAGATCGTAGACCGCCATATACTGCGGCGCCGCAAGCCGGATGCGCGTGTTGTCCTGGGCCACGATGAAGGCCCCGGCAAGATGCAGCGCCGCGTTGCCATTCGTGTGGTCCGGATGCCAGTGGGTGTTCACCAGCAGCTTCAGCGGATGCATGTCCAGCTTGCCCAGCGCCGCCAGCAGGTGCGGCGTGCCCGTCGCCATGCCCGAGTCGATCACCAGCTTGCCATCGGGGCCGATCTGGCAGACCACGTTGCCGCCCACTCCCTGCAGCAGAAAGATCGTGTCGGTGAGCTTCGTCGTGTGGATGGTTTCGGTGGCTGCGGCCGTTTCCAGTTGTTGCAGCAGAGTCGGATTCGCTTGAACCGCGGGATTGGTGTTCGCCGCCGGCGCGGCAGCCTGAGCCGGTGGCGCGGTCTGCGGGCTCGCCTGCGCCAGGGCACTGCGCCCTGTCAGCCAGGCGGCTGTCATGGCCAGGCTCGACTGGCGGAGGAATTCGCGGCGCGACGTCATAGCCTCTCGTTAGACGCTCAGAACAGCCCCGGCGGCAGGTTGAGACCGCCCAGCATGCCCTGGGCGGCGGACTTGATCGACTCCTCGGCGCGGCGGCGAGCCTCGTTGAACGCGGCCGCAACCAAATCTTCCAGCATTTCAACATCCGGCGTGGGCCCGGTGAGGCTGGCCACGGCGGCAGGATCGATGGTCACCTTCAGCACTTCCTTGTTGCCGTTCATTTTGATGGTGACCGCTCCGCCGCCGGAGGAGGCTTCGACAATCGTGGCGGCCAGCTTCTGCTGCAGCTGCTCCTGCATCTGCTTTGCCTGGCCGAGCATTTCCTGGATTTTGAGCGGGTTCAAGGAACAGGACCTCCCCTCATTCGGATCTGTCATTTCTGCCCTCGCAAATCGAGGACACTGCGGATATCGGCCTTGAATAACTCCTGCGTCTTCCGGACCAGCGGATTTTCGAGCGCCGCTGCCTGTGCGCTGCCGCTGATCGCCGGAGCCTGCCGCGCCGGTGCGCTCTTTGCCGCTGACTCCGTCCCGTTTTCGCCGGGCACAAAGGCAATCTTCTGCGTGGCGCCGGTCGCGCGCATGGCCTTGCGGCAGATTGCTTCCGCTTCCGCATTCACGGTGAGCGCCAGCATCGCCTTGCGCATCGCTAACTCTACCCGGACCGTATTTCCCTCAAGCGTCCACGCGCCTTCGTGCATGGCCACCGAGGCTGTCTCATGGCCTTCCTGAGCCAGAGCGGCGCAGACTGCCTCGCGAATGCGATCGAGATCCGGCGGGGCATTGGGGGCCAGCGCCAGCGCGCCCTCGGTTGCCTCGGGAGCGAGCTCTGCCAGGCCGACGGCCACCGGCTGTTTCGCTTCGGCGGCGCGCGCCACCGATT
>JBATVK010000105.1:0-46301 GCA_049671725.1 Acidobacteriaceae bacterium
AAAAGTGGAAAGCAAACAACGCTTCCCACTTTCCCACACCCCCGACGGCTACGGCGGCGGGCAGATATCTACCTCTCCCGCTGCGCTACACTAACAATCTCGCTGGTACAAAAGATCGGGCAGGCCACTCCCTTGCTGACGTACGAAATTGGCTTGCAGCGCGGCCCGGAAAGCACTTTTGCCTGAAGCTCTTTCGCTTCAATGCGTTTACGCCGCTCTTGCTATGAGCGCTCTTTTTGTCTACGCAGGCAAACGTGCGTTTACCAGCGTAAACGCCGAAAGCCTAAATTCCTGTCGCAGCGGACGTTGACAGTTGTAAACGCCACCCCGGATTCGGTATCCCTGCAGCAACCCGGTTGGGGGTGACGTGTCCCTTTACTTCCGCTGCGACAGCAGCGTCGTTCTTAAAACTCGCCATACCGCAGCACTTCGCCTTCCCAGAGACGGCGTACTTCCGGGTGTTCCCAGGCGCGGCGCAGCAAGTTGCGAAACGCCTGCCATGCTGACCGCTCCAGATGAAACGTGATTCCGCTTTCATTGACGCGCAACGTCACACTGATCTCGCCGCCGTCGAGCTTCGTGCTCCATGTGGAGAGGTAATAGCCGCGCCAGAACGACCCCACATGATCAGGATCGAACCGTTCCATCATGGCCCGGAATTCGCAGATCATGACGAACTCACTCATGGGAAAGATGGGCGCCAGCTTCCCTGGCAGATTCAGGCACAGTGCGAAATCTCCATACCTGCCTCGGGGCAGGATGATGCTGCATCCGTCCTCCTCGAAAACGGGCAACGGCGGATCAAGGAAGGGGTCGTGAACCTCCTTCCCCGGCACCTGGTCCACGAGCGGCTTGCTGTTATGGAAGTAGTATCCCCGAGCGCAGACCCGCCACAGGATTGGCCAGTAGGGCAGAAGCGCCTCGTTCAGCTTCTCCATGCTCGGGAACTCCATGTCGTCGATGACGAAGAAGAGGTTCCGAGCCGCGAGGATTGGCTTCCACCGTTGAGGCCCAGGACTTCTGAGCGCCTCGATGGTCTTCCTGGCAACATAACGAACGTCATCGCAGCCTATTTCCGGAGTGTCTTTCTTCGCGATCTCTTCGTCTGGCGGGAAATTGACAAGGTAGCGAAGATCGCCGGGAGTCTGCTTCGCGTTCTGCAGGCCGTACACGGCGAGAAATGCCTCCAGGATTCCCGCGAGGGACTCGGAGGAGATTTGGTTCGGCATGCTGTCCTCAAACGCTTCCGCGCCCTGAAGACAGTACCAGCTCACCACCATCCATTCCGTTTGGGAGAGCGGTAGTCCGGATTCGAACTTGCGCCGCGCGTTGAGTAGCGACTTCATCGGTGCGGCCAGAAGCTTTACAAGGTCGAGCCGGTCGTCTCTTGCCGATTCGAGTAGCTGCTTGGCCACCTCGGAGGTCGAGACGTTTTCGCCTGTCTTGAGGAAATGGACCTGTTTCAGATGTTCGAGCCGATAGCGAAGCGCCTCCGTGACCCGGATAGACAGAACCTGCTGCTGTAGCGACGGCGCTGTCTCCTGTTGTGGGCTGGTCTTTTCGGCTTTGGGGTCTTTTTGGGACATGTCTGGATTGTAGATTTACGACTTGACAGTATGTCCTGACTGCGATATTGTCAAGCTTGCAAGACTCGCAAGGTGCCCCGTGCGTCCTGCTGCCCCTCTACCACGCCGTTCCCCGCGCCCCGGACTCAAAGGCGACCCGTCCCAGTACCTGTTGCCGTTTCTTGCCGAAAACGCGATCCCGAACCCCGACGTGCAGCCGGATCAGCGTCCGTCGTCGTCACAGTTTCCCGGGACACCTCCCGCGAAGGCCATTGCGCCGCCCGGTTGCGCAAGGAAAGAGCCAGCCAGGAAACCATTGCGGCCTGCAAAGGCCGGTCATATAGATCATGCGCCGGCTTCAGCGCTTCCCCGGTCCCCGCGCAAGCACGTGGTTCCGCCAGGCAAGGTCGCGCCCTCCGGTTCGGCGGCACGCAGCATCGATCTTGTCTCGGTCTCACCGAACATTGTCGCTCTAATCGAGAACAGAGCGGAAGCCTGGTCCGCTCCTGAGTTAGCGCGCCTGATCGGCTGCACCGGGAAGCATATTTACGCGCTGGCCAAAAGCGGACGGATGCCGCATCTCAGGATCGGCGGCATGGTTCGCTTCGATCCCGCCACCACTGCGGAGTGGCTGAGACAGCGCTACATCGCTGCGTAATCGCGGCATGAGCCGCAACTGCAAAGAAGGTTTCCTACGCCGTTGCCGCCTGCGCAGGGCGAATGCTGCGCACTTTGACCGTGACTTCAACCTGCGATCCTAGCCGGTTAATCACCGACATGAGACGGTCCACAGTGAAGCGCCCGAGATCCGCATTGCGGATACGAGAGAAGTCCGCCGCCGCGATTCCTGTACGGCTGTGAGCGGCGCGCACGCTCAGGCCCTCGCGGTCCAGCAGCCTGATGATCTCGGCAGCCAGCAGGGCTTTCATCTGGTCCACATCGGCACTCGATCGTCCCAGATCGCGGAAGACATTTCCGCTGCCGCGAATCACTTCCATCGGTTCGTGTTTCATTCCAGCGCCTCCTTCAGCCTTCTCAGCCGATCCAGGATCAGATCGATTTCGTGTTTCGGTGTCTTGATTCCCTGCTTCGATTTCTTCTGAAAGGCATGGACGACCCAGAGGTCGGCTCCGATTCGAACCGCATAGATAACGCGAAACGCATCCCCGCGAAACGGCAAAGCGATCTCGAACACACCCGCACCCAAGCCCTGCATGGGCTTGGCGATGTCCGCCTTGCTGCCTTCCGCCGCCACTGTCAGGGCCGTCAGGCAAATCGACTGCGCTTCCGGCGGAAACCTCTCGAACTCCTTCCGTGCGGCCCGGATCCAGGAGATGGGACGGGTTTTGATCGTCATCTGTGCGTCCCAATCACTTCTTCAATGTAGTCATATCTGACAACAGCGTCAAGCGTTCACACCTCACCAGCGAATTGCGTTGATCTTCGCCTTGGGCTTCGGCGCTCGATGCCGGACGCAGGAAACGTATCGATCCAGGCAGAAGCTGCGGAGGGCGCATGGAGCTGCATATCCACGCACGCAGATGCAGATTGGTCGGAACAAGCTTTGTATTGTTTTTCTGGATTTGTATGAAACAATCTGGGAAGGACGTCAATTCAGGTGAAAATATGGACTCTCGTGATAATTCTCTAGGCTTCTATCCTATTGTCCACGCTGTATTTAATTGAATATAAACAACTACCTGGAAGAGTTGGTGGGCAGTGCAGGGCTCGAACCTGCGACCTCCTGCTTGTAAGGCAGGCGCTCTGACCAGCTGAGCTAACCGCCCGCGACGCCGGAATGCAGCCGCCAGCAGCGCAGCAGCAGCATCGATACGATTCTATCAGCGGTCTGAGATGGAGATGACCGGAGCGCGCCCGTGGTGCCGGCGGATGCGGCGCTGAACGACCGCCGCGGCCAACTCTTCTATGGCAAAGAGTCCGCTGAAGAACAGGGCTGCCGCCAGATTGAGCAGGGCCCAGGAAGCCCCCACCCACAGCGTAAGATGAACCGGGTTCAGGCTCATAGAGGCTCCTGAAATGCGGAAAGTGAAGTCAGTGTAGGAAGGCCGGCACAAATGGGCGATAGCACCTCCGTGCCAGTGAGGCGAACAAGAGCGGCAAGCCGGGATCCCTCGCCCGGGGTGCGGAGAGACGAAACCTCAACGCGGAAGCTTATGGCTCGCGGGAATCGACGCCAGCGGTGGCCTGGGCCAGCAGACGGGCTACCTCGGCGTCGGGAACCTGTTCGAACTGGCGGTAGAACTCGCCCACGGCATGGAAGGGCTCGGGAGCAGAAAGGCAAATGACGCGATCAGCCTCACCACGAAGATCCTCGCACCCACGGCTCGAGCCAACCGGCACGGCAACCACAGTGACCGGAACCTGCGGGCGCAGGGCGCGAATCGCGGCCGTCATGGTGGAACCGGTGGCGAGGCCATCGTCGACCACAATGACCGGACGGCCGGCGATCGAGAGCGGCGGCCGTCCACCCCGATAGAGGGATTCGCGCCGTTCGATCTCGAGACGCTCGCGCGCGACCAGAGCATCGATATCCCGTTGCGGGATGGCGAAGGCCCGGACAACGGATTCGTTGAGGACGACGACACCGCCGCTGGCTACCGCCCCCAGCGCGAGCTCCTCCTGCGCCGGGACGCCGAGCTTGCGAACGACGAAGACGTCGAGGGGGAGACGCAGTTCGCTGGCGACTTCGAAGGCTACGGGAACGCCGCCGCGGGGCAACGCGAGCACAATGGCGTCCTGCAAATCCGTCTCCTGGCGGAGCGCGCGGGCCAGCGCACGGCCCGCTTCACGGCGATCCTGAAAGATCATGTCTCCCCCTTCTCCAACCATCGAACCCGCCGGTGGGAAAGGAGCACCTTGCCGTCGCATCGCGGAACCATCTTCGGAGCCCTCGCGTATCTTAAGCTTATTCACGGGCCACCCTCGACGCTTTCCTATGAGCTCTGTGACCACACAAACAACGATTTCAAATACGCGGCAAGAGGGCTTTCGCCGCTTCCTGGGAATTTGCCTCATTCTGGCCGGCGTCAAGCTGGCGATCCAGATCGTGGGCAACATTCTCGCGCAGCACGCGGGCTACGGCATCTTTCGCGATGAGATGTACTACCTGATCTGCGGCCGCCATCTGGCCTTCGGCTACGTGGATCAGCCCCCCATGGTGGCGCTGCAGGCGCGGCTGACAGACATCCTCTTCGGCTACCAGCACATGTGGACGCTGCGGCTGATCTCCGCCCTTGCCGGAGCGGCGACGGTCTTCCTCACCGGAGCGCTGGTGTGGGCGATGGGTGGCGCCCGGCGCGCCGCGGCCCTGGCCATGCTGGGGGTGACGGTCGCGGGCGTCTTCCTGGGCACCGACAGCTTTCTCTCCATGAATTCCTTCGATCCGGTCTTCTGGATGCTGTGCGCGCTGGCGCTGATCCGGATCGCGCAGGCCGGAGTCACGCCTGGCTCGGAGCGGATCGTCCGATTCTGGTGGATTGTTCTCGGGGTGAGCGCAGGGCTCTCCCTGGAGAACAAGGACACCGTGGTGTTCTTCCTGGTAGCAATGCTGATCGCGCTGCTGCTGACCCCTCAGCGCAGGGTGCTGGCCAGCCGCTGGTTCGGCCTCGCCGTGGCGATCATGGTGGCGCTGGCGCTGCCCAATCTGCTGTGGCAGATCCACTACCACTGGCCGACCCTCGAATGGCTGATCGACGTTTCGAAGAGCAACAAGGACGTGAAGCTGCCGCCGCTCCGGTTCCTACTGGCGCAGGTGATGATGCTCACGCCATGGACCGTTTTCCTGTGGGGCAGCGGCGTGGTCTGGTTGCTGGCGAGCAAGGCTGCGCGTCCCTTCCGGTTTCTGGGCGCGTTCTACCTCGTCTTTCTGGCGATGATGATGCTGCTGCACGCCAAGGATTACTACCTGGCGCCGGTGTATCCCATCTTCTTCGCGGCGGGCGCGATGTGCTGGCTCCCGGAGACGAGGACGAGCGTGCTGCGCAGCGTGCGGGCGGGCGGTTACGCCGTCCTGCTGGCGGTGGGATTTTTCCTGACCGTTCCCTTTTCGATTCCGGTGCTGCCGCCGCAGCAACTGGTGGCGTGGGAGAAGACGATGCACTTCACGCCAAAGGACAGCGAGAATCATGCCGCGACGATCCTGCCGCAGTTCTACGCGGACCGCTTTGGCTGGCACTCCCTGGTGGAGAAAGTGGCGAACATTTACAACGCGCTGCCGCCGGATCAGCGCGCTGTCACCGGCATCTACACCGAAAATTACGGCGAGGCGAGCGCGATCAATCTGTTCGGACCGAAGTATGGATTGCCGGTTGCCATCAGCGGGCACCAGACCTACTGGCTGTGGGGACCGCACGGGTACACCGGGCAGGAAATGATTATCGTCAGCGACGCGACGCTCACGGAGATGAAGCCCTTTTACGGCTGGTGCGAGGTAGCGGCGGAGCGGGACGATCCGCTGGCGATGCCGTGGGAGCGCGGCCCGATTTTTCTTTGCCGTGACAGAAAAGGCACCTATCAGGCAGACTGGAAGGACTTCAAGCACTACTACTGACGGGGGCGGCCTCTCCTGGATATCGGCACCGAAGCACCTGCTGGACGACCTGCGCGTGAGTTGCCGCGCGTACTGGGCACCTCGCACGCCACGGCCATCGTGGTCGGCACCATCATCGGCAGCGGCATCTTCCTGGTTCCTTACGAAATGATGCGGGCCACCGGCTCATCGGAGCTGGTGTATCTGGCGTGGATCGCCGGCGGGCTGCTGTCGCTCTTCGGCGCGATGACCTACGCGGAGCTGAGCACGCTGCTGCCCTACGCAGGCGGCGAGTATGTCTACATTCGCGGCGCCTACGGCGACATGCCGGCCTATCTCTACATGTGGACGTGGTTCGCGGTGGCGAAACCGGCGTCGATCGCCAGCAGCACCGTCGGCCTCACCCTCGTCCTCGCCATCTTTCCCGCGATGCACTGGCTCGACGCTGCCGCGTTTCACATGCCCTTCGCCGTGCTGTGGTCGCAGATCTTCGCCATCGGCGCCACCTGGCTCATCACCGGCCTCAATTACCTCGGCATCCGCAAAGCCGGAAGCTTCCAGCTCATCTTTACCTGGCTGAAAGTCCTGCTCATCCTGGCCATCGTTCTCATCTGTTTTGGATCCTTCGGCGGCCACTGGAGCAACTTCGCCACCGTCTTTGTGGGCGCGCACGGCGGCTTTGGTGGATTCATGATCGCTCTGATCGCCGCACTCTGGGCCTACGACGGCTGGAACGACCTGACCATGGTCGCCGGCGAAGTCCGTAATCCCGAACGCAGTCTGCCCATCGCGCTCATCGCCGGACTCGCCATCGTCGGCGTGCTCTACATGGCCACCAATGGCGCTATCCAGTATTTGCTGCCCGCGGCGCGCATCGCCGCCTCGCCGCGTCCGGCCGTCGCCGCGCTGAGCGCCATCACCGGGCCGTGGGGCGCGGAGCTGGTCTCCATCGCCATGGCCGTCAGCATCATCGTCAGCCTCAACGGGACCATCATGTCGGGCGCGCGCATCCCCTATGCCGCGGCGAAGGATGGGCTGTTCTTCCGGCGCATGGCGGATGTGCATCCGCGCTTTTCGAGCCCCTCCACTTCCCTGCTCGTTCAGGGGCTGCTGACGACGGTGCTGCTGCTGGCGGTGGGGCGCTTCCAGCAGCTTTTTGAGCTGGCCATCTTCGCGGAGTGGCTCTTCTACATGGTCACGGCCACGACCATCTTCCACTACCGTCGCCGCGACCGGGAGGCGAAGGTTTTCCACGTGTGGGGCTACCCGGTGATTCCGGCGCTGTTCATCGGCGCGGCGGCGGTGCTGCTGATCTACTCGTACGCGGAGAACCTGAAGAACTCGCTGATCGGCACGGCGCTGATCCTGGGAGGGCTGCTGCTGTATCCGCTGTTTCGGAAGAGCCGCGCGCCGACGCCGCAATCCGGCTCCGTCAGCTGAATAAAAATTCCTTCGTCCTCAGCTCCTTGATGGTGTCGCGGAGCTTCGCCGCCCGTTCGAATTCGAACTTCTTCGCGGCTTCGCGCATGTCGGTTTCGAGTTTCGCGATGTATGTATCCAGCTGCTCCTGAGACTGGAACTCGGGCATCTCCTCGGCTTCCTCGGCGAGGTCGGCGTATTCGGCCTGAAGGATTTTGGCGAGCGACATGTCGATGTGGCTGATGATGGATTGCGGTACGATGCCGTGCTCCTCGTTGTACGCGCGCTGCACGGTGCGGCGGCGATCGGTTTCGCCGATGGCCTGGCGCATGGAGTCGGTCATGTTGTCGGCGTAGAGGATGGCGCGGCCGCTGATGTGGCGCGCGGCCCGGCCCATGGTCTGGATGAGCGAGCCGGAGGAGCGCAGAAAGCCTTCCTTGTCGGCGTCGAGGATGGCAACCAGCGAGACTTCAGGCAGATCCAGGCCTTCGCGCAGCAGGTTGATGCCGATGAGGACGTCGTACTCGCCTCTGCGCAGATCGCGCAGCAGCTTGACCCGCTCCAGGGTTTCGATTTCCGAATGCATGTAGCGGCAGCGCACGCCGACTTCGGAGTAGTAGCCGGCAAGATCCTCGGCCATGCGCTTGGTGAGCGTGGTCACGAGCACCCGCTCGTTCTTCTGCGCGCGATCGCGGACCTCGTGGAGCAGGTCGTCGATCTGCCCGCGCACGGGGCGAATTTCGACTTCAGGATCGACAAGGCCGGTGGGGCGAATGATCTGCTCGACCACGACGCCCGCGGATTTGGTGAGTTCATAGGGGCCCGGCGTGGCGGAGACGTAGACGATCTGGTTGGTGCGCGCCTCGAATTCCTCGAACTTGAGCGGGCGATTGTCCATCGCGGAGGGCAGGCGGAATCCGTAGTCGACGAGGTTCTGCTTGCGGGAGCGGTCGCCGTGCCACATGCCATGGAGCTGCGGAACGGTGACGTGCGATTCGTCGATGAAGAGCATGTAATCGCGCGGGAAATAGTCGAGGAGGGTCGGCGGCGGCTCGCCCGGCAGGCGGCCGGAAAAGTGCCGCGAGTAATTCTCGATGCCGTGGCAGTAGCCGACGGATTTGATCATTTCCAGATCGAAGCGGGTGCGCTGATGGACGCGCTGCGACTCCACCATGCGCCCCTGGGATTCCAGCTCCTTTTCCCACCATGCCAGCTCGTCCAGGATGCTGTCGATGGCGGTCTTGCGGCGCTCCGGCTGCACGACGTAATGGCTCTTCGGGTAGATGGGCAGGCGCGCATACTTCTGGCGGACGGTGCCGAAGAGCGGGTCGATCTGCGCGAGCGAATCGATCTCATCGCCGAAGAGCTCGATGCGGTAAGCGTTCTCGTCGTAGGTGGGATAGACCTCAATGACGTCGCCGCGGACGCGGAAGGTGCCGCGGCGAAAATCGGCGTCGTTGCGCTCGTAGAGGATCTCGACCAGACGCCGGGTGATGTCCTCGCGGCGCACGCGCTGGCCTTTTTCGAGCAGCAGCAGCATGCCGTAGTAAGCCTCGGGCGATCCGAGGCCGTAAATGCACGAAACCGACGCGATGATGATGGCGTCGCGGCGCTCGAAGAGGGAGCGCGTGGCCGAGAGGCGGAGCTTGTCCAGCTCCTCGTTGATGGTGGCTTCCTTCTCAATGTAGAGGTCGCCGGCGGGAATGTAGGCTTCCGGCTGGTAATAGTCGTAGTACGACACAAAATATTCGACCGCGTTGTTCGGGAAAAACTGCTTGAACTCGTGGAAGAGCTGGGCGGCCAGGGTTTTGTTGTGCGCGAGGACCAGGGCCGGGCGGTTGAGCTGCTCGATCATCTTGGCCATGGTGAAGGTTTTGCCGGAGCCGGTGACGCCGAGCAGCACCTGATGCTTCTCGCCGGAGTCAATGCCGGCGGTGAGCTCCTGGATGGCGCGCTCCTGGTCGCCGCGCGGTTTGTAGTCGCTGACTAGCTGGAAGTCCACAAGTTGATTTTAGGGGATGCGGGGATGCCTGGCGGAGGCGGAGCGGTTCCGCGAAGGTATACACCTTTCTGACAACATTTGGTGTATGCTGTCTGCGATGGCTCGAACCAATATCGACATTGACGAAACGCTGGTACGCAAGGCGAGCCGGCTGACGCGGCTGAAAACAAAGCGCCAGGTTGTGAACGCGGCGCTGGAGCTTCTGGTCCGTTCGGAAGAGCGAAAAGGGATCCTGCGGTATTACGGATCGGGAATATGGCAGGGCGAGCTGCGGAAGTCGCGGAGGAACCGCGTTTGATCCTGGTCGACAGCTCGGTCTGGATCGACTTTTTCGCGAGCGCGCCAGGCCGGTCGGGCGCCGAACTGCGGCGCATGATCGAGGACAGCGAGCCCTTCGCCCTGACCGGAGTGGTGGTCGCCGAAGTTCTGCAGGGACTTACCCGCGATCCTGGCCGGATTGAAGCCTTCCTCGCGCAGTGGGACTTTCTGGAACCGCGCGGGATTGCCACGTATCGCGAAGCGGCGAGGATCTTCCGGGCGGCACGCAGCAAAGGGCTTTCGCTGACAACCATCGACACCATCATCGCGGCGATTGCGATCGAAAACGACGCAAGCGTGTTCACACTCGACCACGATTTCGGCGGCATCGCCCGCATTGCGCCGCTGCAGCTCTACTCGTTTTGAGAGATGCGAAGCGTGAGCCGGATGCCGCGCTGCGGAAGGATTGGGGAGAGAAAAAACGCCCGCACCTCCGAAGAAGTGCGGGCGAGTCGATGAAAAAAAGAGGCTCGATGGCTATTTCGCGGCGACGAGTTCCTCGCGCCTGACGCTGTGTCGCCCTTCCACAGCAACGTCGAAACGATCGGCATTCATCACCTTGACCCAGGCCGCCACAAAGTCATGGACAAACTTCTCCTCGGCATCCGAACCACCATAGACTTCGGCGATGGCCCGCAGCTGAGAATTGGAACCGAAGATGAGATCGACCCGCGTGCCGGTCCAGCGGACTTTCCCGGTCTTGCGGTCGCGCCCTTCGAAGACGTCCTGGGCATCCGAGGTCGCCTTCCACTCCGTACCCATGTCCAGCAGGTTCACGAAGAAGTCGTTGCTCAGCGTCTCCGGCCGATTGGTGAAGACGCCATGCTTTGTCTGTCCGACGTTGGCGTTTAGAACGCGCAGACCGCCCACCAGCACCGTCATTTCCGGCGCGGTGAGCGTGAGCAACTGCGCCTTGTCGACCAGCAACCTCTCGGGCGTCACACTGAATTTGCGTTTGAGGTAGTTGCGGAAGCCGTCCGCGAGTGGTTCGAGCACCGCGAAGGACTCCACATCGGTTTTCTCCTGCGAGGCATCCGTGCGGCCCGGCGTGAAGGGAACGGTGACAGAGTGGCCGGCATTCTTAGCCGCCTGCTCGATGCCCGCGCCACCGGCCAGAACGATCAGGTCGGCGAGCGAGACCTTCTTGCCGCCGGACTGCTCCCCGTTGAATTCGCCCTGGATCTTTTCGAGCGCCTTCAGCACTTTCGCCAGTTGCTCCGGCTGGTTGACCTCCCAGTTCTTCTGCGGCGCAAGGCGTATGCGCGCGCCGTTGGCACCGCCGCGCTTGTCGGAACCACGAAACGTGGATGCCGAAGCCCAGGCGGTCGAGACCAGTTGTGAGACGGACAGACCCGATGCCAGGATCTTCCGCTTAAGAGCGGCGATGTCCTGCTCGTCGATCAGCTTGTGGTCGACCGCGGGGATGGGATCCTGCCAGAGCAGTTCTTCGGCAGGAACCTCGGGACCGAGATAGCGAGCGCGCGGACCCATATCGCGGTGCGTGAGCTTGAACCAGGCGCGCGCGAAGGCGTCGGCGAGCTGGTCCGGATGCTCCATGAAGCGCCGCGAAATTTTCTCATAGAGCGGATCGACGCGCAGGGCAATATCCGTGGTCAGCATAGACGGCGTGCGCCGTTTGGAGGGATCGTGCGGATCGGGCACGGTGCCCGCGCCTGCGTCCCCTTTGGGCTTCCACTGGTTCGCGCCGGCCGGGCTCTTGGTCAGCTCCCATTCGTAGCCGAAGAGGTTGATGAAGAAGTTGTTGCTCCATTTTGTAGGCGTGGTGGTCCAGATGACTTCCAGCCCGCTGGTGATCGCGTCGCCGCCCTTGCCCGTGCCGAAGCCGTTTTTCCAGCCGAGACCCTGTTCCTCGATACCGGCGGCTTCGGGCTCAGCACCCACATAGGTCGCAGGCGCCGCGCCATGCGTTTTGCCGAAGGTGTGTCCGCCGGCGATCAGCGCCACGGTTTCCTCGTCGTTCATGGCCATGCGGGCGAACGTCTCGCGGATATCGTGGGCCGCGGCAAGCGGGTCCGGCTTGCCTTCCGGGCCTTCCGGGTTCACGTAGATCAGGCCCATCTGCACCGCGGCAAGCGGATTCTCCAGGTTGCGCTCGCCGGACAGCGTGCGCTCTGTCTCGCTGCCATGCAGTTCCTTTTCGGCCACAATCACGCCGGTGCCGTCGCCGGTCTCGCCCTTGCCGTAGCGAATATCACCGCCCAGCCAGGTTTTTTCTGAGCCCCAATAGACGTCCTCGTCCGGTTCCCACACGTCCTCGCGCCCGCCGCCGAATCCGAACGTCTTGAAGCCCATCGATTCCAGAGCGACGTTGCCGGTGAGGATGATCAGATCCGCCCATGAAATTTTGTTGCCATACTTCTGCTTGACCGGCCAGATCAGCCGGCGGGCCTTGTCGAGGCTCACGTTGTCCGGCCAGCTGTTCAGCGGTGCAAAGCGCTGCTGGCCGCTTCCCGCGCCGCCGCGGCCGTCGCCGATGCGGTAGGTTCCGGCGCTGTGCCACGCCATGCGAATGAAAAGAGGCCCGTAGTGACCGAAGTCCGCCGGCCACCAATCCTGCGAAGTGGTCATCACCGCCAGGAGGTCCTTTTTCACGGCGGCCAGATCCAGGCTGTTGAATGCTTCGGCGTAGTTGAAGCCCTTGTCCATGGGATCGGACAGGGAGGAATGCTGGTGCAGGATCCTGAGGTTCAACTGGTTCGGCCACCAGTCTCGGTTCGATGTGCCCCCGCCGGCGGCGTGATGGAACGGGCACTTCGCTTCGGCTGCCGCTGCTTTTTCTTCTGCCATGTCTTTCCTTCGATTTCTGTGGCGCGCGTTGCACGCGTCACGGGTTATCAGAAATATAGAAGTGTCTCAATCGCGTATTGTGTCGATACTCGCAATGTAGCATCATGGACAGGCATTGCTCCAATAGATAGATTGCATTCAGACGATAGGCACTCCCTATGGAACTCCATCAACTGCGTTACATGTGCGCCATTGTGGAAACCGGCAGCTTCAGCCGCGCGGCTGAACACTGCCACGTGGCGCAGCCCTCGCTGTCGCAGCAGATTTCGAAGCTGGAGGACGAGCTGGGCACCCGGCTCTTCGACCGGCTGGGACGCAGCGTGCGCCTGACGGATGCGGGACGAGCCTTCCTGCCGCATGCGCGCACGGCTCTGCACCAGACGGAGCTGGCGCGCAGCGAAGTGGATGGCCGCCGCCAGGACGCGCGCGGGACGGTGGCCGTGGGAGTGATTCCGACCATCGCGCCGTATTATCTGCCCAGGCGGATCGCGGCCTTCGCGCGGCGATTTCCGGAAGCGACGCTGCGCATCGTGGAAGAGACGACGCCGGTGCTGGTGGAGGACCTGCGCAGCGTGGCGATTGACGTCGCGATTCTGTCGCTGCCGCTGAAACATCGCGAGTTCGAGATGGTCCCGCTGATGACGGAGCGCATGTACGCGGCCCTGCCGCCGGATCATCCCCGGGCGCGGGCGCGCAGCATCGCACTGCGGGAGCTGCGCGAGGAGCGGTTCGCATTGCTGCGCGAGGGCCACTGTTTTCGCGGCATCGCCCTGGCGGCGTGCCAGAGAGCCCGGCTCGATCCGCGTGTGGCCTTCGAAAGCGGCCAGTTCAGCAGCCTGCTGGGGATGGTAGCCGCGGGGGTGGGCGTTTCGCTGGTGCCGGAGATGGCCATCGACCGCGGCGCCGGCTGCTGCTATGTTCCGGTTTCCGATCCCCAGGCGGCGCGAACGATTGCCGCGGCGCGGCTGAAGGGGCGATCGTTCAGCCGCGTGCAGCAGGAGTTCGTCGAATTTCTGCGCCAGACGGCGCCGGGACGCGCGCGAAAACTGACCTAGCGGTTGCGTTCAGAACAGGAAAAAAGGAGCCGCATCGCGCGGCTCCTCTGGTGAATTGCTCAATAGCCGGGATGGTCGTGATGCATGTAGTGGTCGTAGACCATCCGGTAGCCACGGCGGAAACCATCACGGAAATCGGGGCGCTCGTAGCGGGGCAGGTCGGGATGGCGGAAGTTGTCGTGGCGAGTCGGATCGGGAGAGCGCCTGCCATCGATATCGTGCTCCGCGGCGATGACGCCGTCGTGGAAGCCGCTGTGCCAGGCGTGGGACCAGTTGCCCTGCGGTTCCATGGGCTGCCAGGCGCCCGGCGGCGGGGGACCTTCCTGCGCGTGCGCGGCGGCCATGGGAACGCCGGTGAGTCCAACCCCGATCAGCAGGGCGAGGAAAAACTTCAAAGTCTTCATCGTTGATCTCCGTCTTCGGATTGACAGCCTTCTCCCGATTGGGATGCCGCCAGATCGGACCGCGGAGGGCTAACGCAGCGATCTTCGCTGCGGTTTTGCCTTCAGATCCCAGGGATCGCAGGCAACCCGGACGAAGAATCGTGAATGGGTTTACGGGCGGGCGAGAGCCGACCCGGACAACGGCTGAGTCGCTGCTTCCAGCGATAAAGCCTGCGCCCACTCCGCGGCTGCATCGACCAGGCAGTCGGAGGGGATGTCTTCGACGGTGTGCGAGGACATCCCGAAGCGGCAGCCTACGACCCAGGCGCCGGCGCGGCGCGCAGTGAGGATGTCGACGCTGGAGTCGCCGACCATCAGCGTTTCGCCGGGCGACACCGCGGTTTCGCGGATGATGGCATTCAGCCCTTCGGGATCGGGCTTCTTGGTGGCGAAGCTGTTGCCGCCGTAGATGCGCGACATATACGGGCTGAGGCCGAGGCCGTCGCAGATGTCGATGGATGCGCGGACCGGCTTGTTGGTGAGCACCGCCATAGTGCGCGGCGTCCCGTCGGGCATGGCGCGCAGGGCATTAAGGGATGAGAAAACGCCGGGGTAGACGCAGGTGTTGTCGAGCTTGTGCACGCGATAGTGATCGAGAAAGTGCTGCAGTGCGTTTTCGATCAGCGGTTCGTCGTCGGGATCGCCCAGCGAGCGGCGGACCAGCATGCCCGCGCCGTCACCGATATAGGAAGCGATGATCTCTTCCGGCAGCGGCGGGCGGCCGAACTCAGCCAGCATGGCGTTGATGGAGTTGGTGAGGTCGGTGCGCGAGTCGATGAGCGTGCCGTCAAGATCGAAAACGATGAGCCGGATACGATGCGCGGGGATGGGATTCAGCAGATGAAGCACATTTCCAGTGTACTTGCCCTCGCGGTATGCTTGCGGGATGCGAAAGATCTGCCGTTGTATCCAGCTGGCCTCAGCGATCGTGTGCTCCGCCGCTCTGGTGTCCGCCGCGGCGCAGTATCGCTTCCCTTCCAATGAAGATCTGCGCCACGTGCGGTCGATCTCGCAGCCGAAACTCTCGCCCGATGGGCGGAGCGTGCTGCTCCAGGTCGCGGACGCAACCGCCGATGGCGGCAAGAGCCATCTGTGGCTGGTGGATGTGCAGACGGATACGGCGCGGCAGGTGACGTATTCGCCGGAGAACGACAAGCGCGGCGAGTACGACGGCGCGTGGATGCCGGATGGTCGCAGCATTCTCTTCCTGGCGCATCGCGGCGAGCACACGCAGCTTTACGAATTGCCGATGGATGGCGGCGAGGCGCATCCGTTCGATGTGAAGATCGTGCCTCCGGTGGACGAGTCGAAGAGGCCCGATGCGATTCCGCCCTCATCGACGCCGGCGGCCGGCGCGAGCGTGGTGAAAGTAGAGCCGGTGGAGTGCAATGTGGGGCAATACTTTGTTTCTCCTGACGGGAAGGAGATTGCCATTCTGGTGCGCGATCCGCAGACCCCCGGCGAGAAGAAGGAGCAGGATGAGAAGGCAGACGCGGTGCTGGTGAATCACGATCCGCACGGAACGCGGCTGTATTTGCTCGATCCGGCCAGCGGAAAGATAACGCCGACGGCCGTGCCGCCGGATGTGGATCGCGTGGCGTGGACGCGGGACGGCGACCGCATGCTGGCGCTTGCCGAGGGCATGAATGACGTCGGCGATCTGGCGCCGGCGGCGACGGCGTGGGTGGTCACGGTGGCCGATCCTGCGCATCCGGAGCAACTGAAGTCGATTCCAGCGACCATCGAAGCGGCAACCTGGTCGTGGGACGGGAGCCACATCGACTATCTCGCGCAGAGCCAGGCCGATGCGCCGCCGGGATACTCGGATCTTTACGAATACACCCTTGCGGGCCAATCCGCGCGCGATCTGAGCGCGGGATTCAGCGGCAGCATCGGCTACGGTGAGCCGACCGCGGCGGGAGATGGTGTTCTCCAGGCAGTCGAACTGGGCACACGCGCGACGGTTGCGCGGTTCTCCGGTGATCGCCGCGAAGAGATGAAGTTCGACACGACGACGGTATCGCAACTGAACACGAACGCGAAGCAGACGGCGTGGGTGTGGCTGGGATCGTCGAGCACGCAACCGCCAACGCTCTACTACGCGACCAAACCAGGACAGGATGCGAAGACTCTGAAGACGCCGGATTTGCTGCCCGCGGCGTGGACACCGATCCCGTCGCATTTAGTCACCTGGAAGAACGAGGGCCTGACGATCGAGGGATTGCTGTACCTGCCGCCGCAGGCGAGCGCGGACCACAAGGTCCCGCTGATTGTGGATGTGCACGGCGGCCCGACGGGCGCGTTTGAGGATTCGTGGAATGCGTTCATCCCGTTTCTGATCGGCCAGGGATGGGCGGTACTGCGGACCAATCCGCGAGGAAGCACCGGTTACGGCGCAGCCTTTGCCGCGGCCAATAAGAACGACATGGGCGGCGCCGATTATCGCGACATCATGGCCGGTGTGGATGCGGCGCTCGAACAGTATCCACTGGACGCCAACAGGATGGCGCTGATGGGCTACAGCTACGGCGGCGAGATGGCGGCCTTTGTGGAGGGACGGACGGACCGCTTCAAAGCCATTATCAGCGGCGCTCCGGTGACCGACCAGGAGAGCGAGTACGGGACGGAAAATGGGTCGTATTACGACCGATGGTTCTACGGCGGGTATCCGTGGGAGCATGCGGAGAGCGCGTGGCGGCAGAGCGCGTTGGCGGATGCGGCGCACGCGAAAACGCCGTTCCTGCTGCTGCAGGGCGAGAGCGACCGCACCGATCCACTGGGACAGAGCGAGGAAATGTATCGCGCGCTGCGGCAGATGGGCGTGCCTGTGGAGCTGGTGGAGTATCCGCGCGAGGATCACGGGCCGCTGGCGGGAGGAATCTTCGGATCGCCAAACACGGAGCCGTGGCACGGCTTCGACGGGCGGCAGAGGATCGTGCAGTTCATCGACAAGGCATTTGCGCAGCCATAGCCGCGCAGATTCGCCCGCTACTCGCGCGAATCGGAAGCGGCCCGCACATTTTTTGTTGACGCCTGGCCGGCCGAGTTAATAAACTCGGTCGCCAGGACCCAACATGCAGCTTCGATCCGCTCTTACCACCGCCGATATTCAGGACGCTGCGCGGCTGGCGCGCCCTCGCTTCTTCTGGCTTCGCTTCCTCGCAGCCAGTTGGTACTCCACAGCGCTGTGTGTTGCGGTGCTGTACAGCATCGGCAACGCGCTGGCGCACCACCATCCGATCAACTGGAACGATGCGGGCCTGATGCTCGGTCTTGCCGCCCTGTTTTACGGGATCAGGTGGTCGCGCTGGAGGAGCAGAATGGGACGCGCCGCCGCCCCGCGGAACCGGGCTGCCTCCATTTCCATCGATCCCGACGGCATCCGAACCAAACAGGAATCCGGCGCGACCAGCTTCGCTCCCTGGGCCAGTTTCAGCAAGTGGACCGAAGGCCGGAGCGTATTCGTGCTTTCCGGAAAAGAAGGCTCGATGATTCTGCCGGTGGACGATGGGAACCGCGACTCCGTGCGCGCGCTCCTGCAGGGCAACATTGCCGGCTCAGGACGGCCCCTCGCCAGAGTTTAGCTGCTCTTGCCGCCGGCGCTGTCGAGCTTCGCCGTCGCTTCGGCGATGACCTCGTTGGCTTCGGCGTATTTTTCCGGAACATCGCCGGCTTCGTTCCAGAGCTGCTCGCCGCGCTGCAACTGCTCCTGCACTGCGGCTACGTCGATTTCCTCAGGCTTCTCCGCGGTCTCGGCGAGGATGGTCACGCGATCCGGCAGCACTTCCACAAATCCGCGCGCCACGGTGTAACGCCGGTCGCCGGACTCGCCCCCGTGCAGCCGCACTTCGCCTGCGCCGATCTCCGCCAGCAGCGGCGCGTGGCCGGAGAGAACCTCGATGTATCCCGTCTTCGCGGGAATCTCGATGGCATCGACGTCCTGATCGACGAGGATGCGATCGGGCGTGACCAGACGGACTCGCAGATGCGTCGTCGCCATGGCTATTTCGCTGCCGCCTTCAGCTTTTCGGCCTCTTCGAGCACTTCCTCGATGGTGCCGCGCATGTAGAAGGCCTGCTCGGGAACGTCGTCATGCTTGCCTTCGATAACTTCCTTGAAGCTGCGCACCGTGTCCTCGATTTTGCAGTAGCGGCCGGGGATGCCGGTGAACTGCTCGGCCACGTGGAACGGCTGCGAGAGGAACTTCTGCACCTTGCGGGCGCGCGAGACGGTGATCTTGTCTTCTTCAGAGAGCTCGTCGATGCCGAGAATCGCGATGATGTCCTGCAGATCCTTGTAGCGCTGCAGAATGCGCTTCACGCCCTGCGCGACGTCGTAGTGCTCCTGCCCGACCACGCGCGGCGTGAGGATGCGCGAAGTAGAACCCAGCGGATCGACAGCGGGGTAAATGCCCAGCTCCGACAGCGGGCGCGAAAGCACCGTGGTTGCGTCGAGGTGGGCGAAGGTGGTCGCCGGGGCCGGATCGGTGAGGTCGTCGGCGGGCACGTAGACGGCCTGAACCGAAGTGACGGACCCGCGCTTGGTGGAAGTGATGCGCTCCTGCAGCTCGCCCATTTCCGTGGCGAGGTTCGGCTGGTAGCCGACCGCCGAGGGCATGCGGCCCAGCAGCGTCGAGACTTCCGAACCCGCCTGGGTAAAGCGGAAAATGTTGTCGATAAAGAGCAGCGTGTCCGCGCCTTCTTCGTCGCGGAAGTACTCGGCGACGGTGAGCGCGGTGAGCGCCACGCGCAGGCGCGCGCCGGGCGGCTCGGTCATCTGGCCATAGATGAGGGCGGCTTTGGATTTCGCCGGCTCCTTCAGGTTGATGACGCCGGACTCCTGCATTTCGAGCCAGAGATCGTTCCCCTCGCGGGTGCGCTCGCCCACACCACCAAAGACGGAGAAGCCGCCGTGCTTGGTGGCGACGTTGTTGATCAGCTCCATGATGACGACGGTTTTGCCGACGCCGGCGCCGCCGAACAGGCCGATTTTGCCGCCTTTGAGGAAGGGCTGGATGAGATCGATGACCTTGACGCCGGTCTCGAACATCTCCTCGCGCGTGGACTGCTCATCGAACGCGGGAGCGGGACGATGAATGGGCATGCGCTTTTTCGCGTTCACGGGGCCAAGATCGTCGACCGGCTCGCCGATGACGTTGAGCACACGGCCCAGCGTGGCGGGACCGACCGGAGCGGAGATGGGCCCACCCAGGTCGATGACCTTCATGCCCCGCACCATGCCTTCGGTGGCTTCCATGGCCACGCAGCGGACGCGGCCTTCGCCGAGGTGCTGCTCCACTTCGAGGATGACGTTGATGGGAAACGGAACGGTAAAGCCGTCGCTGACCACGCGCAACGCCTGATAAATGGACGGCATGGTCGCCTCTTCAAACTGCACGTCGACCGCCGGACCCGAAACCTGAATTACTCTGCCGATGTTTTCTGCCATATGCCTGTTCGTTCTCGCTTAAATAGCGGCTGCGCCGCTCACAATTTCGATAATTTCCTTGGTGATCGCTGCCTGGCGCACGCGGTTCATGGTCAGGGTCAGCGAATCGATCATGTCGGAAGCGTTGTTGGTGGCCGAATCCATGGCCGTCATGCGCGCGGCGTGCTCGGCCGCGACCGATTCCAGGGTCGCGTGATAGAGCTGCGAGGTCACATAGCGCGGCAGCACGTCGGCGAAGAGCTCCTGCGCGGGCTGCTCGTAGATGTAGTCGACCTCGGCGGTGCCGAAATGCTTTGCCTCGTCCTCCAGTTGCTTCTCTGCGGCCTCGGCTTCCTTCGGATAGAGGCTGACGCCGGCGGAGAGGGCGGCTTCCGCGGCGCGTTCGCGTTCCTCGGTCGTCATCTCCCGAGCTTCGGCAATCTGGCGCTCGCCAATGGTGAGGATGGGCAGCACGCGCTCGACGACCACGCGCTGCTGGATGACGGATTTGAATTCGTTGTAGACGAGGTACGCCGCGTCGATCTCCTCGTGCGTGTAGCGGGCGACGATCTCCATCGCCAGTTCGCGGACGCGGTCGTAGTGCAGCTTCTCGAGAACTCCCGTGTGCTCGCCGATGAGTTCGATCTTGCCGGCGCGCTGGCGCTCCGGGCGCCGATCTTCCTCGGCGGCTTCGACAAACTGCGCGGCGGGATAACGGCGGCGAAACAGATCGCGGCCTTTGCGGCCGATGGCCTCGATGTCGATTTCCTTGTCGTCGTTTTCGAGGATGAAATTCGCGGCAGCCTTAAAGATATTGGTGTTGAACGCGCCGGCGAAACCCTTATCGCCGGAGACGACCACCAGCAGAATGCGCTTCTCCGGCCGCGTGAGCAGCAGAGGATTGCGCACCTCGCCGGTTTCAGGATCGTAGATTTCAGCGCGGCGCTTGAGCGATTCGAGCACGCTGGCCAGCATCGAAGCGTAGGGACGCGCCGCCACGGCGCGCTCCTGAGCGCGCCGCAGCTTGGCGGCTGAAACCATCTTCATGGCCTTGGTGATCTGGCGCGTGTTGCGTACGCTGCGGATGCGCCGACGCAGATCGAGGACGTTTGCCATGGCTCAGTGCGCAGCGACCGCCTGCGCGCTCTCCTGCGACTTCTTCTGCTCCTGCTGAGCGGCCGGTTTCGCTGAGCTGTCCTTCAGCTTCGCGTCTTCGTGCCCGGCGAGGAAATTCTGCTTGTATTCCTTCAGCGCGGCGTGGATGCGATTGCGCAGATCGTCGTCGAGCGCCTTTTTCGTGGCGATGTCGGTGAGCAGCTGCGACTGCCCTGAATCGAGATATTTGTAGAGCCCGTCCTCGAAGGCGCGAATCTCGGCGACCTTCAGGTCGTCGAGGTAGCCCTGGGTGCCGGCGAAGAGGATGATCACCTGCTTCTCCGCGGGAAGGGGATGGAACTGCGGCTGCTTCAACAGTTCGGTCAGGCGCTGGCCGCGGTTGAGCTGGTTCTGGGTCACTTTATCCAGGTCGCTGCCGAACTGCGAGAACGCGGCCAGCTCGCGATACTGCGCCAGGTCGAGTTTGAGCGTGGAGCCGACCTGCTTGACGGCCTTGATGGCCGCCGAAAATCCCACGCGCGAGACGGAGAGCCCGACGTTCACCGCGGGACGGACGCCGGAGTTGAAGAGATCCGTTTCGAGGAAGATCTGGCCGTCGGTGATGGAGATAACGTTGGTCGGGATATACGCCGAGACGTCGCCGGCCTGGGTTTCAATGATGGGCAGCGCAGTCAGCGAACCGCCGCCGTTCTTGTCGCTCAGCTTGGCGGCGCGCTCCAGCAGGCGCGAGTGGAGATAAAACACGTCGCCGGGGTAGGCTTCGCGGCCTGGCGGACGGCGCAGCAGCAGGGAGATTTCGCGATAGGCGATGGCGTGCTTGGAGAGATCGTCGTAGATCACGAGCGCGTGGCGCCCCTTGTCGCGGAAGTATTCGCCCATGGCGCAGGCAGCGTAGGGCGCCAGATACAGCATCGGAGCCGGCTCGGAGGCGGACGCGGCAACGATGATCGTATGTCCCATGGCGCCGTATTCGTCCAGCGTCTGGACCACCTGGGCAATCGACGAGCGCTTCTGGCCGATGGCGCAGTAGATGCAGATCAGGTCGTTCTTCTCGTTGTTGATGATGGTGTCGAGCACGACCGCGGTCTTGCCCGTCTGGCGGTCGCCGATGATCAGCTCGCGCTGGCCGCGGCCGATGGGGATCATCGAATCGATGGCCTTGAGGCCGGTCATCATGGGCTCGCGCACCGGCTGGCGCGCGATGACGCCGGGAGCGAGGCGCTCCACGGGGAGGCTGTCCGTGGTGGCGACCGGGCCCTTGTCGTCGATGGGCTGGCCGAGAGCGTTGACCACGCGCCCGATCATGGCGTCGCCGACGGGAACGCTGAGAATTTTGCCGGTCCGCTTCACCTGGTCGCCTTCGCGAACCTCGGTGTAATCGCCGAGCAGCACCGAGCCAACCTGATCCTCTTCGAGGTTCATGGCCAGGCCCGCGATGCCGTGGGGAAACTCGAGCAGCTCGCCGGCCATGACCTTATCGAGGCCGTGGAGGCGCGCGATGCCGTCGCCCAGGGTAATCACGGTGCCGACTTCGTCGACGCGCATTTTCGCGTCGTAATTGGCAATCTGCTCCTTCAGGAGCGCTGTAATTTCGTCTGCTTTGATCTGCGCCATGCTGGTTTTCCTGGTCTGCTTCCCTGCTTCGTCCGTGGGTAAAAAATATTTCAGCTTGCGGATAGTTCCTCGCGGAGCCGGTCCAGCCGCCCGCGCACTGAACCGTCGTATACCGTACTGCCTGCCTGAACCATAACGCCGCCGATCAGCGATCGGTCGACTTCGTACTCGGCCTCGACTTTGCCGCCGGTGAGCCGGGCGATGCCGGCTTCCAGCTCGCGCCGCTCCGTCTCGTCCAGCGGACGCGCGGAGACGACTTTAGCCTCGGAGATTCCGAGGCGGCGATTGATCTCGCGCCCGAACTCCGCGTCCACCTCATCGAAGCCGGCCATGCGCCCGTTGCGGATGAGGACGGCGAGGAAGTTGCGCGTCTGCTGCGCCATCTTCAGCTTCGCATTCAGCTTGTCGAGAAACTCCACCTTTTGTTCCACCGCGAACGACGGATCGAGAAAGAACTCGCGCAGTTCGCGGCTCACGTGCCATGCCGCGGCGAAGTCGGCCAACTGCCGCTGCACGTCTTTCGGATTCAGATGCGCCTCGAGGATCACGTCAGCGAGGGCGCGGGCATACCGGGATGCAAAGCTGGCCATCTACGCCTTCCCTCCCGATTCCTTGCCGAGTCCCTGTCTGAATTGGGTCACCAGCTCGCGATCCGTGTCCGCGGAAAGCTGAATGCGGCGCATGGCCTGATCGACAGCGAGGTCGGCGGCAAATTTCTTCAGCTCGCGCTGGGCGCCGGATTCCAGAGCGGCGATCTCCTGCTCGGCGGAGGCGATCAGCCGCTCCCGTTCCGCCTCCATGGAAGCGTGGATGCGCTTCTCGTCCCCGGCCGCATCTTTTTCCACCTGCTGCCGGATGGCGTCAATCTCCGAATCCAGCCGCATCAGGCGCGCTTCCACCTCGGTGAGTCGGCGATTCGCCTCCTCGGTGGCGCGCTGGGCCTCAATGAGCGCGCTCGAGACCACCTCGGAGCGCTTGCGGAAGATGCCGGGCAACATCTTCCAGAGAAAAAAGAGAATGGCGCCGATGATGACGGCGGAGTTGAGATCCTCGAAGATCTGGGCGGCGGTCTCCGTGCTGACGTGACCGTAGCGGGCAATCATCTTCACGATATCGGAGTGCCGGTACTCCTCGACCGAAGACTCGCTCTCGCCCGCATCCATGTGATTGTCTCTGGATACGGCTTCGCGCGCCTGCTGCGCCAGAGATTCCGGCTGAACGGGCGTCTGCTGGGCGCGGAGCAGAGGCGCGGGCGCTGCCAGCATCCCGAACAGAAAGATCGCGGCCAGAAATCGGGTGATGGGCTTCACTGCGCAGACTCCGATGCCCGAGGTCGGGGCAGAACCGCGGCCAGAACCTGTGTAGCCAGGTCCGCGGAAGCTGCTTCGATCTGTTTGCGCGCCTCGGCGGCCTGGGCGGCAAGAGCCAGCTGCGCGGCCCGCACCTTTTCCTGCGCGACCACGCGAGCCGCAGCCACAGCGGCTTCCCGTTCGGCAGTCCATTGCTGGATGCGCTGCTCGCGGCGGTGGAAGAGCTCCGCCCGGGCGGCGCGCAGTTTTGCCTCGTACTCCTGAGCGCGCAGGTCGGCTTCGCCAATGGCAAGACGGGACTTTTCCAGTGCGCCGGCGGTGCGCTCCCGCCGCTCGGCCCGGATCTGCATCAGCCGGCCATAGAGGATGAAGCGATAGGCAAGCACCAGGACGATGAACAGAATCACCGTCGGTACGGAACCGAGCGCAAGATCAGCGATTTGGCGCAGCAATTCATCCATAGGGTCGAGGGGCGTTAGCTGTTGGGAACGATATAGAAAGGCTCAGATGGAACCTTAGGTTCTAACAGAGGGAAAAAATGACTGTCAAATTACGAAAGGAACGAACTGAAAGACCCTCCTGATCGGTCTTAAACAGCTGCTTTGCCGGGCAGTTCCGGTCCGCCCGGAACCCTGGCTGGCGTCGATCAAGGGGACTTGACCTGTCGCCATTCCGGCGTAGAATAAAGATACCACCTCGACCCGGTTCAGGGTCGGCGAGCCGGATGACCGGAGTTCCCACCACTCCGTCATCCGGCTTGTTCTCGTTCAGGACAATTTATCCGTTATGCCGGTAACGCCGGTAACGTCCCAAAAGCGACGCCGGGCCCAGCACGGTAACACAAACCAGGTTCCCTTCGTACTCGCGTTCGCGGATGACCGTCCCCGCTTCGAGCGCCGCCAGCGCGTCGCCTTCCGACTGCGGGATGCGCAGCCTCTGCTCGACGATCGGATCCTGGATCAGCTCCCCATCCACTCGATCGAGAAGCGCATCGAGGCCGGTCCGCTCTCTCGCGGAAACAGGCAGGAATCGCGCCTCGGAGGACAGCTCCGCGCGCTCCTCCTCGCTGAGCAGATCGACTTTGTTCAGCACCTCGATGCGCGGCTTGCCCAGCACCTCGAGTTCCCCGAGAACCTTCTCGACTTCGGCCTTATGCTCCTCGCGCAGGGGGCTGGAAGCATCGCGCACGTGCACCAGAACTTCTGCCATGCGCACTTCTTCGAGCGTGGCGCGGAACGATGTGACCAGGGTGTGCGGCAGATCGCGGATGAAGCCGACCGTGTCGGAGAGCAGGACTTTTCTGCGGCTGGGCAGCTGGATAGCAGCGAGCTTGGGGTCCAGAGTGGCGAACATGCGCGCCGACTCGAGGACGCCGGTTCCGGTGAGCGCGTTGAAGAGCGTGCTCTTGCCGGCGTTGGTGTAGCCGACCAGGGCAACTGCGGGAACCGGGACCGATTCGCGGCGCTGGCGTTGCTGGGCGCGCGTGCGGCGTACCGCATCCAGTTCATGGCGCAGTTGCAGCACTCGGCGCTGGATGCGGCGGCGGTCGGTTTCCAGCTGCGTCTCGCCGGGGCCGCGAGTGCCGATGCCGCCGCCAAGCTGGGACATGGCCTTTCCGCGCCCGGTCAGCCGCGGCAGCATGTATTCCAACTGCGCCAGCTCCACCTGGAGCTGCCCTTCGCGGGTGCGGGCGTGGCGCGCAAAAATGTCGAGGATCAGCTGGGTGCGGTCGATCACCCGGCAGGGCAGCGCGTCCTCAAGATTGCGCAGTTGGCTGGGGCTGAGATCGTGATCGAAAATGACGAGGTCGGCCTGCGAGGAAGCAGCAACGGCGTCCAGCTCTTCGACTTTGCCGCTGCCCACCAGTGTGGCGGGATCGGCTTTGGGGCGGCGCTGAAGAATTTCGCCCACAATGCCGGCGCCGGCGCTCGAAACCAGCTCGCGGAACTCGTCGATGCGCGAGCCGTCGGGAGCGGGAGGCTTCTCCGCAGCCGCAGAGACAGCCGCCGCGCGCGCCTGTGCGGCGCTGCGGGGCAGAGGTTTCCTCTCGGAGCCGAAGGCAACCGATACGAGCAGCGCCCGCTCCGGACCCGCCGTGTGCAACGGCATCGCTGGTCTGGCCGCCGTTCCCTGAACCGGCTCCTTCAGGAGCCGGATGCTTCCTGAGCCGCCTGCGGCGGGGTAACGCCAACCGGGCCGGGCTGCGCCGCGTGCGGAGGACGGTGTTCGCCATGAAGAACGGCACGGGTGCTGACCACCGTCGAAATGGCATGTTTGAAGATCAGTTGCTCCTGGCTGTTGTTTTCCAGCAGCACTGAATATTTGTCGAAGGAGCGGATTTTGCCGGTGAGCTTGACTCCGCTCACCAGGTAAATCGTGATGGGGGTTTTATCTTTGCGGACCGTGTTAAGAAACGTGTCCTGGATGTTCTGCGCCGGCTTGTTATCCATAGAGCCGATCTCCTTTTCCGTCTATCAAAGTCGAACGGTGAAACTGCAAACCACAGGAAAACCGCAGTGGAGCCGCTATCGAAGGCTCCCCACGCACCAGAGCGGTGTGCTAACCACCATAAGGGGTCGTGAACCGTTTCCGCAACTTGCCGGATGGTGCAGGCCCACGCGATTCATCTTATGGTAATCGAGCGGGCGCGGAGCAGCCTCAGCCAGGTACCTGAAAATATTAGTCAGAGGCTTCATTGAGGCTTCATGGATTGGATGCCGAGTCATTGCGGGCAGAAGCCCTCGGCCGTCACTTCAGCGATGCCGCCGGTGGCCGGATTTTTCGCCATGGCGCCCTTCTTTGGCCGGCGCAAGCAGGTGCGGAGACGGCTGATCGCCGATGCGGCGCACGATGACCCCTTCCATGCGATAGTTCTCGGATTCGGTTGGGCCAGGGTTCACCAGCCCGGTCTTTGGATCGATCGACGCCGCGGCCGTGGTGGCGACGCGGAAGGAGAAGACCGGATCCTGCTGGTTCCCGAAGGTCTGCTGCGCAACCGTGACCGGCAGATAGCCTTCAATGTCGCGCTCGCGGTAGGCCGTCTCATAGCGATGCTTTCGCGTATTCCAGGTAAACACGCGAATCTGGTTGAAATCGTAGGGCAAACCGTCCTGCCAGGGCGCCAGCAGAGTCAGATATTCCGGGACCTGACCGCCGGGAACGTTGGCGTCGGGGTCGGCAACCGTTCGCAGCACATAAGCGGCAATGACTTTCTGGGATTCGGAGAGGCCGGCGATGGCGTCCGGAACATCGTCGTCCAGCGTACGGCCGCGCACCCACCCCACGTGACCAGCGGCATCGCGAACCAGCCAGTAATCTTCCATATCCGGAGGAGACGGCGTTCCCGGCGCATTCTTCGAGGTCTCGCCGGTCCGCTCCACCGCCAGGGGCAGCGGCTGCGGCGGCAATGGCTTCGGGACGGAGGCCCGCTCGAGCAACTGAAGATGAGCGTCTGCCGGAAGCAGGTAGAAGCGGTCTGATTCGCGCCCCGGCGCATCGCGCATCCAGTAGTTTTCGCGCAGCGTAGCCGTCGTGACAGGCTGGTCGTGCTCGTGCTCCTGCTGGAGTTGGAGGAACTCATCGTGGACACGCTGGTCGATGATCCCGTGCTCCTCGATCCAGCCGATCTGCCCTTTGGCGGTTTTGACCTTGAGGAAGCGGCCGCCGTGCTCGACCACCTGCAGGCGCTCGCCGTTGACGACCGTGGCCACGCGATTGTTCACCGGGGCGACGCGGTCGTGCAGATACGCCTCTTTGGCCCAGACCCAGACGTATTCCCGGGACGGGTGCGGGCCGAAGCGCCCACAGCCCTGGAGCAGAAGCAGAGCCAGCAGAGTTCCCGGGAGAAGACGACGCACACGAAAGGCGGAAAACGGCATTGGATCCGGTAAAGCGCGCATGGAATGTCGCGGGTTAACGCAAGAATACACCGGGGCAACCGGCGAAAGTTCCGGGTTGGACGGGCACGACGAAACTTTCGTGCCCCGTTTCTCTTCCGATCGGCTCCTGATTCCCGAGACTGACAACGGATTCCTGATGACCGGGGACCGGGAACTGGGGACTGGGGACCGGAGACTGGGGACCGGGGACCGGGGACCGGGGACTGGGGACTGGGGACTGGGGACTGGTGACCGGGGACAGGGGACCGGGAACTGGGAACTGGGAACCGGGGACCGGGGACCGGGGACTAGCAACCAGCAACTAGCAACCAGCTACTGGCTTTTCGGCATCAGCCTCACGAA
The DNA here is from genome assembly GCA_049671725.1 of Acidobacteriaceae bacterium. Classification (GTDB taxonomy): domain Bacteria; phylum Acidobacteriota; class Terriglobia; order Terriglobales; family Acidobacteriaceae; genus Palsa-343. The sequence goes on from JBATVK010000105.1 coordinate 27,868, forward strand.
CCGCGGCGCCAGCTCGTCCCACTCGGCGAGCAGCCGGTACGCGCGAGTGCTCGCGGTTTTCTCGGCGTGCAGCTGGACCAGCCCCAGGATGCTCTCTTTCGCTTCGGGATCCAGAGTGTCGTAAGCCTGCGGGTCGAGAAAGTCCGCGTGATAACGGCGATCGGCGAGAAATTTGCCGTCCTCGTCGAAGACCCAGGCTTCGCCGCCGGTCATCCCTGCGCCGAAGTTGGTGCCAGTCGCGCCCAGAACCGCGACCAGGCCGCCGGTCATGTATTCGCAGCCGTGGTCGCCAACGCCTTCGACCACCGCCAGCGCGCCGGAGTTGCGCACCGCGAAGCGTTCACCCGCGCAGCCGGCTGCAAACAGCGCGCCGCTGGTAGCTCCGTACAGCGCGACGTTGCCCAGGATGACGTGCAGCTCGGATTGCAGCGCGGCGCGTCCCTGTCCGCGAAGGATAATCTCGCCGCCGGAAAGGCTCTTGCCGACAAAGTCGTTTGCGAGGCCGCGGAGCACCAGCTCCATGCCAGGCACTGCGAAGGCTCCGAAGGACTGCCCGGCCTCTCCGGTGAGGCGGAAGGTGAGCGGAGCGCGAGGCGTGACGCCGGCACACTGCAGCATGGCCAGCTCTCCGGCGAGGCGCGCGCCAAAGGTCCGATCTTCGTTGGCGATGAGCGCGTCGACGATATACGGCTCCCCTGCTTGGTAGGCAGCGAGCGCCGGCTCAACCCAGGCGTCGTCGATAGGAGCATGATCCTCCGGCCGCAGGTTGCGCTGTCCCTGCCAATGGCGAGCGCCGCCATCGGAAGGCGCGGCAAGCATAGGGCGGAGGTCGAGGCATCCGTCGAAACGAACCTGATCGAGCAGATCGGTGCGGCCGACAGCGGCTTCGAGCGACGGCAAACCCAGCTCGGCGAGCGCGGTGCGGATTTCTCCGGCCAGCCCCTCGAAGAAACGCACCAGATGCTCCGGCTTGCCGCGGAATTTCGCGCGCAGGTCCGGGCGCTGCGTGGCAATGCCGGTGGGGCAGGTGTTCAGGTGGCACTGGCGGGCCATATCGCAGCCGAGCGCGACCAGCACCGCGGTGCCGAAGGCAAACTCATCGGCTCCCAGCATTGCCGCGATGACGACGTCGCGCGCCGTGCGCAGGCCGCCATCGCAGCGCAGCCGCACGCGTCCCCGCAGACCGTTGCGGATGAGCACCTGATGCGCCTCGGCCAGCCCCAGCTCCCACGGATTCCCCGCGTACTTGATACTCGACAGTGGCGACGCGCCGGTTCCGCCATTGTGGCCGGCGATGACGATGTAGTCCGCGTAGGCCTTGGCAACGCCGGCCGCGACCGTGCCCACGCCGCACTCGGAAACGAGTTTGACTCCGACCGCGGCCTTCGGATTGATGCGCCGCAGGTCGTGAATCAGCTGCGCGAGATCTTCGATTGAATAAATATCGTGGTGCGGCGGCGGGCTGATGAGCTGCACGCCGGGCTGCGCATGGCGCAGGCGCGCGATCAGCTCCGTGACTTTGTGACTGGGGAGCTGGCCGCCCTCGCCCGGCTTTGAGCCCTGCGCGATCTTGATCTCCAGTTCCTCAGCATGCATCAGGTATTGCGCGGTCACGCCGAAACGCGCCGACGCCACCTGCTTCACCTTGTTATTGAGCAGGTGCGAGGGCACCGATCCGCCGCCCAGCGGCAACTCGACATCGGGCTGGTAAACCGCGGGATCTTCCCCGCCCTCGCCAGTGTTCGATCGGCCGCCGAGCATATTCATGGCGGCGGTGATCGTCTGGTGGGCCTCGGGGCTGAGCGAGCCCAGCGACATGGCGCTGGCGATGAAGCGGCGATACAGATTCGACGCGGGCTCCACGGCATCCGCAGGCAGCGGCTGCGCGGCCGCGCGAATTTCGAGCAGATCGCGGAGGACAGCGGGCTCTTTTTCCGTCGCCTGAGACGTGAATGCAGCCCACGCGCCCGCGGCATCCGGCGCTGCCGCCGCTGCACGTGTTGCGCCGGTGATGGTCTGCAGGAGGCGAACGGTCTGCGGCTGCCAGCCGTGCGGCTCCGACTTTTCCGCTTTGCGAAAACGAATCCAGCCGTAGTCGGGCAGGTCTTTGCTGGCAGTCACGGTCACCAGCGGACCGCCATTACCTCCCGCGTCGGGATTTTCCGGAGCTGTCTCGGCATTCTGCGCGCCGAACCAGAGATCGCGCAGCGTTGCTTCCAGTTCCGGGAAGCCGATGCCGCCAATGGGCGCAGGCGTGCCTTCAAAGCAGCGGCTGACCACCTCCTGGCTGAGGCCGAGGCAGTCGAAGAGGTGCGCGGCGCGATAGCTGTCGACAACGGAGATGCCCATCTTCGACATGATCTTCGCGAGGCCGAGATCGAAGGCGTGAAGCAGGTTCTCTTCCCCGCGTTCCGGATTGAGATTGCGCGCCGTTTCCAGGGCGAGCCATGGGCAGACCGCGCCCGCGCCGAGGCCGAGCAGCACCGCGGCGTGGTGCAGATCGCGGCAATCGCCCGCCTCGACGGCCAGACCCACGCGCACACGCTCTCCGGAGCGGATAAGCGCGTGATGCACGGCTCCCGTGGCCAGAGCCATGGGCATGGGGATGGCATGCTCGCTGCAGCCGCGATCGGTGAGCAGCAGGATGGCCGCGCCGCCACGCACCAGCTCGATGGCCTTCTCGCACAGGTCGTCGATGGCGGTGACGAGGTTGCAGCCTGGGCTGAAGATGCAGTCCAGCACCGCCAGCGGCAGGTCGCCGGCCAGGTGATGGCGGCGGCTGTGCAGCGCGTCCATCTGCGCCAGCGAAAGAAACGGCGAGCTGAGCGAGAGGCCAGGCAGGCGCTCGCGCTTGTTCAGAATGTGCGGCCACGGGCCGAGGCGCGTGTGCAGCTGGATGACGCACGCCTCGCGCAGCGAATCGATGGGAGGATTGGTGACCTGTGCGAAGCGCTGCCGGAAAAAGGCGTAGACCGGACGCGGGGTACGCGCCAGCGGAGCGATCGGCGTGTCGTCGCCCATGGACCAGACAGCGTCTTTCCCGTCGGCCGCCATGGGCTTCAGGATCATGTTCACGTCTTCTTTCGTGTAGCCGAAGCCGAGTTGCAGACGATTCAGCTCGGCGGCGTCGAGCGCCGGCGTGGGCGCGCTGGCTTCGAGCGTGGAGTTCTCCAGCAGCGCTTCGTATTCCGGAGCGGAACGATCGAAAAGCTGCTGCAGCTCGTCATCTTCGTAGAAGGTGTGGCGCTCCAGATCGGCGAGCAGCATCTGGCCGGGACCGAGGCGTCCGCTGTGCACGATGCGCTCCGGATCCAGATCCACCAGGCCGGCTTCCGATCCGGCGACGATCAGGTGATCTTCGGTGACGAAGAATCGACAGGGGCGCAGGCCGTTGCGATCGAGCGCCGCGCCGATCAGATGGCCGTCCGTAAAGGCGACCGCCGCGGGGCCATCCCACGGCTCGATGCAGTCGCCGTGGTAGGCGAGAAACGCCGACTGGCGCCCGCTTCCCGCCGGCGGCATCACCATGCGCACCGCTTCGGCGACGGTGCGGCCATTGCGCGCCAACAGCTCGATCACCTCGTCGAGACTGGTGGAATCCGATCCGCTGGGGGTATAGATGGGGCGCAGCTCGTCAGGCAGCGTCGCGGCGCGCGCGTTCATGCGGGCGCGATTGCCCCAGATGGTGTTGATCTCGCCGTTGTGGCCGAGAATGCGGAAGGGCTGCGCGCGATCCCACGAGGGCGCGACGTTAGTGGCATAACGCTGGTGGAAGAGCGCAAAGGGCGTGACGAAGCGCGGATCGGCGAGGTCCGGGTAAAACTCCGGCAGCAGCCGCGCCGAACACATCGCCTTATAAATGATGGACGAGGAAGAGAGCGAACAGACGTAACCCTCCGCGCCGCTGCGCTCGAACTGTTTGCGCGCGAGGTAGAGCCGGCGGTCGGGGTCCTGGTGATTCGTTAGGTTCGCGCCGGTGTCCGCCAGCAGCAACTGGCGGATGACCGGCAGCGTGGACAGCGCAATCTCGCCGAGAATTTCCGGCCGGGTGGGAACGTCGCGCCAGCCCAGCACGGTAAAGCGGCGCGCGGTCACGGCGCGCTCCAGTTCGCGCATGGCGCCAGAGGCAGCGGACGCTTCAGTGGGCAGGAAGACCATGCCCACGGCGAGGCGATGCGCCCCGTCGAGCGAGATTCCCGTCGAAGCCAGCAGCAGATCGCGGGGAATGGCGGTGTGGATCCCGATGCCGTCGCTCGACTTGCCGTCAGCCGCCACCGCGCCGCGATGCGCCAGCCGCGAAAGCGCCGTCAGAGCTTTGACCAGGATGTCGTGGGAGGGTTGGTTCTCAAGGGTCGCAACAAAGCCGACGCCGCACGACTCATGGTCGAAGCGAGCATCGATCAGGCTCACTTCCCGGCGAGCGCGCTCCCCGGAGACTCCGACAATGGGGCGGGAGCTGCCGGTCGACACGGCCGGATCAGCACAATTTCTCGTTCCCATATCCAACTATAACGGCCTTTCCTCGCCGACCGATCAGCCGGCGCGCATTTTTCAGAAAAATTTGCGGGAAGACGTCCGGCAGCGATTCGAGCAAAACCGCAGGGGCGCCTTGACAGGAACCCTCTTGCATATTTATACATCAATGCTGTATTTTTATACAAAGAGGCGCGGCTGGCTCAGGCTGGCCGCGATTTTTCGTGTGAGCAAGCAGGATCGGCACAGCGCAATCCGGGATCTGGTGGGAGTGGAAGCCATTACCAGCCAGGACGAGCTGCGCCGCAGGTTGATTCGCCGCGGCTTCGACGTTACCCAGGCGACGCTGTCGCGGGACATTCACGAGCTGAGTCTGTACAAGGGCCCCAACGGTTACGCCATTCCAAACGGCAACGGCCATGTGGAGCAGGAAGAGGAGCCGACCATTGACGAGTTGCTGGCCAGCTTTGGACTCGCCGTTCGCCAGGCGCAGAACCAGTTGGTACTGCGCACCACCAGCGGGGGAGCGCAGCCGGTGGCGCTGGCGATCGATCACGAAGCCTGGAACGAAGTTCTCGGCACGCTGGCCGGCGACGACACGGTGCTGATCATCTGCCCGGATTCAAAGCGCGCCACGGCGCTGCGGCAAAAGCTGGAACGAATGATCGGGTGAGAACAGGCCCGGAAAATTAACGCGAAAAAAGAATCAATTCGCCGGGCAGCAAGTCAAAAGAAATTTGTGGTTCGGCAGGGCTGAGGCATGGAGACAACGATACAAACGGCGGTGATGGGCGTGACGGGCTACGCCGGCCTGGAGCTGGCGCGGCTGCTGCTGCGTCATCCACGGCTCGCGGGCAAGCCGCCGCTCTTCTTCGGCCGCGCGGAGGGCGCGCCGGAGCCGCTGGCCGCCGTGCATCCGCAGCTCATGGACAATAACGGCACCGGTCTCGGGCCGGGGGGCCTGCAAATCGAGCCGTTCTCCTGGGAGCTGGCCAAAGCGCGCGGCGTGAATGTCCTGTTTCTGGCCACTCCGCATGAGCAATCCCGCGAGTGGGCGCCGCTGGCGCTGGAGCACGGCCTGCGCGTGATCGACCTGAGCGGCGCGTGGCGGCTGGAGAATGCCGCGAATCGCGCCGTCTACAAATTTGCCGACGAAGGCTCGCCGGCCGCGGCGGCGATTCAGACGCAGGCAGTTTACGGGATGCCGGAGCTGCATCGCGAAGAGATTCGCGAGTCGGATCTGATCGCCAATCCCGGCTGCTACGCGACCTCGGTCATTCTGGCGCTGAAGCCGCTGGTGTCCGCGGGCTGGGTCGATACCGATCGCGGCATCGTCTGCGACGCCAAGTCCGGCGTCTCCGGAGCGGGCAAGGCGCCCACGGCGAAGACGCACTTCATGCACGCGGCCGACAATCTCTCCGCCTACGGCGTCTTCGCGCACCGGCACACGGGCGAACTGCTGGAGCAACTGGATCTCGAGGAGCAGCAGATCGTCTTTACGCCGCATCTGCTGCCGATTCCCCGCGGCATTCTGTCGACCATGTACGTCTGGTTTCGCGAGCCGAAGCAGGCCGCCGAAGTCGAAGCGCTGTACCGCAAATTTTTTGCGGAGAGCCCGCTGGTGCGCGTCTTCCCTGCCGGCCAGTTGCCGCAGATCCAGTATTCGGTCCACACGAATTTCTGCGACATCGGCTTCCATTTGGCCGCTGACGGCCGGCGATGCGTGATCGTCTCGTGCCTGGACAACCTGCTGAAGGGCGCTGCCGGACAGGCGGTGCAGAACCTGAATCTGATGTACGGCTATCGAGAAGAGGACGGCCTGATCTAGGGGCCAATGCAGAAAGGCAGCCATGAGATACGTGGTCAAACTCGGAGGCGCGACGCTGGAGAATCCTGAGCTGCTGCATGCGTGCGCCCAGGCTATCGCGGAACTGGCGAAGGACGGAAACCAGGTCGCCATCGTCCACGGCGGCGGCGTGCAGCTGACGCGTACCCTGAAGCAGCTCGGCAAACAGAGCCAGTTCGTCTCCGGCCTGCGCGTGACTGATGCGGAGACGCGCGACACCGCGCTGATGGTGCTGGGCGGCGGCGTGAACAAGGCGCTGGTGGCAGCGCTGGACGCGCACGGGCAGCCGGCCGTGGGGCTTTCCGGCGGCGATGGGCTCGTCTTTCGCGCGCGCAAGAAGCAGACCGCTCCGGATCTGGGATTCGTGGGAGAGATCGCGGCGGCCGATCCGCGCTGGCTCGAAACCATCTGGAAAATGGGCGCGGTGCCGGTGATTTCGTCGATCGCTCTCGGCTTCGACGGCGAATACTACAACATCAACGCCGATGAGATGGCCGCGGCCTGCGCCGGAGCCTGCCACGCCGATGCGCTGGTTTTCCTCACCGACGTGCCCGGCGTGATGGCTGCGGACGGCAGCGTGATGCGCTGGCTAAGCATCGACCAGATCGCCGCGCTCACCCGCGACGAAGTGATCACCGGCGGCATGTTGCCCAAGCTGAGCGCGTGCCGCGAGGCGCTGCTGAACGGCGTCAAGCGCGTGCGCATTCTGCCGGCCAAAGCGGCCGAAACGCTGCCCGACCTGTGCAGCACCCGCGTCAGCCACGGCACGGAGGTGATGGTGGCATGACGACCGCAGCGGTCAGCGCACAGCGATCAGCGTTCAGGACACCACCGTCCTCGCCCCGGCCGGCGAAATCCTATCGCGATCTTCTGGTGTGGCAACGCGCAATTGAGCTGACGGTGGCTCTCTACAAATTGACCCGGTATTTTCCGAAGGAAGAAGTCTTTGGACTGACCAGCCAGTTACGCCGCGCTTCGGTTTCGGTCGCCAGCAATATCGCCGAGGGCTATGGCCGGGGCTCGAAGGGGGAGTACCGCAACTTCCTCGGCATGGCCCGCGGTTCGGCGCTGGAAGTACAAACCCAGATCGTCATCGCACGTGAACTCGGCCTTGGCGAGCCAAGCCAGATCGCCGGCGCGGAAAAGTTGGCAGACGAGACAGGCCGCATGCTGTGGGCCATGATGCAGAAACTTTAGGCGGCGCGAATGCGCTTTTCTGAGCGCTGAGCGCTGAACGCTGAGCGCTGAAGGCTGAACGCTGATCGCTGATCGCTGATCGCTGAACGCTGAACGCTGAACGCTTGTTGGAGCGAGCATGAATTTGGAAGAAATACAATCCGTCGAGTCGAAGCTGTTGTTGGGAACCTACGACCGGTATCCGCTCCTGTTCACCTCCGGCGAGGAGGTCTATCTCTGCGCCGACGACGGCACGCGCTACCTCGACCTGCTCAGCGGCATCGGCGTGAACGCACTCGGTTACGGGCATCCCGCCATCGAAAAAGCCATCGTCGAGCAGAGCCGCAGGCTGATTCACACCTCGAACCTTTATTACCACGAGGGCCAGGCGGCGCTGGCTCTGCGGCTCACCGAAGCCACGGGGATGGATCGCGTCTTCTTCTGCAACAGCGGCACCGAGGCCAACGAGGCCGCGCTGAAGCTGGCGCGCGCCTATGCGAAGCTGAAGCGCAGCGAGGGCGTGCCGCTGGGAACGAAGTTTCTGGCGCTGGAACACAGCTTCCACGGGCGGACGATGGGCTCGGTCGCCGTCACCGCGAAGGAAAAATATCGCGAGCCCTTCGAGCCGGTGATGCCGGACGTCGAGTTTGTCCAGTTCGATGACGTCGCGGACCTGAAGGCGAAGTTTTCGAACGAAGTCTGCGCGATCCTGATCGAGGTCATCCAGGGTGAAGGCGGCATTCGCCCGGTTTCAAAGGAATTTCTGAAGGCGGCGCGTGAACTGACCCAGTCGACCGGCGCCCTGCTGATCGTCGATGAAATTCAGTCGGGCATGGGCCGCACCGGCAAATGGTGCGCCTACCAGCACTACGGCGTGCAGCCGGATGTGACCACGCTGGCCAAGCCGCTGGCCGGCGGCATCCCGCTGGGCGCGATGCTGTGCAGCGAAGAGGCTGCGCGCGCCATTCAGGCCGGAATGCACGGCACCACTTTCGGCGGAGGACCGCTGGCCTGTGCGGTGGCGCTGGCGGTGATGGAAACCATCGAGCAGGAGCGGTTGCTGGATCATGTCACAGCAGTCGGCACATATTTCCGCGAGCAGCTGGAGCAGCTTGCCAGGAAGCACGCGGCCATCACCGAAGTGCGCGGGCTGGGCCTGATGCTGGCCGCGGAACTCGACTCCGCCGAGCTGGCGAAGCAGGTGCTGGCCGAGATGATGCAGCGGCGCATCCTCATCAACCGCACCAGTGAGACGGTATTGCGCTTTCTGCCTCCGTACATTCTGCGCAGGGAGCATGTGGACGAGGCGATTGCAGCACTCGATGAGATTTTGAGCAAACAGCCGGCGGCTGCGGCCGCGGCTCCGATGACGGGAGGAAACCACGTTGGCAGGTAAACCGGTACTGGTACAGGAACTCGATGCAATGGCCCCGCAGGATTCGCTGGCGGGGCGGGATCTGTGTTCGGTCGCCGATCTCACGGCCGCCGAGCTGGCGGCGATTCTCTCGCTCGCCCACGACGTCAAGGAAAACCCGGCGAAGTATCGCTGGGCTCTGGACGCGAAGCAGATGGTGATGTTCTTCGAGAAGGCCTCGCTGCGCACGCGGCTCACCTTTGAGACGGCCATGAACACGCTGGGCGGATCGGCCGTGTTCGTCGACCAGACGCAGTCGCCGCTGGGCGAGCGCGAGTCGCTGGGCGATATCGCCCGCAACGTGGAGCGCTGGGTGTCCATCATCGTGCTGCGCACCTACGCGCACGAGACCATCACCGAGATGGCGCAGTACGCCAGCGTCCCGGTCGTCAACGCCCTCAGCGACCTCGAGCATCCCTGCCAGGCCATCGCTGACTTTATGACCCTCCAGGAGCGCTTCGGCGATCTGCGCGGCTTCAACTTCACCTACGTCGGCGACGGCAACAACGTCTGCCACTCCCTGATGATGACGGCGGCGCTGCTGGGCGCGCACTGCACCGTAGGCACGCCGAAGAACTACGCGCCCAAGGCGGACATCGTGGCCCAGGCCCGAGCCATCGCCAACGTCACCGGCTCGAACATCACGCTGGTCAACGATGCCGTGGCCGCGGTGAAGGGAGCGGACGCGATCTACACCGACGTCTGCACCAGCATGGGCTTCGAACATGAGGCGACCAAGCGCGCGCCCATCTTCAAGCCCTACCAGGTGAATGAAGCGCTGATGGCCCATGCCGCGCCGCCGGCGGTCTTTATGCATTGTCTGCCCGCGCATCGCAACGCCGAAGTCACCGACGCGGTCCTCGATGGCCCGCAGTCCGTAGTCTTCGATCAGGCCGAGAACCGCATGCACGCGCAGAAGGCCCTGTTGCTCATGCTCCTCGGCGCCGGCGGCAAGGCTTAAGTTTCGCAAAGAATCGAGCGCCCCACCCTTATCGCCGCTGTCGCGACAGGGTGGGCTTGATAACTGATCACTGACGACTGATCACTGATCACTTCTTTTCTGAGGTTTTCGCACGCAATGTCCGTAATTCTCGAATCTTTGCCGGTCGGCCAGAAAGTCGGCATCGCTTTTTCCGGCGGCCTCGACACCAGCGCCGCGCTGCACTGGATGAAGCAAAAAGGCGCGATCCCCTACGCCTACACCGCCGACCTCGGCCAGCCGGACGAAACCGACTACGACGCCATCCCGCGCAAGGCCCTCGAATACGGCGCGGAAAATGCCCGCCTGATCGACTGCCGCGGACCCCTGGTGCGCGAAGGCATCGCCGCGCTGCAGTCCGGCGCCTTTCACATCTCCACCGCCGGCGTGATCTACTTCAACACCACGCCCATCGGACGCGCCGTCACCGGCACCATGCTGGTCACCGCCATGAAGGAGGACGGCGTCGACATCTGGGGCGACGGCTCCACCTTCAAGGGCAACGACATCGAGCGCTTCTATCGCTACGGCCTGCTCGTCAATCCCCGCCTGAAGGTCTACAAGCCCTGGCTCGACCCCACATTCATCGACGAGCTCGGCGGCCGCGCCGAGATGTCGGCCTTCATGCAGCGCTCCGGCTTCGCCTATAAGATGTCCGCCGAGAAAGCCTACTCCACCGACTCCAACCTGCTCGGCGCGACCCACGAAGCCAAGGACCTTGAGCAGCTCTCGTCGAGCATCCGCATCGTCGATCCCATCATGGGCGTCGCTTCCTGGCGCGACGATGTCGACGTCCGCCGCGAAGAGGTGAGCGTCCGCTTTGAAGAAGGCTTCCCCGCAGCCCTCAACGGCACCGAGTTTCACGATCCCGTCGAGCTGCTGCTCGAAGCCAACCGCATCGGCGGCCGCCACGGCCTCGGCATGAGCGACCAGATCGAGAACCGCATCATCGAGGCCAAGAGCCGCGGCATCTACGAGGCCCCCGGCCTCGCCCTGCTCTTCATCGCCTACGAGCGCCTCATCACCGGCATTCACAACGAGGACACCATCGAGCAGTACCGCGAGAACGGCCGCAAGCTCGGCCGCCTGCTCTACCAGGGCCGCTGGTTCGATTCCCAGGCCATCATGCTCCGCGAGTCGGCACAGCGCTGGGTCGCCAGCCCCGTCACCGGCCAGGTTACGCTGGAACTGCGCCGCGGCAACGACTACTCCATCCTCAACACCGAGTCGCCCAACCTCACCTTCCACCCCGAGCGCCTCAGCATGGAGAAGACCGACTCCGCTTTCTCCCCGCGCGACCGCATCGGCCAGCTCACCATGCGCAACCTCGACATCACCGATACCCGCGCCAAGCTGCTCACCTACGCTCAGAGCGGCCTCATCACCCTGAGCAAAGGCGAAGAGATGCCGCAGCTCAACAGCGGGACCACGAAAGGCGAGGAAGCTCGATGACTGAACAACCCGCCAAAATGTGGTCCGGCCGTTTTCGCGCGGCGCCCGATCCGCTCTTCGACCAGTGGCAGCGCTCCCTCCGCTTTGACTGGCAACTCCTCTGGCAGGAGCTGGCTGCCAGCCGCGCGCATGCGCTCACCCTGCGCGAAGCCCGCATCCTCACCGCCGACGAGTGCGACACGATCGTTCGCGCGCTCAAGGCCATTGACACAGACTACTCGACGAAGCTCGACCAGGTCCGCGACGATCCCCAGGCCGAAGACATCCACCACTTCGTCGAGCTGCGCCTGACGGAAGCGGTCGGCGACCTCGGCCTCAAGCTGCACACCGGGCGCAGCCGCAACGAGCAGATCGCCACCGACCTCCGCCTCTATGTGCGCAACGCCATCGACTCGACCAACTCGAGCCTCACCGAATGGGCCGTAGCGCTGCTCGAGCTGGCCGACGAAGTCGAAACCTCCGCCATGCCCGCCTACACGCACCTGCAGCGTGCCGAGCCGGTGCTGGTCGCGCACTGGCTGCTCGCCTACATCGAAATGATCCTCCGCGACATCTCCCGCTTCGACGATTGCCGCGCCCGCCTCAATTTCTGTCCGCTCGGTTCCGGAGCCGTCGCCGGCGCTACCCTCGCGCTCGACCGCTCCATCGCCGCACGCGAGCTTGGCTTCACCGCGCCCACCGCCAACAGCATGGACGCGACCAGCGACCGCGACTTCGCCCTCGAATTCGCGCAGGCCGCCTCCACCCTCGGCATTCATCTCTCGCGCTTTGCCGAAGAGCTCACCCTCTACTCCTCCGCGGAGTTCGGCTTTCTCGATCTGCCCGAGGAGTTCTCCACCGGCTCCAGCGCCATGCCGCAGAAGAAGAATCCCGACCTCACCGAGCTGCTGCGCGGCAAGAGCGGACGCTTCCTCGGCGCGGCCGCCACCCTCGCCACGCTGCTCAAGGGTCTGCCCCTCGCCTACAACAAGGACATGCAGGAGACCCAGGAGCCGGTCTTCGAAGTCGCCGCCACGCTCGCCGGCATTCTCGCCCTGTTGCCGCCCTTCACGCGCGCGCTGCACTTCCGCTGCGACCGCATGCTGGCCGCCACGCAGACCGGATTCCTCAACGCCATGGCCGCCGCCACCTACCTCGTCCACAAGGGCGTGCCCTTCCGCAAGGCGCACGAGAAGATCGGCAACGCCGTCCGCTACTGCGTCGAGAAGGAGTGCGAGCTGGGCGACCTGACCCTCTACGAGCTGCGCAAGTACGGCGAGGAGTTCGACGAGGACTTCTTCGCGGCCATCTCGCTCCAGGCCACGCTCGACTGCCACGACGTTCCCGGCGGCACCGCGCGCCACCGCGTTCGCGCCGCGCTCGCCGACGCGCAGGCCCGCGTGCAGGCTCTTGCCGCGCGCTATGGGCTCACCCCCGCTGAACAGGAGGAGAGCCATGCGGGTGCGTAAGGCGCGTCTCCAGGACGCAACCAATGTGTATGAGCTGGTCAACAGCCTGTCGTTCGACGGAACGCTGCTGCGCCGGCCCTTCGCGGAAATCTGCGAGAACGTGCGCGACTTCACCGTGGCCGAGTCCGAGGGCGGCATCTTCCTCGGCTGCGGCGCGCTGCATCTCTACGGACCCCACCTGGCCGAGGTGCGCTCCATCGTGGTGCGCCCCGAGGCCAAGAGCCACGGCGTGGGCGGCGAACTGCTCCAGGCCCTGCTGGCCGAGGCCGAGGAGCACGGCGTCGGCTGCGTCTGCCTGTTCACGCGCATTCCCGATTTCTTCTTCCGCTACGGCTTCCGCGAGGTCGAGGACCGGACCGCGCTGCCCGACAAGATCTTCAAGGACTGCCAGAACTGCCCCCGCCTCTACAAGTGCGACGAGGTGGCAATGGCGCGCGGCCAGGTGCCGAAGGTCTCAATCCTCGGCCCGCGGGTCGAGGCGGAGCAGTTGGTGCGGCTGACCGGATGACGGTTCCCTGCGCCCTTGGGCATCAGGCTGCGCCCACCACACAGGCTGTCATCCTGAGGACCCTGAGCGAAGCCGAAGGGGACGAAGGATCTGCGGTTGTTCTTTGCAGGCTCCCGCGCTGAAATGCATTACGATGGGCCGTATGGACGAGGGCGGCTACTGCACGTACATCATGGCCAGCCGCAGCCATACGCTCTATATCGGAATTACGGGTGACCTGCACCGGCGCGTCTTCCAGCACAAATGGAGGGAACACGATGGGTTTACCGCGCGGTACAACTGCGACCGCCTTGTGTGGTTCGAACGCCACCAGGACGTGCATCTGGCCATCGCACGCGAGAAAGAGTTGAAAGGCTGGCGGCGAGCAAAGAAGATCACGCTCATCGAAGTGTCGAATCCCACCTGGGTGGATCTGAGTCGCAACTGGTACGATCTGGAGCCCGCCGACTACAGGCGCGCCCTTGACCGCATGGACCCCTAAGAACAACCGCAGGTCCTTCCGCTGCGCGTCAGAATGACAGTTGTGGAAGCGGTAGGTTATGGGAACGGCAGCCCATTTCCTGACACAAGGCCGGCCTTCAGACGCGGATTGAAGGTCGATAAGCGCGTTGGGCTGATATCACTAATCGAGAGTGCGGGGCCTGTTTCGCCGGTTATCGCTGCGCAACCTGAAGGCAGGACCCGCCAAATTGGCCTTGACAGGGGCGGCCATTCGGCGTCAGGCTGCGGTCAGGTAGCGGCACGGACCAGGTTCTCCGCGTGGGCGGAAATACCAAGGTGGCCACAGAGGGAATGTCCTCGGTGGCATTTGTTTTGCCCGGAAAAAATCCGGGGCTGAAGACAAAGGCAACGGGGACCACCACGGAAGGAGTTACTATGTCCTGCAACTGCGGAGACCAGTTCACTCGGGTTTATCCGGCCACGGTCGCGGTTTTCTTCGATTTGAGCCGAAAAGTGCCGCCACTACATTGCACGGAGCCGCGACTGCTCGTGTGCGCTCGCTGTGGCGACATCGCTCCCCTGCTGCAAGAGAGCGAGCAGCAGTTTCTTCTGGAGGACGCGCGCGCATGCCTGGATGGGGCGAAACCCTGAACGTTCGGAAAGCACTCGAAGGGGCGTTGACTGCGCTGGTGGCGATCTTGCTTTTGGTCGCCTCCAGCGGCAGGCACCCCTACGGTTTCTATATCGTACTCAGACTCGTCGTCACGGTCGGAGCGGTTTATTGGGCGGCGAGAGTCTATCGCGAAGCGCTGCGTGGCTGGACCTGGGCGTTCGCTGCCTTGGCTCTTCTGATGAACCCCTTCGTGCCGATCCGGATGCAGCGGACGCAGTGGCAGCCGATCGATCTCTGGCTGGGGTTGCTCCTGCTTATCTGGTCCGGTTATTGGCTCGCCCGCGGAGCCAGATTAGCTAAAAGAGGGTTGTGATGTGAGGATTAACGGCGTACCAATGATCTACCCGCTTTCGAACCCCGGAGCGCTGGCCTCCCGTTAGCCTCGCACCCGCAATTTCGCGGAGCCTAACATACTCGTCGTTGATCCAAGTGGTCGTCGTGGCGATGCAAAAGCGAAAATAAGCCTCTACATCGTCGTGCGGGACACCTCTGCCCTGGAGGTAGAGCAATCCGAGATTGTAATTCGCGGCGGGCATCGCGTGCTCGGATGCCTTGCCAATCCAAGCGGCAGCTTGAACGTCGTCCTTGGGGACGCCGCGGCCCGTCTTATAAAGCAATCCGAGTTGGAGCTGTGCCCATGGATCGCCCTGATCTGCCGCCTTACGATAAAAATGGGCTGCGAGTTCATAATCCGGGGCAGTTCCGTGTGCATACTGGTCAGCCGCTTCGCGATACCAGGTTGCTGCCTGCGCGCAATCTTTAGCTACTCCCTTACCAAGCTCGTATAGCGAGCCAAGGTTGCACAACGCTCCAACGTTGCCCTGCTCCGCAGCTTTCCGATACCAAAATGCGGCCTCTTTGAAGTCCTGCGGGACGCCGTCGCCCTCCTCATACAGAGCTCCAAGATTATTTTGAGCGTAAGAATCGCCACCCTCTGCAGCTTTTCGATACCAGAATGCGGCGAGCTGGTAGTCCTGCGGAATGTGATCCCCCGTTTCGTATTGTAGGCCGACCATGAATGGGTCGGCATCGCCATCCACCTCATCACTTTCTGTTCTGCCCACGATTCCGGAAGGAGACGACAAGGTGAGACCTTCGCGAGAGACAAGGCTCGCTGCGTCTTTTCGGGCGCGGGCGACTAGGGAGGAGCGCGCCTCGGCGAGTGCGGCGTCGCCCCCTGGTACGTGTACCAGTTCACGTTCGTCGGGCACGCCGCGCTACCTCCCCTGCCAAAACCTCGTATTCCCTCCTCGCATGTGCAACCTGTTCGCCGACGGATATGGCCAATTCGGCCAGCAAATCTCTCCCCTGCTGCGCAACCGACTCCGCGTCGGCCCGCAGTTTTGCGAGTTCGCTGGCTCGCACTGATCCCAACTCCTGCTGGATGGCGGCAATGTGCTTTTTCGCGGTCGCGATTTGACGAATGATACGAATGAGCTCTGAGCCGATTCCTTCGCCCGGCACAGATTCGGCGGATTCGCTGTATTCGCTCAGAATGCGCTGGAGTGCTTCGGCGTCGCCGTGCTTATACGCTTCGCTTGCATCGGCCATGAAGCGGTTGCGAAGTTCCCGGTCGGCATCGTCCCTAGCAAAATCGGGATGAACGCGTCTTGCGACTTCGCGATACAGGTTCCTGAGCTCCGCGGGTGGTTTGAAGTCCGGAACCCTGGAAGCCTCACCATGGGTTACCTGGTGGGTGTCGTCAGCCCGCTTCCTGGCTCGCTCTGCACGCTCGCGAGCGCCGGAAGAACTCTCCAGCGTCGCTTCAAGTTCGGCAACCCGTGCATCCCAGTCGTCCAGCTCGGCGTAAAGAACCCCGACCTGGCGGAGGTAGCGGCCTTCAAAGCTCTTGAGCTGAGCACGCAGGTCAGCCAATTCCAGCTCGCGTTCGGCTAAAGCGGCCTGGACGGAAGCCAATTCTACCCGCTTGCGGGCGAGCTCTGCTTCTTCCGGCGTGATTTGGCGGACAATCTCGCTTGCCATCTTGCCCTGCTTTGCCTGCTCAATTATCCCTTCGCCGAGCCGCAGAGGCGAGGATTAAATGGCCCGCTTCGAAATTCGGAGTTGAAGATGGCAGGGGGGCGGCGGATGTAATGCCCAATGGCGTGCTTGGGGCGACAACCATCACAGGCGGTCGGACGGATTGGTATCCCGGTTTACGATTTATCACCGAGTCGCTCACTGATCCAAACGACCTCTGAAAGTCCCGATCTAGCAGCGTTCGAGCAACGGAAACCGCGCGCCCTAACCCACCCTTACCTCCGTAACCCCACACCCCCCGATTTCCCTTGCCCCCATTCCCGCCGCTCTCTACGCTTGGAAATGGAAAGGGATCGTCTCCGCGACGATCCCTTTTCCTTTTCTCCCCAGGGAGACGTTGACGCTCTTTCTCATCGCCGCCGGCTGAAACCATCCAGGAGCACGCCCCGTTTCCGGGGCCGTTCTCGGGTCGTAAGGGCCCTGTCTTCCGCATAGGCGGAAGCCTTCCGTAAGTCGCGTGTTTCCCCCTGATCGCTGATCGCTGAGCCCTGATCGCTGAACGCTGAACCCCGAACCAGGTCCCCTGGGTCCAATCGCCGCATTTCCGCCCTGCAACTTCCCTGTTTTCAGGAGCTTGCCACCGTACTAACGTGACCTCCCGCAACCCACGCGGATTCAACCACTTGCCAGTGTCCAGGGGTGACGGGGGGGTGGGTAGGTGAGTCGCCAGGTAACGTTACTGCGCCTCCGGCTTCCACACCGCCGCGTCTTTCTGCGGCAGCCCCACATGCGCCAGCACCCGGCAGACAAACTGGCGAGCCATCTCGTCCGAATCAGTGGGGTGGGTGTAGAAGGCGGGCATGACCGGGAAGATGGTCGCGCCGGCGTCGGCGGCCAGGCTCATGTTGCGGATGTGGATCTTGTTGAAGGGGGTCTCGCGCAGGCACAGGATGAGCGGGCGCCGCTCCTTGAGGCAGACGTCGGCGGCGCGCTCGATCAGGCTGGAGGCCATGCCGTTGGCGATGCCGGCGAGCGTGCCCATGCTGCAGGGCAGCACGATCATGCCGGCGGTGGCATAGCTGCCGCTGGCGATGACCGCGCCGATGTCGGAGTCGGGGTGCTGGACGATCTTTGCGGAGGCGCGGCCGAGGAGCTTTTCGAGGAGTCCGTTGCGGCCGGAGATGCCGAGCTCTTCAGCAACCACGCGCAGGGAGTTCTGCGAGGCGACGAAGTGGACGCGCGCGACGCGCGGGTCGGCGTCGAGGGCGGCAAGCAGGGCGCGGGCGAAGACGGCGCCGCTGGCTCCGGTGAGAGCGGCGATGAGGGTAAGGGGTGCGGTTGCAGCCCGCGGCTGGGCTTCTGAGCTCACGTGGAGATTGTATGCGGAGCGGGAACAATCCGGCGCCGCGGGTTGTCTGTAAGAACAGGCGGCGCGGGCTGTACTCCTAAATTCTTCGTTGAAAAAGCAGGAACTCCTAAGTTTTTCGTTGACAAAACGCGGAGGATCGCCCTAGCATCCTAAGTTGTTAGGAGATGGCATGACGAAACGGCCGGAAAAGAGCGGGCTGACGCGCCTGGAGCTGCGCATCATGCAGGTGATCTGGCGGCGCGGGGCGAGCACGGTGGGCGAGGTGCAGGCGGAGCTGAAGCCGGCGCTGGCCTACACCACGGTGCAGACCATGATGAACATCCTGGAGCGCAAGGGCAAGCTGAAGCGCGAGCTGGAGGGGCGCGCGTACGTCTACCAGGCGCGGGTGAGCCGGCAGAAAGCGGTGGGCCAGGGGGTGCGGGACCTGATCGACCGCATGTTCGGCGGGTCGAGCGAGGAGATGGTGATGAGCCTGCTGAAGAGCGGCCAGATCGACGCCGAGCGGCTGGCGGAGCTGACGCGGCGCTTCCAGGAAGAGGAGGACGAAGGATGACGGTCCTCGAAAACTTTGCGCTGACGTATGTGGTGAATGCGGTGTGGCAGATTCCGCTGCTGCTTGCGGCGGGGTGGGTGGCGGCGCGGGCGCTGCGCGGAGCCGGGGCCGAGGCCGAGCAT
>JBATVK010000106.1:0-131736 GCA_049671725.1 Acidobacteriaceae bacterium
ACGTAGACCCGTTTCCCGCGCTGAGTCCAATGAATTCCGGGAACTGCGTCATTCCCAACAGGAATGACGACCGTCCCGGCGGCGTACGAAAATTCCTATACGTCGTAGTCCCTGATCGTCTGAGGGGTTCCGACGCCGCCTTTGTACCACGACGCCTTTACGGTTGGCTGGTGGGAGAGGGAGCAGGTAAAGCTGGTGCCGTCCGTCAACTCGATCTGCACGTCGGTTCCATCCCCGGTGTCCCTGTAGATGCGGAGCGTCTGAATGGTCTTGCCTGAAAGCTCCGGGCATTCGACGTAATCTTGCTCCATGAACTGCAACCTCATAGCCTCTTAGATTCGCACTATCGGCTGTGGCGATGTAACGCGAACGCCGGTGAATTTCTCGGCATCAATGTGGATTTCTTTTAGAGGGGGCGGCACCGTTTCGCTTGGAGTTAGCGCGGCGAAGATCACACTCATTGTGTGTAGACTCATAGTGGTCACCATTCAAGCATTGAGGGGTGGCCCCACGTTCCGTTAAGTCTCGATTTGGCTCTACGTTGCGGAATCTCCGCGACGAGCGGGGCTACTCGCAGGAGAAATTGGCAGAACGGGCAGGTCTGCATCGCAATTACATCGGCGGGGTAGAGCGGGGCGAGCGGAATGTGGGTCTTGAGAACATCGTGAAACTGGCGAAGGCGTTGTCCGTTTCGCCGCGAGAGCTCTTCGCGGACTTCCAGTAATTACACGGACGCGGGTCGTATTAGGGCTTGAAGATGGCCGGTCTCCGGGGATAGATTTGTCAAGAGAGTGGAAGTCAAGGCCTCTTTGATGGGGCGTGTGTCACATGGTCCCATTCATAAATGCCGGCATAAACATCGACGATCAGCATCCTCAATACTCTCGTTTTGCCAATATCGACAAGACCGAACTTCGAGAGAGGTGGAAGACTTCCGCCGGCCAACAGATTTTGCAGGCTTTGTTTGGCCTAAAGAGCGTTTTCCGTTTCGCCGCGAGAGCTCTTCGCGGATTTTCCGTGAGTAGTGCCACAAGCTGTGGCACTATTTCAGCCTCCGGCCATGCTTCGGCTAAATTCCGCACCTATCGATTCTGTTCCTTAAAGAGAGCCGGAGGAACTCCCGGTTTCATTGAGCCTGACTTTCACTGGATTCGGCGCGATGGGGCCCATTTGCCTTTTCCTGAATCGTTTTGCACGCATCGATTAAGCGATCGAACGGCGCTGCCTCATCCATCAGGAGCCCGTCATCGACCATGCGCTGATAATCGGCTCGGAGCGCTGCCTCTGCCTCTCTTTCAGGCGCAAGACACAAAGCGCCGCGAACTGCCGCAGTGTAGTCGATTCGATTGCCGGCTGAATCCTTCTCAATAAAGAATGCGCCTTTGTGGAGAGCAACCGCTTCCGCAATTTCCTGCGCCTGGATCGCCTGGTCAACGTGTCCGGTTTCTTCAATCCGCATAAGGTCATGCAGATGCCTGGAAAAGCGGTCATGCAGCCCGGCTGCGCCCTGGGCGCAGTACACATGAATGGCTGTCGCTTTCTCCCAGAAGATTCGCGGCAATTCCATGACCCGCGGACTGGCGAGGGGAAATGAGACATCAGGAATGTATTCCTCCATATCGCAGTGGATCTTATGCGTGTTGGCGGGTTCTCCTGTCGAGCGCGCTCCGAATTCGAGCATGACTCGGGGAAGTACGTAGCTGGAAGTCGAAGCGACGGGCTTGTAGTCGATGAAGATACATTCGTTCGTGAACCGGCTGTTCGCTATTTCGACGTTTTCAAGGGCTTTCTGAATGATCGGGTGCGCCTGATCGCGGATCCACGCGGGAAGAAGCTCCGTGCGGATGGTGTCGCTCCACTTCTTCTGTTGGCTCCTGCTCGGAGGAATCACGTCGAGGCCAGCCGGGGAATTCTCCACGAGCTGCGGCGCAAGCGCGCGAATGTCGTAAGTGAGGTCTACATCCTCGGAGAAGCGCCGGATGATTCGGTATGCCTTGGAGAGTGCTGTACCACCCTTGAATACGAGATGAGGGCCAATAGGCGACTCGAACAGCGCCGACAGCGCCCATACGACCCAAATGTCTTTTTCGAGCAGGTGCGGCGGGCGTCCCGAGGCGGATGCGGCTGCCTGGAGAGCCTCCTCCTGTTCGCTGTCGCTGAGATGAAAGAAGCTCTCAGGCATAGCGTGCCGTCCGGCTCAGAGCTGCTGCCATCCACATCGGCAGCAGAGAACTCTGCTGGGAAATCCGCTGGAATTCAGACCGCGGCACTCTGGCTTCGATCTCTTTCAATGCCTGATTGACCCTTTCCGGACCAGCCCATGCAAGAGCGCGGATAATCTCTCCAGCCGGTTCCCTTGCCAGCGTGAGCTGCCATGCCGGCGCGTGCTGCAGATGAACAATCTGCTTGCCGAGAGTGATCTTTCGGCTCCGTCCCGACGTGAGATAGACCATGCGGGTCGGCACCTGCGTTGTTAATCCAAGAGCATTCGCAGCGCTTGCCCCCGAAGGCGCAATGGTTTCCCCGCGTCGCACGGACAGCTCTTCAACCACCTTCTGAGCGGAAGGAGCGCGGCTTCCGAAGCGGCTGGAAACGGGAGCGACGTACACGCCGCGTCCGGCTCGCAGAAGCTTGCCGCGACGCACCAGCCGCGAAAGCGCCTGGTCGAGGGCTGCCCGGCTCCCAAGGCGAAGCAGCATCTTGGCTGTTATCGGTGTGCCCTCGGGCAGCGTGGCCGTTTCCTCAAGAATGGATTCCGTGAGCCGCTTCATGGTGGGTCCTTTCTGTCAGAAGCATACATCATTTTCTGACAATATTGAAGCATCAATCTAACCGCAACCATGCACACACGCGGGTGAGAATTCTCTCAGGAAATACCGAGGAAAAGATCGGGCCGATCCCACACGATCAGCCCGTTGGCCCGCTGTTGAAAAGTTTGTCGCATTTTTGTCGCAAATACCGTCGATTTGGCCGTTTTTGCCGGTTATGCCGGTTCGTAAGTGCCGTGCCGTCTATAACTTGCGATTCTGCTCTTTCATGGCATGGAAGAGGTCGTCGGTTCGATCCCGACCAGGTCCACCAAATCCCTCAACAATTTAGACAGGGTAGGCGCTCACCGGCAGGGAATTTGCGTCACGGTTTGTGTCATAACCCGCCATTCTGGTGCTGTTGGCGAGAGTTCCATCGCAGCCCGGTTCGCTTCCTTGCGCCTGCGCGATCGGTTCCTTCTGTTTGGCCTGGGCGTCTCTCCAGTCTGTTGTTCCTGGGCGCTGCCGGAATCGTTGACCGCATTTCGAACTGTAAGTACTCTCAGAGACAACATCTCGTCACGATGAACAGAGCGGAAAAATCTCCGGGAATCAAGGAGCTGGCAAAGGCCCTGCATGTTTCGATCGGCACCGTCGACCGGGCATTGCATGGACGCGCCGGCATCAGCGAGAAGACCAGAGTTCGAGTCCTGAAGATGGCCCGGGAACTCGGCTATCAGCCGAATCTGGCGGCGCGCGCTCTCAAGTTGAATCGCACACTGTCGATTGCCGCAGTCCTTCCCAGGCATATTTCACACTTCTTCGATCCGGTGCGAGAGGGGATTCGCGCCGCCGCGGCAGCGACCGTTCGCGTTGGAGCCACTCTGGAGTTCCATGAGTATCCGCGAGTGGGAGTTGGCGATCTGGAGGCCCTCGAATCCGCTGCGAGGAAGAAGTACGACGGAATTATTTTTCTTCCCGGCGATACGCGCAGCTTCGATCGGATCATCAACAGAATCACCCAGGCCGGCACGGCCGTGATGTGCGTGGGCAGCGATGCTCCCAACTCCGCACGCATTGGTTCCGTAGCTGCTCATGCCGCTGTCAGCGGGGGAATCGCCGCGGAGCTGCTCTCTATCTCACTTAACGGCAGAGCCACAGTCGCGGTTATTACCGGCGAGCTTTCCACTCTGGATCACGCGGAAAAACTGAGGGGTTTCGCCGCCACTCTTGCTGTGCAGTCGCCGCACATCGGTCTTTTGCCGGTGCTGGAAAGCCACGAGCGGCCCAAAGAGGCCTACCGGCTGGCCCGCACGCTGATGCTGCAAAAGCCGCGGCCGGACGGATTGTATCTGAGCACCGCCAACAGCCTTCCCGTGCTGCAGGCGCTCAGGGAACTGGACCTGCTGGGCAAGGTGAAGGTGGTGGCGACCGATCTGTTCCAGGAGCTTGTGCCGCTGATAGAATCCGGATCGGTGTTGGCGACCCTTTACCAGCGACCCTTCGCCCAGGGAAAGCTTGCCTTCGAAACACTGCTTCAGTATCTGGTGGAGGGTGCCGTAACCCGGTCCGCGATCCGTCTGGCGCCTCATATTCTCTTTCGCAGCAATATCGCCCTGTTCTCCAGTCAGATCGCAAACAACGACGATGAAGTTGAAATGGAACTGCTGTAAGTCCCAGCTTGCAGCATCAGCCGGGGCGAACGGCATTTCCTGCAGGCGTCGTCCTCCTTTGTTCCATACGGCTAACGATGTACGTTGCGGCCGGCGAGCCAGGATACCGGGCCGATACCTATTCTGAGACAACGCCGCTGACGATGGTTCCGATATTCGCACCGTTATTTGCCGAGAAAACTATCTCTACGTCGAATTGCGAATTGGCCGAGCACTGGCTGAAGTTCACCGGCAGGGTGACGCTGACACGGCCTCCCGGCGGAATGGTGCCGACGGCCAGTGGCAGCGCCGCGGTGGTTTGCGGGGTGCAGGGCATGTTACCGCCTGTCTGCGTAAGCGCGAAGCTGGTGATCCGGGCATCCGCGTCAGGGAAAATGCTCGCGTTGGTCAGGGTGATCGTCCAGTTGCGAAGGCCGGCGCTGCCGGATTTCGCAGTAATTGCGCCGCGGAAGTCCGTGGGCGGCGGAGCTGGTGCGATGGCGATTCGGTCCAGCGCGGGCGCATAACCTGTTGGGTTGCCAAACTGGATGGTATTCAGTCCGGCCTTGAGCGAGACAGGAATGACGGCACTGGTGGGCAGGCTGAAGCTGCTGCCATTCAGATTCAGGCTGAAGGGTGCACCATCATTGATGGTGACGGTATAACTACGCGGTCCGCTTGTCAGATAATCGATTTCCATCTGATAAGTGCCGTCGACGGGGACACTGACGTTAGTAAAGGTTACATTGTCGGCGCTGCCGCCCCCGATGTTGCCGGCTTCCGACGCGCCGGAACAGTACTCGCAGTAAGAGGGGGATACGGTGCCGCTGAGGTCAGCATTTTCCGCCTCGTAGGTTGTGGAAAACGGAGGCATAGCCGATCCATCGCCGCTGATCACAAAGTCGTCCAGGCCGGGCGGGTAGCTGGTCGGGTTGCCGAATTGTATGCTGTTGATTCCCGCGTTTAACTGGACTGGAACGGTAGTGCCGGAAGGGAGAGCGAAGCTGCCGCCACCCACGTTGAGAGTGGAAAAGGGTTCGCCATTGACGCGGAAGAGCAGCGAGCGGGGACCGCTGGTCATGGAATTGACGCGCATGTAGTAAGTTCCAGCGCGCGGCGCTTCGACGTTGTTGAAGGTTGCGTTGTTGTCGGGACCTACTCCGAGATAGCCATCCTCTTCGCCGCCCACGCAGGCGGAGCAGGCGTCGAGCTGGGCCGTACCGGTAAGAATGGCGTCGGTGGCGGGATAAGTTTGGGCGTTCGGCTCCGGCGACACGTTACCGACGCCGGTAACCTGGAGCAGTCGCGATCCATGGCCGGGAAGAAGAGCGCTGAAAGCAAGGGGAAAGCCGAGTAAGTCGCGATGATTCCAGAGGTCGCGGACCTGCACGGCCCCATAAAAGCCGGCCAGCCGCCACGGAATGCTCACCGGAGTGGGAAACGCGTTGAGGTTGGAGACGGATATGTCCCAGGTGTGCGGGGCGACCTGCGCAACCCAGACCGGGGTATCTCCACCGAGGACCTGCTGTGCCGGGTGGCCGGACTGATCGACGGCGAGGACTTCGTCATTGCTCAGCATTTGCGTGGCGAAACTGTCGAGAGTGGTGAGATCGCCGCCAAGGTACATCGGGGCGTTGGCCATGGCCCAGAGGGTGGCGGCTGTCTGCCGCTCAGCTTCGTTGAGGCCGGAGGTGGTGGAATTCACCACATCCAGCGCATCCAGGTCGTTCCAGCCCAGGGTGGGACCAGCGGCATCTTCCCAGCCCACCAGATCGTAGAAGCGCCAGGACATCATTGCCCAGTCAGTGATGGTGCCGCACCTGCCCTCGCATTGCACGTCGTCGTCAATCCGGCGCGCATTGGCGTATTGCTGCCAGGTGCTGAGGTAGTCCTTATCGAGGGCCCAGGAAATGGTCAGCCAGATTTTCCGTCCGGACTGCGCGATGGCCTGAGACCAGGCCGCGACGTCGGGGCGATTGTCAATGGAGAGATTATCGATGTCGGATCCCGGCGTCACAGCGTCGAGCTTGATCAAATCAATGCCCCAGGAAGCGAACAGATCGACGACGGAGTCGATGTAAGCCTGCGCTCCGGGCTTGGTGAAGTCGATCTTGTAGTGGTAGGGCGAGGTTCCTGGAGAGCCAAATGCGTTGCCGGCAGTGTAGGGAACCTGCAGAATGTCATCGACATGGTACGGTGTGCCTAAAATGGGGCAGTTCGCCTCGACTTCGGGTAACTCGACTCCGGGAATCCAATAAATGCCGGCAAGCTGCCCATTGGCATGGATGTGGGCGACAAGCGCCTGGATATCCGGAAAGGTGGTTGTATTGGGAATGGGGCGGCAACTGGCGTCGAAGCTCCCCTGCCATCCGGAGTCGATGTTGATGTAGCGGAATCCATGCTGCTGCAGGCCGGAGGCCCTGAGAGCGTCGGACTGAGCAGCGATGTTTGCCTGGGTGAGGAAGCTCTGCTGAAGGGTCTGTTGGTCCCAGCTGGTCCAGCCCAGATAAGGACGGTATCCGCTGCCGTTCACCTGGGCCTGTGCCGCAAGTCCAGCGGTAAGCATGGCGAACGACACGACGGCCATGGGCAGGTACATGTGCAGCCCGCGTCTCCCGTACTTTCCGAGAGAAGAAGACTGCCTGGGCGATATGAGCATGTGAGCACCTCCCGGCGCGGATTTCAGCTGTTGGGCGGAACGCGAAAGCGGTCCCCGGAGCGGCTGCTTCTGATCTTTCACGGTACCGGTAACGTCCACGGTAGGAAGCGTGGCCAAAGGAGAGCAGCATAGAGCTGCTCTCCTGGCGTTGTCAAGCGAGCGAGAAATCAGAGGGGCACTCGTCGGCCTACAGGGGGCTTGAAATTGTGCAGGTATGGCGGTAACGTTAACGCACGAAATCTTCACTCTTCCGGGGTGCTATGTCCAGTCAGACCGTGAATCCGCAAACGGAAACCGCGCACCTGGTGCTGCCTGACGCGCCAGCCGGCGAGACCGGTGCGGTCAAGGCCTGGCAGGAGCCGGTGGTGATGAAGACCTACCTGCCGGCTGAGCCCAACCCCAACCCCCTTTTTCTGGAGAAGCGTGTCTACCAGGGAAGCAGCGGGAAAGTGTATCCGCTGCCTGTGATCGATCGCATTGCGACCGAAGGGTGCGAGCACACGTGGCAGGCCGTGCATCTGGAAAACGAATACCTGCGCCTGATGATCCTGCCGGAGATCGGCGGCCGCATTCACGTGGGATACGACAAGATCGACGCTTACGATTTTTTCTACCGGCAAAACGTGATCAAACCGGCGCTGGTAGGGCTGGCCGGCCCCTGGATCTCCGGCGGGGTCGAATTCAACTGGCCGCAGCACCACCGTCCGGGGACTTTCCTGCCGGTAGAGGTGGCCATCGAGCGCGGCGAGGACGGGTCGGTCACAGCATGGTGCAGCGCTCATGACCCGCTGTCGCGGATGAAGGGCATGCATGGCGTGTGCCTGCGGCCGGGATGCGCTTACCTCGAGCTGAAGGTCCGTCTCTTCAACCGCACGTGGGATACACAGACCTTTCTGTGGTGGGCCAACGCGGCTGTCCGTGTGCACCAGCGCTATCAGTCGTTCTTCCCGCGCGACGTTCGCTCTGTGGCGGACCATGCGCAGCGAGCGGTGACGCAGTTTCCCCGCAGTTTCGACACGTATTATGGGGTTCCATACGGCGAACGCGCCGTGCATGGCGTTCCACCGGAGGAGATGCCGAGCCGCTTCGTTCCCGACGGCTCGTATCCGGCCAACGACCTGAGCTGGTATGCGAACATCCCGGTTCCAACCAGCTACATGATTGTTCACTCGGAGGGAGATTACTTCGGGGGGTACGATCATGCGGCGCGCGCGGGGGTGGTGCATGTGGCGAACCACCACATCGCTCCAGGGAAGAAGCAATGGACATGGGGCAACCACGAGTTCGGCTATGCGTGGGACCGCAGCCTGACGGACAACGATGGCCCCTATATTGAACTGATGGCGGGCGTTTATACCGACAACCAGCCGGATTTCTCGTTCCTCGCCCCGGGCGAGACGAAGACCTTCAGCCAGTTCTGGTATCCGATCCGTGAGATCGGGGTTCCGGATGCCGCCAATCTGCATGCCGCGATGCGCGTGGTTCGCGAGGGCGGCGAGGTGCGGATCCATCTGCTGGCGACGCAGAAGGTGGAGAAGGCCACGGTGCGGCTGACCGCCGCAGGTGGGCCAGCGGAGCTCTGGAACGGCACCCTGAAGCCGGAGAGTCCCGCCTGCATCCGCCTGCCGCTTGCCGGCGGGGAGACATCGTGGGCAGTGACGGTGGAGCGGAAATGCGAGGTACTGCTGCGCTATGCGCCGGCGGAAATCCAGGCCGCTCCCGCGCCGACAGCAGCGACCGAGCCACCGGCGGCGGAGGAAATCGCAACCGCCGAAGAGCTTTATCTGACCGGGCTGCATCTGGAGCAGTATCGGCACGCGACCCGCTCGCCGGAGCCGTACTGGCGTGAGGCGGTGCGCCGGGATCCCGAGGACAGCCGCGCCAACAACGCGCTGGGGCGGCTGCATCTGCGCCGCGGCGAATTGGCGCAAGCCGAGAGCTGCTTCCGCGCTGCGATCGCGCGGCTGACAGCGCGCAATCCGAATCCGTATGACAGCGAGCCCTGGTACAACCTGGGCATGGCGCTGCTGCTTCAGGGGCGGGACGAAGAGGCGTATGCCCAGTTCTACAAGGCGACGTGGTCGGCGGCGTGGCGCGGCCCTGGATATCACCGGCTGGCAGAGACCGAGGTGCGCAGGGGCTGGTTTGGGGAAGCGCTGGACCATCTGAACCGCGCTCTGCGCGCGGATGCGGACAATGTGAGCGCGAGAAATCTGAGGGCGGCGGTTCTGCGGCGGACGGGCCGCGCAGCCGAGGCGGAAGCGGAGCTGGACACCGTGTTGTCGCTCGATCCCCTGGACGCATGGGGCCGCTTCCTGAGGACGGGCGTTCCGCCCGCGGACGCCGGACTGCGGCTGGATGTGGCCTTCGACTGCATGCGCGCCGGGCTTCTGGATGAAGCGGAGGCGGTTCTGGAAAACGGCAGCGGAGCGATGGAGTATTACACGCGCGCCTCTGTCGCGAGGTTGCGCGGCGACACGGCGAGGGCCAGGGACCTGGGCGCGCAGGCCGCGGAGGCGAACGCAACCTATGTCTTTCCCAGCCGGCTGGAGGAGATGCTGGCGCTGCAGGCTGCGATTGCAGCGAATCGCGACGATGCGCGCGCTCCTTATTATCTGGGCAATTTCCTGTACGACCGGGGACGTCACAGAGAGGCGATTGTGCAATGGGAGAGAGCGGTCGCGCTCGATCCGGATTTCCCGACGGCGTGGCGGAATCTCGGCATCGCCTACTACAACGTGGAACATGCGGGAGAAAAGGCGCGCGAGGCCTTTCGCCAGGCAAGACGCGCCGCGCCCGGCGATGCCCGCATCCTGTACGAAGAGGACCAGCTCCGCAAGCGGCTGGGCGACGATCCCGCGGAGCGGCTGACGGAGCTTGAATCTCATCCGAGTCTTATCGCTCAGCGAGACGATCTGTCGGTCGAGCTGGCTGCGCTCTGCAACCACGTCGGCCGCCCCGCGGACGCGCTGGCGCTGCTGCGATCTCGCCAGTTCCAGCCCTGGGAGGGCGGGGAAGGCCTGGTGCTCGGGGAGTATGTCCGGGCCCAGCTGCTTCTGGGCCGCGCCATGCTCGCATCCGGCGATGCTCGCGGGGCCATTGAGTGCTTCGAACTTGCCGACCATCCGCCGCAAACTCTCAGCGAGGCCCGGCACCTGCTGGCCAACAGCAGCAACATCGAGTTCTGGCTCGGCGAGGCGTGGTCCGCCGCGGGCGATGCGGCCAGCGCCGCGCAGCACTGGGAACGCGCCGAACGCCAGCGCGGCGATTTTCAGCAGATGCAGGTGCGCTCCTGCTCAGAAATGACGTATTGGAGCGCTCTGGCTCTCCGGCGTCTGGGGCGCGACGAAGAAGCCACCGCCCTCTTCGCAGAGATCCTGGCTTACGGTGAAGCGCTCGACAGAGAATCCGCGAAGATCGATTACTTTGCCACCTCGCTGCCGGCGATGCTGCTGTTCAGGGAGGACCTTGCGAAACGGCAGCACATCACAGCAACGTTTCTGCGCGCTCAGGCGCTGCTTGGGCTGCGCCGCCATGGCGAAGCCCACGCCGCACTCGATGAGGTCATCCGTCTCGATCGTTCCCATGCGGCCGCGCGCGATCTGTTCGCCGGTAACTGGATAAAAAAAGGAAATCGCTGACCGTGCATGGCGCGCCCGTCCCGGCTGGAACCACGAGGACGCCTCCCGCGCCCACTACCCTTTACGTCTGGGGCATTGCGGTGGTCGCCGCGCTCGGTGGCCTGCTCTTCGGCTATGACTGGGTGGTGATTGGCGGCGCGCGCCAGTTCTTCGAGATCTACTTTCATCTGACCAGCGCCTCCGCCGTGGGATGGGCGAACAGTTGCGCGCTGGTGGGCTGTTTTGCCGGCTCCCTGGTTGCCGGACCGCTCGCCGACCGTTACGGACGCAAACCCGTGCTGCTGGCATCGGCGCTGCTCTTCGCTGTTTCCTCGATCCTCACCGGCTGGGCTCCCGTGTTCCCGGCGTTCATTGTGTGGCGAATCGCCGGCGGCGTCGCCATCGGCCTCAGTTCCAATATCTCGCCGCTGTATATCGCGGAAGTGAGTCCGGCCGGGCATCGCGGGCGGCTCGTCAGCCTCAACCAATTCGCTGTCGTGGTCGGCATTCTTCTGGCCCAGATCGTAAACTGGCGCATCGCGGCTCCGGTACCCAATCATCTGCCGCCGGCAGCCGCCCTTGCCTCGTGGAACGTGCAGTTCGGCTGGCGCTGGATGTTCACCGCCGTCGCTGTGCCGGCCGTATTCTTTCTGGTTGCCTCGTTTTGGATTCCTGAAAGCACGCGCTGGCTGCTCATCCGAAACCGCCGCGAGGACGCGATGAAGGTCCTGCGCCGAGTGACCGGCACCGCGGACGGCGCCGCGATCGAGGCCGCCGCCATCCTCGCCGCGCTCCGGCGCGACCGAGCCGGGACCTCAGGCTGGGGCGGCCTCCTGCAGCCTGGAGTGCGCCGTATCCTGCTGGTGGGTGTAGTCCTCGCTGTTCTCCAGCAATGGAGCGGCATTAATATCCTCTTCAACTATGCCGAAGAGATCTATCGCTCGGCCGGCCTCCGGGGCAGCGAGATCCTCCTCGACATCGTCATCACCGGCGCCATCAACCTTCTCTTTACGGTTGTCGCCATGGCGTTTGTCGATCGGCTGGGCCGCCGCCCGCTCATGCTCATCGGCTGTTGCGGCATCGCCATCTCGCACCTTCTTGCCGGCTTTGCCTATCGCACCGGCTGGCACGGCACGCCTGTTCTGATCCTCACGCTGTGCGCCATTGGCTGTTATGCCATGACCCTCGCGCCCCTGACCTGGGTGCTGATCGCGGAAATATTCCCCAACCGCGTGCGTTCAGTGGGTGTCTCCACCGCGGTCTCGATGCTCTGGATATCCTCCTTTGCGCTCACCTATTCCTTCCCGTTCATCAATCGTGCGTTTGGCAACGCGGGCGCCTTCTTCACTTATGGATCCATCTGTGCGGCCGGCGCTGTATTCGTCTATCTCTTCGTGCCGGAGACGAAGGGGCGCACGCTGGAAGAAATCGAAGCGCAGACCACCCCGGGTCCGGCACCTGCGCCTGCATAACGTGGCCGCCACCGATCGCGAAGTTCAACGCTCAGGCCGTGGAATGAAAACGTCGAGAGAGAAGTGCACGGTGAGTTCGGGTCTTCGGCGCTGACGAAAATGCGGATTCGATGGCCCGTCGCAGCAGAAGAACAGGCGGCCCTGAAACACGTCGGCCTGCGACAGGAAGCCGACCGTGAAGGCGTCAGATGAACAGCTTCGAATCTCGTCCAGGTGTGATGATCCGGAAGCGGATCTCCCACTCCGACGCATCCCCGCTGAGGAGTTCGACGGCACAACCCATCCGTTGCGCTTCCGCCAGCGTGTTGCACCCGGAAGACGTCGGCTCAAGCGCAACCGCGTATTGCCGCGGGCCGTCGGTCTGATCCGGCCAGCCGCCATAACAGATCCAAAGGCCGAGAAACGGCAGGCTGGAGGGGTCGAATATGACCTCCAGCACCTGGCCGGTGGCCCGGCGCCAGATTCCGCAGGTCCCCTCTTGCAATCGCCCGGTATAGAACATCTCCGCAGTTTCCGCCTCCGGCCCCTCGGTCACGTCGAGGCGAAGGCCGGAGGCAGTGAGGGGCCAGGAAACGGTCGACCCGCGCTCTCCAATGCGATGGTTGCGCGAATAATCGAGCGTCAGTGCATGAATCTCCGGAGGCAGGAGAATGCGATCGCCCGCGGAAACGGCGAAGAGCGGATGGCAGGCGTACAGGAAGGACTGTGCCTCTGCGCCGAAGTTCTGAACGCGGTATCGGACGCGAAGCATATTGCCCCGCAGCGCAAGATCCTTTGTAAAGCGAAGCGTCCTGCTGAAGCCCGCGGCCGTTATACACAGATGGTCAGCACCACTTGCGAGCACCTCCCACGGAAGTTGCCAGAAGTCGCCATGGTCGGGCACGAAGCCGCCCTGAGCGTCACCAGGGGCCACAGTCGGTAGGCATTCCTCGATTCCGGCACACGGACCCTGTTGAAATGAGTTGGCGAGACCGGGTTGCGGAGACGGGCCGCTTCGGCTCGACTGCGTCAGGAACTCGAGCGCCGAGAGGCGGCTTCTCAGCGAGGCGACGCGGCCGCCCTCGGAAGGAACGACATCCACGATCAGATCAGCGCTCTCGAGAGAATAGCGGTGCTCGGATGTCATCGCGGTCAGTAACAACGGATCGGAAGAGCGCCGGGAACGTACACAGAACAAACACATTCTGAACGCCACGAGCGCCTCCTGTCAAATTCCTGTTGGGGAACCAGCTGGGCAGGAGGCGGCAAGCGAAATGTGGGGCTCATCCTCCAGGCGGCGGTCAATTGCCGACGGAATGCGTAAATGTATATTTCTCAACATCAACCCGGCGGCAACTTATTGCTCTTGACAACTAAATAATGGCGAGAGTAGCGTCATTCCGTTAACGTACACAGCAATCCGCCTGCGCGAGGTTGTTGTACGTACCACGCTTCGGTGCCGCCTCCCTCAACAGGCCGTGCCAGCGCAAGGGAGGCACGATCCATGTCGAACGATAACTCTTTGAGGCCAATTCCATCTGAGACGGCGTTTACGGCTTTCGTGGCGACCGTAATCATCGCGACGCTGATGCTGTTTGCCGCGCCCTGTTCCGCGCAGACCGACCAGGGAGCAATCACCGGTGTGGTCCAGGACGCTTCCGGAGCTGTCATTCCGAACGCAGAGATTACCGTCAGGGATATCGATACGGGGCTGGTCCTGCGCGGCAAGAGCAACGGAAGCGGGGTGTATGTGTTCTCGCCTCTGAAGATCGGGGACTACACGGTCAGTGTCGAGGCGCAGGGCTTCAAGACGGTCATCCACGAGAATCTGCACCTGAACATCCAGCAGCGGCTGGATGTGAATTTCACCCTGCCGACGGGCGTGATTTCTCAAACGGTGACAGTTACATCGGCGGCGCCCCTGCTGCAGACGCAACAGGCGGCGGTGGGTCAGGTGGTCAGCACGCGCACGATTAATAACACGCCGCTCAATGGCCGGAACTGGGTGTATATCGCACAACTGACTGCCGGCGTGGCGCCTCCGTTTGGCAATACGCGTGGATCGGGCAGCGGTGATTTCGTGGCCAACGGACAACGTGCCGAGCAGAACGATTTCATTCTGGACGGTGTGGACGATAATTCGAACCTGGTGGATTTTCTGAACGGCGCAAGCTACGTGATACGGCCTCCGCCGGATGCGCTGTCGGAGTTCAGTTTACAAACGAGCAACTTCAGCGCCGAGTTCGGGCATTCCGCCGGGGCGGTTCTGCAGGCAAACATCAAGTCGGGGACCAACCAGATTCATGGCGACATTTGGGAGTATTTCCGCAACACGAATCTGGATGCGATCAACTGGAACGCGGGGCCGGGCGCTGTCATTCCTCCGTACCACGAGAACCAGTTCGGCGGTACGCTGGGATTTCCAATCCGAAGGAACCGGCTGTTCTATTTCGGCGACATTGAGGCGAATCGGATTTCAATCAGCAATCCGACGCCCATTAATGTGCCCTCGTCGCTCGAGCGGCAGGGCAATTTCTCTGAATTGCTCAATGGCAGCCTGACCGGGGTGGGTGCGCCGACGACGCTGTATGAGCCGAACACGGCCGATCCTTCGAAACCGCTGGTATGTAACGGGCAGCAGAACGTCTTTTGTTCGAACCAGATCAACTCAGTCGCCCAGAGGATTCTCAATCTCTATCCTCTGCCCAACGCCAACGGCGGGAAGCTTTACAACAACTATCTGGTGAATGTCGGCAACGCGGATAACATCGTGCAATGGGATCAGCGCCTGGACTGGGACCCCAGTGCGAGAGACCAGAGCTACGTGCGTTATAGCTATCTGCACGAGATCAAGACCAACGGTCTGCCGTTGGGCCCAATCCTCGACGGCAGCGGCTACGGCGGTGAGTATGACACGAACCTGGCCATGAACTTCATGGGCAGCGAGACTCACATCTTCACGCCGACGCTGACCAATGAGCTGCGCTTTGGCTATAACTGGGGAGTGTTCAATTTCCAGCAGCCCAATGCTTACAATCCGACGCTGAACAGTTCGCTGGGCCTGGGGCCGCAACCCTCCGATCTCCGACCGGGTCAGTACGGTCTGCCATTGGGCTACGTCAACGGCACGATTCAGCAATGGGGCTCGGAGGGCATCAGCCGCGAATCGCAGAACGTGTACCAGATCCTGGATAACGTATCGAAGATCTGGGGAAACCACTCGCTGAAATTCGGGGTGTCGCTGCAGGCGGTCCGCTTCTACTACATCTATGCTCCCGAAGACCTCGGGCAGTATCACTGGGACGGGCAGTATACCGGGCTGGTGGGTGTGGCCAACACCGGCAACGCGGTGGCCGACATGATGGTGGACCAGGAGAACTACGCGGCGATTTCGGTTTCTCCCAACGTGAACGACGCGGAATGGTATGACGCCGGTTATGCGCAGGACGACTGGAGGGTCACGCGGAAGCTGACGCTGAATCTGGGCGTGCGTTACGACTACTTTCAGCCCTATAAGGAAATGGCGGACGAGCAGTCGAATTTCGTTGTGACCGGGCCTCTGGGAATCGGGACGGGATCGGGCGTGCTGGAGTTCCCCGAAAGCCAGCACAATATCGTGCTGGGCGCGCCGTTCCTGCAGGCGCTGGCGAAGGACAACGTCAGCGTCCAGTACGTCAGCAACAATCGGCTGGTAACGGCACAGAAGAACGACTTCTCGCCTCGTGTGGGCTTTGCGTACTCGCCGCGGGCGAAAACCGTCATCCGCGGCGGCTTCGGCACTTTTTATGGCGGCCTGCAATCGGAGGGCAACGGCAACCTGGGCGCCAATTTCCCGTGGTCCAACACGGCTAACTTCTATGCAGCCACTTGTGTTCAGGACAACTGTCCCTCGCTGGCAGCGCAGGGAGTTACGCTGCAGGCCGGTTTGCTTCCCGCCACCAACGGGGGGCAACTGCAGACCTTTGTCTCGTACCCCGGCTTTCACTCCTATGATCCGGTGATCAAGCCTCCCTACACGATGGAATACAGTCTGGGGTTAGAGCAGGAAATCACGCCTAACCTGGCCGGGACGCTGACTTATGTCGGTAATCTGGCGCGGCATCTGGAGCTCTATGGGGCGCCCAATACCGCACCGGGGTTGTGGCGCCCCGGCACGAACACCCAACCCTACAATCCTTTTCCGGATTTGGGCGGAATCGGCGAGGTCCACTTTGGGGGCGTAAGCACGTATAACGCGCTGCAGGCGAAACTGGAGAAGAGATATTCTCACGGTCTGACATTTCTGGCGACCTATACCTGGTCGCATGCGCTGGACGACGCCAGCGACGCGGGTGGTCTGTTCTCAGCAATCGGCGATCGGCAACTGGCTCTGATTCCGTACATCGACGAGCTCACCAACTCGATATTCGATATCCGCAACCGGTTCACACTGAACGCCAACTACGACCTGCCCTTCGGCCGAGGCCGCGAATTCCTGAGCAATTCTTCGAGTTGGGTGAATGAAGTGGCCGGCGGCTGGTCTTCGAGCCTGACCTACGCAGCGCAAACGGGAACTCCGTTCAGTGTGAGCCCCAACATCAGCACGGCAGCTGGCGGCGGGGCGCGGGCCTATCCGGTAAAAGATCCGTTCGCCGGTGGAGGGACTCCCGATCCGAGCAATCCGAGCCTGACCTCGTGCCCCGCGCAGGTGAGGACGAAGCTCAACTACTTCAACCCCTGCGCCTTCCGTAATCCGCTGCCCGGCGAGATGATCTCCGATGCAACGCATCCAGTCGGATCGGTGAATCCGGATGGGGTGCCGGTGATGTTCCAGGCGCCGGTTACGGATCGGGCGACCGCGATCGCTCTGCTGGGCGGCCGGCAGGACAATATCTATGGCCCCGGCTATTACCAGATCAATATGTCGCTGTTCAAGAGCTTCCGTACCTGGCGCGAAGAGAACCTCCAGTTCCGGGCGGATGCTTTCAACGTGCTCAATCACCCGACCCAGGGACAGCCCAACGGGTCGATGGATGCGAATGGAGGGCTGATCTCCGGACCTAAATTTTTTCAGAACAACACACCGGATGCCCGGTTCTTCCAGCTCGCGCTGAAGTACATTTTCTGAGACGAAGGGTGAATGGGGATCCCGCGGGCTAACCACGCTCAGGGATCCGGGTGATCGCGTTATGACTGCCCTGAGAAGCTGCACAGGCCTTCTGGCCGCAGCCTGCTGTGCCGCAGTGTTTCTGCCGGAGTTTGCCTTCTCGTCTCAGATGCAGCAGAAACAGCCTGCGGCCGCGCCGGTGCAGTACGACAGCGCCACACGGGTCTTTCGTCTGGACGCGGCGAACGTGACCTATGCGCTCGGGATCAATGAAGACAACCAACTGCAGTCGCTCTACTGGGGCGCTCGTCTTTCCCCTCGCGATCAATTCCCGGCTGCGCATTCCGACCCCGGGCTCTCTTCGTTCGATCCCTCCATCGACACGACGCCGCTGGAGTTCGTCGCATGGGGCGGAGGCCTGTATGTGGAACCGGATCTCAAAATCACATTTCCGGACGGAAACCGCGATCTGGTGCTGAAGTATCTCTCGCATCGAATTGAGGGAGATCAGCTCTTCATCACCATGAAAGACATTTCGCGCGCCGTCTACGTGGAGCTGCAATACAAAATCGATCCGGAAACCGGGATCCTGCGGCGGGCAGTGAAAATCGAGAACCGTACCGATGCCCCCTTCACCATCGAGCAGTCCTTCGCTGCCACCTGGAACCTGCCGCGCGGCACGAACTACCGGCTGCGCTACCTGACGGGCAGGTGGGCCGGTGAGTGGAACGTGCAGGAGCAACCCGTTAATCCCGGGGAAACCGTTCTGCAGAGCCGCCGCGGCACCACGGGAGCGCAGAACAATCCGTGGTTTGCGATTGACCATCAGGGCGCAAGCGATCCCGATCACGGCAGTGTCTGGTTTGGCGCCCTCGGCTGGAGCGGATCGTGGGAGATTGCCATCGAGCAGGATCAGGTGCAGCACGTACGCGTCAGCGGAGGCTTCAACAGCTTCGACTTTGGATACCTGCTGAAAGCAGGCCAGAGTCTGCAGACACCGTATTTCTACGGCGGATATACCGACCAGGGGATCGGGGAAGCGTCGCGTCTGCTGCATCGCTTTGAGATCGACTCGATTCTGCCCCACGCACCTGACCCTCCGCTTCGTCCCGTGTTGTATGACTCGTGGGAAGCGACCGAATTCAACGTCACTGAAGCCGGACAGATCGCGCTCGCCGAGAAGGCGGCCAGCATCGGCGTTGAGCGCTTTGTTGTGGATGACGGCTGGTTCGGAGAGCGGGACAGCGATCACGCCGGACTGGGCGACTGGTGGGTGAACCAAAAGAAGTTTCCCGGCGGACTGAAACCGCTCATCGATAAGGTGCATTCCCTGGGAATGAGTTTCGGGCTCTGGGTCGAGCCGGAGATGGTCAATCCGGACAGCGAGCTTTACCGTGAGCATCCCGACTGGGTCCTTTATTTCCCAGGACGCCCGCGGACTGAAGGCCGGAATCAGCTGGTTCTGAACCTTGCCCGTCCCGATGTACGCGCGTGGGTCTTCAACACACTGGATCAGCTGCTCAGCAACAACCGCATCGATTTTCTCAAGTGGGATTACAACCGCAACTGGTCCGAACCCGGATGGCCGCAGGTTCCCCCCGATGAGGAAAAAAATGTCTACGTGGACTTCATTCGTAACTACTACAGTATCCTTGCCGAACTTCGCCAGCGCCACCCGAATATCGAGATAGAAAGCTGTTCCGGCGGAGGAAGCCGAGTGGACCTGGGAGTCATGCGCTATACCGACGAGGTCTGGCCCTCCGATAATACCGATGCCTATGACAGGCTGACGATTCAGAACGGCTTCACCTATGCCTACACCCCGGGGGTTATGATGGCCTGGGTCACCGGCTCTCCAACCTGGGTCAACCACCGCACCCTCTCGCTGCAATACCGCTTCCTTTCGGCTATGCAGGGTGCGCTCGGTGTGGGGGCGAACCTGAACGAGTGGAGCCCGGACGATTTTGCCACCGCCCGGCAAATGATCGCGCAGTACAAAACGATTCGCAGAACTGTTCAGCGCGGGCTGCTCTATCGCCTCATCCAGCCGAATCACGGCAGCGAGCAATCGGCTACGGAATACGTGGCGCGCGACGGGCATCAGGTGATCGTATTCGCCTTTCTGCACTCCAGCAGCGAACTCTATCCGTATCCGCGGCTCTGCCTGCGCGGTCTTGATCCGGATGCCATGTATCGGTTGAAGCCAATGGACGGGACGCTCGCCGCCGGCACTCCGGCCGAGGCCAGCGGCGCCTGGTGGATGCACCATGGCGTCGACGTCGATCTCTCGGGCGATTTTCAGGCCGCAGCCTTCATCCTGGAACACGTCAGCAGTTCACCGGCAGACGAGGGCGTCAACCCATAGCTCATGAGAAACACTCCGGAGGAGCGGCTGGCGATGCAATTCAGCAGTGGCGTCCAAATGCCGCGGGAGCAGAGTAAGCAGAGTTATGTCCAGATACGATAACCCCTCTATCGCATCTTCCCTGAGCAGGCGCCGGTTGCTTCAGGGAACAGCGGGATGCGGCATGGCGTTCCTGCTCGACAAATCCGGCCTGGCGATGAGCCCCGGACCGTCCGGCGCGGTGCCTCTCGACCTGGGCGGCAATATGTGGACGCTGCGCGGGGACGGAACGTCACGCGCGATTCAGGCGTCTGTCCCCGGCAGCACTTATACCAATCTTCTGGCGATGGACAAAATACCGGATCCTTACTACCGGGAGAACAACAGTGCAGTGCAATGGGTTGCGGAGAAGACATGGTATTTCGAGCGCAGCTTTCACGTTCCGGATGAGTTGTACGGCAAGCGATATACAGACCTCGTATGCCACGGGCTCGACACCCTTGCCACCGTCGAGGTGAACGGCCACGTGATCGGCCGCACGAACAATATGTTCCGGACATGGACCTTTGACTTGAAACCACACCTGCGCCGGGGCGGGAATCACCTTCGAATTCAATTCGATCCCCTGACTCCCTATGTTGAAGGACGGCGGAAGCGCTACCAGCAGGAATACGGGGTCGATCTCGCCAACCAACGTTCCTGGGTTCGCAAAGCTCCTTACATGTGGGGCTGGGATTGGTGCGGGCCCGTTCTCACTCAGGGTATCTGGCGGAAGATCGAAATCATCGGCTATGACGTCCGTATTGCCGATGTGGGCGTTCTGCAGAGCCACCTGACCGACGGAACCGTGCAGTTGGAGATTCATATCGAACTCGCCGGAAGAACCTCCGGCACACACATCGAAGCCGAGGTATCGTTGGCGACCAATGTCGTGGCGACAGCCGCGGGTCCAGCGGCGGACGGTGAGACGATTCTTCGCGTAGTCATGCACAAGCCGCAACTCTGGTGGCCGAATGGCATGGGAGATCAGCCTCTGCACACCGTGACTGTGATGTTGAAGGACGCGGAGGGGCAGCCTGTGGACACTGCCGTGCGTCGCATCGGCTTGAGAACGGTTGAAGTGGTGCCACCCGCCGGAACTGCTGCCCTGCACCTGCGAGTCAATGGAGTGCCGGTGTTTGCAAAAGGCGCCGACTGGATCCCCGCGGACAACATGCCCACACGCGTGACGCCGGAGATCCTGCGCTGGTACATGACCGGGGCGGCAGACTCCAATTTTAATTTCATTCGACTATGGGGCGGCGGCTATTACGAAGAAGACGAACTCTTCGATCTCTGCGATGAGCTGGGGCTGATGCTGCAGTTCGAGTTCAAGTTTGCCAATGCCAGCTACCCGGTGCAGGACGAAGAGTGGATGCAAAATCTTCTGCAGGAGGTCGAAGAGCAGACGCGCAGGTGCCGAAACCATCCTTCCATCGTGATTTGGAGTGGTAACAACGAGATTGGCTATTTCGAAGGTTACGACCGGCTTTTCAAAGATGTTATCGGAGGGGCAGTCCATCGCCTTGTACCCAGCGCGTTCTATGAAGTGGGCAGCGGCGCCCACGGCAGCGGAGATATTCACTCCTGGGGCGTGTGGCACGGTAACGAGCCGGTAGAAAGCTTCCTTCAGGTGGAAGGATTCGTTTCGGAATTCGGCATGCAGTCCACTCCGGTTCCCATGACGGTCCGCGCCTATACGGATGAGTCGGATCGCCAAAGCATCGTCTCGCCCGTAATGCGCTATCACGAACTGGACATGAGCGGACGCGGCATGGAGATCATCATGAGCTACACCGAAGCGAACTTCGGGATGGCACCGAAGAGTTTCGATGACACGCTCTGGCTCACCAATCTCAATCAGGCATGGATGGTGCGATATGCCGTCGAGCACTGGCGGCGCGACATGCCCCGCTCGATGGCGGCCGTGATCTGGCAATACAACGACTGCTGGCCCTGCTCCACCTGGTCGATGGTCGACTATTACCGCCGGGCGAAGCCGCTGTTCCATGAGGCGAGGCATTTTTTCGCTCCGGTCATCGTCAGCGGGCTTCCGGATGCCCAAAGCGGACAGGTGGAGATTTACGTCACCAGCGATCAGCAAAACGATGTATCGGGCGAGTTGTGCTGGAGCGTAACAAGTGCTGCCGGCGAAAACCTGCGGCAGGGAACAAAACAGATCGATATTCCGGCACGGTCAAGCCGGCCGGCGGAAACTCTCGATTTATCGGATCTCCTGAAGTCTCACGGTGCTGAAAATCTGCTGGTCTGGCCAGAGGTGATTGTCGAAGGACGCACTGCGGCCCGAAACACTCTGTTGTTCGGCCGGCCACGCGCGTTGAAGCTCAGGCAGCCGAATCTGGAAGTGAGCGTCAGCGGTGGCGAGACTCAGTATCGTGCCGTAATACAAACCGATGTGCCGGCCCTCTGGGTTTGGGCCGGCCTGCAGGATACCGATGCTACCTATTCGGAAAACTTCTTTGACCTGCGCCGCGAACGGGCGGCTGAAATCGACATTATGCTCGCCAGACCGATGACACCTTACGAATTCCGCAGCAAGCTCGAGATACGCAGCGTCTGGGACATCGCACCGGAGATGCGAGGATGAATCCCGGTCACGCAGGCTGGGCACAAGGAAGCTTTGACAGCGCGGTCTGCGCTTGTCGTCATCACAGAGCTGTGACTCCGCGCCCCAGCTCCCGAAATTACCGGATTTCTACCCGGCAACAGCATCCGCCTGGAGGTGCAATGCTCTCGTTTCTGTCTCGCGGCCTTCTTCTCATTTCGTTCGTTGTTGTAACCACATCCGCTTGCGCGGCGCAGGGCGGCGCCATCACGGCTCACCGCAACGGCCGGGAGCTGGTCTACTCCAACGGAATGGTCACGATGCGCTTCGATCGGAAGACGGGACTGGCGTCTCTCGACTGGGTGGGGGGCGCGCAGCTCAACGGCATCGCAGCCGGCGCTCAGCTTCCCGCCGCGGTCAGCAGCAGCCAATACCAGCATCACCAGTTCGATCTGACCGGGGTTCCTGTCGCAGACGGGTTCGGGACGGGCCGCCGCTATCAGATCGTGAGCAGCAGCCCGGGACTGCCCGACCTGGTGCAGCAGCTGACTTTCTACGTTGGCGAGCCATTCATCCTGCTCCAGGCCGTACTGCGCGGGGATCAGGTTCTGCGCACCAATCATCTGGACGTGCTGATGACCGATGCGCCGAATGCGGTGGTGCTGGGAGAGGCCGCGCATCCGCGTCTGCTCGACGTGCCCTTCGACAATGACATGTGGTTCCGCTACGACTCGGAACCGGTCAGCTCGCTGGCTCCGGGCCGGACATTTTCGAGCAATGAAGTCACCGCTGTCTACGACAACCAGAGCCGCCACGGAATTGTGCTCGGGTCCATCGAGCACAATGTCTGGAAGACGGCCATCGACTTCCGTGCGTCAGACGGCGCTGTCAACTGGCTCGATATTTACGGCGGCATCTCCTCGCCCACCGGCGTGCAGTCGCGAACCCACGACTCACTGCCGCACGGCGACGTGAGCGGGCGCGTGGTGAAATCTCCGCTGCTCTTTGTCGGCTATTACAACGACTGGCGGCAGGCGCTGGGGGCCTACGGGCGGGCCAATGCCGTCATCCAGCCGCCGTTGCGCTGGGCCGGCAGCCCTCCTTTTGGATGGAACAGCTGGGCCGGATACGCCGAGAAGATCGACTACAGCCGTTATGTGAAGGCCGCCCAGTTCGTGGCCGCACATCTGGCGCCGGAGAGCTTTGAGAGCAGCCATGTGATCTACATCAACTTCGACGCCTTCTGGGACAGACTCAACGTGGCGGAGCTGCGGGATGCCGTGGCCATGATCAAAAGCATGCATCCCGATGGAGTGCAATTCGAAGCGGGCATCTACTGGACTCCTTTCGCCTACTGGTCGAACGATCTGAATGCGCTTGTCGAAGGGACGCACGGCCAGTACACCTACCGCGACATTCTGCTGAAAGGGCCGGACGGCCAGCCGCTGCCGAAGCTGGACGGCAGCTACGCGATCGACCCCTCGCATCCCGGCGCGCTCGAACGCATCGACCTGTATATGAAAACCTTCCGCGAGCTGGGTTTCCGCTTCGTTAAGCTCGACTTTATGTCAGACGGAGCTCTGGAAGGCGTGCACTACGATACTGCCGTTCAAACCGGGATCGAAGCCTACAACATGGGCATGCAGCGCATCGCCAGCGACGCCGGGGGAAAGATGTTTCTCAGCCTCTCCATCGCGCCGCTGTTTCCTTCCGGATACGCACAGTCACGCCGCATCTCCTGCGACACCAAGGGATACATCAGCGGACGCGATCAGTCGACTGAGTACATGCTGAACTCACTCACCTACGGCTGGTGGACGGATCCCAGCCTCTTCATCGCCGATCCTGACGCGGTCGCGCTGGGGCCGATGGCCAACCAGGGTGCGCGCAACCTTCGCGAAGCGCGCAGCCGCTATCTTTCCACCGTTATCACCGGCGGCATGGTTCTGGACGGCAGCGCTCTGGGCGCCGATCCGGTGGCCGACCAGTTTGCTGAATCCATTTACGGCAACCCGGAACTCAACGCTCTCGCCCATCTCAATCCTGCCTTCGAGCCGGTGGACGGTAACACTGGCGACCAAGCGGCGAATGCCTATGAGTGGAAGGATGGCAACAAAGTGCTGGTCGCCGTCTTCAACTTCGATCCCGATGCCGCCACCACCATCAGCGTACCGCTCGATCGCGTGTCCGATGCCTGGACCCAGTCCACGACCGTGCAGGTGCATGACATGACGCAGCAAAAAGACGCCGGCACGGTCACCGGAGTGCTCGTGGAGCAGCTTGCGCCCGCGCAGTCTCGCCTCCTGGAGCTCACCCCGGCCGCGCACTGAGTTCCCGTCGCCATTCAGGCCCAGCCCCCTGTGAAAGGTCCTGGCATGAGTATCAGCAGAAGAGAATTCGTTCGCAGCGCTCTGACCGTTGCCGCCGTCTCTTCCAGCGTCCGCTTCACCGCCGCTGAGAAGAAGCAGCCTGCGCTGGAGTTGTGGTACGACGCGCCTGCCACGCTCTGGCTCTCCGCGCTCCCCGTCGGCAATGGCCGCATCGGCGGCATGGTCTTCGGCGGAGTTTCCCGGGAGCGCATCGCCCTCAGCGAATCCACTGTCTGGTCGGGCGCGCCCTCCACCACCGATGTCAACCCCGAGGCCCTCCCCCACCTGAATCAAATCCGCCAGCTTATGTTTGCGGGACACTACGAGCAGGCAGAGAAGCTTTGCGGGGAGTTCCTCCTCGGCCGCCCTGAATCCTTCGGCACCAACCTGCCCATGGCCGATCTCACCATCGATTTCGACTCCCCTGAATCGGTCAGCCATTATCGCCGCTCTCTCGATCTCGACGAAGCCATTGCCCGCGTCGAATACGCTTCCGCGGGTACGCACTGCACGCGTGAGGTGCTCGCCTCGAATCCCGCAGGAGTCATCGCGGTGCGCCTCGAATCCGACTCTCCGGCTGGCATCCATTGCTCGGCAACTCTGCAGAATCACATTCCCGGCCGGCTCTCGGCTGTCGGCAACGACCTCGTCTTCCGCGGCAATGCGTTTGAAACCCTGCACAGCAACGGCCGGGAAGGCGTTGCCGTCGAAACCCGCATTCGCGCCAATACGGAAGGCGGCTCAGCCACCTGCACGGGCACAACTCTGCAGATTCGCGGGGCCCGCGCCGTCACTCTGCTGGTCGCCGTCGCAACCGATTTCCGCGGCAGTGCACCGGGCCGTTCCTGCAGCGATGCCCTCGATGCGGCGGCGAGCAGAAGTTACCGCCAGCTTCGTGAAGAGCACATCGCCGATCATCAGGCTCTCTTTCGCCGAGTCTCCTTCGACCTCGGATCGGATGCGGCCCAGCCGGAGATCCCGACCGACCGGCGCCGCAGCGCTCTCCAGGACAACAGCGCCGATCCCGCTCTCTGCGCCCTCTTCTACCAGTACGGCCGCTATCTCACCATCGCCGGCTCGCGGCCCAACTCACCGCTGCCCCTGGC
Organism: Acidobacteriaceae bacterium; assembly: GCA_049671725.1. Taxonomy (GTDB): domain Bacteria; phylum Acidobacteriota; class Terriglobia; order Terriglobales; family Acidobacteriaceae; genus Palsa-343. The sequence continues at coordinate 25,640 of JBATVK010000106.1, forward strand.
CCTGCAGGGAATCTGGAATGACGGCCTCGCCTCCAGCATGGGCTGGACCGACGACTACCACCTGGACATCAACACCGAGCAGAATTACTGGGCTGCCGAAGTCTCCAACCTCTCCGAATGCCAGGCTCCGCTCTTCGCCTTCGTGGAAAAACTCACTCAATTCGGCAGCAGGACTGCAAAGGATGAGTACGGCGATCCCGGATGGGTAACTCACACGGTGACAAATCCCTGGGGCTACACCGCTCCCGGCGCGGGGCTCGGCTGGGGCCTCTTCCCCACCGCCGGTGTCTGGATTGCCCTGCAAATGTGGGAGCACTACCGCTTCACCGGCGATACCCGATTCCTGCGCGACCGCCTCTACCCCGTCTACCGCCAGGCCGCGCTTTTCTTCCTCGCCTATCTGGTCGAAGACCCCCGCCGCCACTGGCTGGTCACCGGCCCCTCCGTTTCACCGGAGAACTGGTTCATCGCTCCTTCCGGCGCGCGCTGCAGCGAGTCCATGGGCCCCACCTGCGATCGTGTTCTCGTCTATGCCCTGTTCAGCGCCTGCATCGAGTGCTGCCGCGTTCTGAACGTGGACGACGGTCTGCGCTCCAGGCTGGAGGAGGCGCGCGCGCAGCTTCCGCCCTTTCAGATCGGACGGCACGGACAGCTTCAGGAGTGGCTGGAAGACTTCGAGGAAGCCCTTCCCAACCACCGTCACACCAGTCATCTGCTGGCCCTCTATCCGGAAAACCAGATTTCCATCGATGCAACGCCGAAGCTTGCGCGCGCGGCCGAGGTGACTATGGAGCGGCGCCAGGACAACGGCCACTGGGCGGCGACAGAGTGGGGCCGCGCCAACTTCATGGGATACTACGCCCGCCTGCGGAAGGGCGACGATGCCCTGCGGCAGCTGGTCGCGCTGATGGCGAGCGCGGCCGGCGACAACCTGCTCACCTGTTCACCGGCGGGACTCGCCGGAGCAACCGATCGTATCTTTGCCATCGACGGGAATACCGGAGGCGCCGCAGGAATCGCCGAGATGCTGCTGCAGTCCCAGGGCGGAGAGATCCAACTGCTCCCGGCCCTGCCTTCCGCATGGCCCGATGGCGAGCTGACAGGAGTTCGCGCACGCGGCGGATTCGAAGTGGATATGCGCTGGCGCAATGGGAAGCTGACTTCGGCCGGATTACGTCATGCCCAGGGCGCGTCCTGCACGGTGCGTTACGGCGACCGCCGGATTACTGTCTTCGTGGCGCCGGGTCGCACCCTGCGCCTCCGGCCCGGATCGTTCCTCCGAGCCCCGCCCATTGCCTGAAAACAGCATTCGTTGCGATGGCCGAATCGGGATCCGAGCCCGGCTTCGCGGCTCCGGTCCGGTTCGGCTGTCCCTGAGCTATGTCTTCCGATCGCGCGCGGATATCCGACCATCCGGCGGGACCCGCACGGTGGTCCCGTGGTTTGTCCAGGATCTTGTCCTCGCGAAATGTTCTCGCTCGGCCGCAAATCCGCCTTTTGGAGATTGTGATGATCTGTGCTCTACCCCGCTGTTCGAGCCTTCTGAAAAGCATGATTGCCCTGTTCTGCCTGAGTGCGGGATTTGCGGCTTTTCCTCCCTCGCTTTGTGCTCAGCAAAAGTCGATCCCCGAGCAGATCGAGTGGACGTGGGAGGTTCGCCCAGCGCATCCCCATCCGGTCCTGCCGAATGTCCTTCTGATTGGCGATTCGCTTACCAGGAATATGTTCCCCGAGGTCACAAAGGAGCTTCGGGGCACAGCGAATGTCTATCTTTTCGCTGCCTCGACTTCCGTGGGAGATCCCCGCCTGACCCGCCAGATTGCGGAGTTTGTGAATATGGAGGACGTTCGTTTTCGCGTCGTGCACTTTAATAACGGCATGCACGGGTGGAAATATACCGAGGCGCAGTTTCGTGCCGGGTTCCCCGCCTACCTCGGCGAAGTGGAGACGCTCGTTCCCAGCCGCAGGGACCTGATATGGGCGACAATCACGCCCGTGCTGCCGACGGGGACGGGTGGAGCGACGAACGCACGGGTCGACGCCCGCAATGCGATTGCCCTCTCCTTTGTGGATGCTGCCGGCATCCGAGTCGACCACCAGCATGCCCTCATGCTGAAGCACCAGGATCTGCACCAGGATCCGGTTCATTTCAACAACAAGGGGTCCGACATGGAAGGGGACCAGGCCGCAGCCATGATTCGGCAGGTTTTGAAAAACTAACCGCGGCAAAAATTACCGTTGCTCGGATCGGTATGCGGGAACCATACGCCTCAATTCCCTCCGAGACAGGGGAACGTTCTGGAGAGCATCGGATGCCCGGACCTCTGCCTGATCCACTAGCGCGTGGTGGCGAGGGGATTTGTTTCATCCGAATTCAGATGAAAGGGGTTTCTGTACGGTTCGACTGGGAAGCCATTTTCTCTCCAGCCATCGAGCCCTCCCTTGAGGAACCTGATCCGTAAGAATCCCATGGCGAGAGCGCGACGCAAGATCATGCGACTGGTTTTGTCGCTCGGGCAGGTGCAATAAACGATCAGGTCCCGTTCTTTGGGAAGCAGCGAAGGATTGGCGTGTAGCGCATCGGGTGCGAGCCACTGTGCGCCCGGGATGACGACGGAATTCCCCAACAAATCCAGAGGCTGACGGACATCAAAGACGAGCACATCCTGGTTTGCGGCCAATAACGCATGCAAGGCGACCGGAGTGATAGTGTGCCGCTCCATTTCGCGACGGTCTCTCCTGCGTTTGGCCAGAACGACAGCCAGCAGAACAGCAGCGCAAGTGATCGATATCGCCAGGAACATGTCTGCCTCTCCTCAACACTACTCAGATTCGCCGGAAAGTTGCCAGGATTCATCGCTGGCGACGAGTCAGGCCCATAGCTGATTTCGGTCAAAGCCGGCCTGTACACAATATGAGAATACGGCCCCGTCGCCGAATCCCTTGGCTTGCTGGTGCCGGACCGGCGCCGCCGAATGCGTGTGCTTTCAGCGCCAGCCAAGCGCGGGAGCGACGCCCGTGAAGATCGCTTCCAGCACATGCACGTTATATTCAACGCCTAATTGGTTCGGAATCGTCAGCAGGAGAGTATCGGCTTCGGCAATCGCCTCGTCTTTCCTGAGCTGCTCGATGAGAACGTCCGGTTCAGCAGCGTAGCTGCGTCCAAAGATCGCCCGTGTATTTTCGTCGAGGTAACCAATTTTGTCCCCTTCCTGAGAGCCTCGTCCGAACCAGGCACGATCGCGGTCATCGAGCAACGCGAAAATACTACGGCTGACGGAAACGCGCGGAGTGCGGGTATAACCAGCCTCTTTCCAGGCCGTGCGAAATGCCCGAATCTGCGCGGCCTGCTGGATGTGGAGCGGCTCTCCGGTCTCGTCGAACTTGAGAGTTGAAGTCTGCAGGTTCATTCCCAGCCTGGCAGCCCATACAGCTGTCGCGTTGGAAGCAGATCCCCACCAGATCCGGTCGCGCAATCCTTCGGAGTACGGCTCAAGGCGCAGAAGCCCGGGCGGATTGGGAAACATCGGACGCGGGTTGGGCCGCGCGAAGCCCTTGCCTCGCAGCAGATCGAGAAATTCTTCCGCATGTCGCCGTCCCAGTTCTGCATCGTCTTCACCTTCATGCGGGCTGTAGCCAAAATAGCGCCAGCCATCGATCACCTGCTCAGGGGAACCGCGGCTGATGCCCAGCTGCAGGCGGCCGCCAGCGATCAGATCGGCAGCGCCGGCGTCTTCCGCCATGTAGTGAGGATTCTCATACCGCATGTCGATCACGGCAGTGCCAATTTCGATCTTCCGTGTTTTGGCGCCCACCGCCGCGAGCAGTGGAAAGGGTGAGGCCAGTTGCTGCGCGAAGTGGTGAACCCGGAAATAGGCTCCGTCCATTCCCAGACGCTCGGCCTCCACAGCGAGGTCAATGGACTGCAGAAGCGCGTCAGCCGCCGACTGCGTTCGCGACTGCGGCGAAGGCGTCCAGTGACCGAATGAGAGGAACCCGATTCTCTTCATGGAATCCCTTCCGGAGCTACAGCCATTTCCAGGTAAACCCAGCACCCCATGCTCTCCTGGTCCCAGCCAACAGGAAGCTGATTATTCCTTTATCGCAGGCTTCACGGCCAGAACGTCCCTGAAGCTGGCGCGATATTGCAGAAAGACCAGGATCCAGAGCACCGAGGCTACCAGCGCCGGAGCAATGCTCGCCGGCGCAAGCGTCAGATGAAACGCGAGGATGTTATACAGCTCCGCCGCAAGGATCGTGAGCGCGAGCGGCACGAAATAGCCAGCCAGCAACAGCAATCCGCCGATCACCTGCATGGCGAAGAAGAACGCGGCAAAGTGCGATGCACTGATTGCGACAAAGAACTGGAGCGCCAGCGGGTTCGCCGGCGGTGGCTGATGGATGAAGTTGAGAAAGCCGTTCAGGCCAAAAACCGTGAACAGCAGCCCCAGCAGATAACGTGCAATGATAGAAACCGTTTTCATTTGTTGTCTCCTTTAGATTGCCTGCGCGTGCGATTGCACGGCCTGAAGGTGCGGGGCGAGAAACGCATCGCGATCCAGCCCCTGGTTGAGTGCGGCGGTTCCGCCTGTGGTGAGGAAAGTCGCATCCGTCACACCGAGGAAGCCGAAGACCGACCGCAGATACGGCTCGACAAAGTTGAAAGAGGACATTTGCGTCTGCGCATCGTAGATGCCGCCGGTCGCGATGATGAAGGTCGCCTTCTTGCCCGTCAGAAGTCCCTTCGGGGCCCCAGATCCGTAAGAAAATGTCCTGCCCACGCGCGCGATCTGGTCGATCCAGAGCTTGAGCACTGAGGGCACTCCGAAGTTGTGCATCGGCACTCCGATCACGTACTCATCCGCCTGCTCCAGTTCGGCGAGCAGCACGTCCGAAACTGCCAGCAGCTCCTTCTGTTGCGGAGTGCGCGCTTCTTCCGGCGTGTAGGCAGCTTCCGCCCACTCGGCGGTGATGGGCGAAATCGCGGTTGCGTTCAGGTCGCGGTCGATGACCGTCCCACCCCGGTGCGAAAGCTTCCATTGAGCAACGAACGCACCTGTAAGTTGACGCGAGACGGATCGCCCATACAGCGGACTGGAGTCGATGTGGAGAAGCGTGGCCATTGCGAAAACCCTCCAATACGACACATGATGTGTAATAGACATATGTTGATTCAATAAATCGACAGATGTCGCGTAAGCATCTATTGGCGAGGGGCGCGTAATCTGGAGATCGGCATGATCGAGACGCATCAATCCGCATCCACGGCTGAAGCTACCGATCCCCGCATCCTGCGCAGCCGTCAGATGCTGATGGATGCATTGGTTAAATTATTGTATCGTAAGGAGTTCGACGACATTTCGGTGCAGGAGATCGCCGATGAAGCGACCCTGAACCGGGCGACTTTTTATCTTCATTACGCCGACAAGAACGCCCTTCTCCAGGCCATGACAGCTGCCCGCTTCCGCGCCCTGATCGCTCGTCGCGGCCTTTCCTTCACAGATTGCGATGGGGCTTTACGAGCGATTGCGCTCGGCGTCTGCGATTATCTGGCCGAGACCACGGGCTGCCCCAGCCAATTAACGAAGATGCCTCTCGAAGGCTCCATCATTCCGGTGGTGGAGGCTATGTTCCTCGAAGGCGCTACGCATCGTCCGGCGCGGCCCGGTGTCGACCCCGCGCTCCTGGGGACTACGGCCGCCTGGGCGATATTCGGGGCCGCGCGTCGCTGGCTGCAAACACCGGATCGCATTCCTGCCGAGGAGATGGCCGCCAGGATTGAAGCGATGGTGAAGCCGATCTTTCTTGCCGCTTCTAAGTAGGTTGGTCACAAATATTTCGCCGTCTCCGTGAAAATATCGAAACGGCGTGCGCACTACGAGTAAGTGACCAGGAGTCGGCTTCGTTGATCGCAACAGCGTTCCTTTCTGCCGCTGACATCCGCGCCCCGCGACAACGGACCAAGAGCGCGTCAGAACTCCAGCCGGATCGCGATCTGGCCGGTACGAGCGCCGCCCAGGTCGGTGCCAACGCTGGCGCCGATGGTGCTGGGGTCGCCTACCGTGCTGGTGATCTGGCCGAAGTTGGGCGAGCTCAAATCCATGATTGGATCGCCCAGGTTGGTGTGGTTGAGCACATTGGTGAATGTACCCTCCGCTCTGAGTCTGATCAGTTCGGTAATGGCAACGCTCTTGCTCAGGCCGGCGGAAAGAGTGACCAGGCCCGGACCGGGAACCGATCCGTTCTGCGCGTCGCCAAAGCGGCCAATCGGATTGGGCACCGGAAAGATGCCGCCGTTGATCTGCTCACAGCCCGTGCAGATGGTAGCGCCGGTGGTGGGGTTGGTGACCGAGGCGCCGGCGTTACCCGTTTCGCAGGGATAGCCGGGGGCCCAGTTTGGATCGCCTGGACACGCATAGGCTCCGGCATTGAGGAAATTGAGCCGGCTTCGGTTGTGAGGAACCCAGGAGACGTTCGCAACACGGTCCGCATACTGATCGCGGTGTCCGGGATCCCAACCCGCCGCGGTGCTGGTGAGACCGGAGCCGGTGCCGGAGGGATCGCCCTGACCGGAGGGGAAGTACGGCGTCTCGAAGGGGCCGGTCTGCCAGGTGAAGATGGAGGAGAGCGTCCAGCCGCCCAGGACGGTGTCCTCAGCACGGTTGATGCCGGAGCCGAATCTCCGTCCGCGTCCGAAGGGCAGATCGTACAGCAGATCGGTGTTCCACTTGAGCCGGCGGTCGCCGTAGACGTTGCCGAAGTCGGCGTGGCGGTCGAGTATGGATTCAGCCCGGCTGCCGCCGCCCTCGCCCGCGAAGCCGTAGTTGTCGGGGAAGCCACCCGGCCCCTGCACGTCGGAGAGATTCTTCGCCCAGGTGAAGACTGACTGATATTCGAGTCCGTGCTGCAGGCGGTGCGTGGCTTCCAGCTGCAGCGAGTTATAAGCTTCGTTACCGCTGGTGTCGCGGTCGTTGATGCGCCCCCAGTTGGGGAACAGCCGCGCGCTGAAAGGCTGGTTGTAGGCGGAGACGGTGCTGGAGAAGGGCAGCGTATTCTCGTCCGGCGCCCAGACCAGATGATGGGTCTCGGAACCGATATAGGTGAGGCGGCCCGCATAGCCGTTGCCGAGGTCGTGGTCGACGCTCAGCGACCACTGCAGGGTATAAGGATCGACCCAGTTCGTGCTGTTTGCGGTGCCGAAGTAATCCTGACCGTAGCAGGTGGTGCATCCGCCGTTGCCGGAACCGGAATAAACCTGCGGCCACTGGAATCCAATGGCGTGCGTGGTGGAGTTATAGGTGTTGATGTACTGCTCGGTGGCGGCCTGGATCGTCCCCGTCAGCGAGTAGAAGCTGGAGCCGAGCATGTTGATGTCGTACATACCGAAGCCGCCGCGGACCACCCAGTTGTCGCTGGAGGTTGGCCGAAAAGCGAAGCCAAGCCGCGGCATGAAGCGCAGGTGCGGGAACTTCTTGAGGCCCGATGGATAGCCTGCCGTGTCGTTGCCCACGACCGGCATACACGGAGCGCCATTGACCACCGCGCTGTTGGTGTTATTTACGCCGTCGGGATCGCATGCATTGGCGCTGGCCAGGGAACTCTGCGCCAGCAGCGATGCTGCGTATTGCGGATAGATGACCCGCCCCGAGAGAGGCACGCCGGGATCGAAGTTGCCGATGTCGCCGTAACGGTCGCGGTAGCCCGGGTGCAGTTCGTACCGGAGGCCGTAGGAGAGCGTGAGGCGGGGACTGGCGCGCCACTCATCCTGCGCAAAGAAGTTGTAGTGCCAGGAGATGCCGTCGTTGTCCTGGCGGACGACGTCATAGAAGCTCTGGTCCGGGATTCCAAGCAGGAAATCGGCGAAGTCGACGCCGGTGAACAGGCCGGTGCTGCTGCCGGAAGCTTCGTTGAAGTAGTAGGTCCCATAGTTGTTTGCGCCGACAAACCCGAGCGGCGTGACCGCCTCGAGGGACTGGACATCCCCGCCGAACTTCGCCGTGTGCGAGCCCTTCGTCCAGATCACTGTGTCGGTGTATTCGTAGGTGTACGACTTGTTCAGGTTGCTGAGACGATCGATGTTGAGAGACTGGAGGTGGTTGAAGTCCATCTCCGGAATGCCGTTGAAGTAGAGGTTCTGCAGGCCCTGCCAGTCCTGTTGCTGCGTCCACGCGAGACCGTTGAAGCTGTCGTTCTGTCCGCTGGTGTAACGAGTGAATCCGAAGCCGCCCTCGTTGATTACGCGCGGGGTGATGCTCCAGTTGGTGTCGACCTTCAGCACGCGGCTCTGGCTGGTGTTCACCTCGGAGGGAATCAGCAGCTGAGCCGGGCTGTTGGTTGGGAAGTTCTTCCAGGTGAACCGTCCCCAGAGCAGGAACTTCTGGTTTGAACCGAAGTACTGATCGCCGCGCACGTCGAACTGATTCGAGCTTCCGCTGGCGTTGACGTTTTGCTGCCAGTTGGCGATGTTGTCGTCGGTATAAGCCGTGGGGTCGCCGATGTTGGGATCGGGATAGAACTGCTTGAGCGTGTTCGCAGCAATCGTGTTGATGCTGCCGGCAGGAATCTGCGTTCCCCAGCTTGCGCCGGTATAAGGATCGCGGAGTCCGGTGAACGTGGACGAGGTGTAATTCGAGAAGTTGCCCTGCTTCATCAGGGTGCTGGGAACCTTCTCGAGAATGGTCACCTGCGCGGGATGACGCCATCCCTCGTAGGCGCCGAAGAAGAAGGTTTTATTGTGGCCGTTGTACAGATGCGGAAAGACCACCGGGCCGCCGAGACTGACGCCGAACGTCTTGCCCTGCAGGCTGGGCTTGGTCGTCGTGGTCGGATAGGTGTACGGGATCGCATCGAAGGCCGAGCTCTGATAGTAGAGATACGCGGTCCCGTGCAGCTGGTTCGTGCCGCCTTTGGTCGTAATGACCACCTGACCGGGATCGCCATACTCGGCGTCGGCCAGCGCGCCGTCAGCGCGAATCTCCGAAATCGATTCGGAGGAGGGGAAGGCGTCGCCGATGATGCTGTCGCCGGAGGGGTTCTTCAGCGTCATGCCGTCGACGGTGAGCTCCAGCTGATACGGCAGCGCGCCCTGCAGGGAGAAGCCGCCAGTACCGGCATCGCCCTGCATGCCGGGCAGCGCGCCGAGAATGTTATAGGCGCTGGTGCCGCCAAAGCTGGCGCGGGTGTTGACCGGCAGATCGCGGGCCTCGGCTCCGCTGAAGGAGTCGCTGATGGTGGGCGTATCGGTGTCGATATCGCTGACCTGGGTACCGCTGACGATCACCTGCTGGTGCACGGTACCGACGGCGAGCGTCGCGTCGATGCGAAGCTCCTGGCGGACGTCCAGCATAAGACCCTGGGTGGTCCACTCCTCGAAGCCCGCCGCCTTTACGTTGAGGGTATAGTGGCCGGCCTTGGTGTCGACGAACCGGTACTGACCCGCGCCGTTGCTCTTCGTTTCCCGGGTGGTGCCTTCATCCAGATTATGCAGGGTGACGGTGGCGTTGGGGACGACGGCGCCGGCCGAGTCGAGCACGGAGCCGAAGATCGATCCCTGGGTCGTTTGCGCCTGCGCGCCGCAAACCATCAGCGCCGTCACTGCGAGCGCGGCGCACCAATACATATAGCGATGCAATTTGCTGCCCATGTGCCTCCGAAAAAGCGCGAGCAGAATTGCCCGCGGTGGGTTGAGATCTCGTTGCAATCCGGGGCCCTGCTGGAACGTGGGACCACCCCTGGATGCTTCAGGAAGCCTGTAGGTTCAGGATGGGGCGGTTATGTTTCCAAACTGAGACAGCAGCATGAAAATCCGGCGAATCCCCTTCGCCGCATCGCGTCGCAGTGGAAATTGAGGACGTCTGTTGGCGGAGCCGCCGGCGCGGCGATCGAGCGCGCGTCTAATGCTTTGGCCGCCGCAGCGTTCCCGCCGAGCGCTGCATTTCCGCGCGGATCACCGCGGGATCGTCCATATCGAGAAGCTCAGCGGCTTCCTTCGCGTTCTTCGGCCGGGCGAAGCGCGCCCTGGCCGCGATGAAGACGCGCGGATCGGCTGGCCGCACCTTGTAGGGCGCGAGATGCGGATGCGTGTCCCAGATGCCGGTGATCTGCCCGGCAAGCGCATCTTCGAGGTTCATCGGGCCGATGCCAAGCAGCTCGTCGATGGTGCGGATAATCGACCCCATGCTGGTGTGCTGGTGCGAAATGGATCCGGGTTTCAGCCACGGGCTGGCGATCAGCAGCACGCTGCGGTGCGCGTCGACGTGGTCGACGCCGCCCTGCGCGTCGTCTTCGGTGACGAACATGGCGGAATCTTTCCAGATGGGCGTGGTGCTGAGGAAAGCGACCATGCGGCCGAGAGCCAGATCGTTATCGGCCACGTAGGAGGCGCGGTATGGGTAGCCATCGGCGGGCCGCGGATCGGCGGTGTGATCGTCGGGCAGCCGGATGACGATCAGCGCCGGGACGGTCCCCGCGGCGAGCCGGCGGCGGAAGTCGCGCTCGAATTCGGAGGCGCGGAACTGGTCGGGAATGCCGAGATTGAAGGTGGGATAGAGGCGGTCGCTGTGCTCGAAGACGGGCAGCGGCAGCGGAGCGTTCAGGAACAGGCGCTGGCCCTGCGGAGCGCTGCCGTCCAGTTCGTCGGAGCCTTCGATTTCCAGGCTCTCGCCGTAATTGAGAACGCCTTTGCCGGAGTTGGCGATGTGCTCCCAGAGCGAGCCGAATTGCGGCATGTCCTCGGGCATGGGCGCATCGGCGCCGCCGAACATCGCGCGGCGGCCCGGCTCGGGCGAGTCGGGGCTGCCGCTGCGATGGCCTCCGTAGCCGGAGGTCCATGCGGTATTGAAAAACGTGGTGGGATCGATGCCCAGCACCCAGCGGTGCCCGTCGGCGGAGACGTCGCTGTCGACGAAGTAGTTGTCGCTGACGGCGAATTGCTCGGCGAGCGCGTGGGCATTGGGCGTGACGCGAAGGTGTTTGACGGAGAGATTCTCCTGCGCCCATCCATCCATCCCATAGCGGGCGAGAGCGGCATCGCCGTTCACGCCGGGCAGGTCGCCGAGAATTTCATCGAAGGTGCGGTTTTCGCGGATGACCAGAAAGCAGTGGCGAAGATGCGGGAGCGGCGGGCGTCCGGCGATGTCGGCCATGTTCCCGGCGACCACGGTCTGCGTCAGCTGACCCGCCGGGGGCAGATCGGCGAGGCGGATGGCGCTGAGGCTGCCGAACTCGAGGGCTCCGACATAGGTCGGCTCGCCGGGCTTGTGATGGCTGCCGGCGTTCGGACCCGCGCCCTTGCCCTTGGTGTTCACGACGTAGAGCGTGGCGCCGTCCGGCGAGAGCGCGACCGCTGTGGGATTCCATCCGACGGGAATGTGCTCGATGACACGCAGCGTGGAGGCGTCGAGCACGGCAACCGCATCGATCCCGGACTCCGCGACGTAGACGCGGCCGTCGCGGACGGCCACTCCGCTCGGCATAACCCCGCGCAATGGGCTGCCCTGTGCGTCGCGAAAGCGCGCGGCGGAGAAGGGCGAAAGCGGAGCTTGGGCGATCACCTTGTCGCCGGCCGGGTTGACTTTCACCAGGGCGTCGTCATGCGCGAGGGTCACGTAGACGGCATCGGCATCGGCGGCAACGCCGGTGGGCGCAGAGCCTCCAATCGTGCCTCCCGGGCGTTCGGAAACGGGCACGCCGAGGCGCAGGCGCGCGGCGATGATCGGATAGGCGGGATCGGTTACGTTGTAGGTCCAGAGAGAGCTGCCGTCGCGGGAGTTTTCGTCGCCGAGGCCGGGAATCATTTTGCCCTCGACAGTGGCGCCGATGCGCGCGGCGCGCGACGGATAGCCGAACGGCGGAAAGCGCAGTCCGGTGCCGAGGGGATTGCGCGCATCGGCGCCGGGGATGAGGGTGTATTCAAAGAGGCCGATATTGGTGACGTAGAGGCGCTGGGCGTCGGGCGAGAGCGCCAGCATGCAGGGATAGCGGCCTGTTGCGATGGAGGCGATGCGGCGGCGCGCGGCCGCATCGATGATGACGACGCGCCAGTTGCCCTGATCGAGCGCATACAGCGTGCGGCCGTCCGGCGACGCGATCACGGTGGCGGCGAAGCTGTTGGCATAGTTCTCGCCGGTCGTCGGACCGTCGAGTGGAATGTCGCCGTCCGGCGTGAGCTGCAGCGCGCCGCCCTGTTCCGAGGCGCGATAGACGAGAATCTTGCCCGAGTCTCCGCTGGCGACCCACAGAGTCGAGCCGTCGGGCGACCAGGCAACGCCGGTGTGCACGTCGAAGGTGTCGTTTTCCTTGCCGGGTTGATTGGCTGGGGGGATGCGCTCGACGATCGGGTTGGGCGAGGAGGGATTTTCGATGAGATTCAGCGCGAATGGAAAGCCGATGGAGGGAATCGCCATCCGGCGGCCGTCGCGCGTGAGAGCCAGCGCGAAGGGGTAAGGGGCGAGAGTGGTCCACGTGCCGGCGGGATGAATCTCGCGGCCGTTGGGAAGGACCGCGGTGACGCCGGTTTCGCTATAGAGAAGAGATGCGGCACTAAACAAGAGGAAAGCGGCGGAACACAGGGCTCCAATCCTGCGAGCGTTCATAGCGATCAGGGTGACACAGCGCAATGAATGAATGAAGAAAAAATGTTGTTCCCAGCTTGACGGACATCACATCCCGATCCACGTTCCGGCCGTGGGCGAAACCGACTCAGCAACCCGGGGGCTCTGCGAGCAGGTGAAGTGTGGCCGTAGCCTTCGACCGCTTGCGTGCCATTCAGGAAACAGGCGTCGTGCCGCTCGCGGTTCATGGGAGGGGGCCGACGTTCCGTTGGCGCTGGTTTCAGGGCCTGGCGCAGGAAGGTTCGCAACCGGAACTCTCTGCAAAGGGCGGCAACATGACACGACCATCACAGCATGGCCAGCTTGTCGCGATGACCGGAATGCGCAGCGTGACGCGAGTTCCACGGCCGAGCTGACTGGCGATCTCGGCGCTGCCGCCGTGAAGCGCCAGGATGCTCTGGACGATTGCCAGACCGAGGCCGGTGCCGCCCGAAGTTGTGGAGCGCGAGGGGTCGACGCGAAAAAAGCGATCGAATACCCTGGGCAAGGCTTCGGCAGGGATGCCGGCGCCGGTGTCGGAAACTTCGATGCGGATTGCTGCGTCTTCAGCCGCGGTAGCCAGAGTTACTGTCCCTCCGGCTGGGGTGTGCGCAATGGCGTTGGAGATGAGGTTGCTGACGGCCCGCAACATCAGCGCACGATCCAGCTCCGCGATCACAGGCTCCCCGCCTTCCTCTGTGACCAGCGATATGCCGCCGTCCGAAGCGGAAGCCTCATAGTAATCGCGAACCGCGCTCAGCAACTTGCCGACGTTGACGCGCTCGCGGCGCAGCTCCGTCAAAGGACTCTGCGCGCGCGCAAGAAACAGGAGATCGCCAATCAGCTCCGAAAGCCGAACGGCTTCCTCCAGCGTCGACTCAATCACCGCACGGTACTCGTCCACCGTTCGTGCGCGTGCGAGCGCCACCTCCGCTTCGCCGCGGATATTATTCACGGGCGTACGCAGGTCGTGCGCGATATCGGCCGAGAATCTGGAGATCCGCTCGAAGGATTCTTCAATACGGTCCAGCATCTGGTTGAAGGTTTCCGCCAGCGATGCCAGCTCCGACGGATAGCCTTCCGCCCGGATCCGTTCGCGCAGGTTCGTCGATGTAATGCTCCGCGCCGTTGCGGCGATTTCTTCCACGGGACGAATGCCATGGCGCGCAATCCAGTAGCCCAGCAGGGGAAACACAACCGAGCTGGCCAGCAGGATGGCCCAAAACCAGCGCCGGTAGCGCCTCAGCAACGCTTCTTCCTGAGAGATGTCGATGGCGATCTGAATCGTATCGCGGCGAGGCGGCGAGAAGTCCGCCCAGGCAGTTGCGCTGGCGACCCGGAAGGGACGCCCATGGAACCCGGTCATCGAGACGGAGTGTTCCGGCCGGTTCCAGGTGCGGCGGATGAGCTCGGCGACGTCCAGTTGTTCGTCCATGCCGGGCGTGGTCAGAATCGGCGCTCCATGTTCATCCAGAAGACGAATGTAGAACTGCTGGTAGCGGCGGGCCGCGGTTTCCAGTTGAATCTCCTCTCGCAACCCATCCATGTCATCGGGACGCTCGCGCAGCATGGTGCGGAGCACATGCAGCTTGTCGGCCAGAAACAGTTGCGTGCTCTTGTCCAGTTCGGTGCGCAGCACGATGTAGAGGCTGGCCGTGGCGAGCAGCACCAGAGCCAGCCCCACCAGAGAGTAGGCGGCCGCGAGTCGAAACGCCAGCGTCGTGCGCAGGTGCGATGACTGCGGCGCATTATGACTCGGCTTCAAGGACATAGCCGGCGCCACGGACGGTGTGAATCAGTTTGAGAGGAAAAGGGTCGTCCACTTTACTCCGCAGTCTGCGCACGTTGACGTCCACAACGTTGGTGTCGCTGTCGAAGTTCATATCCCAGACCATCTCGGCGATCAGGGTACGCGAGAGGACTTCTCCGGCGCGACGCGCCAGCAGGGTCAAAAGCAGGAATTCCTTTGCAGTCAGATCGATCTTCTGGCCGGCGCGGGTGGCGCGATGGCGCAACAGATCGATCTCCAGATCGGCCCTGCAGATGGTCTCCTGCACGCGCGGGGTCGACCGGCGGAGTAAGGAGCGCACGCGCGCGAGAAGTTCGGAGAATGCGAAGGGCTTCACCAGATAATCGTCCGCGCCGAGTTCGAAGCCACGCACTCGTTCGTGCACCGCATCCCGCGCTGTCAGCATCAGCACCAGGGCTTTGCGGCCCGCTCCGCGCAGCCCCGCCAGCACGTGCCAGCCGTCCGCCGCCGGGAGCATGACATCGAGAATGATCAGATCGAAATTCAGTTCGAGAGCCAGGTGCAGGCCCTCCAGGCCATCGGCCGCCACGTCGGCGACATAGCCGGCCTCAGCGAGCCCTTTCCTGAGGAACCTGGAGGTCTTGACTTCGTCTTCGACGATCAGGATCTTCATCGCTCACCCTCCCTCCAGCCTAGAATTTGATGCGCAGGGCGAACTGCATCTCGCGCGGCGTTCCCGAGCCCACCGGGGTTACCGGCGATACTGCGGTGTTCACGGTGTCGATGATGCTGCCGAAGCCGGTGGTGTTCGACGGGTTGAACGTGGACTGCGGCTGACCCAGCTGCGGGTGATTGAATACGTTGTAGAACTCCGAGCGGAATTCCAGCTGAGTGCCTTCGGTCAGCGAAAACATTTTGTCAGCGGCCAGATCGATCTGCCAGGTGCCCGGTCCACGAAGCAGGTCGCGCGGCGCGGTGCCGAATTCTCCCGCCGGCGTGGCAAAGGCGGCTGGATTGATCCACTCCGTCACCGTCCTGCCTCCCGGCGGAGTCAGCGGCACGCCCTTCACCAGGTCGGGACGCTCCGTGCCCGAGGCCCCGTCGGGGGCGGTGTAGCTGCTGGGCATCAGCACGTTCAGCGGGAAGCCGGTGCGCGCGAGAGCGGTCGTATTCAGCTCCCAGCCGCCGGCGAAGATGTTCGCGATCCCACGCTGGTTCAGCAGGGGCTTACCCAGCCCGAAGGGCAGCTGCCAGACCGCATTGCCATTGACCACATGGCGAGCGTCCCAGGCGCCGCTGGCGCGGTCGCAGGGCAGGCACAACGGATTCTGCGGCGAAATTTCATCGCCATCGCCGCTGCCATTGGAGCCGTTGTCGATCTCGTGCGACCAGGTGTAGTTGGCCGCCACCAGCAGGCCGCGGGAGAACGAGCGCCGCAACGCCACGGAGAGACCGTTGTACGAGCTCATGCCGACTGAGCCGCGCCAGCCGATGGCGGGAGCAAAGGCCGGATATTGCACCAGCCCGGTGGCTGGATCGATCAGGTTCACCACGTTGGTTTCGAGCAGATGCACGCCATGGCTTCCCAGGTAAGACATCGTGCTGACGAAGTTTGCCGGCAGCTCCCGTTCCGCCGAGAAGCTCCACTGCTCGACATACGTGTCCTTGCGGTCCCGTTGTTCGGCGTTCGGTGAGAGGGTTCCGGCGCCGAATGCGACCGGATAAGAGACCGGTGACTTCGAACTGCCTGTCAGCGCATAGGAGGGGACTTCGTTTTTCGCGGGCAGATTCTGATCGTCCAGCTGTCCGTCTTCGTGGTACATGCCAAATCCGCCTCGGAATACCGTCCCGCCGCCCTTCCACGGCGTCCAGGCGAAGCCCAGGCGTGGATCCGCATCGCCGTAGTTCTGCCGGCCGAAGCTGGCGCCCACGCCGCAGAAACCCTGCGGGCCACAGGTAGCGAAGTCGAAGGGGTTTGCCTTACCGTGCGCCTCGTTGAAGAGGTCGAAGATGGTGTAGCGCAGACCCAGGTTCAGGACCAGACCGGGGCGCCACCTGAATTCGTCCTGCGCATAGAGGAAATAATCGTTCTTGCGCAGATCGTTGATAGGCAGGGCGCCGGTCAGGCCGGCTTTCGCCACCTGATTGTCGGCGAGGCTCTCCACCGAAGAAAACGTAAGCTTTCCGTGCTCTCCGTAATTCTGGTTCATTTGAATGTAGCGGAACTCTACGCCGGCTTTGAAGGTGTGCCGGTCGTGAACCCAGGTGAGGTGGTCGAGCCCCGAAAACGAGTTGCCCACGTAGACGCTGGCGTAATCGTAGTTTTCCGTGACAAACCCCGGCCCCGGCCCACCGGAAATCGCAATCTGATAAATAATCCCGGAGTCGCTGTAGTTGTACTGGTTGTCGGTGGAGCGATTGAAGCCTCCCTCGATCTCGTTTACCAGGTGGGTGTTGAAGATGTGCAGCAACTCGAGGGCGCCATTGACGGGCGCGGAGACCTTCTGCTGCAGGTCCGTCGCAGCAGCCGAAAGCGGCTGCGTATCGACTGAGCGGTCGTAGCTGAAGCGCACAAAACCCGTGGTCTTCGGAGTGAAGTGCTGGTCGAGGCGCAGCATCCCCGAGCCCTCGTTGACCACCTGCTCGCATTCGCAGGTGAGCAGGTCATAGTCCAAGTAGTACGGGTCTCCCGGGTCGGTGGCGGGCGTCCAGGGGGTCAGAAATCGTTTCGGACCGGCTCCCGGGAATCCGTTTACGATCCCATACACGGGCGAGGTGCCGGCTACCGATGCTTTGAGCGACTGGCTCGGAACGTCACCGCTCACGGGATAGCCCCAGTTTTGCCGGTAGACTTCGGACGCGAGAAAGAAAAATGTCCTGTCGCGCACGATGGGGCCGCCCAGCGACCCGCCGAACTGATTCAGGCGAAGCGGCTGCCGCGCCTCACCATTGGAGGCCCACTCAGGAAGTGGCGCGTCAAAGATATCGTTGCGCAGGTACTCGAAGAGGCCACCGTGGAAACGGTTGGTTCCGGAGGGCGAAGTAACGTCCAGCTGGGCGCCCCCGGTCGCGCCTTCCTCGGCGGGCGCCATCAGGGTATCGACGCGAAATTCCGAAATCGCGTCCAGAGGAATGGCCAGCCGCACCCACTGCCTCTGTGTCTGATTCACGATGTTGGTGGCATCGACGCCGTCGTAGGTAAAGTTGCTGTCGTCGAGGCCGCGCCCGGCGAAGCGAATCGTCCGCTGGTTGCTGCCGCCGGTGTCGATGGCGCCGGGAACGAAGGCTGTGAGTGAAGCCCAGTTGCGCCCATTGAGCGGCAATTCATCCGCCTGCTCTCTCTCGATCAGGCCGGTCACCGCGCTGGTGCTGCGATCCATCAGCGCCGAAGCCGACGATACTTCCACGCGCTCCATGCCCCCGGCCACCTGCAGCGCGGCGTCCAGCGTCCGCGTTCGCCCGATCACCTCTTCCACATCGATAAACTCCAGCTTCCTGAAGCCCTGGTGGTCGAAGCTGACGGTATAAATGCCCACCGGCAGTTCGGGGATGGTGTAGTTTCCGTCGGCATCCGACAAGGTCTCGCGCCGCAGTGCGGTCGCGTTTTCGATTGCCACGATGTGCGCCTGCGGGAGCCGCCCGCCGGACGCGTCGGTGACGGTGCCGCTCAATCCGCCGCGGTCTACCTGCGCGTAAGCAATGCCCGTAAGAGACGACAGAACACTGACACTGAGCAGAGCGACGAGGCTGCGAAACGCAGAAAGCCTGCCGGCGGATTGAAGATTCGCTCTCACCTTGCGACGCATACGACCCTCCAAATGGATCAACTGCTCTCCGGGCGAAGTGCGCCTATCCGGCGGCGCATGGCCTCGTCTGACAGAACGAGGGCTGCGCTGCGGTTCGCCTGTTTGCGTTTTGCAGGCGCAGGTTGCACGCTTCAAAACGCAGACCGTCCTTAGCACCAGGGCAGTGAAGATGGCTTTGCGAATTCTCCGATAGCAGACTTGCAGGAAACCGCTGACCGGCCGCCTGGCCCTTGCAGAGTGATGGTTCAGGGACAGATCGTACGAGCCGGAACGGCGCGAGCGTTACGAATGATAAATCTGTAATCGGTCCTGGTTACGCCTGTGTAATGTCGGCATGAATGTTCTAAAAAAGTTGTGTTGCCAGGCAAGACAGCGGCTGAGAGGCAAGTCAATTGCCAAATTTTAGTTATGCTGCCCTGATTCATCAGGATATAGGCCGACTTATAGCTCCTGTCTGTGCCCGCGGCAAGCGATCTGTCGCAGCATCATGATCGGGCTGCCTCAGCCCGCCGCATCGGAACGGCACGAAGAGAACCACCACGAAACCGACCCTGCTGAACGTCGAGCTATGCGCGTTCCATAGCGGTCTCCCAGGCAAGACTACAAAACTGTAATCCTGCCGTCACGCTGCTGTGCGGCGCGCGCCCTTAGCCTCGCTTCGTGGCGCAGCTCGTCCGCGCCCATTCGTCCTAAGCCCGTTCCAGATTGTCGCAACGATCAGTGACCTCGATGTGCACGGAGTGCCGCCAGATCCCCTCGGTATTCCACGGCGGAGCCCTCCTGCGTGATGACCAACCCACAACCCTGAAGGAGGAACGCGCGATGTCCCGAAAAATATCTCGACAGAACTCTTCCAACAAGCGGCGGATCAGCCGTCTGCGTCCGCTCGCCGGCCTGCTGGCAACGGGGCTGATTGTTCCAGCGCTCGCCGGCCAGTCCAAAGAGTACCCGAAATACACCGTCGGCCCGCAGCCGAACGGCTCGTGGGTTGTCAGCGATGGCGCGATCATCACCCCGGCCGGCACCCAGGTCGACCTCGGCATCCGGGTGCGCGCGAAGGCCATCGCACTGAACCCCAATGCCGATACGCACACCGCAGCCGTCCTTACCATGGGTACGTCGACGGCCGACGGCAACGGAGCCGTCGAGGTGTTCGACACCCGCACCGGCGACGTCCTGCAGAACTATATCCCGTTTGCAACCGATCCGAGCGGCAGTTACAGCGGCATCGCGTATACGGCGGACGGCAAATATCTGGTATTCAGCCAGGACAGCAGCCACGTCACCATCGCCAACGTATCGAAGAAGGGCTTGCTGAGCGACGACGTCCAGGTGAGCGTGCCGCCCAACAATTCCTTCATTCAGTGTTTCCCGAACAGCCCTCCGGCGGCGTACGACAACCCCTGCGGCTCGTTCTATACTCCGAGCACTTCTTTTCCCGGCGGCGTCGCGATCTCGCCGGACGGCACCAGCGCTTACGCCCTGCTGAACCAGAACGATACCCTCACCAGGATCAAGCTGACCGCGAAGACGCCGACGGAAGGTACGCAGATCCGGGTGGGCAACGCGCCGCACAGCATCGTGATCAGCAGTGACGGCACCACCGGATACGTCAGCAACGAGGGCGGGCGGGTTGCTACGCAGGCAGACTTCCAGATCAACTCCTCGGGTACGGAAATCGTCGCCGACCCGTTCGTTGGCGCTGCGATCACCGGCACCGTGTCGGTGGTCGACCTGTCCTCCATGAAGGTTACCTCCACCATTCCCACCGGTCTGCACCCTACCGGGATGGCCTTCTACGGAGATAAGCTGCTGGTGGCCAACGCCTACAGCGACACTATCTCGGTCATTGACACGGCCATGAACAAAGTGACGCGGACCATCGACCTTGGGCTGCCGATCGGCGTGCCAGGCACAGGCCAGCCAGTCAACGGCGCCGAGCCGGACTCGATCGCGGTCGATGTCGGCCGACGCGTCGCCTACGTTGCGCTCTACCATGCCAACGCGATCGCAGTCGTCGACCTCACCGACGGCGCGACGAATCCTGTCCTGGGCATGATCCCGGTTGCCTATGCGCCCGCCTCGGTGGTGTTCGACAAGACCGATAACGTGCTCATCGTCGCCAACGACAAGGGCATCGGCGCGCGTGATTCGTTCGAAACCGACTTTGGCGTCAGCAGCTACAACACCCACCAGGACAACGGCACCGTCAGCATCGTGCCCGTGCCCACAACCGGGGACCTGGCGCAGATGACGGAGCAGGTCTTCACCAACAACCACTGGGATCTGACGAAGAATATCGAATCTGCCTCGGGTGGCAGCCCGCGTACCAAGCCGGTCGCCATCCCGGCCAAGATCGGCGATCCGTCGCTGATCAAGCATGTATTCCTGATCATCCGTGAAAACCGCACGTACGATCAGATGCTGGGCGACGTGGCCGCCGGCAATGGCGACCCCTCGCTGGCGGTGTTCGGCGGCGATGTTACGCCCAACGTGCATCAGCTGATCAAGCGCTTCCCGCTCCTCGACAATTTCTACGACCCGAGCCGCCAGTCGGCTGACGGTCACCAGTGGATCACCGAGGCCGCGGCGCCCTACGCGGACGACATCCAGTCGCCTGACTGGGTCCGCAGCTATCCGGGCGGCAACGCCGGCGATGCACTCGCCTATCAGAACAAGGGGTTCCTGTTCTCCGAGGCGGAGCAGGCCGGCCTGGCGGTGAAGATCTACGGCGAATACGTCGAGAACGACACGTTCACACAACCCAACGGATCAACCAGCGAGCCCAGCTGGAGCGACTTCTACAATGACGCGCAGCAATTCGAGGCGGGGCTTGAGCCGACGCTGTATTACCAGAACACGATCCACGCAGAGTCTTCGATCCCAGCTGTCTACGAGCACCTTGTCACCAACTTCCCGCAGTTCGATCTGGGCATCCCCGACCAGTTCCGCGTCGATATCTGGAAGCAGGACTTCGACAAAGACGTCGCCGCCGGAACGGTGCCCAATCTGAGCATCCTGTGGGTGATGTGCGACCACACGGGCGGACCGCCGACCCCGATCGCCGAACAAGCCGATAACGACCTGGCCATTGGCCGCATCATCGACTACATCAGCCACAGCAATGTGTGGTCATCTTCGGCGATCTTTATCGAGGAAGACGACTCGCAGAACGGCGTCGACCACGTCGATGGCCATCGCAGCCCAGGCTATGTCGTCAGCCCCTATGCCGTGCAAAACGGGCCCACCGACAACACCTACTACTCGCAGACCAACATGACCCGGACGATCGAGCAGATCCTCGGTCTGCCGCCCATGAACCAGTTCGACCTCGTGGCGTCGCCGATGAGGACGGATTTCGTCAAGGGCACGCCGCCCGCGGCAAATTTTAAGCCGTGGACGCACGTGGCGAATGAGATCCCTCTGGACCAGGGTGTTACTGCGACCGCAGCCAACACCATGGACAGCCCCGCGGTCAAAGCCCTGAGGGCGGCATGGCTGAAAAAGAGGGCGCAGATCTTCGCCGGCAAACTGACCAGGCCTGACTCCGAAGATCCGGACACCGTCAACCATCTGAACTGGTACATGTCGACTGGGTTTAAGCGGCCCTATCCCGGCGAGAAGACGGTTCGTCCGCCGAGCGAATTCAACAATCCGGCGCCTGCCGGCGACGTGGACGACTAATCTCTGTTCCGACTGCAATTGCCCTCTCCCCGCTAACCGGGGAGGGGGCTTTTTGTTGGTGTCTGAAGAGCAAAGTTCTCCGTCAACGCCGCGGCAAAAGGTGGATCTGGTGGATATGAAAC
The DNA here is from genome assembly GCA_049671725.1 of Acidobacteriaceae bacterium. Lineage (GTDB taxonomy): Bacteria > Acidobacteriota > Terriglobia > Terriglobales > Acidobacteriaceae > Palsa-343. Next base: position 47,592 of record JBATVK010000106.1, read on the forward strand.
GCGCGCAGTTCTCTCGGTCGGGTTTCGAAGGAAAACGCGGCTGCCGTCGAGGGAGCCAAAGACAGAAATGCCCAATTCTGCCATCGGCGGCCATGAAGTCCGTGCCTGCAATCGGTCAGCACTACGGTCACAGGAGAAGCCGTCCGTGGCGGAAGTGGATCGGTAACTGGAAACAGCTTCGCTTTACTGACTTATAAAGCAGTTACTGTGGGTTGCTTTGGAGCTGAGATAGTTTCTGCTTTAAATCTTCGAGTTTCTGACCGGCCTGGGCGAGCTTGCCGGCGGCGGTGAGGCTTTCGTAATCGGAGAGATCCTGCGCGGCGGCGGCGACGAGGGCGCTGCGTTGAGCGCTGAGCTTCTCGGCGGTGGGGACGGGCGTTCCGGGCTGGGAGCCGGGCTGCGGCGCGGACTGGGCGCTCTGGGCGGTTGACTCGCTGAGCGAGGAGGGCTGGCCGTTGAAGAGGGCGTTGAGGGCGGTCTGAAAGTCCGGGCCGTAGGCGAGGCGGTTCTGCAGGGCGAGGACGACGAGGCGCATCTCGGGCATGGGACTCTGCTGGGCCTGGAGGTAGATGGGCTCGGCGTACAGCAGGGCTTTGCCGCAGGGGATGACGAGGAGGGTCCCGCGGCGGGCGTGGGAGCCCTGCTGGTTCCAGAGGGTGAGCTGGCTGGAGAGGGCGGCGTTCTGATCGATGCGGGCCTCGATCTGCATGGGGCCGTCGACGAGTTTCGATTTGGGGAAGTCGTACACGACGGCGTTGCCGTAGTTGGGGCTGTCGCTGCGGCCGGCGATCCAGCCGATGAGATTGTTGCGGCTGGCGGGGGTGAAGGGAAGGATGGCGACGAATTCAGCTGTAGAGGAGCCGGGGAGCTTCATCAGGACATAGTTGGGCTCCATGAGCTGGGCCTCCTGGTCGCCGGAGCCGCTGGTCTGCAGCTCGGAGGCGACGGCCCAGAGGTCCTCGCGGTTGTAGAAGACCTCGGGATCGTTCATGTGATAGAGGGCGTAGGCGGCAGCCTGTTCAGAGAGAAGCAGCTGAGGATAGCGGATGTGGTGGAGGAGGTCCGGGGGCATCTGCGAGGCGTCGCGGAAGAGCGAGGGGAAGAGGCGGCGCCAGGCGTCGATGATGGGGTCGCGCGGCGCGAAGACGTAGAAGGTGGTGGTGCCGTTGTAGGCATCGATGACGGCCTTGACGCTGTTGCGAAGGTAGTTGATGGTGCCGTCGCCGAGGGGGTAGTGGGCGGAGTACGGATAGCTGTCGGAAGTGGTGAAGCCGTCGAGGATCCAGTAGAGACGGCCGTCATCGCCGAGGACGATGTAGGGATCGGAGTCCCAGGTGAGGAAGGGAGCGAGGGTCTGGACGCGATCGAGGATGTTGCGTCGCATGAGCAGGCGGCTCTGCCGGGTGATGTCGTCGCTGAAGGGGATCTTCCAGAGGTCGCCGCGGCCGGCGGCGATGAGGATGCGGCGGAACATGCCGTCGAGGAGGATGCCGCCGGCGCCTTCGTAGTGGCTGAGGTTATTGGTCTGCCCCTGGGGGTAATTGAATTCGGGCTGATGGGTATGGACGTAGACGTCGCTGTCGGTGAGCTCGCCGTAGTAGATCTCAGGCTGGTTCACTTTGAGGCCGGGGACGGTGGAGTCGACGGGCATGTCGCTGAGGTAAAGGGTGGGCAGGCCCTCGGGGGTGAAGCCGTTGACCGGATTCATAGTGAGGCCGTAGCCGTGGGTATAAATGAGCTTCTCGTTGATCCAGTTTCGGCTGCTGTCGGGGAGCTTGTTGAGGTTGAGCTCGCGGGGAGCGATCATGACTTCGCGGAGCTGGCCGTCGATGGTGTAGCGGTCGATGTCGATGTCGGGGAAATCGTAGTAGGTGCGAATTTCCTGGATCTGGCGGAGGGTATCCTGGAGCGCGCGCCAGTCCCAGAGGCGAATGTTCTGGATGGTGGCCTGATTGTCGGCGGGGTCGGCGGCGTCGGGGGTTGTAGCGGCGGGGAACTCCTGGCGGGTGATGCGGTCGAGGTCCCAGGCGCGGCGGGTCCACTGGATGTTCCAGGCGATGTAGGGGCGTTCGCGGTCCAGCTGGTTGGGCTTGACGATGAAGCTGGTGACGCTCCAGGCGGCGAGCTGGACGATGAAGAAACAGGCGAGGGCGGGGACGATGGCGAAGACGAGGCGCGCTGGGCGCTGGGCGGTGAAAGCGTTGAATGCAGAAGCGGCAGCACCGATGAGGAGGGCGAGAGCGACGATCAGCATGCCGGTAATGCTGACGTGCGCGTCGGTGTAGTTGACGCCGCTGAAGATCGTGTGGCTGGCGAGGATGGAGGAGAAGCGGCCGATGTAGACCTGGGCGGCAAGAACGAGCAGGAAAAAGGCGAAGGCCAGGGAGAGTCCGCGCCAGGGGAGGGGGAGGATGAGGCTGCCGTGCTCCTTTGCGGCCACACGATTGCTGCCGGAGAGGAAGAGGAAGCCGCCGGCTCCGATGCAGACAATAACTGCGAGGCTCATGAGCCAGCCGGTGAGCAGCTGCCATCCGGGCAGGGTGAAGAGATAGAAATTGAGCGGGCGGCGGAAGACGGGATCGAGGGGCCCGGCGGAGTGCGGCGCTTTGAACCAGAGCGCCAGGGTAGGCCACTGCGACATCATAGCGGCGCCAGCGAGGGCAGCAATGGCGAGGGAGGCGGCGAGGCCGGCGATACGAAGGCCGCGGCGAAGCGGGAGATTGACGCGCTGATTGCCAATGAAGAAGTCGCGGTCGTGGGGCAGATCGGGCTGGTGGATGCGCCAGAAGGTGAGGAACCAGCCGTAGAGGATGAGGAAGGTAGCAGTGAAGAAGGCGGCGAAGGAGCCCCATTCGAGACCCCAGCTCTTCCAGAAGACATCGCCGTAGCCGAGGGCTTTGAACCAGAGGGCATCGACGTAGTACGAGAGGGCCGAAGACCCGCCGAGAAAGATGGCGACGACGATGATGACCGCGACCAGAATGGGGAAGTTGAGATGGCTCTTTCGTTCGTGGGCGTTAACGATCTGGTGCACGAGGGTCTCTTTCTGGCTGATATGCGTGGGTGGCCGCACGTATTCTACGCCGGAACTCCAAACGTCAGCAGAGCAGCCGAGGGCGGACGATGTTTTGTCCCGACTGGCTGGCGCGGAAAGGCGCAGCCGGAAAACGTGGCGACGTCGACCATTCAGACCCTAAATTCACGGTTCCGGCCGACTGCACATCCACCATGACGCGCAGCCGTATCAGGCCCACACGACGGCGCTGTCGAAAGTATTTCCGATTGTTCGTTCGATTTCCGCAACGCGTCTCCGGCTGCCGTACCCTGATCTGGAGGAGCTCCATGTCTGAACAGGAATCTGCCGCTACGCGCCGTCACGCATCCACCGGCCCGGCATTGCCGCAACTGCCTGAACCGAGTCACGCGGAGCGCACGCGCACCCTGCTCTCGCTCGTCTCCATCGGAACGCTGTCGACGATGTCGCGCCGGCATCCGGGATTTCCCTTCGGCTCGCTGATGCCCTTTGCGCTCGATCCTGCCGGCCGCCCCATTTTCCTCATCAGCAGTATGGCCATGCACACCCAGAACCTCAGCGCCGATCCCAAATGCAGCCTCTTTGCCGCGCAGCCGAGTTCGGAAGGCGATCCTCTGGGAGCAGCCCGCGCTACCCTGGTCGGCGATGCCCAGCCCGTCCCCGCGGCCGATCTCGGCGCGGTGCGCGAAGTCTACGAAGCGAGGCATCCCAACAGCCGATACTGGGTCGATTTCCCCGATTTCAGCTTCTATCGCCTGCAGCCTGCCGGCCTCTACTATGTCGGCGGATTCGGCGTTATGGGCTGGGTCGACGCTGACGACTACGAAACCGCCTCGCCCGACCCTCTTGCCGTATCCGCGCCAGGCATCCTCGCGCATATGAATGCCGACCACGTCGACTCCATGATTCTTCTGGCGCGCGCCCATGCGGGACTTGAGGCGACCGAAGCGGCGATGACCTCCATCGACCGCCTCGGCTTCACCCTGCGTCTGAAGACGGAGGAAGGCATGAAGGGCACACGCATCAATTTCCCCTGTGAAGTGCGCACGCCGCAGGAGACGCGCAACGTGCTGGTGGAGATGGTCCGGCGATCGTCTCCCGACACCGGGAGCGCCTATCCGCCGATTTTCTCAGTCAGCTCAACCCACCGCTCATAGACGGTATCGTGCTCGGCCTGGGCGGAGTCCAGTTCTGCGAGGGCTGTGGTGAGGGCGGTGGCGTTGGTGACGACGGAGGGATCTTCGACGCGAGCGCGGGCCTGGCGGAGCGACTCGTCGGCCGCTTCGATGCGAGCTTCGAGGGCATCGTATTCGCGCTGCTCGAGGTAAGAGAGCTTTTTCCTCTGGGGCGATTGGGCGGGAGGCGCGGCGGCCGGACGGGGATCCTGCGGGGGAGATTCGCTGGAGGCGTCGAGCTGGGCACGCCACTCCTCCCACTGGACGTAATCGGCGAAGAGCGCGGCGTGGCCGCGAGCATCGAGACCAAGAACGGCGTTGGTGACGCGGTCGAGAAGGTAGCGGTCGTGGGTGACAAGGACGAGCGCGCCGGAGAAGTCGAGCAGGGCTTCTTCAAGGATCTCGAGGGTTGGGATGTCGAGGTCGTTGGTGGGCTCGTCGAGGATAAGGACGTCGGCGGGTTGCAGCATGAGGCGGGCGATGAGCACGCGGGCGCGCTCGCCGCCACTGAGGTGAGAGACGGGCTGGTTGAGCTGCTCGCCGGTGAAGAGGAATCGCGAGGCGTAGCCGGCGACGTGGACGACGCGATCCCTGTAGACGACGGCGTCGGAGTCGGGCGCGAGGGCGCGGCGGAGGGTGAGGGAAGTGTCCAGCTCGCGCAGCTGGGAAAAGTGGACGATGCGGAGGGCCGGGGCGCGGCGAAGCTGTCCGGCAGAAAGAGGCAGCTCGCCGGTCATAGCGAGGATCAGTGTGGTTTTGCCTGAGCCGTTGGGGCCGACGAGGCCGAGCCTGAGACCGGCAGTGAGACTGAAGGTAAGGCCGCTGAGAATTGTGCGATCGCCGAGGGTGACGGCAGCGTCTTCCATTTCGATAAGGGATTTGGTTTGCCGCTGGGTGCTGTCGAAGCTGATGCCGGCAGAGAGCGCGCGGCCGCGGGATTCCGAGTCCTGAAGCTGAGCTATGAGGGCATTGGCGGTGTCAATGCGGGCTTTGGCTTTGGTGGCGCGGGCTTTGGGACCGCGGCGGAGCCACTCGATCTCGGTGCGGACCCGGTTACGCAGACTTTGCTGGGTGCGCTGCTCGGATTCCTGCCAGGCTTCACGGTCCTCAAGGAATTTTGAGTAACTGCCTTGCACGCGGAGCAGGCCGGCCGAGTAGATGCGGTTCAGCTCGACGACTTCGGAGGCAGTGTTCTCGAGGAAGCGGCGGTCGTGGGAGACGACGACGAAGGCGGAGGAGGTGGACTGCAGGAGGCGCTCGAGCCATTCGATGCCTTCGAGGTCGAGGTGATTGGTTGGTTCGTCGAGCAGGAGCACGTCAGGTTGGGTGACGAGGACTTCGGCGACAGCGAGGCGTTTACGCCAGCCGCCGCTGAGCGTTGCGGCGTCGGCGGAGAAGGGAATGCCGGAGGCGCCGGGCTCAGCAAAGCCGGCGCGGCCGAGGGTTTCACGGAGGCGCTGCTCGCGCTCGCTCTCCGGCACCGAGGCGCGGGAGAGCGCGGACGCGATAACCGAGCGGACCGTGGCTCCGGGAGCGAAGACAGAGATCTGGCGGAGGTAGCCTATGCGGACGCGTTTGCGGAAGGCGACTTCGCCGGAGTCAGGCTCCTGTTCGCCACCGAGGATGGCGAGCAGGGTGGACTTGCCCGCACCGTTGGGACCGATGAGGGCGATGCGGCCGGCGTCGTGGACGGCGAAGTCGATGCTCTGAAAGAGGGGCGTAGCGCCGAAGCGTTTGGAGATGCACTGCGCATTGAGAATCGGCGGCATTTCCCCAGTTTAAAGGGGCGGTCGCAGAAACATGGCTGAACGCAGTCGCCGCAGCGCCGGGGTTGGATGGCGTTGCGCCGGGTATCTCCACCGCATACAGCTGAACCCTGACCGATCAAGAAGCGATGGTGACAAACGTGTCCTGTGTGATCTGTTCCGCAATCTGATCCCAGACGTTGATGGACATCGTGGCTGTGCCCGGCGTGGTTGCTAAGGACTTTGCAGCCGGGCATGAAAGCATTCACAATGCCGTTGGAGCGGACAAGCGGCCGTGACACAGAACTCGCTGTGCAATATTTACAAACAAGTTAAGCCACGGCGCGAAGCGGCGATTGCCTGCAACGAGTCCGGGAATCAGAAGGTCGACAGGTGTCTTCGCCAGCGGCTGAGCCGTCAGCGCCGCCGCTCTGCATTCTTTGCCGGAGCTCCCTGCGCCATAAGCGATTATTTGTCAGAGAAATAGATGAAGGAAAAGATAATATATAAACATATATTGACAACTTATTTATATAGCGGTTACTATTCTGGCCACAACATGAAACATTTCAAAAGCAGGAGTTTCCAGATGTCCTTCACCTTGATGAACGGGCGTTCGGCTTCCTCTCTGGTCCGCCGGTTCGTGCTCACAATGGTCTGCCTGGGCGTTTCGTTTTCATTCGTGCCGCGGCTGTTTGCGCAGGCCGACCAGGGCACGATCACGGGGGTGGTGACGGACACCACGGGAGCGGCAATTCCGAATGCGCAGCTGACGCTTACCAACACAGGAACGAACCTCGCGCTGCAGGGTAAGACGAACGGCGATGGCATCTTCGTTTTTTCTCCGGTGAAAATCGGCGACTACAGACTGTCGGCAACCGCGCCGGGATTCTCGACGATCATCCAGGAGCACCTGCACCTGAATCTGGCACAACGGCTGAACGTGCCCATTACGCTGAAGCCTGGCGGCGTGACGCAGACAGTGCGTGTGACTACCGCTCCGCCTCTGCTGCAAACGCAGGATGCGGCGCTGGGGCAGACCGTATCGACGCAGACGATCGACAATACGCCGCTGAACGGACGGAATTGGGTATTCATCGCTCAGCTGACTGCGGGAACAGCGCCGGGCAACGGATCGCGCGGGACGGGGGAGGGCGACTTCAGCGCGAACGGTCAGCGCGAAGAAGAAAACGACTTCATTCTGGACGGCGTGGACAACAACACGGACACAGAAGACTTTCTGAACGGCGCCAGCTTTGTGGTGCTGCCTCCGCCGGATGCTCTGGCAGAGTTCAAAGTGCAGACCTCCGATTACAGCGCGGAATTTGGCCACTCGGCGGGCGCGGTGGTGAACGCCAGCATCAAGTCGGGGACGAACCAGGTGCACGGCGACCTGTGGGAATATTTCCGCAACGATGCGCTGGACGCGCGCGACTACTTTGCGCAAACGGTCCCGGAATACCGCGAGAACCAGTTTGGCGGGACGCTTGGATTTCCGATCCTTCGCAACCGGTTGTTCTTCTTTGGCGATACCCAGGCAAACCGGATCGTCCAGGGCAGTCCCACCACCTTCACGGTTCCAACGGCGCTGGAGCGGCAGGGAAACTTTTCAGAACTGCTGAATCCGGCCATCAACGGGACGGGGATTCCCATCCAGCTCTATCAGCCGGGATCGGCGGGAGGCGCGGGCGGGACGGCCAAGCTGAGCTGCAACAGCCAGAACAACGTGTTCTGTCCGGGGCAGATCGACTCGGTGGCGGAGAACATCCTGAAGATGTATCCGATGCCGAACGCGAATAACGGTGCGGTTTACAACAACTACGTGGAGAACATCAATACCACGAACAATACCTTTCAGTACGATACGCGCGTGGACTGGGATATCAGTTCCAAAGACCAGGCGTTCGGACGCTTCAGTTACTCGAATATGCACCAGTATTCGCCGTCCCCGCTGGGCCCGATCCTCGATGGAGACTACGGCGACGGGAACGACGCGAACATCGGGGAGAACTTCGCCGGCAGCGAAACGCACGTGTTCAACCCGACGCTGATTAACGAATTCCGGGTCGGTTATAACTACGGAAACTTCACGGAGAAGCAGTTCAATTCCAATCAGAACATCTCGTCGACGCTGGGCCTGGATGGCGTTCCTTTCAGCTCGAACCTCGGGGGCCTGGTGAATGCTTCGATCTCGGGGATCAGTGGATTCGGGACTCCCTATTATTACCCAACCCTGGAAAACGAACACGTTCTGGAGTTGCTGGACAACGTCACCAAGATCGTGGGGAATCACGCGCTGAAATTCGGCATCGATTTCCAGCGCATCAATACTTCGGAATTGCAGCCAGTTATTGCCACTGGCGCCTATAACTACACGGGCGAGTACACGGGAATTCCCGGAGTAGCGAATACCGGCTCCGGGGTTGCGGATTTCCTGGCCGACGAAATGAACAGCGCGACCCTGGGCGTTGCCAATTTCACAAACGATCACCGCTGGATGCGGTCGGCTTACGGGCAGGACGACTGGCGGGTTACGCACAAGCTGACCGTGAACATGGGGCTGCGCTACGACTATTTCGGGCCCAAGACGGAAGTGGACGGAGAGCAGGCGAATTTCATCGCAACGGCGTCGGGCGTTGGCACCGGAGCGGGGACCTTCGTGGTGCCGACGAGTCAGCAGAGCGCGGTGCCGCAGTCCTTCGTCAACATTTTGTCGCAGAACAACATCACCGTCGGTTCCAGCAGCAATCCGTCCCTGGTGAATTCGCAGAAATACAATTTTGCCCCGCGCTTCGGAATCTCCTACAGCTTCAATAACCGCACGGTTGTACGAGCCGGTTATGGCGTCTTCTATGGCGGCCTGGAAGGTTTCGGCTACGGTGTGAACCTGACCCAGAACGTGCCTTTCAACTTCACGTCAAACATCCCCAGCACGACCTGCACCGTGGCATCGTGCCCGACCGACGGCATCTCGATGAACACCGGCTTCGCGACGGTGGCTCCGCAGGGTCCGGCAAAATTCATCAGTTATCCCACCATCACGGCGATTGCTCAGAACGCGCAGACGCCGTACAGCGAGGAATACAACCTGTCGACGGAATACGCGATCACGAATAACATGTCCGCGACGCTGGGCTATGTCGGCGGACTGACGCGCCACCTCGACGTGGAATACCCAAGCTTCCAGGCGCATGCTCTGTCGTTCCCGGGAGACGACATGTACTATTACACCTCCTTCCCGACTATCGGTGGGGTCAATTACGAACAGGCAATCGGCAGCGCGCACTATAACTCGCTGCAGGCGAAGCTCGATAAGCGCTATGCCAACGGAATGGGCTTTATGGCCTCGTACACCTGGGCGCATTCGATCGACAACGCGCAAAGCGATCTGGCCGACAACCAGGATTACGGCTACCGGGCCCCGGGCATCCTTCCCATCAGCGACGATATGAGGAACTCGGCGTTCGACGTGCGCAACCGCTTCACCTTTGACGGAAACTACGACCTGCCTTTCGGCTACGGGCGCAGATTCCTCAATCACAAAGGCGTCGCCAACGAACTGGCGGGCGGATGGTCGGGCACGCTGGTGTTTACGGCGCAGACGGGCAATCCGTTCTCGCTGTTTTCGGATATTCCGACGGCCAGTGGTTTGGATAACGCACCGCCGCTGGTGAAAACGAATCCACTCTACGGCGGAGGTAACCCGTCGCTGAACACCGGACTGCCGGGCGGGTACACCTGCCCGACGCAGGTGCGCACGCCGAAACAGTGGTACAACCCCTGCGCGTTCGCCAATCCGCGTCCGGGCAGCGACATTGTCGCGCCGGGGACGACACCGACCGGCTCTGAGATCGTGGGTCCGGTCACCGACCCGTCGACCGTCCTGCAGTTTGCCGGCGGCCCGCTTCTTTCGGTCTATGGACCCGGCCTGCGGCAGTTCAATATGTCGGTTTTCAAGAACGTCAGCACTTATCACGAGCAGACGGTGCAGTTCCGAGCCGACATTTTCAACCTGTTCAACACTCCCTGGTTCGCCGTGCCTTCGTACAGCAACGATGGAGCGTATGGCGGACAGATCACCAGCACCAGGCCGACGGGGAACTTCACCCCGGATGCGCGCTTCGTGCAGTTCGCGATGACGTATAAGTTCTGAGCGGGTCCAACAAGCTGGAGCGCGGCCGGACTCCGGCTGCGTTCCGGCGGCTCGCGAAACCTGCGCCAGGTCCTCGAGTGGATTTCCTGATTTCCGCTAGAGAGGAGATGGAGTGAGACGTCCATTCGGGACCCTGCTGACGTCCCTTTTCCTTTTGCTCTTCACTTCGGTACTGCATGCGGAACGCCGCCAGCTTACGCTCTATAGTCCCAACCACAAAATCGAGTTCCGCCTGACGGAGATGGCGGATGGGCTTGGGTACTCAGTTTTCCTGCGCGGCAAGCCAGTGATCACCGACTCGGCGATCGGCATCACCATCGACGGCGCCGATGTGGCGCGAGGAGCCGAGATCGGTACGCCGAGCCGCTACCGGGTCAACGAGACGTTTCCCTGGTACGGCGTGCACTCGCTCGACGAGAACCACTGCAACGGGCTGCGGATTCCGATGGTCCAGCCGGCGAGTCATACGACCTATACGCTGGAGGTGCGCGCTTACGATGACGGGATAGCCTTCCGGCATATCGTGCCGGAGACGGGATCGCATGTTCCGGGCGAAGCGACCGCATTCACGCTGCCGGCGGGAAGCACGGCGTGGTACTTCGACCCGCATGAAGGGCAGTACGAGGGCGTATACACGCCGAAAAAGATCGACGGCGTTCCCGCAGGAGAGTGGGCAGCGCCGCCCGTGACTGTTCAGCTTCCCAATGGCGACGGCTATGCGGCGATTTCCGAGGGAGACCTGACCCATTACGCGGGAATGGCGCTGCAGACGAACGGCAAAGACGGCTTCGATGCGCGGCTGGGCAATCTTGTTCCTCCGGACAAGCCTTTTCTGTATTACTACGGCGTCGAGGAGGCGAAACAGCTGGCTGTGCCTGCGTCGATCACCGGCACCATCACCACGCCATGGCGCATCGTGATGGTTTCACCCGATCTCAACGGGCTGGTGAACTGCGATATCGTGGCCGATGTTTCTCCGCCGCCGGATCCGAAGTATTTCCCGCAGGGCGTTCACACCCCGTGGATCAGGCCGGGGCGCGCCGTGTGGATGTTTCTGGATGGCGGGCCCATGACGCTTGCAGGCAATACGGAGTTTTCCCGCGAGGCGGGTGAACTGGGCTTTCAGTATCAGGTGGTGGAAGACCAGTGGGAGCGGTGGACACCGGCCCAGCTGAAACAGTTCGTGGATTATTCACGGAGCCAGGGCGTGGGAATCTGGCTGTGGCAAAACCGGAAGTATCTGCCGACGCCGGAGTCGCGGCTTAAATGGTTTGCCATGTGCCAGAAGATCGGCGTGGTGGGAGTGAAGATCGATTTCTTCGACTCGGAGGCGAAGCCGGTCGTGGACCTGTATCAGCAGATTCTCGAGGAGGCGGCGCAATATCACCTGATGGTGGACTTCCATGGCTCCGATAAGCCGACGGGAGAACAGCGTACGTGGCCAAATGAGCTGACGCGCGAAGCGGTGGAAGGGATGGAGTATGCGGATGCGCCGCGACCGCAGCATGAGGCGACGCTGCCGTTTACGCGTCTGCTTGCGGGACCTGCGGACTACACGCCCGTTCGGCTCGACAAGGGGAGAAACGGCACCACCTGGGCGAACCAGATTGCATCCGCCGCGCTGCTGACCTCGCCGCTGCTGACGTATGCGGCGAATCCGAAGACGCTGCTGGAGAATCCTGCGGTGGGAATGATCAAGAGCATCCCGAGCACCTGGGATGAGACGATCGTCTTGCCCTGTTCGGCGATCGGCGAGACGGCGGCGTTTGCGCGCCGCATCGGAAAGACCTGGTTTGTTGCGGTTGATAACGGATACACACCGCGGACGGTCACAATCGATCTGAAGTTTCTTGGCAGGGGCAACTACCGGGCGCAGCTGGTCGGCGATGTGGCGGGAAATCCAGCAGCAGTGAAGATTTCGAACGAGTCGATGAGGCGGTCGGGAAAGCTGACGCTGAAACTGGGCAGCGGCGGCGGCTTTATCGCACGCTTTGCTCCGGAATCGTGAGGAAACGTCGCATCAGAAATTCTGAAGCAGCCAGGCGTTTGTCTCAAATGTCTGCTGCGAGAAGGCCAGGCGGTGCCCGTCCGGAGACTCCAGCGGATAGGCGAGCCAGTGATTCCTGCCTCCGTCGAAGAGCACCTGGGCTTTGCCGTCGAGCCCGACATGCGCGATGAAATAGGAGCTTGTCTGAGCAGACACGAACAGGCTGTTCGAGTCGTCGGCCCAATCGAGATCCCACAGGTTCCAGCCGGCGGGAAGCGGAAGTGCCTGCGAGATGCCGCTGGGAGTGTGGAGGATGACGACGCGGCCAGGCAGCTGATCCTGACTGCAGATCGCGATCCTGGATCCGTCAGGGGAAAGCCGCCAGTTCAGTAAGTCCTTTGACGCAGGTGCGCGGAGACTGATGTGGGCGAGAGCTTTTCCCTCTCCCTGCGAGGGGTCGAGGGCATAGAAGACGAGCTGGCCGTTCTGCCATCGGCTGAGGACGCAGGGGCCAGGTGCGTGGGAGGGGCAATCGAAGGCAATCGACGGATCGATTTTGGTTTCGAGAATCTGCGCCGGCGGTCCGCCGGCGACGGGAAGGCGCATCAGGCGCTCCGCGGGAATCTGCAAAGCGCCGGCGGATGGAGCCGTGGACCAGTAGAGCACCCAGCGGCCGTCGGGGCTGAACTCGGGTGAGTTTTCGTCGTCGGGGCTCTCCATGAGCGGATCGGCGGATTGCTGGTCGACATCCTCGAGAAAAATCTGATTTCTTCCGATGCGATCCGATGCCAGCAGCAGGGCACGGCTGTCGCGCGTCCATCCGCCGGGAACGTCCTGGCTGTCGCTCATGGTGAGGCGGACGGGCGCATCCATCGCCTTGCCTCCGTCGCGGAGAGCTCCGACGTAGATGGCGTCCTGAATATGCTCTTTCACAACGGACAGGCGCCTCCCGTCGGTGCTGACGCTGAGACAGTAGGGCACGACCTGCTCCCAATGGGTGAGCTGGCGCGCCGATCCGGAAGGCGTTCCGGTGTGCGAATCCACCGGGATAGACCAGAGATTGCCATAAGGGCTCCCGGGAGCGCCTTCCGTACGCGAGAAAACGATGCGACCGCTGGTCGTCCATGCCAGGTCATACTTCTCTCGCCTGTCGGAAACGATCACGGTCGGTGTTCCGCCATCGAGCGATAAGGACTCCACGTTCTCCAGTCCTGTGTCTACGTGGCGAACGATATAAGCGAGACGCCGGCCGGAAGGAGACCACGCCACACCCTCGACGGTAAGAGCTTCGCCGGAGATCAGCACATGAGGGTTGCTGCCGTCCGATCGCATAACCCAGATCTGATGCTTATGCCGGCCGGCATAAGCAATGGAAGAGCCGTCGGGCGAAATAACGGGCGTGACAGCGTTATTCGTGCCGCTTTCGAGCTGGCGCGGGGTTCCGCCGAAGATGGACGCCAGCCAGATGATGGCGCCCTTGTCCGGCGAATAGGTGGTGAGGATCAGCCGCTCGCCATCAGGAAACCAGTCGACGTTCCACAGATTCCTGCGAAGATCGTCCGGTAACTGGACATCGTGGACGTCTCCGGAATCAATCACGCCAATATGGAGACCCTGGGGATCGACGTAAGCGATGAAGCGGCCATCGGGGGAGATGGCGGCGCTGACCACGCGATTCTCGGATGCATCGTGGGTGAGCTGGCGCTCCATGGCGGGTTGACGAGGGCCGGCAAACCAGCTGCGCGGCCAGTGGAGGAGCCACGCGAGTCCGGGAACGAGGGCGAGTGCGGCCAGGACGACGATAGCGATGAGAGTGAAATGGCGACTGAGCTTCTGCGAAGCGGGCAACGGCATGGGGATGACAGCGGAGCGATCGGAGGAGAAGCCCAGATCGCGCCGCAGGCGTTCCAGATCCACCCGCATCTCCGCCGCATGCTGATAACGCATCTCGGGGGACTTCTCGAGAGCTTTCTGAGTGATCCGTTCCAGCTCGGCGGGAACGTCAGGATTGAGGCGGACGGGAGGGACGGGGGTGCTGTCGATGATCGCTTTGGCGAGGAGGGCGTAGCTGTCGCTGCGAAAGGGCAGCACGCCGGTCGCCATTTCATAGACGACCACGCCGAAGGAAAAGAGGTCGCTGCGCGCGTCGATTTCCTTTCCGCACACCTGTTCCGGCGACATGTAGGAAACCGTGCCGACAACGACGCCCGAACCGGTCGAGGACGACCCTGGAAAAGTGATGGTGTTTGAGGATGTGCCGGTATTCACCCTGACCGCGGCAGGATTGACAACTGCGAGGCCGAAATCGAGGACTTTGGCATGACCGCGGGGCGTAATGAAGATGTTCGATGACTTGATATCGCGGTGAACGATGCCGCGCTCGTGCGCGGCCTCAAGAGCATCAGCGATCTCGATGGCATAGCGAAGCAGCCGGGCGAGGGGAAGCGGCTGGCGGCCGATGGTCTGGCTGAGGGTAGCGCCCTCGAGGAATTCCATCACGAGGAAGGGCACCCCATCCTGCTCGCCGATTTCATGAATGGTGCAGATCCCGGGGTGACTCAGCGATGAAGCGGCGCGTGCTTCGCGCCGGAAACGGGCGACTACGGCAGAGTCCTTCGCGCTTTCTTCGGGGAGGAATTTGATGGCTACCGGGCGGTGAAGGACGGTGTCTTCCGCCTTATAAACGACACCCATCCCGCCACGGCCCAGTTCTCCGAGAATGCGGTAGTGCGAGATGGTCTGATCGATCATGGCCTGGGGACACCTCAGGAGAGGTGCAAATCAATCTTGACACTGGAAGACCGCAAATGCATAGTTGGGAGACACTTCCTGCGCTTTGTAGCCTTGTTTGTAAATCCCAGCGGCACGAGCGAGCCTCCCCCGAGCGATGCGCGGCCCTGTGGGCCGAGTGGAGAGACGACATGGCATTCCGGATCAAGGATCTGATGATCAGTGAAGTCGGAACGTCTCGCGGGCGCGAGTGCGTGAAGGAAACCGCAACCGGCTGCGGGGCAGGAACGAATGCGGAGTGTGTGCCGAAAACGACTACGACCCGGCAATGTGAGGGGACTCCTGTCCGGTGTGTATGGCGAAGCGCGACGACGAGATTGTGCGGGGTGGGCTGCGAGACAGCGACGCCGGTGACCTGCCTGACGGAGACAGCTACCGGCTGCATCACCGCGACGGCGACGGGCCACCTGGCGGCGCCCATGGGCTGCAGAACGGCGACGCCCGTGACCTGGGGGACGCCGGTGACCTGCGTGACGGCAACGGCTACCGGCGTGACAGCGACGCCCGTGACCTGGGTGATTGCGACACTGACGATCTGCAGAACGGCGACGCCGGTAACCTGCATGGAGTACTCCATGACGGCAGGCCTGTGCGCGATCCCCAGCCTTCCTGGTACAGAGGCCGGGGCTTGTCATGCGGCGACCACGGTGACGGTCGAGCCGACCGGAGACCCGGCAGCCGCACTGGAACAACTGGCCGAGCTGAAGGCACAACTGAAGGAAGCGATCGCGCAGATCGAACAGGAAGAGGCTGCTCTGGAGGCGGCCCAGAAGCCGCAGACCGCGGACGAAGCTGAAAGCCTCCAGCAGAAATTGCGTGAAGCAGTGGACGAACTTGAACGTCTCAAGAAGGAACTGCGGGACAAAGGCAAATAGCCCGCAGACCAGCGCGAGGGTACGGTTCCAGCTATGGGCTTGACGCCGAGGGCCGACCTGCGGACGGCGCGGTTGCGCGCGAACGCCGCGTACGAGCTGGTGCTGTTCGACCGCCTCTCCGGGCCGGAGCAGGAGGTTCTGGAGGCTCTCGGCCGCGACCCGGAGGGCTACGGGGTGCTGCGGCCGCGAGGGGAAGGCCCGCTCAGCCTGAAATCGGTGACGCGAGACATCGCGCTGCTCTGGCTGACGCTGCGGGAGCCCGGACCGCTGCCGAAGTATGCCCTGCGCCTGCTGGGTGACGACTGCGACCGGATCGTTGGCCAGATGATCCTGGATGGGATCCTCGAAATCGAGGCGGAAGAGCAGATGCTGTCGGGGATGGCGGCGCTTGCGCTGCTGAGCAGAGATGGAGACGCGGGGAGCGATCCGGGGGCGATCGGAGGGCTTTCCCGCCGCGCTCTCGAATATGCGGCGATGCTGGAGATTCCCGATGCCCTGGGGCTGTCGGCCCGGCTTTATGGCTATAACAGCGTTCCGGCAAGAGAGCACTGGCGGCGCCGGTGGCCGGATACGGCCGCCATCGAACACGAACTCGGAATCGAAAATGGAGCATGGGGCGCGTTGCTGCCGGGATGGACGCGCGTGGCGTGGGGGACTGCGTGGATCGCGTGGAACCGCGGGGACATGAAGGCCGCGCGCGATGGAACGACCTACAAGCTGTATATCAGTCCGGGGTGCGACGCGCTGCGCACAGCGTTTCAGGAAGCAGCGGCGGCGATCGCGGCGTGCCATGGCGTTCACCTGAAGGTCGGGGCCAGCGTCTTCGGTCTGCTGCGGCCGGACAAAATGGTGGGATATTTTCGTGAACTCGCCGATCTGCAGGAAGCAGCTGAGCGCATCCTGGAAAGGCTTGCGGATTGCCCGGCGCAGGGGGTTCCATTCACGGCGGAAATTGGCGGCGGCGGATTGCTTTCGTGGGGCGTGGATCCGGACCGCGATCAATACGCGGTTCCCTGGCTGGAGCGAGAGAGCTGGCGGGCGCGCATCTGCAATCAACTGGCGGGCACTCTCATCCAGGCGCGGGCTTCCGGCTGCGAAGACGCCGAGGGGGCGTGCCGTTTTGCGCGGGAACGGCTGAGGCTCGAGGGAATCGATCCCGAAACCTGGGCTCCCACGCGAGAGCTGCACTGGAGCTAAGCCTTGGCCATCACAGACCGCTTTGTGCTGGCTGCCGGCACGCTGATCCAGCCGGCATTTGAACTGCCGGAAGCACTGCGCGGCCAGATCGCCGCGGGCGAGAGTGATTTTGTGCTGAGCCGGCCAGGGTCGCGCTCCCTGGCCAAGGTGATCGATCGCGACGCCGCGCTGCTGATTGCTGAGTTCGAGAAGCCGAGCAGCATTGCGCACGCCGTGGCGCGATTCAGCCGCGGCCGGGCGGAAGACCCGGAAGAACTGCTGGAAACGGCGTTGCCTCTGGTGCAGTCGCTGATGGTGGCGGGGCTGCTGGTAGAACCAAACTCTCCGCAGGCGGAGAGCATTCGAGCTTCACTGGCGCCGGGCACCGAGGTCGACGGGTGGTCGGTGACGCGGTGCGTTCAGACGCAGCAGGATACGGAACTGTATCAGGCACGGGATGAAAACGGGCGATACGTTGCTGTAAAAATCTGCCGCAGCGGGGAGGAGTTCGCGGCTGCGGCCCTGAGCCGCGAAAGCCGGCTGCTGAGCGCGCTCGACGGCAAGGTGAACCCGCGCCTGTTGGCGGAGGGCGAGTGGAGCGGCCGCCGCTATTTGACGATGGAATGGGTGGAGGGTGTAGACGCCATCACCGCTGCGGCTGAGTTCCGGCGTCGCGGCGATGTTGAATCGCTGCAGTTGCTGATGCGGCTGACGGGAACGATTCTGGAAGCGTATGCCCACCTGCACAGTCAACAGACGCTGCACGGAGACGTTCATCCGCGGAATATTCTCGTCGATGGCCACGGGACGGTACGAATCGTCGATTTTGGCCTCGGGCGCCGCGTGGACGATCCTGCGTGGGCGGGATTCGCGCTGCGAGGCGGGGTGAGCTTCTTTCTGGAGCCTGAATTGGCGCGCGCCATGCTGGGGGAGACGCCGACTCCACCGGCGAGCGCGGCGGGGGAACAGTATGAGCTGGCGGCTGTTCTCCACCACCTGATGACCGGCTCGTATTACGTGGATTTCAATCTGGAAAGACAGCAGATGCTACGCCAGATCGCTGCGTCACCCATGGCGCCGTTTGCAACGCTCGGCCTCGAGCCGTGGCCGGAGCTGGAGGAGTTGCTGGCCAAGGCGCTGAGCAAGGATCCAGCTGCGCGATTTCAGACGGTTGCGGAATTAGCGCGGCGCTGGCAAAAAGTTCAGGCGCCGGAGCGGGCAGCAGCGGCTGTTTCTGTTGCGGGGAATGGGCACGGGCGAATCCACAAGGAATTCCTGAGCCGGATCGGGCTAAGAGGTTCGCTGCTGCGTCCCGGATCGTTACCTGCTCCCACCACGTCTCTGAATTTTGGAAGCGCGGGAGTCGCGTACGCGATCTATCGGGTCGCGTGTGCCAGCGACAACGGGCAACTGCTCGCTCTGGCGGACCTGTGGTGCGTTCGGGCGCTGAGCGAGGCTGGCGGGAGCGATGCATTCTCCAGCGCCGAGATGGATATAACGCCGGAGAAAGTAGCAGGGAACTCGCTTTGGCACGGCCCTTCGGGCGTGTACCTGGTGCAGGCGATGATCGCGCGCGCGCGGGGCGATCTGGTATCTCAACTTTCTGCGGCGAGTGCCTTCCTGCGGATAGCCGAGGAACGCTCTGGGATCCCGGACTTGACGCTGGGAAACGCCGGCGCTCTGTTGGGCTGTGTCCGGTTTCTCGATCTGCTGCGCGATGAGGCGAGCGCCACGGTCCGCGAGCTGTCAGGGAGGGTTCGGCGGCTAGGCGGCGAGATCGCCGCCGAGATGTGGAGAACCATCGACGGCTATGGCGCGATCCGCGATTGTGCGGAGTTGAGCAATCCGGGCATGGCGCATGGATGGGCTGGATTGCTCTATGCGACGCTCGCCTGGTGTGCCGCCAGCGGCGAATCCATGCCGGGCTCGTTGCGCCGACGTCTGGAAGAGCTTGCCGCTCTGGGTGAGCCGGCGGGGCGCGGCTTGCAATGGGAGTGGGATCTGGTGCGTGCCCACCAGTCCATGCCAGGCTGGTGCAATGGCAGTGCCGGCTACGTGTTTCTGTGGACGGCGGCTCACGCAGCCTTCGGAGACGCCGAGTGGATGCGGCTGGCCGAGGGCGCCGCGTGGGATGCCTGGGACACGCCAAGCTCCGCCCCGACGCTCTGCTGCGGAACAGCAGGGCAGGCGTATGCTCTGCTGAATCTGTTCCGGTATAGCGGAGAGCGGGTATGGCTGCGGCGCGCCCAGGAGTTGGCACAGAGGAGCGCCGCCGCGCCATGGGAGCGGGACCACAGCACAACTGAGGAGTTCCGGCCGCTGAGCCTCTACAAGGGGAATCCAGGGATCGCCGTTCTTGAGCTGGACCTTGAGAGTCCGCAGGATGCGCGCATGCCAATCTTCGAGCGAGATGTCTGACATCGTCCCGCTGACCTGTCGCGATTCGACTCCTGAGGCGCGGCTGATCTAAGGTTAAAGGTTCGGCCTCGAGGAGAAGAGCATTCATGCGCAGACGCGATTTCCTGAAGACGGCCGCCGTCATGGCGGCGGGCACAATGACTCCGGCGTACCGCTGGGCCAACGCGGAAGAACATGGCCTGGCCGGGGAAGGATTACTTCAGGGTGCCTTGCCTATGGTCGGCACCGGGTGGCACGGGCACATGTTTCCCGGCGCGGTTGCTCCATTCGGAATGGTCCAGCTCAGCCCGGACACCAGCGGTGCGCCTGAGGCCAAGTGGAACGGGCAGTGGGACATCACCGGCTGGGATCACTGTTCCGGATATCACTACGGTGACAATTACGTTCTCGGTTTCAGCCACACGCATCTGCAGGGTACCGGCGGGGCGGACCTGGGCGATGTGCTGCTGATGCCGCTGGTCGAGGGGCGCAACTGGAACTGGAACACCGGCGAGCCTGGCCAGCAGGCGGAGGCACAGATTCAGGCGATCGGCAGGAATTCGGGATGGGTCTTCGATGAAGGCGAGCGCGGGTATCGGTCAGCCTTCTCCCATGAGCGGGAGACGGCAAAGCCCGGCTATTACGCCGTGCACCTCGACACGCCCGATGTGTACGCGGAGCTGACGGCAACGACACGCTGCGGCATGCATCGGTATCGTTATCCGACTTTGCCGGCGGAGACGCGGCGCGGGCTGATGCTGGACCTGGTCCATGGGATCGGGTGCGAGGTTTACGCCGGTGAATTGCACATCGAGAGCGCGACGCGCGTGAGCGGTGTGCGCGCGACGCACGGATGGGCAGCGGATAAGCAGGTCTTCTTCGTGATCGAGTTCTCGCGGCCGTTTGCTTCTGTCGAAGCGCAGGTCGACGGAGCGACACGGAGCGCTGCCGCCGGGGACAGCATTTCCGGGAAGCAGATTCGGGCGATCTTTACGCAGAGTGCGGATGCGGAACCGCTGGTGGTGCGCGTGGGGATCTCCGGTACGAGCGCGGAGGGCGCAGCGAAGAATCTGGCCGCGGAAATTCCGAACTGGGATTTCGATGCGGTGGCACGGGATACAGCGCGGGCCTGGGGCACGGCGCTGGGCGCGCTGAATGCCGAGCTGCCCAGCCACGAGTTGAACCAGACCTTCGCAACGGGGGCATATCACGGCCTGGTTGCTCCGGCGACCTTCAACGACGTGGATGGGACGTATCGCGGGCAGGATCACAAGAATTATCCGAATCCGGGCTTCACGAAGTACACGACGCTCTCCATCTGGGATATCTATCGCGGGGAATTTGTGTTCCTGACGCTGATGCAGCCGCATCGCATCGGGGACATCGTGAAGACGATGCTGGCGGATTATCAGCAGCTCAATCAGCATTCGCTGCCGGTGTGGCCTCTGTGGGGCAATGAAACGTGGTGCATGACGGGCTTCCACGTGGTGGGCCTGATCGTTGGGGCGTATACGCGCGGCCTGCGCGACTTCGACGTGGAGGCGGCGTACGCAGCGATGCGGGACACGGCGCTGGTGGGCGCAACGGCGAACGACAACAAGGCGCTGCAGGAACAGTTTCGGACGCTTGGCTATGTGGCGGCCGGGGAGCAGCGGCAATCGGTCTCGCGCACGCTCGATTTTGCCTACGACTACTGGTGCGTGGGCGCGATGGCGGAGCTGCTGGGCAAGCACGACGACGCGGACATGTTCTACAAGCTCAGCCGGAACTACAAAAACCTTTTCGATCCCGGCACCGGATTCATGCGCAGCAAGACGGAGGACGGTAAGTGGCGGGAGCCGTTCCGCCCCGACCAGGAGTATTGGGAAGACTACACGGAGTCCGACGCGTGGCAGGCGACCTTTAACGTGATGCAGGACGTGCAGGGGCTGATCGACCTCTACGGCGGCGACGCGCCGTTCATGGCGAAACTCGATGCGCTGTATGCCGCGGGGTCCGACGTGCTCGAATCGCCTCCGGACATCAGCGGCATGGTTGGACAGGATGCGCAGGGCAACGAGCCCAGCAATCACATTCCATACCTCTATGCGTTCGCCGGCGCGCCATGGAAGACGCAGGAGCGCGTGCGCCAGGTGGCGCGGCTCTACAACAATACGCCGGCGGGCGTGCCCGGCAACGACGACTGCGGGCAGATCTCCACGTGGTTCGTTTTTGCTGCGCTGGGATTTTATCCGGTGAATGCCGTCACTGGCGTCTACGTGCTGGGCAGTCCACTGGTGAACCGCGCAACGCTGCGCGATCCAGCTTCGGGGACAACCTTCACCATCGTCGCCGAGAACAATTCCGATCAAAACATCTACGTGCAAAGTGTGGAGCTGAACGGCAAACCGCTCACACGCTCCTGGTTCACCCACGCGGACATTCTGGCAGGCGGGGAACTGCGCTTCCGGATGGGGCCGCAAGCGAACAAGAACTGGGGCTCCGCTGCCGCGGACAGGCCTCCTTCGGGGCTGGTCGCAGCTCACTGATCCGCAGTTTGATTGCGCGGGATGAGCAAAATGACGCTCATCTGAGGCAAATCCTGCGCGCAGCGGAGCGTACCACGATAATTCCGATAAGCTATTGAAAAAAAATGACATAAGTACAATCCTTGTGTGGATGTTGCTGCGCGGTTGCCAAAATTGTGAGCAAAACGATCATTTTTATTGACCGCTTGACGGATTCATGGTTAGATTGGGGCCGCAGGAGATTACCGCTTCCGGAGGCCAATGCTTGTAACCGGCGCGGAGCAGGAATTGCCAGTCCTGGATGGGAATCCGGGGCCACAAGAACAAGACTGAAAGGAACAGCGATCATGCATCCGTCAACTCAGATGTTTCGCATGCAGCGTGCGCTTGTCGCGCTGCTCGCAGTCATACTTCTGTTGCCGGTCGCTTCCCTGTGGGGCCAGAACGCCCAGGGAACGATTGTCGGCCATGTTACCGATCCCAGCGGCGCGATAGTTCCCGGCGCAAAAGTCACAATAACGGACATCAGCACTAACGTGTCGCGCCACCTGACGACCAATGGCAGCGGCGACTACGCGGCACCGGACCTTAACCCGGGGATTTACAGCGTGACGGCGGAAGCGCCGGGATTTTCGCAGGCGGTGGCGTCGAACCTGAACCTGGAAGTACAGCAGACGCTGCGCCAGGATTTCAAGCTGGCCGTGGGCACCGTAAGCTCGACCGTGCAGGTGTCAAGTGCGACACAGATGCTGCATACCGACGACACCACCATCGGCCAGGTGCTGCAGAGCCAGACAATTGAGAACCTGCCCATTGTGGGGCGCGATTTCACAAATCTGATGATCACAAACGTCGGCACCACGGTGGAGTTAGGCGGCGATGAGGCGGACTGGAGCTTTCACGGCATCAACAATGAGTACTTATCCGTCAGTTCGAACGGCGCTCAGGCGGAGAGCCAGAGCTACAGCGTGGACGGCATTTACGACGCGGATTACGAGTTCTCGACGCCAATCAACATCCCCAACGAGCTGGCGATCGGGGAATTCAAGATGATGAGCGGCATGTACGGCGCCGAATACGGGCCGGGGGTGACGCAGGTGAACGTCGCCATCAAGTCGGGAACGAACATGATTCACGGCGCCGCGTATGAAGCGATCGAAGCAAACTGGATGCAGCCGGACAACGAGTACCAGGCGGCGGTCAACACCGAAACGGGAAGCACCACTTCGCTGAGTCCGCCATACCACCAGAATCAGTTTGGCGGCACGCTGGGCGGCCCGTTGTTCATTCCGCATGTCTACGACGGACGCAACAAGACGTTCTGGTTCGGGAGCTACGATGAGGGTCTGTACAGTGCAGTTACCATCCCCTCCCCCGTATTCTCGCCCTTGACCGCGGAGCTGGGCGGCGACTTCAGCAGCTGGCCCTTCCCGATCTACGATCCGAGCACCACGGTGCCGAATCCGGCGTACAACTCCACACTGCCCTTGAGTCCGACCAATAGCCCGGTCATTCGCACACCGTTTCCGAAGAACCAGATTCCCGTGATCGATCCGGTTGCAAAAAAGATCGCCGCTTATTTTGCCACGCCGAACATTTCAGGCTGCGATGAGTCTGCGCACCTGCTCACTGGCTGCGACGACTACCTGATCGATACGAAAACCACAAAGAAGCAGGGCATAGGCACAGGGCGCATCGACCAGTACATCGGGCAAAACGATCATCTCTTTTTTACGGCGAACGTCGGCAATCTGTCGCAGACCAGCGGCAGCATCTCCTTTGGCCAAAGCGGCACCGTCTATACCCGGCCCAAGCTGTTTGGCGGTACCTGGACGCACACCTTCAGTGCCGACACGCTGAACCAGGCGACGCTGGGTTATAGCCGGAATCACTTCCTGAGCGGCAATACCACGGCGTACGGGCCAGACCTCTCCGCACTCGTGGGATTAGCGAACACGGCACCGAATCCGGTGACGTTCGACCTGCCGAATACCTGCCTGAACAACTACTACTGCATTGGCGGCGGCGAGCCGACCACTTATGCGGACAACATCTACCAGGGCGTGGACACCGTGACCATGGTGCGGGGACGGCACACGATGAACTGGGGCATCGATGTTCGTCGGGTGCAGCTCTTCGAGCTGGATAACTACCTGGGAACCGGATCGGTGAACTTCAACGGAGAATTCACCGCGCTCGTACCCGGCTGGGCGGGTGATCCCTACGCGAAGAACGGCGCCTACACCGCGACCGCGCCCTATGAGGGCAACTCTGTAGCCGACTTCGATCTGGGCGATACAAACTCCGCGACCGGTCCGCCGCCGATCGGTACTGACGATTACATCCTGTGGGGCACGAACTGGAATGTGTTCTTCAATGACGACTTTCACGTGACGAACCGGCTGACGCTGAATGCCGGCTTGCGCTGGGAGCGTCCGCCAAACTTCCACAGTGCGCACAACGACGGATTCGCCTTCAGCCCCGCGAATGGCGGCCAGTATGTCTGGGCCAACTGCAGCTTCACTCAAGGCATCATCGCATCGATCAATGCGTCGAGCGGCACTCCAAACATGAACTTCCTTCAGTGCGGCGCCAGCAATACGCTGGTACCGATCGACAACAAGGATTTTGCGCCTCGCCTGGGCTTTTCACTCCGGGCCATGCCGAAACTGGTTATCCGCGGCGGCTTCGGTATCTTCTACGGCCTGTATAACCGCTACTACGATGGGACGCAGTTCGACAAGGACAGTCTCTACAATGAAACGGCTGCAACCTATCCGAGTCCAAGCGGAACCGAAACCCAGTCGACTGCGGTATTGCACAATCTCTGGTCTCCACCGATCAGCTCAGATCAGCTATTCGAGACGCCGGGCTGGGAGTTCCCCTACAACCAGACCAACTGGCCCAAAAACCGCAACCCGTACGACGAGCAGTGGATGTTCGATACTGAGTACAGCCTGACGCCGACGCTGTTGCTGGATGTGGGCTATGCGGGCGACCACGGGCTGCACCAGCCGAGCCAGGACATCATCGGCGCGGCAGCGCCGCCGACGGTAGCCAACGACTCCTGCAATAACCTTGTGGATATCTCCCAGGCTACCGGGAGCGATGCCTACTGCACCTCCGACCCGAATTTCCAGCCCATGGATACGCGCGAGCCGTTCCCCAACATGCCGCCGTACTTCTATGCGAACATCAACGGCTTCCAGTCCAGTTACAACGCGCTGCAGGCGCAGTTGATCGAGAGGGACTATCACGGTTTCAATCTGCACGCCAACTACACGTACTCAAAAACGATGGACGTAACTTCGGGCGTCAACAACCTGTACGGCGAACCAAGCCTGATCCAGGACCCGCAGAATCCCTACCAGGAGTACGGGCTGGCGGCATCGGACGAGACGCATCGGTTCGTCGCAACCTACGTCTACACGGTGCCCAACGATCTCTTCTCGTCGCGGTGGCTGAAGGCGATTGCGACGGGGTGGACGACCAGCGGCATCTACCAGCTGGGCAGCGGGCTGCCGTTCAACATCGGCGCCAGCGTGTCGGCCGATCAGATGGGCGAATATTACGGAGGCCGTTACAACGCGAATTCGACTTTCCAGACGGCGCCCAACTTTAAGAGAAGTCTCACTGAATATTTCGACACCAGCAAGTACTCGAACCCGGCGCTGGGGCGCTATGGAAATACCAACAAGAGTCCCGAGCGCACGCCATACATCGAAAACCTCGACGCGAACCTGGGCAAGACGACGCACATCACCGAGTCGACTTCCCTGCTGATCCGCGCCGACGTTTTCAACTTCGGCGGTAACTGGCATTCGCCAACCGCGGTGAACGGCGAGAAGATCTTCCCGAGTTCGGGCGTGGCTGCCGGGAACTTCGGTTCGCTGATTCCGAACGCGACGGCAGGCAACATCTCGCTCTGGAGTCCCCGCGTTTTGCAGTTGACCGGGCAGATCACGTTCTAGATTCCGAGGACCCCGGCCTTTCCACCCTATCGCGGCTGTCCGCTGTTATCCTGCAAAGGGCAGCCGCGAGGGTGACTTCGGATGTCGCATGAAAGAGGTTCGAAGGGTGCGCGGTAGCCGATCATGATCCTCGAAATCTGCGTAGATTCGGTGGAATCGGCGGTCGCGGCCGAGCGAGGCGGAGCACAGCGCGTCGAGCTCTGCAGCGATCTGCTGGAAGGCGGGATCACGCCTTCCGGCGGCCTTATATCTCTCGTTCGCCGCAGGATCAGCATCGATTTGTTTGTGATGATCCGCCCCCGCGGCGGGGATTTCGCGTATACCGGTGAAGAGTTCGAGGCGATGCGGGAAGACATTCGTCAGGCGCAGAAGCTTGGTGCGGACGGAGTCGTCCTGGGTGTGCTCGACGAGCACGCGCGCATCGACATTCGGCGGACCCGGGAGCTGGTGGATCTGGCGCGGCCCCTGCCGGTGACGTTTCATCGCGCCATCGATATGGCTGCCGATCTGGAGACAGCTGTCGACGATGTCCTCGAGGCCGGAGCGGCGCGCGTGCTCACTTCCGGGGGCGCTCCCAGCGTGATGCAGGGGCTTGCCAACGTGGCCCAGATGGTGCGGGCCGCCAGGGATCGCATC
The DNA here is from genome assembly GCA_049671725.1 of Acidobacteriaceae bacterium. GTDB lineage: Bacteria > Acidobacteriota > Terriglobia > Terriglobales > Acidobacteriaceae > Palsa-343. The sequence goes on from JBATVK010000106.1 coordinate 74,038, forward strand.
GCCGTGATGGCGGGGGGCGGTATCTCGCCGCAGACCCTGCCGCGCGTCGCCGAAGCCACTGGGGTGACCGAGTTTCATACCAGCCTGCGCACGGCTTCACCCAGCCCGGTTGAATTCCGCAGGCCGGGCGTGCACATGGGCGAGATTCGGGATCGCGAGTATCTGCGTTTTACCGTTCACGAGGAAAATGTGCGCGCCATGGTGAAGGCGCTGCAGCAGGTCTCCAATCAGCGCGCAGCCGCAAGAACGGGCTGACGGGCCACGCCCCGCGATAGAATCTCGACAAACCCATGTCTCTGAAAACGGAACAACGGGCCAAGAAGATTCTGCAGGTGCTGCTGCAGCACGGCAATGCCTCGGTGGAAGAGCTGGTGGGCCTGCTGGGGGCGTCGGCTCCGAGCGTGCGCCGCGATCTGGCGCGGCTGGAGAAGCGCAACCTGGTGCACCGCACTCACGGCGGCGCGCGGCTGGCCAGCCAGATGCAGTACGAGGCGTTCCGCTTCGATTCATCCTTTCACGAGCGCGAGGGCCGCTTCTCCGATGAGAAGCGCAGGATCGGGCTGGCCGCCGCGGAGCTGATCCGCGAGCACGACACGGTGGGCTTTACCGCGGGCACCACGCCGACGCAGGTAGCCCGCTGCATCCGGCATCGCAGCTCTATCCACATCATCACGAATGCCGTGAACATCGGCATGGAACTAAGCAACCTGCCGGCGCTGCACGTGACGCTGACCGGCGGAACGATGCGCTGGGCCGGTGCATTTTCGCTCACCGGTCCGACCGCCATCGAGATGCTGAGCGGCGTCTTCATGGACAGGGCCTTCATCGGCGCCACCGGCGTCGACGTACTGCGCGGCGCGACGACCATCGAGCCGGACGAGGCCGCCATCTTCCGCGCCATGGTGCGGCAGTCGAAAGAGGTAATCGTGGTGGCGGACTCGAGCAAGATCGGGATGGTCAGCCCGGCGCTCATCTGTCCGGCGGGCGACATCGACGTGCTGGTGACGGATTCCGGCATCGCGGCCGACGCGCTGGAGAGCTTCCGCGGCCGCGGGATCCGGGTGATCGCGGTTTAGATCCCGACAACCCTTTTCACAGGACTTATCGTTGCCGTGCAAAAAAATCAGGCTCGCTCGCGCGCGCCTGCAAGGAGGTTTCCGTTGTGCGAGATCAGAATCTGTAGTGCATGGAGACCTGCATGATGCGCTGCGAGGAATTCGTCCCCGTGATCTGCCCGAAGATTCCCGGATAGGCGGCATACTCCAGTTGCGAATCAGGCGGACCGTAGCTGGCGATGTTCAGAGCGTTGAAGGCATCGCCGCGCAGCTCCAGGGTTTGTGATTCGGCAATTTTGAAGGTCTTGAATCCGGACAGATCGACCTGGCGGAAGCCAGGCGCGCGCTCGGAACCGTTCTGGGCATTGCCGAAGGAATTAAAGGACTCGACACCGTAAGCGCAGGTGCCGTCGTCGATGGTGTTGCCGTTGTTGTCAAAGTGAATGCACGGTTGCGCCGAAGGACTGGTGCCGAACCAGTTCTGTACCGTCCGGTGTTGGATACCCATGTGCCGGAAATGGATGGCATGGGCAGCCCAGCTGTTCACGTAGTAGTCCTCGTAGGAGTACATGGTGAGGGGGAAGCCGGAGTACATGACGACGCCGGTGGAAACCTTCCAGCCGCCGATCGCCTCGTCGAGGCCGCGATTGATATTGCTGCCGAATCGCATGCCTCGCCCGAACGGGAGGGCGTAGGTGGCATATCCGTTGAATGCGTTGCGCGCATCCTGGCCCGCCGGTCCGTAGTCGCCATGGGGGTTACGGAAATCCTGAAGGAACGAGGACGATTCCGCGACGCCGCCAACGCCATAGAAACCGGCGTTGTTGGTCATGGCTTTCGCCCAGGTGTAATTAAAGGTGTATTCAAGGCCGCTGGACATGCGGTGACGGAGAGTGGCCTGCATGGCGTTGTAATTGGAATAGGCCTCGGATTCGGTGACCTGCAAATTCCCTTCGTTGCCCACCAGGCCGCAAGCCGGCGCCGGCGGGGCGATGGTGCCGCTGCAGTCGCCGTCAGCCAGAACTCCTGAAGCCGGGGTGAAGAACTGGTCGGCTTCCTCGGGGATCACGAGGTGCTGCCCCAGCTCGCCGACATAGCCAAGCTGGGCGGTTGTATTGCTGTCGATCATTACCTGCCAGGTAAGGTTGAATTGCTGAATCAGCGCCGGCTTCAGATGCGGATCCCATGCCTGGTAATTGAAATAGCTGACGGAGAGGGCATTCGGCCCGAGGCTGAACCCGTTCTCGACAGGCAGCGGCGCCAGTCCGCTGCTGGTGGCGGTGGGGGCCGTGGGAGAAGCGACGAAGCTGCCCTGGAAGGGCGCGTTCATCGTCATTCTCCAGTTCAGTCCGGTGCCCTCCAGGTCATCGGTCATCCCGTATCCGCCGCGAAGGACGAAGCGCGGAGACGCCTGCCACGCAAATCCAAAGCGCGGCATGAACTCGAGATAATAAGGCTGGTAGAGAGCGCGGCTGTTGCCATTCTTACCGGCGAACTCGATGCCGGCGGCGGTGATATCGTTCATATTCGAAAGATCGACGCTGGCTTCCTTGTTATTCACCTCGTAGATCGGCTGGTCGTGGGCGTAGCGCAGGCCCAGATTCAGCGTGAGGTTATGCCGGACACGCCAGTCGTCCTGGACGTAATAGGCATTGCGGTACTGGCGCTGTCCGTTGTCGCCGGAAACGCCGCCGACGGCCGCGCTGGCGCCCTGGTCCAGAACGAAATCAGCGAAGGAATAGCCCGGCGAGCCGGCGAGACCGTTGGCCGTGTATTGGCCGGAGTAGTAGAACCCGCCGAGCGCGCCGGAATTGCCGGAGTAGTAGGTGTTCTGTTGATAGCGCATAATCTGCGCGCCAAACTTGGTGGTGTGGGTGCCATGCTGCCAGGTGAAGTCGTCGCCGTAAAAGAAATTGTTCTCGTGAAACTCGGTCACGATGGCGGTTGTACCGATATTTGACTCGACGCCGGCAAACTCCATCTGGCTGAAGCCCGGAAAGACCTGGCCGGAGAACGGCAGTCCAACCGTGTTGTCGCCGTTCGTGCCGAACAGCCCCGTCGTGTCGTTCGGAACTCCTGAATCGACCACCGTCCGTGAGACGCCGGCGCGGAATTCATTAATGATGGAGGGAGAGAACGTGTGTACCCAGTTCGTTACAAAGCTCTCGAAGGGGTAATCGTTGAGCGGCGAAAAATCCGTTGGCAGTACCGACTGCGAGGTGAAGTCATACGCGTCGCCATAGGTGTAGCGACCCATCAGCGTGTCGCTCGGGTCGATCGTATAATCGACGCGCACATCGCCCTGATTGTTTACAGTGTGGCCTTTCGTCGGCCCTACGTAGTTGTCCTCGTCCAGGGTGCCGGCGACGGGCGCCTTATTGGGCAGGGGATAGACGTTGGGATGGGCAAACAGATATTTGGCGACCGGATTCACAACGGGAATCTGATTGTTGCTATACATTGTGGCATTGGAGTACCCAGCTCCGTTTTGATTGTTGTAGAGCTGGACATCCCCGTATTCGCTGGCCAGGAGCTCAGAAAAATCCCCGCTGCGCATGGCCGGCGTAGCCACACTGGCATAACCCAGCCCACCGGTGTGGTAGCGGAAACCCTCATAGTCACCGAAGAAGAAGAGCTTGTTTCTCAGGATGGGACCGCCGAAGGTCGCCCCAAACTGATTCTGCGTAAACGGAGTGGAGGGCACACCGGCAAAGCTGTTGGCCCATGAGGTGGCGGCCATGTTGTTGTTCTGGAAGTAGTCGTAGGCGCTGCCGTGATAGTGGTTGGTGCCCGACTTGGTCACCACCAGAACTTCGCCGCCGTTGACGTTGCCATATTCGGCGTTGGCATTCCCCGTGATGACCTGCATCTCCTGAATCGCGTCGGGTGCGGGATTGTAGGCGGCGAGGTTGTTGATCGTCTCATTCATTTCCACGCCGTCCAGAACGTAGTTGTTGGTCTGGCCGCGATTGCCGTTGAACGAGGGCAGATCGTACCAGTCCACATCGCGCTCGTTACCATCCTGTCCGCCCATCTCCGCCATGGTGGGGTTCACCGAGCCGGGCACGTACAAAGTGGCGGTCTGAAAGTTCAGGCCGTTCAGAGGCAGCGTGGAGAGGGAGGTGGCGGACATCGTCGTTTGCAGGGTAGCGTCCTGCGTCTGCATCAGAGCGGAGGTGTCCGACGAAATGGTGACGGTCGTGGACGCGCTGCCTACCTGCAGCCTGGCGTCGACCTTGGCAATCTGGTCGATTTCCAGTTGAAACGCGGCGATGGAGGTGGTCCTGAATCCCGGGGCGCTCACCGTGACGGTGTAAAGCCCGATGGGCAGGAACTGGATGTTGTAATTGCCGGCCTGATTGGTGACCGTGCTGGTTTTGACGCCGGTGGCCACGCCGGTGGCGGTGACGTGCGCACCGGGAACGACGGCCCCGGCAGGATCCGTTACCGTGCCGCGTATGGTTCCGGTGATGGTCTGCGCCGACGCGAAGGTCGCGAGGAACGCGATTGCAGCCAAGGCCGCTGCGGCCGCCGTGATCCGGCGCCAGGAAAGTTTCAGCATATCCGCCTCCGAAAGGTGTCTTGCACAACTGCCCGCTGTACTGCGGGATTTTCGATCCGACTCGCGTGGCCCGTGCAGGCTATGGCGTCTCGATTGTCTGGAAACCGGCGCAGGGCGGGGTCCCATGCGCAGCTTTCGATCCAGCCTGGCCCGATAGATGGCCATTGAACCACAGGGGAATCATCAAAGTCAATATGCATGTCTAGTCTTATAGAAGACATAAGGACTTGTTATACGCACTTGCAATCGGTGCTTGACTGTGAAGCGTTTCTGAGATTATCTGGTGGGCGGATGAATGCGCGATCCAATTCGCCCTTGTCGCTTCTGGAGCGGGGAAGCGGCATCTCGCTTTACCGCCAGATCCAGCACAGCCTGATGGATCAGATCCGGTCCGGAGCCTTTAAGCCGAGCGAACCGCTGCCATCGGTTGAGGAAATCGCCACGCGGTACGGGGTGAGCCTGATGACCGCCCGCCAGGCGGTGCGCTCGCTGTGCGATCTGGGCGTGATCTACAGCCAGCAGGGCAAAGGCACCTTCATTACCCGCACCAAGGTGGAAAAGAATTTTCGCCGCGTGCTCTCGTTTACCGAGGAGATGAAACTGCGGGGGTCGAGCCCGCGCTCGCGGGTGCTGTCGCTGCGGCTGTGCGCTCCAGGCAGGGAAGTGGGCAAGGCTCTGGAACTGAGCGCAGGCGAAAAGATCTATCGGCTGCATCGCGTTCGCGTTGCCGATGGGGTGCCGATGGGCGTGGAGTGCAGTTGGCTGCCCGCGCACTCCTGTCCCGATTTGCCGAGCGTCTTCGAGCCCGACTCGTCGCTGTACCGGACGCTGGCCGAGCGCTATGGCATTCAGCTGAACAGCGCCAATGAAGTGGTGGAAGTCGGCAAGGCCTCGGCGGAAGAAGCGCGGCTGCTGCGGATTGCGCCGCGCAGTCCGGTTTTCCTATTTACGCGCACTTCGTTTCTGGAGAGCGGGAAGCCGGCGGAGTATGTGAAATCGACGTTTCGCGGCGATCGGTACCAGCTCGTGAACCGCCTCACTCGTCTCAACGCTGTGCTGCCGGGCTCGTCGCCAGGGTTGTGATTTCGCTGGGATGCGGATTCCGCGGGGAGTGCGATGCAGAAGCTTAGTAGAGCAGCGCGGCCTGACGCTCGCGCTCGAAGTGGACCAGGCCCGCGTGCCAGCTGGCGGCGATCTGTCGGGGATCCTGGCCGGCGCTGATGGCGTCGAGCACGGCGCGGTTGTCGAGCAGGACCTGCATCTTGCTTAATTGAAACTGATTTGGGTAGAGGCGATGGAGCGCGGAGGCAATCTCCACGCCGAGTTCGGGCGCATCCAGCGCGTTCCGGTTCGTCACCAGCAGAAAGAGGCCCTTGCAGAGCTCGCCCGCATAGGGATAGGGCTTGTCGGGCGTGAAGGCAGTCGGGACGAAGCGAATTCCGGGCAAGTGGCGCGCGGTGAGGTAGGCTGCGAGCTTTCGCGCGTCGATCCATGGAGCGCCGACCAGCTCAAATGGCGTGTCCGTGCCGCGGCCTACGGAGATATTCGTGGACTCGATCAGGCCGATGCCGGGATAAAGCGTCGCTTGCTCCAGGTCGTGCAGATTGGGTGAGGGATTCACCCACATGAGTCCGGTGCCGTCGTACCATTCGCTGCGATGCCAGCCACGCATGGCGATGACGGTGAGGGGCGCGTGCAGGTCGAGCTGCTGATTGTCGTATCGCGCCAGTTCGCCGAGGGTCATGCCGTGCCGCACCGGGATGGGCATGGAGTTCACGTAGCTTTCGCTGCCCGGATCGGAGACGGGACCTTGTACCTGTGACCCGTCGATCGGGTCGGGTCGATCGAGGACGATGATCTCTGTGCCGGTTTTCGCCGCGGCTTCAAGAAAGTAGCGGGTGACGGCTTCGTAGGTGTAGTAGCGAACGCCCACATCCTGAAGATCGATGGCTACGGCATCGAGTTGGCGCAACGCATCGAGCGGAGGATGGCGAGCCGCGGCCGTCGAGCCGTAAAGGCTGATAACAGGAAGCCCGGTGGCCGCGTCGGTGGTGTTGGGTACGCCGGGCCGGTCGTACGATCCGCTGATACCGTGCTCGGGGCTGAAGAGCGTTGTGAGAGCGAGCCCGGGCACGTCTTCCGGGGCGTCGTGGAAGAGCACATCGATGGTTCGTCGCCCCGCGCTGTCGACGCCGCTGGGGTTGGTCAGCAGTCCGAGGCGCAGGTGGCCGCCGTGCTGACGGGCCAGCGCCGCGAGTTCACGAAAATGATCGGCTTCGAGGACGTCGATTCCGGTCTCGACACCGTGCGCCGTCGCGGGTGGATCAGTGGAGGGATCCGTGGGCGAAGTGCCATAGAGGCGCAGCGCTCGCGCAGCCGCATCGGCGATTTCACTGCGCATGTGCGTGATGCCCTTCGGCCCATTGGGATGGACGGCGTTGGAGAGAATGATGACATAGGTGTCGCTCTTCGGGTCGATCCACAGAGATGTGCCCGTGAAGCCGGTGTGGCCGAAGGAGCCGATGGGGAAGATCGTCCCGCGATTGCTGGAGTAAGGCGAGTCGATATCCCAGCCGAAGCCGCGGAGGGCCTTGCCGCCGGCAGGCTGCTGGGGCGAGGTCATCATCTTCAGCACGCGGCGCGACAAGGGGAATTTGCTGGGGCGGCCGGCAAGACGGTCGAGCAAATTCTGCGCGTAGATCGCGATGTCATCGGCGCTGCTGAAGAGTCCGGCATGCCCAGCCACGCCGCCCATGCGGCGCGAGGTCGGATCGTGAACCACGCCGCGCAGCATCACGTCGCCAGGCCCCGACTTGAGCCCGGCCACGCCGTAAGCCGCGGTGCCGTGCTCCCATTGCGTCGGCGCGATGTCGGGGATCCACGAAACCGGAGGCAGAAAGCGGGTGTGCTTCAGCCCCATGGGCTGGATGATGTAGCGCAGGGCGTAGACGTCGAGGGGGAGACCGGAAATTTTCTCCACCAGCGCGCCGAGCACGATGAAGTTGATATCGCTGTAGCGGAAACGGAGGCCGGGCGGACGCACCGGCACGCAGTTGAATGCGAGCCGCAAGGCTGCACCTTTTCCGTCCCACGGAGTGGTGAGCGGCAGATCCGGTGGCAAGCCGGAGTAGTGGGTGAGCAGATCGCGAATGGTAATGTCGCCCTTGCCGTTGGCGGCAAATGCCGGCAGATACTTTGCGACCGGCTCATCCAACCCGATTTTGCCTTGCTGATAAAGCTGCATCACCGCAAGCGCTGTTATGAGCGGCTTGGTGAGCGAGGCCATGTCGAAGATAGTGTTCACGGTCATCTTTTCGCGTGTCGGCTCCAGCGAACGCATTCCGAAAGCCTGGCGGAAGACGACGTGTTGGTCGTGCCCCACAATCACGACGGCGCCTGGCAGCCGATGTTGGGCGATCGCCTGATCGACGATCGGGCCGATGGCGGAGAAATCCGGGCGCTTTGGCGCAGACGCCCAGCAAACGGATACGGAAAGCAAAAGAAGGGAAAGGCTAAGACAACGGCGCATCCTCAAGACTCCTTTGGTGCGGACGAACAGGATCGGGAACGAGCAGGCTGGCGGTGTATCCCACCGCGCAGGTGACCAGAGAGCCGATTAACACCCACCAGGTCCAGGCAATTTTTGGAAAGACCAGCGTGTGGCCGGCGACGGAGAAGCTGAGCGCATGCGGCTGCAGCCACAACAGGAGGTTGACGGCCACGCCGGCGACCATGCCAGCAATGGTTCCGCGCTCGCCGGCGCGCCTGGTGAGCGTGCCGAGCAGAAACACTCCGAGCATGGCGCCCCATAGCACCGAGGCGATGGAAAGACCGAGCTCGACCACGTGGCCGCCGCGCCGCGAGAGCATGGCGAGCGCGAACAACACGGCTGCCCAGACCAGCGTCATCAGGCGCGACAAGCGGTTGCGCAGCCGCTGCGACGCATGTGGATGGCGCGGGAGGTAGAAATCAATCATGGAACTGGAAGCCAGCGAGTTGAGGGCCGCGCTCAGGTTCGACATCGCCGCCGCCAGAATGGCCGCGATCATCAGTCCGGCTACGCCCGCGGGCATTTCGCGCACGATAAATGCAGGGAAGATGCGATCTGCTCCCACCGCCGGCGCCATGCCCATATGTCTGTAATAAACCCAGAGCCCCGCTCCAATGAGCAGGAAGAGCGTGAACTGAAAGAAAATCACGACGCCGCTGGCCAGCAAGGCCAGCCGGGATTCAAAAAGATTCTTCGCCGCGAGCAGACGCTGCACCATCAATTGATCGGTTCCGTGGCTGGCCATGGTGAGGAAGCATCCGCCAATGAGGCCGGCCTGGAAGGTGTAGGTTTCCGCGACCGACCAGGAGAAATGCAGCATCGTGAGCTTGTGTGCGGCTGAAGCGGCCGCCAGCAGCCCGCTCCATCCGCCGGGAACCTTGTGGCAAACGGTGGCCAGCGCCATCAGCGATCCGCCGACATAGAGCACCATCTGCACCACGTCGGTCCAGATCACCGCAGCCATGCCGCCCTCGAAGGTGTAGAGCAGCGTGAGCGCGGAGAGGATGGCGATGGAGGCTACGTCACCCGTACCGATGGCCACGCCGACGACAATGGCGACGGCAAAGACGCGCACACCTTCAGCGGCCGCGCGCATGGAGAGGAACAGGAAAGCCGTGCACTGATGGAGCCGGGGGCCAAAGCGCCGGCCGATAAGCTGATAGGCGGTCAGCATTTCTCCGCGGAAGTAGCGGGGCAAGAACAGAATGCAGATGACGATGCGGCCAGCCAGGTAGCCGAGCGCCAACTGCAGAAATCCAAAGTCGCCGGTGAAGGCCAGCCCGGGCACGCTGATGATGGTCAGCGTACTGGTTTCCGCGGCGACGATGGAGAGCGCGATGGCCCACCAGGGCAAATTGCGGTCGGCCAGAAAATACGAGCGCAGGGAGCGCTCGCCGCTGCGCCGAAAGCGCAGGCCGAAGAGCGTGATTCCGGCGAGGTAGACCCCCACCAGGACAAAATCGACGGGACGCAGGTGTATCGGATGTGCGGTCAACAGGCTCCTCGGCGGAATTTACGGAGTGGCCGTGGCGGGGATGCCGATTTCCTGCGGCGGCGGAAGGGTGTGATGTTCACTCCACTGCTCACGCGCGGCAGCAAGCCGGCTGCTGCGCTCGACCCACAACTGGGCCGCGGCGTCATAGCGAGCTGTCACGTTGTCCAGCCAGTAGGGACGATTCTCCATGAGCCACACGTCGCTATAGCGCGAGCGCAGATAATTGTAACCGTCGCGGAGATCTTCACAGAGGCCGTTAACGCCCGCAAGGTTCCACAGGTCGGTCCATGTGTGAGCGGCAATGGTGGGATCTTTCTGCTCGTTGTAAAGATATCGATAGGTGTCAGCGATCTGATCGGCGAGCTGAAACTTGAGAACCAGAAAATCCATGCGACGCGCGCCCAGATCCATCGCGTCAAGAGCTTCGGGGTGGCGCAGCGGCCCTGCGGCCCTCGCGTGTGCCAGCAAGGTCAGCGCGCGCTCGGCATCGAGGCGCACTTCCGCGCTGACCGGCCGGATTTTGGCGGCAACCTGTTGCCCCTGTGTACTCCAGGGATCAACCCAGAAGTAGGAATCCTGCGCGTCATCGAGGCCGGCCCGCTGCAACGCCAGGTGCGCGGCCATGAGCGCCTGCTGCGCCGCGTCGATGTCTCCGGAGTCGTCGCCGTGGAAGACGGGACCGAAATCCTGCTGGAACTGCGCGATATCGCTCTTTCCGGGCTGCCACGCGGCAGCCGCGCCGAAAACAATTCCATACCAATCCTGCAGGAAGAGACCTTCGCCGTCGTCATCCCAAACGGTGTTCAACATCCCGGTGCTGCCGGCTTTCTGCCCGTCAGCGACAAATCCCTGGATGTTCTCAAGCGCCATCTCGAAATCCGGCCACACGCGGCTCCAGTTGTTGACGCCCGGCGAGACCCATGTCTCCAGACCTGCCCGAGTGTAGGGTTCCAGCCAGTGCTGGTATCCATTCGGCTCCGGGTCGTAGGTCCAGGCGACCGCAATCATGTCGTGCGGCAACTGCGGAACGAGCGATGGGCTGTGAATTGCCATGTCGCCCCAGAAGAGCAGCCGCCGATGGAGCGGCAGGAGAGCCTGGTGGATCTGGGAGAGAAAATCGATGTAGACCGCGCCGAGCCCGCGCTCTTTGACCGCATTCGCGCTTTGCCCCTTGCCTAACTCGAAGGTCTCATCTGCGCCAATGTGCAGGAACGGTCCAGGGTAGATTCCGGCGAGTTCGTCGAACCACTGGGTGATAAGCTGCATCGAGCCTGGCTGCTCGGGCGCGAGCACCGAGCCGTATGGGATCTCCGCGAGCTGCGAGTACTTCTGCCAGATGAGCACCTTGTGCAGGTGACCAAAGGCCTCCTGCTCCGGGATGATGGTGACGTGATACTGGCGCGCGTAAGCAACGAGCGTCCTCGCATCCTGCGCAGAGATGGACCCCCCGGGAAGAGCAGGGAGGGGATTCGAGGCGTACTGCATGGTGTTCTCGAAATAGGGCGAGTAGACGTTGAGCTTGTAAGCCGCGAAAGTGCGAATCTGCTCTTCCTGGAAAGCGAGCGTTGGGACGGGTCCGCGCGACAGGTCGTCGTGGACTCCGCGCCAGCGCATCGCCGGCCAGTCGCGGATGTCTGCCCCTCGCAGGATGGGTCCCTCGCCGCCAGGCGTGGCCAGTTGCTTCAGCGTCTGCGCGCCGTAGAAGACGCCCGCGGCGGTGTGCCCGATGACAAAGGCCTCGTGCCGCTCGGTGATGAGGACGTATCCCTCGGGTTGCATGGCCGCGTCGAGGGGCATTCGATCACGCTGCATCAGGCGCCGTGCCAGCGCCGTGTCGCCGCGAAGCAGATAGATGCGGATCGCGGATGCGGAGTCGCGCACACGCACTCCGCGAGCCTCCAGACCTTTCTGCAAATCCTCAGCGGCAAAGCGATCCGCGGCATCGCCGCCGGGGACGACGATGCGCACGCCTGCGGACAGTGCGATGTCAGGGCGCGACGTGAACTCGCGCGGCTGCGGAATCAACGGAGGGCGCGTCGAGTCGGCGATGGCAGTGCTGGGGACTGCCGCGGCGCAGCACAGAAGCAGGAGCGGAGCAAAACGAGATTTCATCACCTGCCCATACTCCGATGTTCTCCACGAAATGTCCACACCGTGAATCGTTTCGCCACGCGCAAACGCGCGACACGGATTACCATAAGTTGGCTTCGAAAACTTGCGGCGAGTGGAGTTTGCCATGCGCTCGAGAATCACGGCAATCGCGGTTGTCTTCCTTTTGTCATGCTGTGCCCTGGCTGCGTCGAACTCCGACGTTGTGTGGCGTGTCGGCAGCTTCGACCGCTCCTCGGGTGAATTTGCCCAGGGTTCGCCAACGCAGCCGGTCAGCTACGTGATCGGGCAGGACCAGCCCGCGACGAACTGGTACGCGTACGCTCCGTCGTACTATCCTGGCAGCCAATCCGATGCAGCCACTGCGCCACGCGCGATTGTCTTTTCGATTGCCGGCAGCCCCGAGCGCGCCTACCGGCTGGTTGTCTCGATCATGATTGACCACTCCAGCGTGCCTGCGCTGGGCGTGAGCATCAATGGCCGAAAGGGCCTGTTTTATCTGCATCCACGACTCGATTACGCCATGGGCGACATGGTCGCCGCGTTTTATCCCGCGTACTCCCACGCACAGGTGGAGGTCGACTTTCCTGGCGCGTGGCTGCATTCCGGCAGGAACGCGATCGCGCTGCAGGCTGTTGCGGCCAGCGATCAGGGCGTGCCCGACGCGGGCTTCAATTACGACGCGATCGAGCTGGATCGCGCCGCATCGCTGCCCGCGCATGTCTCGGCTCTCATCGAGCCGACGATTTTCTATCAACAGCACGGAACGGCGCTGGACGAGCGCGTGGACGTTTTTGTTCGCAGCGACGAACGCCCGCGCTCCGGGCACGCCGATCTCGAAATTGGAGGACAGCGCTTCAGCGAAACTTTGAAGGGCGATCAGGACTTTGGCGAAGAGCGGTTAAGCTTCCTGGTTCCGGAGTTCGCGGCGAATACGCCTGCGCATCTCGCGGTCAGCCTCGACGCGCACAGCGGGCGTTTCACGGAGAGTCTGACGCCACAGAAAAAATGGACGCTCTTCCTGGTGCCGCTGGTGCACCTCGACGTCGGCTACTCAGATTATCAGCCTAAGGTCTCGGCGATCCAGAGCCGGATCCTCGACGAGGCGATGGACCTCACCGCGAAGCATCCTGCTTTCCGCTTCAGCACCGACGGCGAATGGAATCTGCAGCAGTTTCTGGCCTCGCGAACCCCCGAGGAGAAGCAGCGATTGTTGCAGGCCATCCGCGCGCAGCAGATTTTTATCCCGGCACAGTACGCGAATCTGCTGACCGGCTTTCCAACAGCGGAGACGCTGATTCGCTCACTCTATCCGAGCGCGGATTTCAGCCGCATTTATCACACGCCCTTCAACTACGCCAACATCACGGACGTGCCGTCGTATAGCTGGTCGTATGCGTCCATCCTGGCGGCAGCGGGACTCCACGACTTTGCCGCGGCGGCCAACAACGATCGTGCCCCGGTCCTGCTGCAGGGCCATCTGAACGAGAATTCGCCGTTTTGGTGGGAAGGGCCCGACGGCGGCAAAGTGCTGTTCTGGTACTCGCGGCACTACGAGCAGATGCAGTTTCTGTTTGGACTGCCTCCACTCACCGACACGGGTGAAGAGCTGCTTCCGCTGTTCCTGCAGATGTATGAGCATCCGAGTTATCGCGCCAACGCCGCGATTCTCTTTGGAACGCAGGTGGAGAACACCGATCTGTTTCCGCAACAGGCTGAGCTTGCGGATCAGTGGAACGCGCTTTATGCGTATCCTCGCATTCAGTATTCCGGCTTTCATAGCGCGCTCGAATCTATCGCACGGCAGTTTGGTCCGGACATACCCACGGTGCGCGGCGACGGCGGCCCGTACTGGGAAGACGGGATCGGCTCCGACGCGTACTATGCGGCGCTGGAGCGGGTGAACGAAGCTCGTGCGCCCTCGGCGGAGAAGCTGGCCACGATTGCCTCGATCGTGAATCCGCGGATCGCTGTCGATCGGGACGAGCTCGACCGGCTGTGGACCAACATGGTGCTGATGGACGAGCACACCTGGACGTCCTGGAACAGCGTCTCCGATCCGGAAAGCAGCGAGGCGGTCGATCAGCTTCGCGTGAAGGATGGGCGCGCCACAACTGCGGCTGAGCTGCGCGAGGATCTTCTGAGGCGCAGCATGGCCAGTCTCGCTGATTCCATTGCAGCCGGAGTTGGCAGCATCATCGTTTTCAATCCGCTCAACTGGACGCGCGACGGCCTGGTGACCATCGATCTCGACAAAGGGATGGAGATCGCGGATCGCGCCACGGGAAAGACGGTTCCAATCCGCGTGGTGGAGGAGGGAAACGATTTTCGCAGAGTTGAGTTCGTGGCGTCCGGCGTTCCTGCGGTTGGATACAAGGTCTATTTCCTCCGACCGGCCACGGTGACGGAGACGGCGGCTGAAACCAGTTCTGTGACTACGCTGGACAGTCCGTATTATCGCGTTGAGCTGGATCCCACGACCGGGGCGATTCGCAGTATCTACGATAAACAGTTGCAGCGTGAGTTAGTTGACCAACAGAGTCCATGGCGATTCGGCCAGTATCTCTATGTAACTGGGGGCGACCACGAACCGAACAGCATTTTGCAGTACCGGGCGGTGTCGCCGCGGCCCGAGTTACAGATTCATCCCGCCGAAGAGGGTCGGCTGATCTCGGTGGAGCGCACGCCGTGGGGTTGGCTGGCTCGGCTGGAGAGCTCCGACGTGAATACCCCGGAGATTCGCACTGAGATTCGCCTTTTCGAGCACGAGAAGAAGATCGAGTTCATTGAGGACATTGACAAGAAGCCAGAACTGAAAAAGGAGGCGGTTTATTTCGCGTTCCCATTTGCCATGAGTCACCCTCAGTTTCAGTATGAGATTCAAAATGGCGTTGTCGATCCGGCGAAAGACATGTATCCGGGCGCGGGGCACGAGTGGTTTTCGGTGCAGCACTGGGTTTCAGTACAACAGGGCGGAGTCTCTGCTACGGTGATGCCGCTCGATGCCTCTCTGGTAACGTTGGGCGATATCAACCGCGGCGCGTGGCCGACGGAATTCGGCCAGAGGCCGGGCGCCATCTACTCCTATGTAATGAATAACTATTGGCACACGAATTATCGTGCGGAGCAAGGCGGGCATTTCCGGTTCCGCTACGTTATCACCAGCGCCGTGCAGACCGATCCCGCTGCTCTGAGCCGCATGGGATGGGAAGAGGCCACTCCGCTTGAGGGCGACGAGATCAGCTCGCAGGACAAGGCGTTGAATCTGCCGCGTCCGCTGGACGGAGAGCAGGGAAGCTTTCTCACCGCTGATGATCCGGATCTTCTGCTCGATACATGGAAGCCGGCCGAGGATGGTAATGGGACGATCCTGCGCTTCCTCGATCTCGGCGGGACCGCGCGCACAGTCACGATAACCACACCGCTCCTGTTAATCGACAAAGTCGTGGAGACCGATGCCGTGGAGCGAAATGAGAATGCGCTGACCGTGGATGGACCGCACACATTCCGCATTGCGGTTCGACCTCATGAGATTGTAACTGTGCACGTGCTTGGTCGCGGGGTGTTGCGCGCGCCGGTGGAGTAGCGGCGGGCTGACGGCGCTGCTCGTCGCTCCTGTACAATCGTCTCGATTTTTCGGAGGCTGTTTTCTCGATGTCCCCACTGACACGACTGTTGCTGCCGGCTGTTCTGCTCTCTCTGCTGTGTTCGCCTGCGTTGTCGCAATCTAACGCGAACGGGCCCTTCACGCTCGAAGAGGTGATGAGCGCGCCGTTCAATTCGGATTTGACGGCTGCCCCTGCGAACGACGCCTTCGCATGGGTTGCGGATGTGGAGGGAAAGCGAAACGTGTGGGTCGCTCTCCGCGCGGGCGAGGGATATGCGTCCCGTCAGGTGACGAGTTACGAGAGCGACGACGGCCAGGAGCTTCACCAGCTGGCGTGGTCGCCGAACGCGAAGCTGCTCCTTTATGTTCGCGGCGGATCGTCCGACAATCCCGAGCACATGGCGCCCAACCCGGCGCATCTGCCGCAGGGCGCCGAAGAGGATGTGTGGCTCATTTCGGTGAATGGGGGCGCGCCGCGCAAGGTCGGCGAAGGCCGCTCGCCGACCTTCTCTCCATCCGGCAATCTCGTCACCTGGTTCTCGCAGGGTCAGATCTGGTACGAAAGCCCGGCGGATATCGGCGCAAAGCCACCGCAGTCGATCCAGGTGTATGGAAGCTGCTCTTCTTTCATTTGGTCGCCGGATGGCACCCAGCTTGCCTTTGTCAGCGATCGCGGCACGCACAGTTTTATTGGAGTGTTTTCGCCGCGCGCTGACACGCTGACCTATGTCGATCCGGGAACCTCGCACGACATCTCGCCCGTGTGGTCGCCTGACGGGCGTCAGATTGCGTTCGTGCGCGTTCCCTACTTTAAGAATGAGGAGTTCGATGGACCGCAGCGTACCGGCCAGCCATGGTCGATCCGCATTGCTGACGTGGCCACCGGCCTGGGACATACGCTCTGGAAAGCCGATCCGGGACAAGGAAGCGTCTTCCGCGCTCTCGATGCGGACAGCCAGCTTTACTGGACTGCGGACCAGCATCTGATCTTTCCGTGGGAGAAGGATGGCTGGCTGCACTTCTATGCCGTCTCCGCGCAGGGCGGTTCTGCGCGTCTGCTGACGCCGGGTGCGTTTGAAGTGGAGAATGCCGCATTCAGTCCCGACCGCAGGACTGTCGTCTTCTCTTCCAACCAGGGCGACAGCGAGCGCCGCCATATCTGGGAAGTCTCCGCGACCAGCAGCGAGCCGACCGCGCTCACCCATGGAGAGGGCATTGAAACGCAGCCAGTTTTTGGCAGCGACGATCGCACCGTAGCGGTCCTGCGCTCCGACGCGCGTATCCCGATCCGGCCCGCGGTCATCGCGAGCTCGGGCCAACTGCGCGATCTGGCGCCGCAGGCGATCCCTGCGACGTTCCCGGCCGCACAGATGATCGTGCCGCAGCCCGTTGTCTACTCCGCAACCGACGGCATGAAGATCCACGGCGACTTATTTCTTCCTCCGGGCGATGCGGCCTGCGAGCGCCATCCCGCGGTGGTCTTCGTGCATGGCGGTTCACAGCGCCAGATGCTGCTCGGCTGGCATTATATGGGGTATTACTCCAATGCCTATGCGCTGAACGAATATCTTGCGAGCCAAGGCTACGTGGTACTCTCCATCAATTACCGCAGCGGCATAGGTTATGGGCTGGATTTCCGCGAAGCTCTGCAATACGGATCTACCGGAGCGAGCGAGTTTCGCGACGTGGAAGGTGCAGGCCTGTATCTGCGCAGCCGCTGCGACGTGCAAGCTGCGCACATCGGCATCTGGGGCGGCAGCTGGGGAGGGTTTCTCACCGCGCTTGCTTTGGCCCGCGCATCCGATCTGTTTTCAGCGGGAGCCGATATGTCCGGTGTGCACGACTGGAATATCGATCATCCCGATAACTTCAGGATCTCCGATACCGCCGTCGACCCGAATGCCCGCTGGAAACTTGCGTGGGAGTCGTCGCCATTGGCTTCAGTCAGGACATGGCGCTCACCCGTGTTGTTAGTTCAGGGCGACGATGACGACGAGGTGCCGTTCCTGCAAACTCTGCAGTTAGCGTCGGCGCTTCGCCAGCAGAACGTCGATGTGCAGCAGCTCATCTTTCCGGACGAGGTCCACGACTTTTTGCTGTTTCGCGACTGGATGGCCGCCTACACAGCAACCGCGGAGTTCTTCGATAAGCATCTGCGGCCGGCGCAGTCTTCGCCAGCGCGGTAATCGGGCCGACAGGAGAGCCTGATCATCCGGCGGACCTAAGTTACCGCGGGCCGCAATTGTACTTTGCGCGTTGTAATCGTCAGCGCGGCAGGAGCGAGCTTCGGCGGCTGCCATCCCCCGCGGTTGGCGGTTACGGTAATGGTTCCGGGCGTCTTCGTGCCCTGCACAATCACCTGCGCCAACCCATTAAAGAGCGAACGCTTCGGCCCTTTGTCGGATTCCTGGCAATTCGGATCGCCGTTGCCCACCCCGATCAGCTTGCCATCGCCGGTCACTGTGAAATGGATCAGCGCATCGGCGGTTGGCACGGGACGACCCTGCTCGTCCAAAGCTTCCACGCGCAGAATGGCGATATCCTCGCCATCGGCATCGATGGTGGTGCGATCGGCAGTCAGACGAATGCTCACCGGATCGCTGGTAGTCTCGCGTTTCTCTGTCAGCGCGAGCACTCCGTTTTTGTAGCCGCGCGCCTCCAGCATTCCCGGAGCATATTTCACCGACCATTCCAGATGTTGCAGCGGCTTCACCTTCTGCCGCCCCTGGCTGGCGCCGTTTAGAAGCAACTCCACTTCATCAAGATTCGAATGCACCCAGACGCGGATGGGCTCACCTTCGCGCTGTTCCCAGTTCCAGTGCGGAAAGAGATGTAGTACGGGATCCTTTCCCCACCAGGACTTGTAATAATAGAAGTTATCCTTTGGAAAGCCGCATGTATCGACGATGCCGAACTGGGAGCTGACCGAGGGCCAGCCGTAGGGCGTGGGTTCGCCGCGATAATCGAATCCGGTCCAGGCAAATCCTCCAGCCAGGAACTCGCGCGAGGCATAGAACGGCCACCACTCCTCGGCCAACTCGGCCCACGGTGGATTATTCACGTCGTAGGCACTCACCCAGTTGCGCAGCGTGTCCGTGATGTAGACGCCGCGGGTCGAGACGGTACTCGCCGTTTCCGACCCGATCAGGGGTTGTTGAGGATGGGATCGATGATAGTCATCGATCTGCCCAAGATTATAGTTAATACCTTCAACATCGAGAGACTTCGATACACCCTGACCGTAACTGCCATTGACCGCTGCCGTGCATAGCCGCGTCGGATCAAGCTCATGCGAGCGCCGCACCATGTCGGCAACAATCATCTGTCCCTGCTCTTCCTTCTGCAGAACGTCTTCCTCGTTGCCCATCGACCACAGGATGATCGCCGGACTATTGCGATAGCGCTTGATCATCTTTTCCAGCTGAGCTATTCCTTCGGGACCGGAACTCATCATGCGCGTCTCGCACATCATCATCATGCCCATGCGGTCGCACGCCTCGACCCATTCGGGCGTGGGCATGTTGTGCGAAGTGCGCACAGCATTGCCGCCCATCGCCTTCAGCACGGAAAGCCTGTAATCCTGCAGGTTGTCGGGCAGTGCAGCGCCCACTCCGGCGTGATCCTGATGGTTGCAGGTTCCTTTGATTTTCACGGGATGTCCGTTCAGTGAGAAGCCCTTGTTCGCATCGAAGGCGATGCTGCGGATTCCGAAGCTGACGCGCTCGCCGTCCCGCACTTGCCCGTCTGTTTCCACGATCACTGTCGCCGAGTAGAGATGCGGCGTCTCCGGCGACCACAGCAGCGCGCTCGGAACGCGCGCGGCGGCCGAGAAAGTAGCGCTGCCATCCGGATTCACCGCCTGCGGTGACGCTGCAGCCTGCGCCACCGGGTGCCCTTCGGGGTCGAAGATCTCCCAGCGGACGCGTGCAGTTTCCGTCTGGCGCCCTCGGTTGCGCACTGCAGTGTCCAGCGAAAGCAGCGCGCCGTCATCTTTCAGTTCGGGCCGCACGAAGCTCTCCCACTCACCCAGGTGCAGCGGATCGGACTTGATCAGCCATACATGCCGGTAGATGCCGGCGCCCTCGTAGAACCATCCGTCGCCAAAGCTTGCATCCATGCGGACGGTGATCGCATTGGGGGCGCCGTAGTTCAGAAAGTCGGAGAGGTCGAAGCTGAAGGGCGCGTAACCGTTATCGTTGCGCCCGATAAAGCAGCCGTTGACGAAAACAAGCGCGTCGCGAAACGCACCGTCGAAGAGCACCACGATGCGCCGGCCCGCGTCTTCGACGGGGATATCGAATACGCGCCGATACCATCCGACACTGGTCTCGGGGTACCTGCGTCCCAGTGGTTTGAAGCCGTGGCTCTCCAGTGCAGCGTCGTCCACGAAAGGCAGCTCTACAGCCCAGTCATGGGGCAAGTTCAGCGAGCGCCAGGCCGAATCGTTGAAGTGCGGCTGGGCGAAATCAAAGCCGCCGGTTTTGGAGAAATCTCCCTGATCGCTGCCGAAGCCGAGATCGCGCCCCGGGTCGTCTGCGTTACCGAACATGAATTTCCAGTCGAAGTCGAAGAGCAACTTCTGGCGCGGTGCAACCGCGTCCCCCTGATTGGTCGTGCTCTGACCGGAGTCAGGAACGGATTCAGCGTGGAGAAGACCCGAACGGGAAACCAAACTGCTGGCGGACAAAGCAAGGCCTGCCTGCAACAGGCTGCGACGGGTAAGGGAAGGCATGGCTTCCTATGATAGGTTGCGACCCAGGCGCACGCAAACGCAACGAGGCGGCGATAACGCTGGAGGCGGAGTGTGCCGCGGGCGAGGTTCGCAGGAGCCGAACACCGGCTCAGCGCACCTTGACCAGCACCAGAGCGTTTGGCGTTAAAGTGAGGCTCAGCGCGCCGCCGTCGAGGTGAGTCTGCTCCGGCGGCCCCAGAGCCGTCTCGCGATTCAGTTCCTTCACCTGCTCCGGAGTCGGATCGAGGGGGCTGCCCATGGCCCGATACTTCGGCAGAACATTGCCATGATCCCTGTCGACGCGCTCGATCGAGACGAGAGCATCCGAGGGCACGCCGGAGAAGACGAGCCGCATGGTGCGCGTCGCGCCGTGCGTGCCTGGATCCACAATGTTCCAGGCCGCGACGCGGAGGGAGCCATCCGAAGCTCGCGTGGCAATTGCATCGTTCGAGTCGACTGGGATGCGTTCATCGCCCAGTTGATGGAGCAAGTCAAACGCATAGTAACTCGGCTTCCTGATACCGCCCTTGGCGATCAGTCCAAAGTTTCCTTCGAAGGGCTTTGCAATGGGGCCGTCCTCTTCAAACACGTCGGAGAAGGTCCAGAACGACATCATCGTCACATGGCCATCGCATTGGCGAGTGGTATTGGCAAGCGCGGGGCCGACAAAGATCGTGTCGCGCGAATCATCCTGGCCCTGCACGTTCCATTCAGTCCACAGCAGCGGCAGGTTGGGTTTGGCAGAGGCCAGAATCTGATTCTGCACTTTCTCGATGGCCCGGCAGACGCGATCGTCTTCGGGAATGTTTTCATCTGTGTGGAAGAGATTCTCGACCGTGTCGTCGGCGTATCCATGGCTGGAGACAAAGTCGATGGGAACATTGTTCTTCGCGACGTAATCAAGAAATGCCGGCACCCAGGAAGCGGCAGCGGTGGCAGGGCCGCCGACGCGCAGCCGAGGGTTCACCTTCTTCAGATCGCGCGCGGTATGAGCGTAGAGCTCGAAATAGCTTTCCTGACGCGGAATTCCTCCCCAGAAATCGATATTCGGCTCATTCCACACTTCGAAATACCACTGAGAGACCTCATCGATACCATAGCGATCGACAAGGTGCTGCGCGAAGGCGGTCATGTAGGCGTCCCAGGCCTCCCAGCTCTTTGGCGGAGATACATTGGGGTGGTACCAGAAGACGTGGAGATCCAGTGGATTAAAAGCCAGCTTGATGGGCATGAAGCTGAGCTCGACCACGGGGCGAACGCCATTCTTCAGCAATCCGTCATAAATCTCATCCACATAGGCGAAGTTATAGACCGGATTGCCATGCTCATCTTCGTTATAACTGCCGACTTCGCGGTCCAGAATGCCGTGGAAGCGCACATAGCGAAAATCCGTCACGCTCTTCACCGAGCGGAGGTCTTCCCGGTAATCTTCGCGCAGCGAAAGAATGGCGTGTCCCGAACCGAACATCTCCTCCCAGAAGTGCGGAAAGGGAGTGGTGCGGGCGTGCGCATCGATGGAAACGGTCTCCTGCGCGCTCGCTGCACAGAGAGCGGAGAGGCTGAGAAGGACCAGGGTTGCGAGCACTCGCACTCGGGAAGGCAGACTCGATCGCATCACGTTCTCCTAAACCGGGATCCAGAGGTTCACTGCTCAGACGGACCCATTCTTCCACTCCACTGGAAGAGTCACAAGGGGGTGCCCGGAGACGGACTCGGCAGCGACGGAGTCAGAAACTGAAGCGCGCCTGCATGTCCACGATGCGCGCACTCATTGCACTGCTTGCCTGCCCGATCGTCGAGTCCTGGATGTTTGTATCGACACTGGCCGGGTTCAGGTTGACGGCATTGAAGACATTGAAGGCGTCTACGCGCAGCTCCAGCACCGCATTCTTGCCCAGCACGCGGTTGTTAGGCAGCCCAAAGTCCTTCGTGAGCGTGGCGTCCAGGTCGCGATAATTGGGCCCGTTGAACGAGTTGCGCGCGACACCCGGCGCCGGAGGAGCAGGGAACTGCGCCGGAAAGGCACCACTTACAGGAGTGTACGTCGGGGTTGTGAAATAGGCAGAGCCACCCAGCGGGAAGTCCAGGTTGGGCCGGGACGGCGTGAATCGTCGCGGCTCATCGAGTCGATCGGGGCGTCAAAGATTGCGCCGGAAGTCGTACCCGCGGCTCATCGGCGGGTTCGTGTATGCAGAAGACGGGACAATCGGCTCGCGGCTAGTTAGTTTGTATAGATGCGGACGTAATCGACGAGCAGTTGAGAGGGAAATGGTGTAGTACCGTTCGGCGAGCCGGGCCAGTTGCCTCCCACGGCGAGATTGAGGATGATGAACGCGCCGCTGCCGGAGTCGAACGGCCATGTTCCGCCGCTCTGGCTGGAGGGCGTGTAGGTGGCGTAGATATTTGACGGCGAATCGATGTAGTACTGGATCTCGCCTTTGGTCCAGATCATTCCATAGACGTGCCAGTCGGACGCCGAGAAGGTCTGTCCAGTGGTGCCAGGGTAGTCCTGAGTGAGGTTGAGGTTGGTGCCATGCAGCGAGCCCGCGACCCAGTCAGGCACGGGCGCGTTGATGTGCTCCATGATGTCCTGCTCGCCGCATGCAGGCCAGTCGACGGTCGCGATGTTGCTCCCGAGGAGCCAGAACGCCGGCCATAGTCCCTGGCTTTCAGGGATTTGCATGCGCGCTTCGATGCGGCCGTACATGAAACTGAAGAGCCCCTCGGTCTTGAGGCGCGCGGAAGTGTAGACTCCCGCGGAGGGTTGCTGCGCGACGATGTGGAGATAGCCATCGGTGCCGACATAGGTGTTCGGGTTCGCAGTGCTGCACGGCGATGTCGACGAGCCCCAGGAGCAGTAAGTTTCCAGTTCCTGATTGCCCCAGCCGCCGGCGCCGGAGTCGTAAGTCCAGGTGGAAGGGTTAGGCTGAGCATTGGCGCTGGAGGAATTCGAAAACTCGTCGCTCCAGACGAGGGTTCCGGAGGCGATGTTGGGCGAAAACGCCTGAGTTGCAACCTGGCTGATGGTGTCGCCCGCAGCGATGGCGACAGCTCGCAGCGTTTCGTTGGATGCGACGAGAAGCGGCGCGAAATATTGCGCCGAGCTGACAGTCGGGGTGCTGCCATCCAGCGTGAAGTAGATGGTCGCATCAGAAGTGGTGTCGCTGAGGGTGACGATCTGCGCGCCGCCTTGTGCGGCCGTGGTGGCAATGGCCGGGGTAGCCGTTTGTGGTGTGCCCCCGCCGCCTCCGCCTGTATTGGCGCTGGAACCGGAGCAGCCCATGGCGGCAGCGACGCAGAACAGAACCAGGACATGGGAGCGCGCAACGGAGAAAACCCCGGCGGATCGGGACAGGCGCGGAAGCGGCTGGCTGCGGTGAGGATGGTCACCGGACAGAATCGTGGGTAAAGTCGTCATCGCGTGGCTCCAGGTACACAGAGAGGAGCTCCGGGCAGCGTGGAACTGCCCGGAGCGGGTAAAGCATCAGAAGGTGAACCGCGCGCCGAACTGACCGACGCGTCCGCCCAGACCGCCGTAACTGATGATCTGGCCAAAGGTCGCATCGCCCATGTTGGTGTCGGGTCCGCCGAGCTGATCGCGGTTGAAGACATTGAACATCTCGAAGCGGAAGGTGAGGTTGTATTGCTCTTCCTTCCCGAGCACGACGCTCTTGTGAGCGCCCAGGTCTTCCGTGGCGAGGCCTGGATTGCGCACCTGGGACTGGAAGTTGCCGCCATTGCCCAGTTCCGGTGCGGGTCCGCCGAAGGCGCCGGGATTCGGATTGGAGAAGCAACTGGTGTTGAGCCACTGCCTGAAGAGCTTTGGACTGCCCTTTGTCAAACTGCAGCCTGTGGAGATATTGGCATAAACCGCGTTGAAGCCCTCATAGTAGTTGGTTGAGTGGACGGAGATGGGCGTTCCCGTATCGTAGTGGAAGTCGCCATCCAGCGCCCAGCCGCCGATGAATTCGTTGGTGAGGTAGCTGACACCGGATCCGAACTGGCGTCCGCGGCCGAAGGGCAGATTGTAGATGATGTAGCCCTTGACGATGTGGGTTTCGTCAAAGTCCGCAATGTCCTTCGCCTCGTCTTTCAGGTCATAGGTGTTCTGCAACGACCCGGTGCCCCAGAGTTCCTGAAAGTCCGTGTCGATGTCGCCATGGGTGCGCGACCAGTTGTAGCTGGCGAGCAGGGAGAGCCCGTTCTGGACGCGGCGCATAACGGTAAACTGCAGGCTCTTGTAATCGCCATTGCCGAGAGGGTCTCCCACCGAGAGCAGTGGACCATAGCCGGCCTCTGCCTGCGGATAAGGAGTCAGGCCCTCCCAGCCGGGCCCCGCGCCGCCCCAATAACCGTTGTAACTGGCGGGGAACTTTCCGGTGACGACATAGTTCTGGTAGTCGGAGAATTTCGGCTGGTTGGTCTGGAAGATGCCGCTCTGCAGATGGTAGCTGTGGCTCTGGATCCAGTTCACGTCGATCCTGGACTCACGGCCCAGCTCTCGCTGCACCCCGATGCTGTACTGCTGGGTGTTGCCGGGGGTGAGCGCCCGCGGATCGATGCTGACCACATCGGACTGCGTATACTGCGGTGTTTTTACCTGAACGGAAGTGGGCTTATACCCGTTGTCCCAGTTAAAGTTGGCTTCCTGGGTGACGGGGTGGAAGCCGACGTTGCCAGCCTGCTGATAGGGAATGCCTCCCCAGGTGTTGAGATTGAGCGGCGCAAAGAACGCACCGATATTGCCGCGCAGCACCGTCTTGTCGTCGATCTTCCAGGCGACGCCGAGGTGGGGAGCGTAGTTATACCAGTCCTGACGCTTCTCAAAGGACTGGCTGCCGCTGGTGAGATATTCGTAAGCGCCCATCTCCCCGGTGACCGGGTTGAGGTCGTTCAGTTCGAAGCTGGACCAGTGGCCGTACTTTTCCTTGTACGGGTTGTTGTAATCCCAGCGCAGGCTGATATCCATGGTCAGTCGCGGGTTCACGCGGATATTGTCGTCGGCGTAGACGGAGAAGGCTTTGCGCCGGCCGTACTCGTTGTCCGGATTGTTGTTCTCGGCGTTATAAACATCGCCGAGGAGGAAGCTGGCGAAGGAGTTGCCGATCTGATCGTAGGCGTTGAAATCGTACCAGGCGGGCGCCGTTGAGGTGGGATCGAAGATGATCGGGTAACCTCCGGTGAAGGTGCCCACGTCAGTATGATAGTTGAACTGCATGGCGCGGAATTCGGCGCCAAATTTGAAGTTGTGGCGCCCGTGTGTCCAGTCCACCTCATCGCTGTAGATGAAGGTGTTGCCCGCGTAGTAGTCGTTGTATTGAGAACCAACCGGGGAGAAGTTCCAGCCGTTCTGGTAATTCGCGCCGCCGAAGTACATCCCCGAGTCGAAGTACATCAGCGGGAAGTTGCCGGCCCCGTTGAGAAGACCAAGCGCGCTGTCCCAGTGTCCCGCCTCGGAGACGGCAATGCTGGGATTGCGGAAACGGTTGAAGGTGGCATAGACGGTATTCACCAGGTGCGACGAGAAGATATAAGCATCGCTGAGCCGCGCACCCGGCGCCGTGGTGTTATGCCAGTAGGAGTTCGCCATGGGGCCGCCATCCGCGGCTGTCGGCGACCAGACGCCGCCCTGATCGGCGTTAATACGGGGGTAATTATCCCAGTAGAAGGAGCCGGCGATGTGCTGCTTCTGGCTGTAGTTATAGTCCATCTTGATGCTGCTTTGCGTGTTGTGGAACCAGGGATCGGGCTGATACCCCGGCCCCGCATCGTTCTGCGGCAGCGTGGATTCCGGCTTGTAGTACTTGTGATAGAGCTGCAGGATCTGCTGGGTTTTGGCGCTGATTCGGTTGGTGGGAATCTGATTGTTCACGAAGACGCAGCCGAAGGAGCCGCCGGTGGCGGTAGCAGGGTCAACGATGGCGCCGCGATAGATGGGATTGCCGCAGTCGTCGTAAGCGGGCGTCCCACCATAGGTCAGGACCGGGACGCTGGTGGAGAGCATGGGGCTGAGATCGGCGTATGCGGTGGCATTGCCCCCGGAGTCTAGGCCCATCATGGCATCGGTCGGCACGGTGCGGCTGTTGGCGCCCAGAGACCACATGGACTGCATGTAGCGCTCGAAGGCGCCGAAATAGAACAGTTTATTTTTGACGATGGGGCCGCCAAAGCTGCCTCCCCAGTCGGAAAGCGAATCGCTCTTGCGCAGGTAGGCGTCGGCATTGGCCGGATCGGTGATGGCGGCGAGGCGGTTCGAGGCGCTCAGGGCGTCCAGATCGGTGGAGTGCAGGAATCCGAAGAGCGAGCCATGCAGGTCGTTGCTGCCGGACTTCAGCTCATAACGGAAGACGCCGCCGCCGCTGCGGCCTGCATCCGCCGTGATGCCGGCGGTATCGGCTTCAAATTCCTGGACGGCTTCCATGGGGGGCTGCGATTCGCTGATGTAGCCGCCGAGCTGGGACACGGCCGAGGTGCCGTCGATGAGGACTTCCTTGGTGAGGGCCACGCCGCCGTCGATGTGGGAGCTGTAATCGGAGCCTTCCACGCCAGGCACATAATCGAAGAGAAAATTTGAGAGGTTGCGGCTGCCCTGGACATTGAGAGGCAGCTGGCTGACCGCCTCGCTGTCGAGGTTGGTTCCAACAGTCGATTCCTGCGTCTGCAGGATGGGAGCCTGTTGGGTGACCACCACCGTTTCGCTTGCTCCGCCGGCCTTTAGGACAGCGTCGATTTCGGCGACCTGGCTGATGAGGAGCGTGACGCCATTACGGTCGAGAGCGGCGAAACCGGCTTTGGTGAAGCGGACCGAGTAGTTCCCGACAGGCAGGTCGCCGACGCGGTAAAAGCCGAGACCATCTGTAGTAACGGTCTGGATTTCGCCGGTCCCGGTATTGGTGACCTGGACGAGCGCTCCTGGAATCACGGCTCCGCTGGTGTCTCTTACGGTGCCTGCGATGGAAGCGAGGTCCGACTGTGCGCGGGCCTCCGCGGTCCATATCGTGGCGGCCAGCAGCAGGAAGAATATTTTTATCGCTTGCCTCATCTGATCCTCCGAAGTATGCTACAGAAACGGTTCACGGAATCTGTTCACAGAATCGATTCTGTAAACCGCGAGAATAATAGTGCGAAGCCCCCGCGCTGTCAATCAATTTTTGCGGCGGGTCCCGTAAGATGAATTACCGGGGAGATTTCAAAGGGGGGAAATGAAGCGAAAGGCCTCAAATGGCGAGCCGCGGGCGACGCTGGGAACGCTGGCCGAACACCTTTCGCTTTCCAAGACTACCGTCTCGGTGGTCATCAGCGGGTCCCCGGCCGCGAAGAGCATCCCTCCCAAAACCCGCGCCCGCATCCTGGAGGCGGCCAGGGAGTTGCATTATCGGCCGCACTACCTGGCGCGATCGCTGCGCCGGAACCGCACCATGTCTGTGGGGGTGATTGTTCCGGAGCTGGGCGAAGGGTATTTCACCCTGGTGATGAACGGGGTGGAGCAGCACCTTGTCAGTCAGCACTATTTTTACTTCACCGCCTCACATTACTGGAAGCCGGACCTGCTGGAGAAATACCCGCGCATGCTGCTGGAGCGGGCGGTTGAGGGTCTGCTGCTGGTCAACACGCCGCTTCCGGACGACGTGGACGTCCCTATCGTTTCCGTGTCCGGCCACAAAGCGGCAAAGAATGTAACGAACGTGGTGCTGGACCACGAGCGCGCGGCAGTGCTCGCTCTGCGCCATCTTCGCGATCTGCGCCATCGCCGCATCGCCTTTATGCGCGGGCAGAATTTCACAGCGGATACCGACGAGCGCTGGCAATCCATTGCGCGCGCGGCTCGGGAAATGGGTATTGCGATCGACCCGGCAATCTGCATGACGCTGGAAGCCAACACCTGGTCGCCGCAGCTGGGCTATGAGCCGGTGACGGAACTGCTGCGGCATCGGCGCGACTTCACCGCCATCTTCTGCTTCAACGACACGTCGGCCTTCGGAGCCATCCGCGCCCTGCGGGACGTCGGCCTGCGGGTGCCGGAAGATATTTCGGTGATCGGCTTCGACGATGTGGTGGGAGCGCGATTTACCACGCCCAGCCTGACCACGGTGCGCCAGCCGTTGTTCGAAATGGGACGCACGGCCGCCGAAATTCTGCTGCGGCGCATCGCCCACCCCTCGGCGCGGTGTCCGGCGCAGATCGTGATGCAGCCGGAGCTGATGGTGCGTGAATCCACGTCGCAGGCGCGCTCCCTTGCAAAGACCGCCTGAACCATTTCGATCGAAGGCTGGGCCGGCGAACGGGTTGCACCTTGTCCGCGATCGATTTTGCCGGTCCGCCGCGATGCGGACTTTTATATCTCGGCTCACGATACACTAACGCTGCGCCCAGTGAGGTTGGGGCGACGTTCGCGCTTCGGCTCCAGGTCGATTCAGGGTTTCTGCCCGGCACAATCAAAACCGAAAACTCAGGAGATGCATATGCTCAATCCGTTCCGCGGCCCCTTCACGTCGTTTTCCGGCTCATCTCGTGCGAGCGATACAGCGTCTGGCCGGGGAATCGCCAAAGCCCGGAATCGGCGCGCTCGACGCACGCTCCCTCCGAGCCGATTTTCGACGGGCTGTGTGCTCGCAGTGTCTTCGGCGGTACTCGGTATTCTTATGCTCTTCACATGCACCCTCGTCGCGCAGAACAGCACGGATTCAGGGTTGATCGCCAGCGTCGATCCCTTCATCGGCACCGGCGGTGGTCCGGGTGGGACGATCAATCTGTTTCCTGGAGTTACATTACCCTTCGGCATGGTGCAGCTCAGTCCCGATACAGAGGACAACGGCTTTGGCTATCACTACAACCAGATGACCATCCAGGGTTTCAGCATGACGCATATGAGCGGCGTCGGCTGCCCGAATGAGGGCGAAGTGTTTTTCACACCGACCACAGGGCCGGTGCAGACCCAGGTCGTCGATTTTGAGTCGCCCTACTCGCACAGCGATGAGGCCGCATCGCCTGGGTACTATCGCGTGCATCTCGCACGCTGGGATACGAACGTCGAACTGAGCGCCACGGATCGCACCGGGATCGCCCAGTTCACATTTCCCGCGGACAAGCCGGCCAATGTCCTGGTTCCCATCAGCCACACGCTCGATCACACCATGGCTGCTTCTGTCCGCGTGGTCGGCGACCGGCAGATCGAGGGATATGTGGAGAACGATGCATTCTGCGGCAGCCATCAGACCTATAAGGTCTACTTCGATATGACGTTCAGCCAGCCCTTTGCAGCGTACGGCACCTGGAGCGGCGCTCCCTACGGGGCTGCGGGCACGATCGCGGCGAAGAGCCGGTCCGCGTCGCAGGAAACGCATGACCAGTGGATTGGCGCCTATGCGACGTGGCCGGCCGCATCGCACGCGCAGACCATCACGGCAAAGATCGGAATCTCCTATGTCGACCTCGCCGGCGCGGAGAACAATCTGAAAGCCGAGTCCGCGGGCAAGGATTTTGCGGCGATTCACAAGGAAGCGCAGAAAGCCTGGAACAAAGCGCTGAGCGTCATCGACGTTTCCGGCGGCACGGCCACCGAGCGCAAAGTCTTCTACACGGCGCTCTATCACAGCCTGATGACGCCCAGCATCTCCAGCGACGCTGACGGCCGCTACCGGGGGTTCGACGATCAGATCCACCATGTCGCCTCCGGGCATGAGGTCTATGCGAATTACTCAGGCTGGGATATTTACCGCAGCCAGATGCCGCTGGTGGCGATGGTCGATCCGCAGCGCATGCAGGACATGGCGCAGTCGGTCGTGCTCATGTATCAGCAGGGAGGCTGGGTAGGCCGCTGGCCGCAGACCAACCGCTACACCAACGTGATGGCAGGCAGCCCGCTCACCGTGGTGCTGGCCACGGCGTGGCTGGATGGACTGCATGGCTTCGACATGGACGCCGGCTGGAAGGGCATGCTGGAGGATGCGACTGAGGCTCCTCCCTCCGGGCGCCCTTATGCGGGCGAAGCGGGCATCGACTGGATTAACAAGATCCATTACGTACCGAACGACAAGATCAGCTACGGGTCGGTTTCGCAGATCCAGGAAGACGCCGTTGCCTATGCCTCGCTCTATCGCCTGGCCCAGGCGTTGGGCAAGACCGACGATGCGAAGACGCTGTACCAGCGCGCTCTTGATTACCGCAACGTTTTCGACCAGCAGGACCATTACTTCCGCCCTCGCAACGCGGACGGCGCGTGGGTTCCGAAATTCGATCCGAGCGAGGACGGGCATGGGTTCATCGAAGGAAGCGGCTGGCATTATCAATGGCTCGAGCCGGCGGATCTGGCGTGGGTGATTCGCGCCGTGGGGCCGGATCTGTTCAATCAGCGGTTGACCGAGTTCTTTAACTACCAAGAGCCGGGCTGGTACGGGCAGTATTACAACCCCTACAACGAGACGGACCTGGAAGCTCCCTTCGAATTCAATTTCTCCGGGCAGCCGTGGCAATCCCAGCGCGTGGTTCGCCGGGTTCTTAAGGAGAATTACACCGACGCTCCTGACGGCGTACCTGGGAATGACGACTGCGGGGAAATGTCGTCGTGGGCGGTGCTCAGCATGATGGGCATCTACAGCGTGGATCCGGCCAGTTTGGCGTATGAGCTGGTCAGCCCGGTGTTCCCAAAGGTGGTGCTGCACCTGAGCGCTCCCTATGCGGGGAAGACGTTCACCATCGCGACGTCCGCAGATCCGGAAGCAAACCCGTATATTCAGGCGGTGCAGCTGAATGGCCACGATCAGCAGAAGAACTGGATTTCCTTTGCCGACATTGCGGCCGGCGGCAGACTGCACTTCACTCTGGGCTCCGATCCCAATCACTCCTGGGGAGCGGCGGCGGCGGACGCGCCACCCTCTTTGAGCGACACCCAGCCATAACGGAGTGAGGTGCTCTGCGAGCGCCAAATGGCCCACGGCCCGAAAACAAGTGGACCGCGGACCTGGGGAATCGTCTGTCTGATGAAAAGCGAAAACTGATCAAGGTAGCCCATTTTTTGATCCATATGGTATGCTTTCCGCGCATTTTCTGATCGTTTCCGGGAGCACTGGAACGAGCAGTAACCCACCGCAGCGCCCCGGAAACCTGAGCCATACAAGGAGACCCACATGCCAGGATCCAGGCTTTTCTCTCACATTCCGGGGCGATGGATTGCGCCGGCCATTGCTCTGCTGTTCGTATCAGCGGGGACGATGCATGCGCAGGTGGTCGTTGTCCCCTCCACGCCGCAGGTCGGGTCGTCGAATCCCGCCACAGCGGATCCAACGGTGCCACGCCCCAGCACGAAGCCCTGCGTGGTGCAGCTGTTTCAGAACATGGAATTCGACAACTACACACCGCAGACCTACGACTACACCCCACCCGCGTCCTGTCCGGGACCCTGGGCGAAGGTCGTGTTCACCGCCGATTTCACGGTGACGGCGGGCACGCAGTACGATCGCAGCGCCGCGTTTTATCTGGGCCACGCCAATATCTATTACGGCACGACGGCGGAGCCGCGGACTGCGTTGAGCCCATCGTGGCATGTGGAACGCGACGTGACGGATCTGTCGGCCATTTTTAAGTCGGCACAAACGGGCGAGGCCAACCTCGGCAATTTTGTTGGCGTGTATGACGGGACGAATTACAACGGGATCATTTACGCGAACGCGGCGCTGGAATTCTATCCGGCGGACTTTCGCAATCCCGCGCCACCGGTTCCGGACATCGTCATTCCGGTGAACGGCACCGGGGGTGACGCAGGCACATTGAATACGGGGAGCGATCAGATCACGCAGACACTGAACCTGCCGGAAAACGTGGAGAGCGTCTATCTGGATGTGATTACGCAAAACCAGATTGGTGACGAATTCTGGTATTTCTGCGTCCCGAATAATGAGACGGGACCGCTGGAGAGCTGCGGAAACACCGCGTTTCGCGAGGGCGAGGTCTCGATTGACGGGAATCCGGCGGGCGTGGCGCCGGTGTATCCGTGGATCTTTACGGGCGGCATCGATCCGTTTCTATGGGAGCCAATCACCGGCGTGCAGACGCTGGAGTTTGTGCCTTACCGCGTGAATCTGACTCCGTTCGCGGGGGTGCTGGGCGATGGCGACACGCATACGGTGGCGGTGAGCGTATACAACGCAAACGGCTACTTCCTGGCGACGGCGAATCTGCTGGTGTATCTCGATCACGGAAAGGAGAGAACCACCGGCGGGCTGATCAGCAACTCACTGGCGGCCGCGCCAAACCCGCAGATCCAGAACAACATCGCGACAGACGCGAGCGGCAACTCGACAGGAAATATTCTGACCACATCGAACCGCAACTTTACCATCAGCGGTTACGTGAATACCTCGCACGGGCGGGTGGTGACGACCGTGACGCAGAATGTGGACTTCAGCAACAACCAGCAATTCGTGGTGAACGCGACTACCGACGAGCAGAACGTGCAGCAGCTGACCTCGGTGCATTCCACCACGACCACGCAGCAGGGCTGGTTGGCGACAACCAGCGAGGAGACTTTCGAATATCCGCTGAACATCGACTACCTGTTCGCCGAAAACGCCGACGGCAGTTACTCACAGACGACGACCGTTCACCAGAGCGACGAGAAGAATGCCAGCGCGGGCTACAATCGGTTCCCGCGCTACACCAGCAGCTTCAGCAACGAAGTGGACTCGACGGATGTGATCAATTACAGCCCCAGTTTTGCATTCACGGGGAACAGCGGCAGCCAGTCGACAGGCACCTACACCTGGAGGAATTCGCGCGGTGAGTGCTACAGCCGCACCATCACGTCGAAGTCGCAAGTGCTGACCTCGGTGAAGACCGAGCCAGGGTGCTTCGCGCATAACCCATTCTGATCGGGGCGGCCGCCTTCAAAGGGAAGGCGGCCGGCCTGAAGTGTCGGGATGGTTACATCGCCGCTTTTTCCGCCTCCGCGGTCAGCGACTGAAGCTTTTGCTCCGCAGCTTTGGTCTGCTGATCGAGGGCGCGGAAAACCTGGTACTGGGCAGCGGTCGGGCGGTCGTAGGCCACTTCTATGTCCGCCGCGAGGTAGGCCAGATACGAGTGCAGCCTTGCTTCGTGCATGGTATCGCCCTCGCTGGAGCGGATCTTCATCTGGACCACGTCGTCGATCTCGTGGTTCAGAGCATCGAGAGTGCTCGATGCCTGAGAGCCGCTGGAGGCGGTGAGCTTGTCGCGAGCGGCCAGCGCCCGGTTCAGGTCCGTGTTGAGCGCGCTCATGTCGTCGTGGATCTGATTCACGAGAGATAGCTCCGCAGCCAGATCCTGCTGGGTGGCATGCAGCCGCGGATCCAGTGCGACGGTAAAGGTCTGAGTAGATTTTTGCCCGCCATCATCGAGGACAACGGTGTACGTGCCGGGCAGTACCAGCGGACCGTCGACCGAATAGTCGAGACCTCCGGCGGCTTCCGGCGAATGGTAGCCGTTGACTTCAACCGCGGGCGGATAGCGCAGATCCCACTGGAAGCGGTTCATGCCAGGCTCAATGGCCGTTAGTCTGGCTTCGGCTTCCTGCCGCTGCTGAATGGCGCTCTCACCGCTGCGATCCGGAGCCGGCTTTCCAGCCTTTTGGTCAGCTTCCTCTTTTTTCTCCTGCGCCGTCTTCAGATGCAGGGTGAAGCTGCGAATCAGCTTGCCCTGCGCATCCTGGAATGAGAGCGTCACCGGCGTGCTGCCGTCGTAACCTGCGGGAATGTGGAAGAAAACGGTCGCGCCGAAGGGAGGGTTCTCTCCGTTGCCGGGGCGCGGCCTCGACGAAGCGCCATACGAGTGAGTGAGCCACGCTTTTTCCGGCGCGAAGAGGTAGCCGCTGTCAGCGGCGACGGCCGGGTTCTTCGTTAACTGTTCGAGGAGGGCCAGGTTATCGAGCACCCAGAAGGCTCGGCCATGGGTGGCCACCACCACGTCACCCTGGCGTGTGTTGATCGCGATATCGCGCACCTCGGCAGTGGGCAGGTTCAGGGTGAGCGGCTGCCATTGCGCGCCGCCGTCGAAGCTCACGTAGACGGTGCTGAACGTGCCCAGAAAGAGCAGGTTCGCGTCGTTGGGATCCTGGCGGATGTCGAAAGCAAATTCGTTGTCGGGCAGGCCCGTGGTGATCGAGGTCCAGTGTTTGCCGAGGTCCGTCGTCTTGAACACATAGGGCCGAAAATCGTCCCACATGTAGCGCCATGCGGTCAGATAAGCAGTCTGCCGATCCGTGTGGGAGGGTTCAATGGAGCTGACGGCGCAATCGGGCAGGCCCGGCGGCGTCACCAGTTGCCAGGTCTTACCGCCGTCCGTGGTCACATGCACCAGCCCGTCGTCGGAGCCGGCCCAGAGCAGGTTGCCATCCAGCGGAGAAACCGCCAGCGCGGAGACTTCGGGATAGACCTCAGCGCCGGTTTGGTCCAGATCGACGGGACCGCCGCTGGGAATTTCCGTCGCGGGCTGGTTCCGCGTCAGATCGGGAGAGATGCGCGTCCAGGTCATGCCGTAGTCGTCGCTTTTGAAGACGTACTGCGAAGAGACGAGCAGCTCCTTCGGATTTGCGGGTGAAAACAGAATCGGATGGGTCCAGCCGAAGCGGTCTTTGAGCTCGTCGGATGACGCTCCGCTTTTGTAGAGCGGCCACGGGCTGACGCTTTGCATCTGCTCCGTTTTCATGTTTTCCTTCACGAAAATGCTGTAGTAACCGCTGCCATAGGTGATGTTGGGATCGCCGGGCTGCGGCACGGTGAAGGTGCTCTCTCCAAAGGCCACGCTCTTCCACGAATCCAGGGGAATGGCCCCTCCGCTGTCAGCGCTCGGCCCTTCAAACGAGCCTTCGTCCTGCTGCGCGCCATAGATGTGGAAAGGGAACTGATCGTCCAGATTGACATGGTAGAACTGCCCGGTGGGCTGATTGTGGTCCGGGCTCCAGGTCTTGCCGTCGTCTGTGGACACGGTGGCGCCGCCGTCGTTGCCTTCGAGGAGAATGTTGGTGTGGTCGGGATTGATCCACACCACGTGATTGTCGCCGTGCGGTGTGTGCAGTTTGGTCCAGGTTTTGCCGCCATCGTGCGAAACCCACAGCGCATCCACCTGGGGGGCGTAGACGGTGTTGGGATCTTTCGGGTCGGCGAAAATCGCCATGTAATAGAAGGCGCGCTGCCGCAGCCTGGCCTCGTCGTTCACGCGCTTCCACGTAGCGCCGCCGTCGTCGGAACGGAAGACGCCGCCCTCGTCGGCCTGGATAATCGTATAGACCGTGTCCGGCTGGCTGGCCACCAGCGATACCCCGATACGTCCCAGAGTCCCAGTCGGCAGCCCCGGATTATGCGTAAGGTTGGTCCAGTGGTCGCCGCCGTCGGTGGTCTTGTAGAGGCCGCTGCCCGGACCGCCGCTGATGAGTCCCCATGGCATGCGCTGCCCCTGCCACATGGTGGCGTAGAGCAGGTCGGGATTATTCGGATCCATCACCAGATCGATGGCGCCCGTCTTGTCGTCAACGAAGAGGATTTTGGTCCAGGTCTTGCCGCCATCCGTCGATTTGTAAACGCCGCGGTTCGGTCCGGG
The DNA here is from genome assembly GCA_049671725.1 of Acidobacteriaceae bacterium. Taxonomy (GTDB): domain Bacteria; phylum Acidobacteriota; class Terriglobia; order Terriglobales; family Acidobacteriaceae; genus Palsa-343. Next base: position 109,715 of record JBATVK010000106.1, read on the forward strand.
AACGAAAACGTGCCCCATCGACGACGCGTAGACCACGTTTGGGTCCTTCGGGCTGACGATGATTTCGCTGATGGAGTGCGTTTCGCGCAGGCCGGAATACTCCCAGGTCTTCCCCGCGTCAGTGGACTTATAAATGCCGTCGCCGGGGATCATGTCGTTGCGGATGTCGTCTTCTCCCGTGCCCGCATAGATCACGTTGGGATCGGACGGCGCCACCGCGATCGCGCCGATGCTGGCGCTCAGCCCGGGGAGTTTGCCGTCAGTGATGTTCTTCCACTCGATGCCCTCGTCGGTGCTTCTCCACACGCCGCCGCCCACGGTTCCGGCGTAGAAGAGGTTGTCATGCCCCGGAACACCGGCGACGGTAACCACGCGGCCGCCGATGTACGGCCCAACGGAACGCCACTTCAGCTTGCTCATCAGCGCCTGCGCCGACAGATTGCCGGGGCCTTGAGCTCCGACGGGCAAGGCAAGCAGGGCGGCTATTGCGAAGGCAAGAAAGGCACCGGCAGGCACGAGGATCCGTTTCACGATTGAACTCTCCTGGCTGATTTTTTCTGGGAGACTGGCCGAAAGACCGAACTATATCACTCCAAAGTGCCTGCCAGACGCCGGGGAACGCCGCACCGGTTTTTTCCGGTGGACGAACCGGCCCGATCGCCTGCGGTTGCGGAGGCAGAATCAGCCATCAGGACGGCGAGTTCATAAAGCCCAGGTAGGGATCGGAGCCGAAGTTGGCGAAATTGGGAAAGACCTGGCGGATCTGGCCGTCGCTGAGTCCGAACCAGCGCGCCAGGGTGCCGGCGTATTGCTCAACGGCCGTAGTGGGGATCAGGCGTCCCGCGCCCACATCGTTGGCCTGGTTCACGCCGACTACGGGGTACTGGCCATACACATCGTGCCCCTGTACGGCGCCGCCAACGACGAAATGGTGGCTGCCCCATCCGTGGTCGGTGCCATTGCTGTTGCACGTGAGGGTGCGCCCGAAGTCCGAGATGGTGAACGACGTAACCTGCGAGCCCAGGCCGAGCGCGGTCATCTGCGCGTCGAAGTACTCAAAGGCTGCGGCCAGCTGCGTCAGCAACTGTGAATGCGTTGCGGCCTGGTTGTTATGGGTATCAAAGCCGCCCAGCTGGACATAGAAGATCTGGCGCGTCACTCCCAGGCTCCCGCGCCCGGCGATGATGCGGGCGACGGTCTGCATGGAGTCCGCCAGCGGATTGTCCATGAGCTTCAGCGAGACGGGGTCGAGATACTGAGGCGGATTGGGGACGCCGCCCGCTCCCGCCGGAGGCATGGCGCTCGCGAGCATCTGCTGGGCCTGAATGGAGCGCTGGATAACGACCTCGTACTCTTTCGCGAAGAGATTCGATTCGTCGGCGCTCAGAATCGAACTGAGCGCGCTCGAACCCGCCGGCTGCCCAAACAGGGGCTGGGACAAGCCGTAAATCGGAATAGGACCCGCAGAGGTAACGTTGAGCTGGAACGATGTTTGTCCCGCGAGAAACAACGCGTTCCCCGCAGTGGAGATGCACGTGAACATGGAGTTGGAATTTGCGTTCATGCTCTCCAGCAGATCGGCCAGCGCGCCGCCCCAGCCGGTGTGCTCGCCGCTGCCAAGGTTCGAGGCGATCGCCTGCCATGCCGCGGTCTGGTCGAAGTGCGAGAACAGCGAGTCCGGCAGGGGAACGGAGTTAGCATTGACCTGCGCTTTGGTGGCGGGAACCACGAGCGTGCCCGTATTGACCACGATGGCAGCCCGGCTGGCGTTGAACAGATTCTGGATGCCGCTGAGGTAAGGATTGAGCGCGAAGGTGCGGCCGCTTTGCTCGGTGTTGGGCACGATCGGCAGCAGGTCGCTCAGCGGATACGCGAGACCCGGGGCTCCGGAACGCGCCTGGGTAAACGCTGCGAAGGAGTCAGGGTCGGTGGCGATCACGGTTCCGTGACCGTCATTGCCGCCCTGCAGGTAAACGCAAACCAGGGCGCGGTAATCCGAGCCGAGACTGTCCTGCGCCAGAGCCGCCAGTCCGTTGAGCTCGAGCAGAAACGGACTGACCGCAAAACCTGCCATCGAGGCCATGGATGCCGTCTTGAGAAATTGCCGCCGGGATCGCTCGTATCGGTTCATCGTATCCTCGCTAAAATTGCGCGCTGAAGTCTGGCGAAGCCATGGTAAGAAAGACAGCCGTTCTTGCGCGATTGGCAAGCGCGGCGTCGATGGCGTTCTGATCGCCGCCGGGGATGGGAATCGCGTCCACCGCGGCCACAATCTGCGACTGCAGCGTGCTGCTCATCTCTCCAGCCATCAGCAGCAGATTGAGCCGATCCACCAGCTGATCGGGGGTTGCGGCCAGCGCCATTTCGGTGCCATAGGACGCGAACAGGTCAGGGCCGGAGTCAGCATCGGCGCCGATGGCGCTCTGCATGTAGTTGATATAGCCGACGACCGTGGATACATTGGTCATCTGCATTTCGGGCGCCGTGAGATTTGCCGCGGCGATGCTGGTGCCGGGCGGTACATATCCGGGACTGAACCACCAGAAGACCGTAGGCGAGCGCAGCGGCATTTGGCCCAGCCCATAGATGGGATCTTCTGTGCTTTGAATGTCGAAGGAGCCGGTTCGCGACTGGGCGGTAAAGGCGCGCGCCCATTCCGTGTAGCGCAGCAACGCCTCCCGCACCTTGCCATATTGCGGATTGCCGGAGTAAGTGGCAGTATCGCGCGCTTCCGGATCGAGCAGGATGGCGGTAATGACCGCCTTCATATTTCCGCGGACGCCCGTGCCGTCGTCTTTGAACACGGCTGCAACCCGGCCAACGTATGCGGGGCTGGGATTGCTGGTCACCAGGTGCTGGATGAGCTGCTTCGAGACAAACGCCGGCACGTTGGGATGATTGAAAATCGTATCCAGAGCCGTCTTGAGGTCGCCATCGGCGTCCGAGCTCCCTGCTGGAATCGTCACTCCGAGAAAGTCCTTTTCCTCCGTGGAGTGATGGTCGGAGTAACTCGTCATCGGCAGCAGGTCTTCGCCGTAGCCCGGTCCCACATAGGCACAGCAGTTCGACCAGCCGGCCTCGCTGCTGTCGCCGGGAATGTTCCAGCTGAAGCCAGTGAAGACTTTGGCGAGTCCCATCACGTCGTTATTCGAGTAGGTCGGGATCGGCTGCCCGTTTCCAGCCAGCTTCTGCGTTCCGTCGTCGTTGAGCTGATACAGGCCGATGGTGAAGAGCTGCATCACTTCGCGCGCGTAGTTCTCGTCCGGATCGGTGGTGGCGTTCCCCTTGTCGTTGCCCAGCATGGAGAGGAAAATGCCCATCTCCGGATTCAGCGTGACGTCCTGGAGGATGGTGCGGAAGTTCGTGAACGCATCGGCGCCGAGCGTATCCCAGTAGTTTGCTTCTCCGCGGGGGTAGCTTTGCACGCCGGAAGAGTTGTTGCTCGAAACCACCAGCATCTCGCTGAGCGCGTAGCGCACCCGCTGCCGCAACTCGTCATTACCCGTAATCGCCTGCTGCCAGAAGGCATTCTGCACGAACTGCTCATCCGAACTGTTTTGCAGGAAGAGCGCGGCATTGCATTTCACATTGCCGCTGGCACAGGGCGGATTATTCAGCATCAGCTCCTGCTGCACCATGGGAACCTGCGGTGTCGGGGGGATGGCGAACTGCTCGTTCAGCCACGCCTGATACCCGATCATGGAAAGATGATGGATGTCGGCGTCGGTGGCGCCGAAGGTGGCCTGTTCCAGAAAGCGCGCAGCATCGTCGGGATCCACCACCGGCACAGGCGGATCGCCGTTCACCAGGGCAATCAGGTCCGCGGAAGCCGCCGGACCGGGAGCCGGATTCAGCACCTGCAGATCGAGATTGCCCGGCTCAGTCAGATTCAGGTTGGCCGTCAACTGCGTCGAACTGTCAAACGTGGCGGGGGTCGCTGTCCCGTTCACCAGCACCTGCGCGCCGGTGATGAACTTCTGCCCCCGGAGTACCACCGTCGCCGCTCCGGGATTGAACGACATCGGCGTGGCCGACATAAGTATCGGGATAGGATTCATGACCGAGATGTCCTGCTCGATCGATACCGCCGGGTTATCGACGCTGGTGATCCTGAGCGCGACGACGTTGCTGGGTGTGGGAACTACGGCCGGCGCGGTATAAGTGATCGTTCCGTCCGGGTTATAAGCCGCGGTGCCAATTTGTGCATTGCCGCCAGGAACTCCATTCACCTGCAGCGTGACGCCCGGATTGTCGGTCCCGTTGATCGTCAGCCCAAAGGTTATCTGGTTGCTTACGCGGACGTCGGAACCGGAATTCGGATAGAGTTGCAGCACCACTTGCCCAGGTTCCACCTTGAGCGGAAGTGGATAGGCGCTGGCCGATCCGGGATTGGGATTGGTCACATTCAGCGGATAGGTGCCTGGAACCGTCGCCGAGATCGACGCCACCAGTTGTGAGTCCGATACATAGGTCGTGGGAACCATGGCGCCGTTCCAGCTGATTTGGGCGCCGTACACAAACTGCGATCCGTTCACCACTACCGTCGTGGTTCCCTCGGAGAAACCCGACGGGCTGACGCTGGAGAGAACCGGAATCGGATTCCAGATCGTCAGCGTGACCGATCCCTGCGCTGCCTTCGGAAAGCTTTTCGAGACGCTCGTGATCACCACCGAATCCGGACTGGGAATGACCGCCGGAGCGGTGTACACGCCTGCACTGCTCACCGTGCCTACTTCGCCATTACCTCCGGGGATGCCGTTCACGGAAAAGCTGAGGCTCTCCGCGCCGGCGTCGGCTTTCAGCTGCAACTGCTGGTTCACACGAATGGTTCTGCTCGAGGCAGAGATAGTGGCAGCGTTCTGGCTTCCTAAGTTGGCGGAGAAGCAGCCGGTGATCAGAGAAGCGCCAACCATGGCTGCGGCCACAAGAACAGCCCCAATAAGCCTGGTCTTCGGTGAGGGGTAACAGGCGCACACTTCCCGCATAGTTGCTCCTGGAACGGGGAATTCAAGGTACCCATGCGCAACAAACCGGAGAGCTATTGAAGGATACAGTGATGTGCCGGTGAGTATATGCAGCCCGGCCCAAAGAAATCAATGGTTTTCTTGCCGTCGCGCGCTGGCACGGTAAAGCTATCGGGCCTGTAACAGCCCACTCATACTGGAAAGGAGTCAACCATCCGAACTTCGGCTAGAGCATCGTAACCGGGTGTCCCGACGATGGGCGAAATGCAGAGGCTGTTGTCGTCAGCTGCCCAGCGACGGTATTTGGAGTGCTTTGAGCGGCGTAGTGCGGATCCATCCGGAGAGCAAGCTGGCGAGCTGCAGGCCGGGTTCGCTGGGATGCTTCGTCTGGGTGCGGAGTCCGATCCGCGTGATAAGGGCGGAACAGGATGCCCCAGGCGAGCCAATGGTCGAAATCGGAGAACTGAGCCCGGGATTTACTCCACCCGTAAGTTCGTTACTCGGGACGCCCCATCCTGAAATCAAGATACAGAACGTGCGCCTTGATCTGATCGCCCATGCGGTACCCGGGAAGGTCCGCCATCCTGAGCATCTGCAGGATGCTGCCTGGATTGCCCTCGCTCCACTCGACGAGCGAATGTAACGTCGATTCGAGGTTCGAGGCCCACAGGGCTCTTCGCTCAGCCTCTCTCCGCGCGAATTCGAGAGCGACCGATGGCGTGAAGTTCCGGATCTCCAGCCGCTCCGAGCGATCAGCGCACATCGGTTGCAGGGCCCCGATGTCTTCCATGTGCGGCGTGCGGGCGGCAAGGAAGACAGGCCTGCGCCCGTAGTCGCTGAACTCCTTAATAATCCCGGTGACGACGCGAGAGGGCGACGCCAGGTGATCGAGCACCAGCATGCAAGGCAACTCCGCTAACGCCCGCTGCACGATTCCCTTGAGCGATCGGGCGCTGAACGAGTTCGTGCTCGCCGGCAGCCGTAGTTCTGGTTTGTCCAGATGGCGGAGACTTTGGATGAGCGCCATCATGAAATCGCGCGGTGAGCGAATCTGCGGAACATACAAGGCGAAGGGTTGCGTTTGAACAAAGGCAAGAAGCAAGCGCGTTTTGCCAACCCCCTCCGGGCCAAAAACCAGCATGGACTTTTTCTTCTGCGCCTGCGCGCGCAGCCTCGCCAGCTCTTCCGTCCTATCGACGGCGGCAAGGTATTGTGCGTCCGGCGACTGAAGAGCAGTGCTCACCATTAGCGAATACCTGAACGAACAGAAATCGACAACCAGCAACGCGAAACAAGATCAGACAAGCGCGGAAACCTCGCGTTCCAGGCGGTTGAGGCGTTCGACTGCCGACTGAACGGCGGGAGTTCCCTCTTCTTTGACTTTCCGAGCCCTGTCGAGAGCCTGCTCCGCAATACGGCTGATTTCGTGCAACAGCTTGCGTATCTCGACTCCCAGACGGTCCCGGCTCTCCTGAATGCGATTGAGAATGTCGTTTTGCACGCGCGAGCAATTCACTTCCAGGAGATGGCGCAGAAATTCCCGCGCTTCGTTCGTGATGATTCTGCGTGCACCCACAATCGGCAGAAAGACGTCGCTGAGCCAGCGCAGCGGCGATGGAGGTTGCGCGGTTCCAATGAAGTCCTCGAACGTGAACCGTGAACGGACGCGAAAATCCCTCTCCGGATCCAGCGCATGCGGCATCCGCGTGAGTTCGCTCAGGCCGGCATCAGCCAGTTGTTTCAGAAAGTTGTTGCCCATCTCCACGAATCGAAGGGCCGCGCTGCGATATTGGCGCTCGCCCTCTTCCTGTTCCGGCCTGAGCCAGGGCATGACCTTGCTGCGCGCGATCTCCTGGGCGAGGTGCATCGCCCGGCGCCGATAACGAGGGCCAAAGCCGCGGGGTACGGAAGATAGCGACTGTTGAAATTCGCATTCAGCTTTCATCGATGAGGAACGGAGAAACCGCCGGTGCCGTTCAACCAGGAGGTCCGAGATCCGCTGCTGCTCCGCCATAAACAAAAAGCTTAGCTCGCGCGTCGAGCGTTCTGCTTCGCCGATGGTTTGTTTCATCAGCTCGATGCGCCGTTCGGATTCCTCGATTGGCCGCTGCAGCGCCTCACGATCCTCACTGATGATCGACAGCAGCTGTTCACTCAGGCGCAGGAGGCCGCGGTCGCAGGCGGCGCGAACGAGATTTCTGCCCGAGTCTTCAACAAGGTCATGCAGGCTCGCCAGCAGTTTTTCCCAATCCCGCAACGGGCCGCGGCCTTCCATCCGTTCGGCGGCACTGACCTGAAAGACGTCGCCCATCGGACGGTGCAGCCGCTTCTCCACAATGTCGCGCGTGAACTTCACCGCCGCGGCACGCTCCGGATCGGTGGTGCGGTCGGCTTTGTTGATCACCAGGATTAAGTCCTGAACCCGCCGGCCGACTGTTTCCACCAGCGCTAACTCCTCGCCGGCAATCGGCGGATCGGCTCCGACCACGATCAAGGCCGCATCGATGTGAGGAATGAACGCCCGGGTGGTTGCTGTATTCGCGGTGAACACGGAGCCCAGGCCGGGCGTGTCGACAAAACACATGCCGGAGGACAACAGCGGACTGGGCACGAATACTTCCGCGCCGTCCACGCCCTTTTGGTTTCCGGGGTTTCGTTCCTCGGTTACGTATTCCTTCAGGTCGGGCAGGTCAACGTCCTGCCAGGATCCATCTCGCATGCGAACGCGCGCCCGAAGCTGATCGCCAAACCGAACCACAGTAGGCACCGCGGTGACCGGAATAAACCCAGTGGGAACGACTTCATGTCCGACCAGAGCGTTGAGCAGGGTGGACTTTCCCCGCTTGAACTGACCGATACAGGCCACATAAAAACGTCCTTCGGCAACGCGCGCTGCGAGTTCCCGCGCCTCCTCGGCGACAGGCGCAGAACCGAGTTCCAGGGCCACCTCGGCGAGTTGCAACAGGCGAGAGGCCCCATCCACAGTCACCGATACCTCAGCCGCATGGCCGACGTACTCCTGCACCACCGAATTGCTCGCGAATTCCCGCATCGATCGTTACGCTTTTGGCTGAACCTCTTCCGAACGGGAAAATCGGATCGCTTCAACGCCGGACATGGCGATCAAGCCCTCGTCCACCATTTCTTCCAGATGGGGCAGCAGCCTGGCGATCTGCTCCTCCTTGTCGATGATGCTCAGCATGATCGGGGCATCCGGCGAGAACTTCCAGTGGCTGGAATGCCGGATGCGTGTGCTTGTCCCGTATCCCTCGATGCCTCGGTAGACGATGGCGCCTGCTATGCCCAGTTCCTGGCATTTCGCGACAATGGCCTCATGCAGCGGTTTCCCCTTCCATTTGTCGCTTTCTCCAAAGTGAATCCGCAGCATACGAGCCCTGAATTCCTCTCTCATATCGGCCCCCTTACTTTGTTAACGACCCGGAATTGCTGCTATCGGCCAGATCCACCTCGATCGGCCGATGGGCGTATTTAATGATCTCGACATCCGACAGAACCACCAGACCCTCCTCAACCATCTGTTCGACGATGGGCAGAAACTCCCGCAGCTTCTCCTCCGTGTCGACGGCGGAAAGCATGATGGAGGAGTCGCGGCTGAGGTGGAGCGGCTTGTCCTTATGAATTCTCCGGTGCGCTCCGTAGCCGAGGATGCCCTTGTAAACCGTGACGCCGGCGACATCGTTGGCGCGCATGGCTTCCACCAGAGCCCGGTACAGGGGCTTGTCGCGCCAGCGATCCGACTCGCCAATGTAGATTCGCATCATGCGGGCCCTGCCCTCGATCTTCTGGTGGGCGGGGAGGGGAAGGTTCTTCGCCTTCGATTGCCGGGCCGGCTTCACCACCGTGGTCTCATGAGTCTCGATCATCCCGGTGCCGGCCAGATCCTCGAGCTTGCCGAGCAACTCCTCCACGCGCTCCCGGGTTTCGATAAATTCGATTTTGATGGGCAGGCGATCGGAAATATCGACGGTGGACGAGGTATGCATACGATGATCCGCGCCGAAACCTGCCACTCCCTTCAGCACCGTTGCGCCGGAAACACCGCGGTAAAACAGGAAATCCAGAATGGAGGAGTAGGTCGGCGCGCCGTGGTGCGTCGATCCCTCGCTCAGATAGATGGAAACCTTCACTGCCTTGCCGGCATTCAGCATCGTGATCTTCTCCTTAGAGGCGCAGGCCCCGATGGGCAACGAGAAATTGGGCAGCGCGGCTGACCGCGCAGCGGCACACTCGACGGATACAGGACAAACTGGCTGCGCTTTCTCATCCGACAACCTCTGCGAGCACGATTCCGCACCATACCGCGACCAGGCCCAGGATGAGACTGCTGAAGACATAGAGCGCAGCGAGCAAAAAAGCGCCCGAACGCAACGTGGAAAGCGTCTCCCACTCATAGGTGGAGAAAGTGCTGTAAGCCCCGACAAAGCCCACGGGAACCAGGTAGCGCCACGCCGGATTCAGTCCGGCTCGCCGGCTCAGGAAGGTGAGGGAAAAACCAATGATCACGCACGCCGTCATATTGATAACGAAGGTGCCGTAGGGAAATTTCGTTCCCATGCGGCCGGTGACAAACACTCCCACCCAGTACCGCGCCAGTGCACCGAGTGCGCCGCCAACCGCAATATAGAAATATTTCTGCAACGTCCCTTTCTCCTTCAGCTGAATCAGGCCCGTTTTCTCACCACATCCGAATTTGACTCCATCTTCCATTCGCGGAGCCGGTGCAGGTCGCTTTCCATTGCCGGCAGGTCTGCGGAGTTCCGCGAATGGCCGCTGATCCGCTGAATCTGGATCCGGTACGCATCGGCATAGGAATTCAGGAGGGCTTCCAGCTTCTTCATCATCTGGTCGCTCCATTGCGATAGCGCGCGGCCATACAGGCGCAGTTGCTCCGTCAGAGGGGATTCGATGCTCCGGCGCAGTTGGCTCCGGATCGCAGATCGAAGCGCGCCCTTTCCAAGCCACTTCCAGCGTACGGCATGAATCTCCTCCGGCATTTCAGCGAATTCAAAGCGAGGAGCATCGCGCAGCAGGCGATCGACCTCCTCGGCGGACGGCACCTCGCTGCTCTCCAGTTCCCGGGCGACTTCCTGCAGCGTGGCGACGGCCCGGTCCAGCGCGCCGCGCAGTTGTTCCAGTCTGCCGGCAAGAAATTCCTGCACGATGTCGTGCAGCCACTCGGAGAGCTGGATGCCTGAGATCGAATTCGTTTGTCCGGAACGGCTGCAATGAACGGCGCGTTCCGCCGCCTGTTCCAGTACACGCTGCGGCGACTCTCCAAATTCGAGCCAGGCCCGGTCCAGGGTGGTGCGCAGTTCTCCGATCTCCCCGGTCACGAGACGCAGCCGCGTCTCCATCGCTGCTGCATCGATGGTCTGTTCCTCGGGAATGCGCCGGGCTCGGTCCAGGCAGGTTTCGAGCGCGGCCATCACCGATTCGCGGAGAGCGCCGATTTTTCTGGCCACGGAAGCATCGCGCAAAGCCCTTGCCTGCTCGAAGCGGGGCAGCAGTTCGCCCTCGAAAAAGCGATCGAGCAGCGCGGAAGCAGTGGGCACAGAGCTGACCGGATGAACGTGGACGTGAATCCCCAGTTCGTTCTGCAGTTGTTCCTCGATATAGCGGACAGCGTGGCGCTGGTCCGCCTCGGTCAGCAGATCGGCTTTGCTGAGCAGGATCAGAGACGGAATGCCGGCTTCATAGAGCAGCCGCAGCGTACCGATATCCTCCTCGTTCAGGGTGGTGCCTGCGTCGATCAGCAGCAGCGCCAGGTCGCAGGCGGGCAGATACGCCAGCGTCTCGGCGGCTCCTCTCCTGGCCAGCGATCCCAGACCCGGTGTATCCACCAGAATAATTCCCTGTCTTAGCCGGCGCGAGGGAACCTCGACGAGCGCGCCCACCACATTACGCCGGTTGCCGGGATTCCCCTGCTCGGTGACCAGGGAGGCGAGTTGGTCGATGCCAGTCACCTCGTTCCGGCCGTCGCCGAAGCTCACGGCCGCGCGGGGAGCCGGACCGTATCGCAGCTTTGTAGGAACCGCGGTGATGGGATTGACTCCCACCGGCAAGACGTCGGCGCCCAGCAATGCGTTCAGCAGCGAGGATTTTCCGCTGCTGACTCTGCCGAAGAGCGCAACCTCCAGGCTATCGTCTTCCAGCCGCGAAGCCAGCGCGGCCATGCGTGGCCGGAACTCCACCAGTCCGTGGCGGGTCGCGATTTCCTCGATGGTGCGCAGCAGGGCGACGTCGTATCCGGTCTCCTCAAGGTTCCGCAGGCGCGACTCCAGGTCGTTACCGAGCTCCTGGCGGAGATACCGCTCCGTTGCTTCCACGAGCGACCGTAGCTCATGGACTACCCCCTTCAATTCATCGACGGCATCCTCCGGAACCGCGCCCGAACCGCGCATGTAACTGGGGCGCAGCTCTTCAATCGCGATATCGATGAAGGCAAGATCGGTCAGAACCGCGCGCGTTGCCGGGATATCGGGAGGATTCGGCTTCATGTGCTGCCAGTCCAGAGCGCGCAAAAGCTGAGCGCGCAACCGCCGGATGTGGTCCTCCACCACACGGACCTGCGCGGGCGAGACGTCAATCAGGTAGCGAGGGAATGGCGACTGGGATGTGGCCTGGTGCAGAACGTGCTCGATGTCGCTGAGAAGCTTGTCGATGTAATGGCAGGACACGCGAAGGCGATTCTGCTGGGGGCCGTTCAGCTCCCCGGCAAATCGCCTTCTCCTGGCATCGTCCGGCTCGGGTTGGGGCATGACTCCTCCAGGTGTTCGAAGCTTGCAGGAGTCATTTGCCCGTGAGCGATTGCGGTGGACTCCAACACCCGTCTGACAGCTTATGCCTGAACCGAATGCTTCCAGCGTTCGTAAATACCGGCGCCAGCGTACTTCGCTTTCGGACCCAGCTCCCGCTCAATTTCCAGCAGGCGGTTGTATTTAGCGATCCGCTCGCCACGGCTGGCCGAGCCGGTCTTGATCTGGCCCATGCCGCACGCGACCGCGAGATCGGCGATGCTGGTGTCGTCGGTTTCCCCGGAGCGATGCGAGATCACCGCGCCGTATCCGTGCTTGCGGGCGACCGCGATGCAGTCGAGCGTCTCGGTCACAGTGCCGATCTGATTCAGCTTGATCAGAATGGCATTCGCAATTCCGTCTTTGATCCCCTGCTGGAACAGCGCCGGGTTAGTGACAAAGTTATCGTCGCCCACCAGCTGAATCTTGTCTCCGAGTTCCCGCGTGAGCTTTTGCCAGCCAGACCGGTCATCTTCGGCCATGCCGTCTTCGAGAGACCAGATTTCCGGATACTGCTTCAGCCAGCTCTTCCACAGCGCGATCATCTCGTCGGAGGTTTTCCTGCTCTTATCCGATTTCCAGAATTCGTAGGCGCCGTTCCTGTACAGTTCGCTGGCGGCCGGATCGAGCATGATAATGATGTCCTCGCCCGGCTGGTAACCTGCTTGATGAATCGCTTCGAGGATCAGTTCGATGGGTTCCTCGTTCGACTTTAGTTGCGGTGCAAAGCCGCCCTCGTCGCCAACGGCGGTGCTGTAGCCCTTGCTGTTCAGAACCGATTTGAGGGCGTGAAAAGTCTCCGCCGCGGCTCGCAGGGCTTCGCGGAAATTGGGCGCCCCGACTGGCGAAATCATGAATTCCTGAAAGTCCACGCTGTTGTCGGAATGGCGGCCGCCGTTCAGAACGTTCAGGCCCGGCGTCGGCAGCAGGTTTGCGGGTTTCTCCACCAGCGCGGCATAGAGCGGCAGCCCGCGATCTTCCGCGGACACGCGAGCCACGGCAAGGGAGACGCCGAGAATGGCATTGGCGCCGAGGCGGCCTTTGTTCGGCGTGCCATCGAGGTCGCAGAGCTTCTTATCGAGCCCCTTCTGGTCGTTCGCATCGAATCCGCGGACCGCCTTCTGAATTTCTCCCTCCACATGGCTGACTGCCTTCAGCACTCCCTTGCCGCTGTACCGCGTCTTGTCGCCGTCGCGCAGCTCCACCGCTTCACGCTTGCCGGTTGAGGCTCCCGAGGGGACCCTGGCCGTGGCTTTCACACCGTTGGCCAGGGTTGCCGTGACGGCGAGCGTGGGATTGCCGCGCGAATCCAGGATTTCCAATGCTTCCAGTTTTGCGATTTCAGACATAGCGATTACGCTTTCCCGGCCCTACGGCCGCGAGTCAAAAGGACGTGAATGGAGCTGCGCCAGGAACAAAGCGGCGCAGAGGCGCGAAGGAACCCGCACCAAGGGTGAAGCCGGAACAGAAAATACACCGAACCCATGGGCATCATGAACTCAGGTTTCAGGTTGTCTTGGGATTTCCCGCTACAGACATGTCTCCGTAACAGGGCACCCCCCTGTCAGGAGTCATCATCTGTCCAGCTCGGAAGGAGAAGGACAGCGGTTAAAGGTGAACTCCGTCACCTGCCAGTCTTCAATTCCGTTCTATGCTCCGGCCGTCTGCCTGTCAACAGCCCGTCGGTAATTCCTCTGCGGCGAAAACTCTTCAGTCAGAGAGCGAGATGGCCGATACTCACAGTGAATCATCCGCCACTGCACGCCCCTGTATGCCGCTATGCCCCGCACGCGTGCGTTTCGGATGATGCGCCGCATCGACGCGTCTCGTTCGAGCGCCAGTTCCTGATCTCCATAAACGACGATCTTGTGCCGGTGGCGTAGCTTGCCAACCCAGGCATCAAAGTCGACTGTCGCGCGCAACTCGCGCGTGCCACCAGGGATTACCAGCCGGATCGACTGGCCAACCTGTGCGCTCATATCAGGCAATCCGCCGAGACCAGTGTCAGCGACTTCCAGCACGGCTGAGCACGGACGTCCGCCGGGTCGCCAATTATGGGAAAGCAGTGACCCTGCGAATCACACGCGGATGAATGGAGGTGGCGCCGCCGGTGCGATCGATGACACTGTCGATTGACCCAAGGTCCCCGAGGCTGACGGTAACCATGTCGTGGAACCGCACCTGTGGAGTGCGCGGCGCCGCGATCGCCTGGGTGAGGTTGACGTCCGGATGAAGAAATACGCTGTAGATGCCCAGACCCCAGGCCTCATGGTGCTTCACGTGGTCCGCGACCTTGTAAGAGGCCCAGCCATCGACACCCGGCCCGCTGCTGTAACTCGACTGATCGGGCGGATCGTACGGTATCTCCGACTGATAGAAGTAAGTGCGGCCATATTCGCCGTTCCACAGCACCTGGTACTGCTGATGGTGCTCCACAAACAATCCGTAGATAGTTACGTGATCGCCGTTCACCACCAGGCCATTGCGGCTGGTATTGATGTCCCAGCCGACGCCGGCGCCGTGATCCGCCCGCCAAATCCAGGTGTGGTCCACAATCACGTCGTCGCTGTCGATGAGGAGATTGATCTTTGTGCGGCCGGCTGCGGCGCCGCCGGCGCGAAAAAATACATCGTGCAGAGAGATGGGATCGCGGACGTGGCGCGCATGGTTTCCCGCGGCTCCGACCTGAAGCAGGACCGGCGATTCCACTGGACCGGCATCGAACAGCAGACCGGAGACGATAATTCCGTCAGCATCCGCCGTTTCCACCGCCGCCGTGCCCTCTACCGGCCGCAGAGTGGCAAAGCCGAGACCCAGCACCACGGTATGCGGCCGCATTACCCGAAGAGGGGCGCTGAGATCGTAAATCCCGGGTGTCAGCAGCAGATCCTTGCCCGCGTCAAGCTGGCGGTTGAGCGCAGCTGCGCTGTCGACGCCCGCATGCGCGATGTAGAAACGGCTGAGCGGAATGGATTCTCCGGGAGTGGATCCGCCGCGCCAGGTAATGCCGATGCTGTCAGTCGACAGCGATGGAATGCGGACAAAATAATTGCCCTGGGCGTCCACCATGAGAAAAGGCGCTTCACGAACGACAGGTGTGCGCGCCACCTTCGTGTAAGCCGGGGAAGGCCAGTTGCCGGACGGCGCATTCGTATCGCCGACGAAAACCATGTTCCAGTTCGAGCCCGTCCAGCTTTTCCATTCGCTGTTTCTCGCGATCCACTGCTGCTGCGTGCCCGAATCCACAACGCCGTCGACGGCGTCGTCTGACATCCAGCCGCCGCTGGCCCAGCCGTGGTTCTGATTCAGAACCAGATTCCCTTCAATGTGCATGCGCCGCAGCGGCGCTGCCTGGGAGACCGCCCACTGCATGGTTCCACCCGCAGGGACGACAGTAAATCCTTCCGCGGCGCGCCAGAAAGTCGTGGTTGCGTTGTCGTGCGGCAGTGCCGCATCGGCATGGACGTTGCCCGAGACGCGCACGTCATCGGGCCACGCACCCAGCCCCAAAACCTCTGTGTAGTACCCGATCGGAATGTTTACCTGATACGCGCCAGGCAGAAAGAGAAGCGCATTTCGTTGCGGGCCGAACTCGTTGTGCTGCTGTACGGCATAGACCCGGTCGATCGCCTGCTGGATTGCAGCGGACGTCATGTCCGGCGAGAAGACAGTTACGTTCGGACCGAAATCAGGGTGCCTTCCTGCGGCCCGGAGCGGCGCGGGGCAGAAAAACATCAGGCCGATCGCAACGCCGAACGACGCCGCAACCTGACGGCGCATGGTCCTGCCGCATGGCTGCGGCTTGTCACCAGACATAAGTCCCGACCGATTCCGCAGGCAGACTGGTCAGTGCGATCTTGCCGTGGTAGCGAATAGCAAAGTTAGAAGGGAAGTTACCCGTATTGGAGACAACCAGAACGATCTTGCCCTGCGGCGTCAGAAACGCCGCATTATCCAGCTGCTCAAGGTCGTTGGAGCCGATGCGCAATGATCCGGGCGGAACGAACTTCGAAAAGTGTGCGAGCGCGTAATAAGCCACGTTGCGCGTCACCTGATCGCCCTCCAGGGTCAGCGCGCCCCAGCAAAAACCGCATCCGCCGTCGCCGGTATGCGGTCCGGCATTCTCATCGGCCGCCAGGTTCCATAACAGCACATTACGGCTCCAGTTGCGGGTGGCGCCAATCAGCACATCGTCCACCGGCTCGGCAATGTTCAGGCTGGAGGAATTCGGACTCTGCGTCACGGACTGCTCGGTCATGAACAGGTCTTTCCGCGGATACCGATCGTGCACCATGGTGAAAGTATCGGCGCTTCCGCCATAAAGATGGAAGGCTGTGCCTTCCACCCAGGGGCTCGCCTTGGGATCGGCCAGGATGGAGAGCGGGTAGGACGGCACGTCCGGATTGTGATCGTAGACCTGAATGCCGGTATGAATGCCCGCGTGCGCGAAGGCCGGCCCCAGATCGTTCGCAATGAAGGCATCTTCCTCCGATGCAAACATCGCCATGCTCGGCGTGTTCTTGGGATTCAGCGGCTCGTTCTGCACGGTCACCGCGCTGATGTCGATCCCCGCGGCCTTCATGCCCTCGATGTATTTCACGAAGTACCGCGCGTACGCCCCGTAATACTCGGGTTTCAGATGGCCGCCCTTCAGATTATCGTTCGTCTTCATCCACGCGGGCGCCGACCATGGCGACCCCAGGATCATGATGTGCGGGTTGATCGCCAGAATTTCCCGCAGCATCGGAATCACACTGGCGCGGTCGATGTTGAGGCTGAACTTCTCCAGACCCGGATCGGTCTCCCCCGCGGGAAGATCGTCGTAGGTGTAGGGATGGTCGTTCATGTCCGACGATCCGATGCTCACCCGAAGATAGGTGATATGAATGCCGTCGCCCTGGGGCGCGAACAGCTCGTTGAGGAGTGCGCTTCGGCGCGCAGGCGTCATGCGCGTCAGCAGCTCCGCGCTTCCGCCCGTCAGAGCCACCCCGAATCCCTCCATGGACTGGTACTGCTCCATGTCGTTCACCTCGATGGTGCGCTCGGAGGTTGCCGTTTCCGTGAACGGAATCTGCGTATCCTGCAGGGCGAGCAGAGCGGAGCGATTGACGGTGGTGAGCCAAAGCTGCGCATTCGGTGGCGTGGCCTGAGCAGCCGCGCCGGATCCAGCAATCAGCGCGGACAGAAAGAGCAAAGTGAGTTTCGTCGTCATGGGGACACCATCGAATCGAATGCTGGTGCAGCGGGGCCGGGGGCCAGCGAACGTCGGAAGACGACAAACGTGGGCAAACAATCGTTTGCGTCAGTTTCGTCCAGCGCCGCGCTGATGCCCGCCCACGATAAAAACAGCACGCCTGCCCTCTTGTCAATCGCAGACTGCGGAGACGTTGGCGGCACGCGAGCGAAAATCCCGATCCGCAGGCAATCGTTTGCGCTCTTGACAACGGCGCGCTGCGTAGCTCAATGTGTGGGACGCGCCGCGCCGACCCTGCAGTCGCCGCGCCTGTACATCCACTTGTGGAGAAATGCCGTGGGAATCGCTCGGAAGGCATCGGGGCTGGTGCTGTTGATGGGATTGATCCTTCCCGCCTGCGCCCAGTCGGTCTATCCGCTCCGCCTCGACGATCCCGAGGCCATTTACCTGGGCAGCCCGGACTTTCCGGTTCACGGAGACGGAGTCGGTGACGACAGCGCGGCTCTGCAGAAGGCCATCGACGCGGTGGAAACGGAGCACGTGCAGGGGATTGTCTTCGTCCCCGAGGGCCGATATCGGATTTCCCGCACCATCTATGTCTGGCCTGGAGTCCGGATCATCGGATACGGTGCGCATCGCCCGGTATTCGTGCTGGCCGACCGTACGCCGGGGTACCAGACCGATCTCGGCTATATGTTTTTCTTCGCTGGTGGTCGCCCCGGCAGCATTCACGAGCGCTGGCATTTCCCCCAGGATCCGAATCGGCCTCCGACGCCCGGAACCGTCCCGCCCAACAACACCATTCCCGATGCGAACCCCGGAACCTTCTATTCGGCGATGAGCAATGTGGATTTCGAGATGGGCACAGGCAATCCCGCCGCGGTGGCGATCCGCTTCCACGTCGCGCAGCATTGCTATCTCTCTCACATCGACTTTCACATCGAATCAGGTCTGGCGGCTCTCAAAGACATTGGCAACGAGGCTGAAGATCTGCATTTTTACGGCGGAGACTACGGCATCGTCACCGGCATGCCCTCCCCAGGCTGGCAGTTCACCTTGCTGGATTCCTCCTTTGAGGGACAGCGCGTTGCAGCCATCGAGGAGCATGAGGCCGGACTCACCCTGGCGCACGATTTGTTCCGCAACGTTCCCGAAGCCATTTCCATCGACCCCGGCTATCCCGACGAGCTCTGGGTTGAGAATTCGCGCTTCGAGGATATTTCCGGTCCGGCCATCACCATCAGCGACGAAAACAACGCGCGCACCGAAATCAACGTGGTGCACGCCGCCTGCCGCCACGTCGGCACCTTTGCTCTTCTCCGCGAGAGCGGCCGCGCCATCCGAGGCCCCGGCGAAAACTACGAAGTTCGCACCTTCACCCACGGCCTCACCATGCAGGGTCCTGGCGACTGGGGACAGATTCGCACCAGCTTCGACGCGCGCCCGCTTGCAGAGCTGCCCGCTTTTGGGCCGCCCGCCATTCCGCCGCTTCCGCCCGCCGATACCTGGGTGAACCTGCATTCCCTCGGAGCCAAAGGCGATGGCGTCACCGACGACACGGCCGCCATTCGCACAGCGATCGCGGAACACAAAGTTTTGTATGTGCCCATGGGGCGTTACCTGGTCACGGACACGCTGACATTGCGTCCGGACACCGTGCTGATCGGCCTCCACCCCAGCATGACTCAGTTCGATCTGCCCGACGGCACGCCCGCATTCCAGGGTCCGGGCGCGCCCCGCGCTCTGCTCGAGGCGCCGAGGGGCGGCCACAATATCGTGAGTGGCATCGGCCTCTATACCAACGGCATCAACAGCCGCGCCGTCGGAGCGCTGTGGATGGCCGGCGCCGATTCGCTCATGGACGATGTCCGCTTCCTCGGCGGTCACGGAACCAATGCGCCTGACGGCACGCGCATCAACCCCTACAACAACACCCACACCGCCGATCCGGATATCCGCCGCCGCTGGGATGCGCAGTATCCCAGCCTGTGGGTCACGAACGGAGGCGGCGGAACTTTCGCCGACATCTGGACGCCGAGCACCTTTGCCCAGGCCGGCTTGTACGTCTCGGATACGCAAACTCCCGGCCATGTCTACGAGCTTTCCAGCGAACACCACGTCCGCAATGAAGTCCGGTTGCTGCGTGTCGCTCACTGGCAGATCGATGCCCTGCAGACCGAAGAGGAGCGCGGCGAAAGCGCGTTCGCGCTGCCGCTTTCGATCGACCAATGCAGCGACATCACCATCGCCAATTACCACGGCTACCGCGTGGTCAGCAGTTACCAGCCCTCCCCGTATGCCATCCAGGTGTCGGACTCGCACGATATTCGCTTCCGCAACGTGCATGTGAACAGCGACAGCAAAGTATCGTTCGACAATTCCGTTGTGGACTCCACCAGCCACCAGGAAGTGCGGGCGCGCGAATTCGCCTGGCTCGACGTCCCCGGAACGCCCGGCTCCGCGCAAGCAGACAGTTACCAATCCGTGCTTCGCCCCGGGTCCCGCGTCCGCCAGATTGCGACCGGTTTCTTCAATATCTCCGGCGCCGCGGTAGACTCCCGCGGCCAGCTGTACTTTGTCGATGCCCAAAGGCAGCGTATCTATCGCTGGTCGTCCCAATCCTCCGAGGCTGTGATTGTTCGCGACAATCCCCTCGATCCGGTCAATCTGGCTTTCGATCGCGCCGGCGATCTGCTGGTGGTGTCCTATCAGGGCGACGGAACCGTCTATGCGTTTCGCCCCGGCTCGCCTGAGGATCAGATCGCTCTTCTCTCGCCGCAGCCGGCAACGGCGCAACCGGCGATGACCGCATTCCTGCCTGTCGACGTATGGGCCAGGCGCGACCTCTCTGTGCCCGCGCAGTGGCAGTATGTTTCCCCCGATCGCAGCATCGTGATTCCAGCCAGCGATGCCTTCGTTCGCGGCGAACTCTACTACGGCACCAAGATGGCGAATATCCTGCACGCCTTCGGACTTCAGCCGCTCGTTCCCGGCCATCCGCTTTACATCACCGATCAATCCGATCAGAAAACCTGGAAAGTCACCGTAACGCCAACGGGCGCAATGGCGGATATCACCCTCTTCGCAGACGAAGGAGGCGATGCTGTCGCTCAGGATCGGCAGGGCAACGTCTATCTCGCCGCAGGCCAGGTGCTCGTCTACAGTGCGGACGGAAAGCTGATGGACAGAATCGATGTGCCTGAGCGGCCCATCGACCTCGTGTTTGGAGGCTCCGATCGGCGAACGCTGTATATCCTCACCCATACCTCTCTTTACCAGGTGGAGACGAAAAATGCCGGTCTTTGATCTTCACCGCGCTGCTCGGCCGATGTTCTCCGATTGGCATCTCCGCCGATTTCTGCAGGGCGGGTTGGTGCGCCACGTTGCTCGGGCCTGCCCCGATCTCCGGGCGCGGGAGGGTATTCTGCTTTCATGACACGGAGAAAGGGCGGATCAGGAGCGACGGGCGAACCCGTCACGCTGAAGGTGCTGGCGGCCCATCTCCGCCTCGACCCGGCAACTGTTTCGGTAGTCCTCAACGACGTTCCCGGGCGCTCCATTCCGGAAGCGACGCGGGAGCGCATCCGGGCCGCGGCGCGCAAGTTCGACTACCAGCCCAGTTTTGTGGCGAGATCGCTGCGCAACCGCCGCACCATGACCATCGGCATTCTTGTTCCGGTGCTGGCCGATGGCTATCATGCCGAAGTGATGAGCGGCATCGGCGATCACCTGCTCGACAAGAACTACTTCTATTTCATTGCCCATCATCGCCATCGCCCCGACCTGATCCAGCGCTATCCCAAAATGCTGGTGAGCCGCGGCACCGAAGGCATTATCGCCATCGATACTCGTATCGATGGCAAGCCGGCGGTGCCGACGGTCACGGTGGCCGGACACAAGAGCATCGACGGCGTCGCCAATGTGGTGCTCGACCACCGTCGCGCCGCGGAGCTCATTCTCCGGCATCTTTACGAGCTCGGGCACCGAAAAATCGCCTTCATGCGTGGGCAGCCCTTCAGTTCCGACTCCGCCGTCCGCTGGCAGAGCTTGGCTAAGGTGGCGCGGGAAATGGGACTGGCGGTGCAGCCGGAGCTGACGATTCAGCTTACCCGGGACCTTACTTCACCCGAGCTCGGATATCCGGTGGTGCAGCAATTGCTGGCTCTGCACCGGCGCTTTACGGCTCTGGTCTGCTTCAACGATATGGCCGCGATCGGCGCCATCCGCGCCCTCCATGACGCACAGTTGCGCGTCCCCCAGGACATCTCCGTGGTGGGCTTCGACGACATCCCTCAGGCGGCGTTTCAAATGCCCAGCCTCACCACCATCCGTCAGCCTCTTCACACCATGGGCAAGCTTTCCGCCGAGCTCCTGCTCCAGTTCCTCCGCTCAGGAGTTGCCATGCCGCCCGAAGTGGCGGTGGAACCGGAGCTGATTGTGCGTGAGTCCACGGCAGCGGTCCGCCGGACTGCCGGGGGTAAACACCACACCGCAGGCAGAAAGCAAAATGCGCTTGCCTGAGGGCGCGCCGCAGAAGGAGCCGCGGGTCTCTTTTGTCGTAGCAGTCCTCTACGCCGGCTTCCTGTTTGCCGGCTCCGCCACCGTGCTCCTCGGTGTGCTGCTGCCGCGCCTGGCCGCCCAGTACCGCCTCACCGACCGCAACTCGGGCACGCTTCTCATGATTCAGTTCGCCGCTTGCGCCAGCGGAGCCTTGTTCGTCCGCCGCCGCCTGGTCATGACCCTGTCTCTCGGCTACATGTTCATGGCCTGCGCTGCCCTGGCTCTGCTGCTCGCCCCGCGAGTTTTTGCCGTCGCCATGATCGGGCTGTTCGGCTTCGGTCTTGGCATGGCCATGACCTCCACCAGCGTGTGGGTGGGGCGCGTCTTCCCCGGCTCTCGCGGAACTGCTCTGGCCCTGCTCAACTTTTCCTGGAGCGCCGGAGCGAGTCTCTGTCCGCTCATCGTCGCCCGTTTGCCGGTCCGCTTCTCGCTGCCGGATGTCTGCCTTCCCGTTGCTGCGCTGGGCGCGGCCTTTGCGCTCCTCGCGCT
>JBATVK010000107.1:0-44963 GCA_049671725.1 Acidobacteriaceae bacterium
GTCGCTCGCAGACACCCGGTATGCGTCGCTCCTCGCTCCGCGAACTGAGAAAAATCGGCTCCCAGCGCCGGTCGTGGGAAAGTTAATAACAGCCTCTAAGAGGATACGTCACGGGATACCCCGATCCGTCTCCCTGTCCCTTGGTCTGGCCAGGCGTAGCGGCTTCGGTGATAATCGGTGCTGTGACCAGCGTTCAATCGGGATTGCAGGTGCTGTTCAGCCGCGAGCAGATTCGTCATCGCGTGGCCGAGATGGGCCGCCAGATCGATCTCGACTATGCGGGCGAAACGATCGTTCTGGTGGGAGTGCTGAAGGGCGCGGCGATCTTTCTCGCCGATCTGGCACGCAGCATTTCCGTCGACAATACCTTCGATTTTGTCGCCGTATCGAGCTACGGAAAGGGGCAGAACTCCAGCGGCGCCGTGAAGCTGATCAAAGACCTCGACCAGGCCATTGAAGGGAAGAACGTGATCCTGGTGGAGGACATCCTGGATACGGGCCTGACGCTGCATTTTCTGCGCAGCCTGCTGGAGCAGCACCAGCCGAAGACGGTGCGCATCGCCACGCTGCTCGACAAGCCCTCGCGGCGCCTGGAGAACATCGAAGCCGATTATGTCGGATTCACGATTCCGAATCGCTTCGTGATCGGATACGGGATGGATTTCAACGAGCGCTACCGGAACTTGCCGGATATCTGCCTGATGCCCGATGATGCCGCTGCGCCCGCCGGCCACTGAAAGGAGTTCCCATGGGCCCCAGGGTTCGTGCGCTGGATGAGGACGAGGATCAGGAAGTCGTTGGATTCGATGCGGCTGGCTTTGCGAAAGAGGCGCTGGCGTCGCGTGAGCATCTCGCGGCGGTCATCGACCATACCCTGCTGAAGCCGGAAGCAACCCTGGAGCAGGTGAAGAAGCTGTGCCGCGAAGCCGCGGAACACCGCTTCGCGTGCGCCATGGTCAATCCGGTATGGGCGGCGCTGGCGCGCGCGGAGCTGGCGGGGACCGGGGTTGCGGTGGGTTCGGTCGCCGGATTCCCGCTGGGAGCCTCGCTGGGCACCATCAAGCGCGAAGAAGCCGCGGCCCTGGTGAAGCTGGGCGTACACGACGTGGACGTGGTCATCGGCGTGGGCCTGCTGAAGTCGGGCGACAACCGCGCCGTGCAGCAGGACATCCGCGGAGTCGCGGAAATCGTGCACGGCGCAGGCGCTGTCCTGAAGGTGATGCTGGAAACCGGCCTGCTCACCGTCGAAGAAAAGCTGCGCGCCTCGGAGCTGGCCATCGCGGCCGGCGCGGACTTCCTCAAGACCAGCAGCGGCTTCTCGCGAGGCGGCGCGACTGCGCACGATGTCGCGCTGATGCGTGGCGTTGCCGGAGGACGCTGCGGCATCAAGGCGTCGGGCGGGATCAAAACCCTGGCCGACGCGCGCCGCATGCTGGAAGCCGGAGCAAACCGGATCGGTTCCAGCGCCAGCGTGGGGATCGTGGGCGAACTCAACGCCTGATGGGCAAGCATAGCCCGTTACAGTGGAGAAAGGGCCCCGCGAAACACGTATCATGACATTCGTTCGGCCAGATCGCCGCCGCGCGATCGCAGGAGACTTGTGAGCGACGAGCAACAACAGAGCCCGCCTGGCAACGGGACGAAGTCCGGCGAGCACGCTGGCTGGGAGGGCGATTACCGCCCCGCGTCGCCGGAGACCGCGCAGCGGCCCACCCAGACGTACATCGATCCGCCGCAGACCGAGTTTCTCATCCGCCTGGCGGACACGCTGAACACGACCCTCGACCTGAAGACCCTGCTGGAACGGACCGCGTCGCTGGTGCGGGCGCTGATCGACTACAAAATCTTCGCCATTTTGCTGGTCAACGATCGCACCAACGACCTGCGCATGCGCTTCCAGATCGGCCACAAGCCGGAAGTGGAGCGCCTGCGGATTCACATGGGGCAGGGCATTGTGGGCCAGGTGGCGCTGACCCGCCAGCCGATGCTGCTCAACGATGTGCGCCAGGCCGCGAACTACATCGACGCCAATCCCGAGGTGCGCTCGGAGCTGGCCGTACCGCTGATCACCAAGAACCGCGTCATCGGCGTCATCGATATCCAGGCGGAGCAGCTCAATTACTTCCAGCCGGAACATCTGCACCTGCTCACGCTGACCGCCTCGCGGATCGCCGGCGCCATTGAGAACGCGCGCCTGTACACGCGGGTGGCGCGGCAGGCGCAGACCCTCCAGGTGCTCAACGACATCAGCCGCGAGATCACCTCGATCCTCGATCCCGACGAGCTGCTGGAGCGTGTGGGGCAGCTGATCCGGCGGATTATCGACTATCAGATGCTCTCCATCTGGCTGATCGACGAGCAGGAGCACGTGCTGCGCAACCGGCTGGCGATCCGCTTCGGGGAGCGATTCGATCCCAAAGTGACGCTCCCCCTCGAGCGCGGGCTGGTCGGTGCGGCCATCGCGGAGAAGCGGGTGGTGATGGTGCCGGATGTGCGCAAGGATCCGCGCTATCACCTCGTGAACCCGGAGACGCGGTCGGAGATGACGGTGCCGCTGGTCTATAAAGGACGGGCGATCGGGGTGCTGGATATCGAGCACACCCGCGCCCACTTCTTCAACGAGGATCACGAGCGGGCGCTCACCACCCTCGCCGGTCAGATCGCCATCTCGCTCGAAAACGCGCAGCTCTACCAGCGTGTGGCGCAGCAGGAGCGCCGCCTGGAGCGCGATCTCGCCATGGCGCGCGAGGTCCAGCTGCGCCTGCTGCCGCAGAAGAAGCCGGAGCATCAGCGGGCGGAGTTTGCGGCGCGCTTCCTGCCCGCGCGGACGATTGGCGGCGATCTCTACGACTTTTTACCCTACGACGTGCAGTCCACCGGCATCGCGCTCGGCGATGTGAGCGGCAAAGCGGCGCCCGCGGCTCTCTATGCGGCCCTGGTCAGCGGGATTATGCGCTCGGAGGCGAGCACGCGGCCGTCCCCCTCCCAGATGCTGCGCACCCTGAACGACGCGCTGCAGGAGCGAAAGCTGGATTCGCAGTACGTGGCCATGGTCTACGCGGTGTGGAACGACGCCAATCTGACCCTGCAGATCGCCAACGGAGGCGCCGTGCAGCCGCTCATCTGCCGCGGAGACGACGTGGACACCATCCGCGCCGAGGGTTTCCCCGTGGGGATGTTTCCCAACGCAACCTGGGAGGAGTTTTCCATCGCGCTGCAGCCGGGCGACTCGGTGGTCTTCTTCAGCGACGGGATTTCGGATGCGCAGAACGCTGCCGGCGAGATGTACGGGGCGGACCGGATTGTGGCCTGCGTGAAAAAGTACCGGCAAAAGTCGGCGTCGAAGATCGCCGAGAGCCTCCTGAACGAAGTGAGCCGATTCCAGGGAAAGCAGGACCGCTTCGACGACGAGACGGTCGTAGTGGTGAAGGCGACAGAGGTCAAACGGGCCTGAGCGGCCGCGAACGTAACACGCCGCGGATCGGCTAAGTTACCCCGGAACCTGAGTGCGTTACCCGCAGGTAACGCAAAAGTGTGATCGCCAGTGCCAAATTGGGCTATGGCACCAAGTCGGTTAACGGCATAAACCAGATGACGCGGAGCAATTCTGGAGTCGCCGTTATGAAAACTAAAAAAATCATTATGTATGTAGGCGTTATCCTGGCAGCCTTTGCCATCGGCGTGTGGACGCCGGCGTCCTGGTTCCCGAAAGTCCATGCGACCTCTACTTCGTCGTCCCAACCGGTCGCAACGCAGACCTCAACCCCGTCGCTGCTGGCTGCGCGCCAGTAGCGGGGCAGGAACTAAGTAGCCGTACCCTGTCAGCTCGGTTGCAGGGTCCTCGGGCGCTGGAGCGCTTTTTCCAGAGCTCCGTTGCAGGCAGAGCCGCAGTAACGATCTCATGAGGAATGAGGCGGGTTTCCCGTTGACAGGACTCAGAGCCGGAACGAAGATGGGGCGGCGGCCGCGAGGAACAACTAGCCGGCAGCCTTGAGTTCTTCGCGAAGAATGCGGCGAAGGGTTTCCTCGAATTTGGGCGCAGCGCCTTCGATGATCTGGCGGAGCGCATCGTTGATCAGGGTCTGATAGCCGACAGCGCCGCCGGAGGCGTCAGCCTGCTTCAGGAAGTAGTCCACCACCTCCTCATCGAGACGGATAGTGATGCGAACTTTTCCCCGCGTCTCGGGCGGGGCGGCGACGACCCTGCCACGCTTGCCTTTGCTGAAATCGTAACGATCTTTCATCGATGTTCTCCGTATGCCGCACGTTCGTGGGGCTCCGCTTTTCTGGCGGAGATGATGCGAATGCTCTTCCCCCTCCAGGCGTAGACCACCACTAAGAGACGTCCTTTCGCGCCCATTCCGAGCGATACAAATCGTTGTTCCGCCGGGTCGGATTCATCGTCTGCGATGGTGATCGCCAGGTCGTCGTCGAATACCGGCAGAGACTCGGAAAAATGGACTTCATGTTTTTCGAGATTCGCGGCGGCCTTGTCCGGATCCCACTCGAAGCTCACCCAAGCAGTGTATGCACATTCCGTACACAGGTCAAGGGGATTTTTTCCGAGCACGGACCTGATCCGATTTCGGACTCCCCCGTGTCTGATATTCTCAAGCGTTTATTCCCTCCCTGCCGGACCGCCTGGCGGGAGGACCGAGGAGTTGGCGCCATGCCCGAGCAGAGAGGACGAAAGTACCACCAGGAGCGCGTGGCGGAGACGCTGCGCGACGAGATCGGAGCCATGATCGAGGGCGAGCTGTCCGATCCGCGCATCAGCTTTGCCTACATCAGCCAGGTGGTGCTGAATCCGGGAGGGAAATCGGCGCTGATCTACGTGACCGTCGACGGCGGCTTGAAGGAAGAAGCGGAGACCCTGGACGCGCTGATGGCCGCTCGCGGGTATATCCGCCATGAGCTGCTGGAGCGGATGGGCGTGCGTTACGTGCCCGAGCTGACTTTCCACATCGACCGCTCGGAAAAAATGAAAGCGCGGATCGATGACTTGCTGGGAAGAAAAAGGAAAAAGGCCGTAGTCACTGATCACTGACGACTGATCACTGACATTCAGGAGACCGGAATCTGAGCGCGGGGCAGGACATTCCGATGGAGCGGCGGCGCGGCGATGCGAGTTTGCCGGCGCGGGCCGATGTGTCTCCGCAGAGCGATACATCTCGCGCGAAGCACGGCCTGGACGCGGTGCTGGAGGTTGTGCGGCGCGGGCGCCGCTTCGCGCTCTGCTCGCATGCGCGCCCCGATGGCGACGCGGTGGGCTCGCTGCTGGCTTGCGGCATGATGCTGGCGCAGCTGGGCAAGCAGGCGGAGCTGTTCTCGGCCGATCCGGTGCCGCAGATTTACCGCGGCCTCCCCTGCGCGGAGACGATCCGTCACGTGGCGCGCCTGGATGGGACCTTCGACGCCGTGATTCTGCTGGAGTGCGATGGGATTGCGCGAACGCGGCTCAGCGGGCTCGAAGACCGCCTGATCGTGAATATCGATCACCACGCCAGTTGGCGCGCTTTCGCCGACGTGAACTGGATCGACGAGCAAGCCTGCGCCGTGGCCGAGATGATTTACCGGCTCGCGCGGGCGGCGGGCGCGGAGATCACGCCCGAGATGGCCGCCTGCCTGTATACCGCGGTGCTCACCGACACGGGTTCGTTCTGTTATGAGGGAACCGACGCGCACGCCTTTGAGCTGGCGCGCGAGCTGGTGGGTTGCGGAGCCGATCCGGCGGCCATTGCGCGCGAGGTGTACTTTTCCAATCCGCTGCCCAAAATGCTGCTGCTGGGCGCGGCGCTCACGCGGCTCAAGCGCGAAGGCCGGCTGGCGTGGCTTTGGGTGACGAACGAGGATATGGCGCGCGCCGAAGCGGCCGAGGAAGACTGCGAGGGGATCGTGAATTATGCGATCGCCATCGCGGGCGTGGATGCCGCCGTGCTCCTCCGCGAGCTTCCTGGCGGCAAGGCGCGGCTGTCCCTGCGCAGCAAAGGCAGCGTGAACGTGGCGCGGATCGCGGCCGGCTTCGGCGGCGGCGGCCATCTCCACGCCGGAGGCTGCACGCTGGAGGGCCCGCTGGACGCCGCGGCGCAGCGGATCCTTGCCACCATGCGGCGCGAACTGGAGAAGTCCTCCCGGGAAGGCGCCGCGCAGGCGGAATAACGCAGGATGAATCTGTTAGGCTGGCTTCCAGCCGTGACCGATCGCTCGCAACAACCAGGGACCCACGGAGCGGAGCAGAAGGAAACTGCGACTAACCCGGCGGCCGCGCGGATTCGCGCGCCGGGCATGGTGGCACGTTTGTGGGAGCGCGTTCCGGGCGTGGAACTGAGTGCAGAGGCGCTCACGCTCTTTTTCCTCACGGCATTCTTCCTGTTTTACGGCCTGGTTCCCATCTTCGGCGGCGACGGGCTCGGGCTGGTCGGCGCCGACGAGCCCCGCTACGCTCAGGTGGCGCGGGAGATGCTCCAGCGTCGCGATTACGTGACCCCGGTGTTGTGGGGGCATCCGTGGCTGGAGAAGCCCGCGCTCTATTACTGGCGCGCGATGTTCGCCTTCCGCGAGTTTGGCGTGCACGACTGGTCGGCGCGCCTGCCCTCGGCCAGCTTCGCCTTCATGCTGGTGCTGCTGATCTGGCTGCACATGCGGCGCTTCCGCAACGGCGGGCAACTGGATGCGGCGCTGCTGACGGCTTCCTGCGCGGGGATTCTCAGCTTCGCGCGCGGTGCTTCGACAGACATGCAGCTGGCCGCGCCGTTCTGTATCGGCATGCTGGGCTGGTACGCGTGGTACGAGACGGACAGCAAATTCTGGCTCTTCGATCTCTATTTTTTTGTGGGCGCGGCCACGCTCGCGAAAGGCCCGGTGGCGCCCTTTCTGGCGCTGGTCATTATCGGCATCTTCGCCGGACTGCGACGAGAGTGGTCGCTCTTCCGGCGAAGCCTCTGGCTGCCGGGTTTCGTCCTGTACTTCGCCATGGTGCTGCCGTGGTACATCGAGGTGCAGCGGCGCAATCCCACGTTTGTAAAGATTTTCTTCCTCCAGCACAATCTCGAGCGATTCGCCACCAACCGGTTCGAGCACTATCACCCCTTCTGGTACTACGTCCCGGTGGTGCTGCTGGGACTCACGCCCTGGGCGGTGATCGCGGTCACGGCCTTCGCTGACGCCGTGGGCGGATCGATCAACGAGTGGAAGGCGCGGCGCGCGAAGCGCCATTATGTCGGGCACGGCCGTGCCGGGGATGCGTTTCCCGAGTTCCTCGTCCTGTGGGCGGTGGTGGTCATCGTCTTCTTCTCGTTCTCTGAGTCCAAGCTGCCGGGGTACATTCTGCCCGCGCTGCCGCCCCTGACCATTCTCGCCGGTGACTACCTGAACCGCATCCGGGGCCGCGGCCTGAAAACATGGCTGCTGGTTCTGCACGCCATGCTCACCGGCGTGCTCGCGATGTTCGTGCTCCTGCTGCCGCTGCACCTGCACGATCCGGAAGCGATTCCTCCGGGAAGGGCGATTGTTGCGGCCGGCCTGGTGGGCTTCGCGGTGGTGGTGTTCATCCTGATCATGGTGATGCGCTTCGGGCTCAAGCGGCTGCGCATCGCGACCATGGTGCCGATGATCATCCTGCTCCTCTACATCTTCGGGGTGGGTCCGGTCTTCGGTGTCGGTCCGATACCGAATACGAAGCGGAACATCAACCTCATCGACATGACCTTTTCGGCGCGGCCGCTGACGCAGATCCTCAATGAGATCGAGCCGCCGCCCGGGATCGTGGCCGTCTGGCGGGTGCGCCGCGAGCTGCAATATGGGGTGGCGTTCTATCGCAACCACCGCGTGGTGAATTACGATGTTGGCATCGTGGTGAGCGATCCGCCGGCCAGCGCGGGGCCGGGGCCGCACGGCGCGCAGATCGATGATGTGAACGAGGGCTCCTCGGCCGCGGAATTCGGCCTGCGGCAACTGGTGGGGGACGATATTGTGGCGGTCAATGGCCAGCCGGTGCTGAACGCAGCCGATTTCGACCGGATGATGACGAGCTGGCGGCCCGGCGTCCGCGTGGAGTTTGAAGTGATCGATCCGAGGATACCCGGCAAGGAGCCGCAGTTCCTCGGAGGAATCCTGGACGACGGCGTCCCGGCCGCGGAACATCTGCTGGTGGTTCCGGAGACCATGGTCAAGGAGTTGCGCGAGAAGCTGGCGGGAAGAGACTGCGAGCCGCTGTTCAGCTTCCCGGCGCAGAACCTGGAAGTCTACGAAGTGATGGCGAAACAGCAAAGAGCAGGCGGTCGGAAGTAAACGGCAAGAGCGCGGCCGGCGAAGAAAAGCATTTCCTGGATTGAGCGGTCACAGTCTGCATCTGGTTCTCGGGAGGAGAGTTCCGCAGAGCGCGGCAGGCGCGCTCGGGGAATTGTGTACATGTCATCCGCTCTGCAGTTCGAGGTCCTGGATCTGCGGCACTTCTCGGCGGGCATGATGCGCCCGCTGCTGGAGATGGAAAGCCGCGTGTGGAGCGAGCGGCTGCGCTGGGACTATCGCGGGTCCGCCGACCTGCTCCTGCAATATCTCGATTCGCGCGTCCTGCCCGGCTATGTCGCCGTGGAGAACGGCCGGGTGGTGGGCTATGTCTTCTGCGTCTACGAGGGGCACAAGGCGGTCATCGGCGACGTCTTTGCTCTGGAGTCGCTGCAGTCTGCGGCCGAGGTGCGCAACGAGCTGCTGCGGCGGCTCGTCGAGATGCTGCAAAATACGCCCGGGGTAACCCGGATCGAATCGCAGCTCCTTTTGCACCCGCACGGAGCGCACAGCCAGGTGCTGGAAGAAGCCGGGTTCGAGATGCACGAGCGGATCTTTATGGAGTGGCCGCTGCGCCGCGAGCGGGGAGCGGAGAGGGACGGATCGGCCGGTGGCGTGGGTGGCGCTGCGCCTCCGGGAATGCAGCTGCGCCGCTGGGCGGAAGGCGATTTTGCTGCGGCCGGACGGCTGATTGCCGCGGCTTACCAGGACCATCTGGACAGTCACATTAACGAGCAGTACCGGACCGCGTCGGGTTCGCAGCGCTTTCTGCACAATATCGTCCGCTTTCCCGGCTGCGGGTATTTCGATGCCGAGTCCTCCGGCGTCCTGGTGCTCGCGGGCAGCATGGATCTGGCCGGGCTGGTGCTCTGTTCCCGGGTGCGGGAGGATGTGGGACACGTGACCCAGGTCTGCGTTGCTCCCGAGTACCGAGGCCGCGGCTTGGGCAGAATGCTGATCCAGGCCTGCGCGCGCAACCTGGAGCAGAGGGGATTCCGCTATCTCACCCTCACCGTGACGGCTTCCAACCGCAACGCCGTGGGCCTGTATGAAAAGCTGGGCTTTGCCGGGACGCACCGCTTCGACGCGATGGTGTGGGATCAGCTGGAACAGCGGCGCCGGCCGTCGTGATTGGTTGCTGTAGCAGGGGCGAACCGCGGCCGCCCGGGAGCGCGTAGTAAACTGAGAACACCGGAGATGGCGCTTACAACCTTCCGGGTACCGGGCGCGTCTCTTCTTCGGAATCGCATTCAATCGGACCTTTCGGCCACTGCAGGCCGGTAACAACCTCGAATTCATCAGTTTGAGGGCCTCCGGACGCCGCAGCTCAGCCGCAGGGTCATCGCCGCCTGGAGCGGGGCGCAGTCGGCGTCCAGGCGGAACTCCCAGCATCCAGGGTCGAGAGGATTACTTTCCATGAAGAACGGCCGTCCGAAGGGCTATATCACCTTTACGCTTCACGCGCATCTGCCTTACGTCGTGCATCACGGGACCTGGCCGCATGGCCTCGAGTGGCTGCTGGAAGCCGCGGCGGAAACGTATCTGCCGCTGTTACGAGTGCTGAAAAATCTGGAGCGTGACGGGCTGGCCCTGAAGGCCAACATCAACATGTCTCCGGTGCTGCTGGAGCAGTTGGCCCATCCCACGTTTAAGGCCGAGTTCCCGGAATATATACGGCGCAAGCTGCTGGCGACCCAGGAAGACGAGGCCTACTTCCGGCAGAGCGGCGAGGCCCACTTTGCGAAGACGGCGCAATACTGGCGCGGATTCTTCCAGCAGGCGCTCGACGATTTCGATGCCCTGGGCGGCGACATCGTCAAGGGCTTTCGCTATTTCAACGATGCCGGCCTGATCGAGGTGATCACCTGCTGCGCCACCCACGGATACATGCCGCTGCTGGGGACCGACGAGAGCGTGGTGGCGCAGGTGAAGATGGGCGTGGCCACGCATGAGCGGCACATGGGGCGCAAGCCGCGCGGCATCTGGGCGCCGGAGTGCGGATACCGCCCGGCAGGCATGTGGCAGACCCCGGTCGTCCCCAGCGGAAGCAGCCAGCCATGGCCGCCCTTCGACCGGATCGGCGTCGAGGAGGCGCTTGCGGAAGGCGGACTGGAGTATTTCTTCGTCGATACCCACCAGGTGGAGAAGTCCGTGCAGTTCACCCCCTACGATCTCAAGATCGGCGGAGGGCCGGTGGGCGCTGCTGCGGCGCTGCCCAGGTCGGTGAACGGCAGCCGCGTGCTGTACCACGCCTATTACGTCGACGGGCCCTGCGCGCACCAGCATCCGGTGGCCATGTTCCCGCGGGATCCCAGGACCGGATTGCAGGTGTGGAGCGGAGATGCCGGCTATCCCGGCGACGCGAATTATCTCGACTTTCACAAGAAACGCTGGCCCGGCGGCCACCGCTACTGGCAGGTGACGCACTCCAAGGCCGACCTGGCGCTGAAGACGCCCTACTATCCGGAGCGGGCATCGGCGCGCACCCGCGATCACGCCGAGCACTTCGTGGGCGTGGTCTACGACGCGCTGAAAGACAGCTTCAACGAGGACCATCCCCCGGTGCTGAGCTCGCCCTTCGATGCCGAGCTCTTCGGGCACTGGTGGTACGAGGGGCCGGAGTGGCTGGAGCATGTGGCCCGCATCATTTCCAAAGACGATTTTCCTGTGGCCCTGGCGACCGGAGCCGAGTATCTGCGGATGTATCCCGCCGACGGATACCTGGCGATCGAGGAAGGCTCGTGGGGGAAGAACGGGACCAACGAGGTGTGGCTGAATCCGGATACCTCGTGGACCTGGACGCACATTTATCCGGCGGAAGCCAGGGTGCGGGCCATCGCCACCGAAGGCAAGTGGCAGGATGGCGGCACCGGCGAGCGCATCGTGAAACAGATGTGCCGCGAGCTGCTGCTGCTGGAGTCCTCCGACTGGCAGTTCCTGATTACCACCGAGGCCGCCCGCGATTATGCCGAGCAGAGATTCCTCACCCACGTGGATCAGTTCCGCGACATGGAGAAGGCGTGGACCGAATTCACCGCGAAGGGCAGCCTCTCGGCGGAAACCGAGCAGCGCCTGAAGCACGTCGAGGATCGCGACAATATCTTTCCCGACGTCGACCCCGCGCTGTGGAAGCAGCGCGATGCGACGTGCGGCTAAGAGCCGACAGTCTCCCGTCTCAAGAGTTTCTCAACGAATTGACCTGTGGTTTTGTACCAGAGCACGACCTCAAACCGGGGTGCCCGGCGAACGAAATTCGCTGAGGTGGTAGTCGTGCCGTACAGTGTCTCAAAACTCCAGGCTTCAGCCCCTGCGCCTTGTATCAGGGCACGACTTCAGTCGTGCCGTAAAGGCCGCAAAAACCAACGGGCTTCAGCCCCTGCGGGCTGTTCCTCGCCCCACCGCGATTCGTCGCATGCTTCAATCAGCTTCAGAGACGCACCGCTAACCCACAGCGCTGATCTGCCGCGCCGCGACCCTGAGCCCCGCGGCCGCCAGCGCCGCCTCGACCATCGCATCCATGCCCATGCAGGAATTCAGCATCAGGTGGTAGAGCCGCCGATCGTCCCACTCCCGCTGGTGATACCGCCGGATGTACTCCGAGCGCCGCCGGTCCGTAGCGACGATTTCCCGCTCCGCTTCTTTTGCGTGGTCCGGGAACTTTTCCTGGATGAAGCGGATCTTGCGCGCCAGCGATGCATAGACAAAGATGTGAAAAGCGCCCGGCGCTTTGCTCAGGGTGCAGGCGGCCCCGCGTCCCACCACCACGCAGTTTCCCTCCGCGGCCCGCTCCGCCAGATAGCCGCGAATGAACTCCGTCATGCGTTCGCTGTCGAAGACGTCCGGTTCGCCCGGCAGGCGCTCCAGCGAGCCGAACCAGATGGCCTTGTTGAAGCGGTAAAACCACGGGTCGACGCGCTCATCGCAGCGCTTAACGAGCGTCGGCGCGACCCCCGCTTTGCGCGCCACATCTTCAATCAGGCAGCTGTCAATGAGCTTCCAGCCCAGGCGCTCGGCCAGTTCGTGCGCAAAGGCCGCTCCCTGGCTGCCGTATTCCCGTTCGACGGTGATGACCTGGATCATCGGTAGCTCCACTCCATCTTCCGACCAGATGCTGCCACTTTTTGCCGGGATGCGTCAAGGGGACCGGCCCTCCAGGCCCGCGCCCGCGGCGCAGCTCCGGCTACGACTGTGGCGCGTGCAGCCCCAGCGCCTTCAGCACATCCAGATTAGGCGTGGTGACGCCGTTGGCCTTGCTCACCACGCCAAAGGGCGTCTGGTAATCCCACATGGCCCAGCCAATGTGATTCTTTTCAAAGGCGACGCGCATGTCGTGGATCCATTCCACGCGGCTGGCGGGCGGCGCCACCAGCCCGTAGGAGCCGAATTCTCCGCAATAAACCGGCACATGGTGCAGCTGCGACCATTGCTCGGCGAAGCTGATGAAATCTTCGACGCGCGCCGCGTCCCACCGGCTCCAGCCGTACTGGTCGAGGAACAGCCGGCCTTCGAGCGTGGGCTCCTCAGAGAGCAGCGGCGCGACGTTCTCCGGCGTGGAGGGGTAGGGAATGCCGTGCTCCGGGCGAACTTCGGGACTGGTCCACGTGGCGCCCTGGTGGGTGAAAGGGAATGGCTCGTAGTCGTGGAAGGTGTAGATGACGTTCGGGTCGGCGAGCGGCTCGAGGACGAGGAGGTCGGGTACGCCGGAGTAATGCGCGGCGGTGGCGATGATGGTGTTTTGCGGAGCTGCCTCGCGAATGGCCGCTGCAATCGTTGCCTGAACGCCCATCCAGCGGTACGGATCGTTCTGCTCCGGCTCGTTGAGAATTTCAAAGAAGATGTGGTCGGGATCGACCGGCGCGTAATGCGCGGCGAGCGCCCGCCAGAGCTGAACGAAGCGGCCCACGCCTTCCGATCCCTGGAAGAGCTGCGCCTTGAATTCGTCGCTGGGGTGAATATCGATAATCACCGAGAGGTGATCCGCGAGCATGGTATGAACGGTTTGGTCGAGTTGATCGAGGAACGGTGTTGGCTTGCCGCTGTAGACCCACGGCTCCAGCGGTCCGGGATCGATGCTGAGGCGGATGTGGTCGAATCCCATGTCGTGAATGAGCGCGATGTCCTGCGGAGTGGTGAAAGTTTTGAGATATTCGACGGAATAATCGCGAGACTGCGCGAACCAGAGACTGGTGTTGATGCCGTGCTGCAGATACTGCGTGCGCTGGAAGGCGAGGGACGTGGAATCCTGAGCGGCGGCGGGCCAAAGGGGCAGCAGCACAACCAGCAGAAAAACAGGCAGGAAGCGGCGTGCGTTTTGCATAGGCCGTCAGTGTAAACCGCGTGCGCCGGAAAAGCCGGTAAATTGTGGTGCGGTAATCTGACGTTTGCGAAACTCTGGTCATGCAGCGGGATCGCGTCCCGCCGGGACGAGCGATGAAGTTGGCTCGGCGCGCGCCGTGCGGGAGATGTTCGATCGCATTGCTCCGCGCTACGACCTTCTGAACCACGTGCTCTCCTGCAATGTGGACCGCCTGTGGTGGTGGCGGGCCGCGCGGCGCTTCCGGCACATTCTCGCGCGCCCTCAGGCACGGGTGCTGGACCTCTGCTGCGGCACCGGCGATATGACCATGGCGCTTCTGAAGCGGCGTCCGGCGAACGCTGAGCCGGTGACGGCGGCGGACTTTGCTCCGGCCATGCTCGAACGCGCGCGAAAAAAGCTGGCTGGACAGGCAGCGACCGTCATCGAGGCAGACGCGCTGCACCTGCCCATGGCGGACGCCTCTCTGGATCTGATCACCACCGCGTTCGGCTTCCGGAACCTGGCCAATTATCAGGCCGGGCTGGAGGAGTTCTTTCGCGTGCTCGCGCCGGGCGGGGAAGTCGGCATTCTCGATTTCAGCGAGCCGGGCGGGATGCTGGGGAAGGCCTACGCGTGGTACTTTCGACGGGTGCTGCCGGCGATTGGAGACCTGATTTCCGGTGGGCGCGGCGCGTATCGCTATCTGCCGGAGTCAGTGGAGAACTTTCCACCGCCCGAGGCCATGCTGGCGATGATGCGGCAGGCGGGGTTCGTCGATGTTTCCTGGACGCCCTACAGTTTCCGCATCGCCGGGCTATGGCGGGGAGTGAAGCCGGAACGCTGAAGCCCTGAGCTACCATCAGTCGAGATAGGTTGAATGCATCATGTCCAGTGCAGCCATTCCCGGCCCTGCACGCGCCAGCGCGGAGAAGCGCGGTGTCGCCCTGGTGTCGGTAGCCGCGGCGTGCGTCATGACCGCGCTCAAGCTGGCCGTCGGACTGCTGACCGGCAGCCTCGGCGTGCTGTCGGACGCGGCCCATTCCGGCCTGGACCTGGCGGGCTCCGCGCTGACGTTCCTTTCGGTGATGGTGTCGGACCGGCCGGCGGACTGGAACCATCCCTACGGCCACGCCAAGGTGGAAAACGTCTCGGCCTTTGTGGAGACCGGGCTCATGGCGGCCTCGGCGCTGTGGATCACCGTTGAGGCCATCAACCGCATCTTCTTTCATCCCGTCGCCCTGCGCTATTCCATCTGGCCGTTCCTGGTGCTGGCCGCGTCCATCGCGACCGACCAGTGGCGATCGCGGCGTCTGCGCAGCGTGGCGCGGCGCACGGGCAGCGAGGCGCTGGAGGCGGACGCCCTCCATTTCGCGTCGGACATCTGGGCCAGCGTGGCCGTGCTGCTGGGCCTGTGCGCCTCCTGGGTAGGACGCGTCGAGCATGTGCCGTGGCTGCGCTTCGCCGATCCGGCGGCGGCGCTGGCCGTTTCCGCAATGATCCTCGTCTTCGGCTGGAAGCTGGCGTGGCGTGCGGTGGGCGCGCTCACCGACGCGATTCCGGTCGAGCTGCACACGCGCATGCTCGAGGAGGTGCGTCTGACCGGAGGCGTGCTGGGCATCGACCAGGCGCGCGTCCGGCGGTCGGGCAGCTCGTATTTTGCCGATGTCACGATCTCGCTGCCGCGCCAGTTGACCTTCCCGCGCACCGAGACCCTGGTCCGGGAAGCGACGGCCGCGGTGCAGCGCGTGCTGCCTGGAGCGGACGTCGTCATCCGCACCGTCCCTCGCTCGACCATCGCGGAGAGCGTGTTCGACAAGGTGCGCGCCGTGGCCTCGCGGAACAACGCTACGCTCCACGATGTGAGCATCGAGTCGTTTCCCGATGGCCTGCACGTCGAGCAGCACATCGAGGTGCGCGAGACCATGACGCTGCTTGAGGCGCACCGCTTCGTTTACGGCCTGGAGCAGGAGATCCGCCGAGAGCTGCCCCAGGTCGACTCGGTGCTGACCCACATTGAGAGCGAGCCGGCCACCATTGAAGCTCCCATCCGCGTTGAGCAGGACCGGCGCATCGAACAGCGGCTCCGCGAAGCTGCGACCGATGTGCCGGATGTGATCGATATTCACGAAGTTCTGGTGGATCGGGTGGGCGAGCGCGTCCATGTCACCTGCCATTGCACGCTGCCCGACGCGATGGCCATGCGCCGCGTCCATGAATCCATCACCGCCCTGGAGAATCGGTTTAAGCTGAGATGTCCGGAGGTCGAACGGGTGTTGATCCATCCCGAGCCGGCGTCGGACAACCAGCATCGGCAGTGAAGGAGGGCCACGAATGATTGCAGGCGTGGAGTGGAAAGGCGGAATGCTCTTCGACGGCACGTCGCAGAGCGGGCATACGGTGCGCTTTGACGCGGGAGCCGAGCACACCGCGGGGCCCAGCATGATGGAGATGGTATTGACGGCGCTCTGCGGCTGCACCTCCGTGGACGTGGTGAGCATTCTCCAGAAGAAGCGTGAGCCGCTGGAAGGTCTCACCGTAACGGCGGCGGCCGAGCAGGCATCGGAACCCCCGCGCGTGTTCACCAAAATCCATCTCACCTATCGCATTCGCGGAAAGGTGACGCCGAAGGCCGCGGAGGACGCGGTGGCGCTCTCGAAAAACAAGTACTGCTCCGTTTCGAAGATGCTGGAGAAGGCAGCGTCGATCGATTATTCCATCGCCTACGAATAATGACCGGATTCTTCCGCTTCGTGCTGGTGCTGCTGTTGCTGATGGTGGTGGCCATGTCGTCCGCCATCGTCACCATGCACTTCGCCATCCATGGCGCGGAGGTGACGACGCCGAATCTCACCGGAATGACCCTGCAGGATGCGGGACGCCGTGCGGCCGCCGCGGGTCTGAGCCTGCATGTGGAGTCGCGGCGCTATTCGGCGGACGTTCCCGCGGGACTGGTGGCCGAGCAGTCGCCGGTCGCGGGCACCATTGTCCGGCGCGGATGGCGGGTGTGGCTGACGCAGAGCCTCGGCCCGCAGAAGCTGGCCATCCCCGATCTCATCGGTCAGGATCAGCGGCTGGCGACCATCGAGATCCGGCGCGCGGGCCTCGAATCCGGCGCCACGGCCGATCTGCCCTGGGCCGCTGCGGCGCCGGGCACGGTGATCGCGCAAAGCCCGCAGGCCAATGCAACCGGCGTGCCCACTCCCATGGTGAATGTGTTGCTGGCAGTGCCGCAGGCAGGCACGGACGGCGGCGAAGTGATGCCCGACGTGGAAGGCGAAATCTTTACCGCCGCGGCGTTTACGTTGACCCGCGCGGGGCTGAGCCTGGCTCCGGTCAAAGAACAGGATGTGCACCTGCCGGCGGTGAATGTGCCGGGAGCGGTGGCGGCTCCATCGGCTCCGACGGCTCCCGCTGGAACGGTGATCGCGCAGAGCCCGCCCGCCGGGTATCGTGTGGACGCGACGACAGTCGTGCAGCTCACAGTAGCCAGATAGGCAAGCGAACGTCTCGACCGCTGCGGCGCTCGGAGCGCGACAGGCATAATGAGTCGCATGGCAAAAACTGTTTGCGTCCTGCTGGCCGCGTGCGCAATGGCCGGCTCGCTCTCCATGGGTGCCCAGACGCTGCCGCCCGCGCCCGGCGCAGCGATTACGAATCTCACGCCGGTGCCCGGGGGATACTCGGAGCCCAGCGTGGCCGTCAATCCGCTGGATCCGCGCCAGATCGTCGTCGCGTTTCAGGTTGGAGCGCACGCTGCGTATTCCGGCGACAGCGGACGCACCTGGCGTCTGGCCGACGGGGTCACGCCGGCCGAGTACCACATCTCCGGCGACGTCTCGACAGTCTTCGACAACAAGGGCCATGCCTTCGTGGGATTCATCGCCTTCGATCGTCTGGGCAGCTTCAACTACTGGGGCCATGGCGCCACCCGCAACGGAATTTTTCTCAAGCGCTCGCTCGACGGCGGCAAAACCTGGCAGCCAGAGCTGCGCACGGTGATTGCGCAGCCCACCGCGCCTGGCGTCCCCTTCGAGGACAAGCCTTATCTGGTCGCCGACACTTCGAAGAGTAAGTACGCCGGCAACCTCTACGTGGGATGGACGCGCTGGACTCTGACCGATTCGCAGATGCTCTTCTCGCGTTCGACCGACGACGGCCTGACGTGGTCGGCGCCGATCGAAATCTCCCCGGTGCGCGGTCTGCCTCGCGACGACAACGGAGCGCTCGAAGGCTTCGACGGCGCCGTAGGCCCCGACGGAACGCTTTACTGTGTGTGGGCCTTCAACGATCACATCGTCTTCACTGAGTCGCATGATGGAGGACGGACCTTCAGCCGCACGCGCAACATCGTCTGGACAGCGCCCACCATGTTCGCCATCGACGGCAT
Organism: Acidobacteriaceae bacterium; assembly: GCA_049671725.1. Lineage (GTDB taxonomy): Bacteria > Acidobacteriota > Terriglobia > Terriglobales > Acidobacteriaceae > Palsa-343. Next base: position 17,970 of record JBATVK010000107.1, read on the forward strand.
GGATCGCGCCAACGGCTTTCCGCAGATCGCCGTCGATCCGCGCGGCGGCGGCAGGGGCGGACCGATCTACGTGACGTGGAGCGACTACCGCAACGGCGACGTCGACATCTTCTGTATCGTTTCCAAAAATCATGGGCGAAGCTGGACCGCGCCCATCCGTGTGAACAGCGACCCGCTGCACGATGGCGCGGATCACTTCTTCCAGTGGCTGGCCGTCGATCCGGTGTCGGGCGCGGTGAATGTGGCCTTCTACGACCGGCGCGAAGATCCGCGCCACCGCAGGCAGATCGTGGTTCTGGCCCGTTCAGAGGACGGAGGCAGGACCTTCGCCAATGATGCGTGGACGCAGAAAGATTTCGATCCCACCGGAGTGTTTATGGGCGACTACATCGGCCTCGCCGCGTGGGGCAATCGAGTCTATGGCGCGTGGCCGGTAAAGCCGGCGCCGCAGGGCAAGACCATCGTCCAGGCAGGAGTCGCGGATTTCGGAACAACGCCGAAGTAGCTCAAACTGCCGCCCAGCGCCTGCCCGGAGCGTCAGCATCTGCCGCTTGCGCCGAGTCTAACGCTATCTTGCGAATATCTGCCTTAGTTATAACCAGTCGCAAAACATAAGTAATGCGGCGGCCGCTTGACAACTGCGTCTATAATCCTTCCCAAAGTCATGCGACCTTTGGAACGCAAACACGAGGCGATGCGGCGCAGTACGACCATGGCCGACGTCGCGCGTCTCGCGGGCGTTGGCAAGATGACCGTGTCCCGCCTGCTGAGCGGGAGTGCGAAAGTCTCCGAGCCGACCGCCGCGCGGGTGCAGCGCGCCATCCGCATGCTCAATTATCAGCCCAATGAACTGGCCCGGAGCCTGCGCTCCCATCACTCCAAAACCATTGCTGTGATCGTTCCCTATTTGTATGATCCGTTCTTTGCCACCTGCGCCCACGCCATCTCTACGGTAGCCAAAACACACGGGTATTCCGTCATCCTGACCACCTCGGACGAGGAGCACGACACCCAGCAGAAGCAAACCAGCCTGATGGTGCGGCGACGGATCGACGGCATGGTGATCATTCCGGCGCCCGGAGACGACGCCTATCTGCGGGCCGACATGTTTTCGCGCGTGCACATCGTTGCGCTGGATCGGCCTGTCGCCGATCCTCGCTTCGATTCTGTTCTGGTGAACAACCGCGCAGGAGCAAAGATGGCGGTGGACCACCTGATAGGTCACGGGCACCGAAAGATACGCTTCGTCGGCATCGATCGCGAGCTCTACACGCTCAAGGCGCGCTATGCCGGGTATAAGCAGGCGATGTCAAAGGCCGGGCTGCCGGCCGAGCCTTACGTGGAATGCCGGTCGCCGGAGGAAGCAGTGAAAGAGCTGGCCGCGGTGCTCCGCGGCAAGCAGGCGCCGACCGCGATTTTTGCCGGGAATAATCTCACCATGCGCTATCTGCTGCACGCTCTCACCACGCTCCACGTTCAGGTTCCGGGACAGGTGGCGCTGGCCGGCTTTGATGACTTCGACGTTGCCGATGTGCTGCAGCCCACCCTCACCGTCGTGCGGCAGCCCGTCTACAGGATCGGCGAAGTTGCGGCGAACCTGCTCTTCGAGCGCATCCTGCGGCGCGAGTTCCCGTCGACCGGCCGCCGGGTTGTGCTCCCTCTGGAACTGGTGGTTCGCTGTTCCTGTGGCTGCACCCCGGATGGGCGTGGAAATGGGAGCCGGAAAGCGCGCACTGCTCTCCGAATCGCACCTGCAATTCCAGGCAATCTGCTGCAAAACTGATCCCTCCATTTGCGCCTCCTGCCAGGTTCCACGCCGGCGCTGAATGCCGGCCTGGCAGCGCACGAAACGGCCGCACGGGCAAAATCGCATTACTACTGGGAAATATTCAAAGGCCAGGTCGCATGCGGTCCTGTCAAAAGCGCAAACCTCGCCTGTGGAATTTAGCGGCACACGACTGGGACTGAGCAGATTTCCCTTCAGGGGTCTTAACGGACTGGTAAACCAGCGATGAAATCGGCTCGGCGGAGCGTCAGCCTGGAAGGGACATTCGCCCATTGCGATTCCGGCCTGTGCGGGAGGTCTCCGGAGCAAAAACCGGAGCCTTCGGTCGGAGCCCGGCTGTCGAAAGCGGCACCCGGGCCCGTGCGCCGAGGAGGCCTGCCGCGGCTTGGGGCGAAGGGTTCAGGTTAAGCGTTTAGGTAACTGACTCCAGGCTGCGGAGCAGCAGCAGCCACAGGCTGGAGGCGGCGAGATCGTGTTGAACCGCGTGTTTGTCGGCAGCGGGACGAGTAACCGGCTCCAAACTCCGAACAGGGACAGCGGCGGCCCTGCCGGTGGGTCTGCCGAGATCTGCAAAGCATGCTCAGTCCGGCTTCATGCCGGGAAGTAACTCGCCGCGGCCTTGATTCCGAGTGCGGTAATAGCGAGTAAGTCACTAAGTGACTCTTGCCCAAAATACAGAAAAATATTCTTGACCACTCCTTGACCGCAGTCCCATAATTTCAGACCGAATTCAGGTAAAGGGATTTTGGAACAGGGTGCCGACTGCCATGCCTGGCAGAAATGTGATCGGTATCACGAAAGAGTCCGAATCTCGCAAAAGAAGCAGTGCAGCCAGGGGGGTTGTTACGATGACGCTCATACCGAGAATCAGAACGGCAGCCGTTGGGTCGGCGCTTCTCATGGCGGGGCTGCTCCTGCTGTGGCAAAAGCCTGTTTTGGCGCAGAGCACAGCAACCGTGACCGGGGTGGTCGAGGATGCGTCGGGAGCCGTGATTCCGGGTGCGACGGTGGTGCTCACGAACACGGATACGAATTCTCAGCGGCAGGCTGTCAGCAATGGGGCCGGAGAGTTTTCGATTCCGGCAGTGACGCCTGCGCAGCACTACCAGGTGCGCGTCGAGATGAGGGGATTCACGCCCTGGGAGTCGCAGTCGTTTCCCCTGCGGCCGGGTGATCAGGTGGGCTTCACGGACATCAGGATGCAGGTGGCCACCGCCACCACGCAGGTGACCGTGGAGGCGCTCGCCAATCAGACATTCAAGCCGCTGGACACGCCCGAGCGCAGCGACGTGATTACGTCGAAGGATCTGGACACCCTCGCGATTGTAGGCCGCGACGCCACCGAGCTGGTGGAGATGCTGCCGGGATTCGCCATGGTCAGCCCTGGGGTCAACAATCAGGGTCCGAACACCGCGGTGGTGGGCATGAGCGGGCCCACCGGCAGTTATTCGGCAAACGGCTACGGGCCGACCGGGATTGATACGGTGCTGGACTCGGTTTCGCTCACCGACATCGATACCCGCACGGGAACCGTGCAGACGGTGGACGCCGACATGATCACCGACATCAAGGCGACGACGTCCTCCTACAGCGCCGAGTACTCCAAGGGGCCGGCGGTGCTGGCTGCTACCACCAAGGCGGGGACCAGCGCCTATCACGGGCAGGCGTACCTGTTCGCCCGCGATACGGTGTTGAATGCCAACGACTGGTACAACAATTATCTGCGGCAGACGCGGCCGCCGGGGCGCTACCTGTATCCCGGCGGGCAGCTGGGCGGGCCGCTGTGGATCCCGGGAACGCGTTTCGGACCGCATAACCACACCCTCTACTTCTTCGCCGCATACGAGTACCAGGACCAGAATTTCTGGTCGCAAACCCTGGGTGCCTGGGTCCCGACGACGGCCGAGCGGCAGGGCGATTTCAGCAAATCGTCGCTGGATGCGCAGCTCTGCGGTGCCCGCCCCGATGGCGGGGTGAATCTGAACGCGGTGCTGCCGATGTGCGAGACCGAGAATTACCTGCCCAACGGGCACGGGGTCTCCAATGGCAATGTGACCGCGTATGCGAACCCCGGCGGCGTGGCCCTGGTCAACTGGCTGCCCTTGCCCAACGCAAATCCCTTCGTCAACCTGGAGGGTTACAACTACATCCAGGAAGTGATTCAGCAGCAGAACGGCGATATCTTCCATGGCCGGATCGACTACGATCCCAACGACAGCAACAAGTTCTATGCGACATGGGGCCGGCAAACCTCGATTCAGCAACAGCCGGTGGCATGGAACTATGCCCCCAATTATTCGGTCCTCTACCCAGGCGATGTGTCGGAGGGGAACATATCCAACATCGTCTCGGCGCACTACACCCGGACGCTGGGGGCAAGTGCAACGAATGAGCTGAGCGCGGCGATGTCGTTCATCAGCCTGCCGGGAAACATGGGTAACCCGCAGGCCGTGGACCGCTTCGACATGAACAAGTACAACTGCAACGACCCAGCTCAGCGGGCGGCGGGAACGTGCACGAACCCGGCATCGGATTCGTTTAACTACATTGGAGAGTACAAGAATTCCGGAGACCTCTCGATCCCGGCTTTATCGGATTACTCCAGCCTGGGTTATCCGAACCTGCAGATGCCGGGCGGCTTCTATAACAACCGCATCCGGATGAAGAAGGTCGTGCCGGATCTGTCCGACACCATGGACTGGGTGAAGGGGCCGCACACGCTCGCCTTTGGCCTTTACTTTGAGAAGGGCATCCTGAACGGCGACGCGGACTACGGTACGGCGTTTCCGCAGGGCCAGTACACGTTCAATCCCGGAAACGGCTACTTCGAGTACAGCCCGGGATCTCTGAGCGCGCAGAACTCTTCGCCCGGATCGAACTCGCAGTTTACGGGCTGCGAGAACCCGAACCCGCTGGGAACCGGCCGGCCTTCCGGCTCCAGCTATCTGGGCGACTGCATGAACGGCGTCGCCCTGATGTACATGGGGTATACCGACAGCTTTACCCAGACGAACTTCTCGCCGCTGGTCAACATGCAGTACACCACCCTGGCTGGCTTTGCCAACGATTCGTGGAAGATTCACCGGCTGACGCTGATGCTGGGAGCTCGCGTCGAGCACCTGGGACCGTGGGTCGATCGTCACAACAACGGCCTGGCAACGTTCTCGCCGACCCTGTACGACCAGCAGTGCAGCGGGCGGGATTGCAGCAGCACCGCCATGCCCGGGGTCACCTGGCACGGCAGCAACGCGTCGATCGCCAACTCTGTCAATAATCCCTCGATGGTGTATGTCTCGCCGCGCCTGGGGGCGTCTTGGGATGCCTTCGGCAGCGGCAGGACCGTATTGCGGGGCGGCTGGGGCGTATACCGCAACGAGGAGGAATTTGCTCCCTACGCACTGGCGGCGGCCACGGCGCAGAATTACAAGACCTCTTACACCATCGGGCAGGAGACCTTCGATCTGATCGATAACCAGTCGCCGGTCAATCCTCCGGACTTCAGCATCGACACGCTTTCGTCCGGCGATACCACTCGTCCGATCTATTACGCCTTCAACGTGGACATCGACCAGCGAGTGCCGTGGAACTCTCTGCTGGAAGTGGCCTATGTCGGCAGCAAAGGCACCAACCTCCCGACGTACAACATCAGCGCCAGCGGGTACAACGGAGCTTCGGACCTGAACCTGATTCCAGCCGGGTATCTGTTCGGCCCGGTGAGCTGCAACGGGACCAAGCAGACCGATCCGGTGGTTTGCATTCCAGCTTCCCTGTCGAACTCGGCCAACCCGGGAGATGTGATCGGGGGGTTCGATACGCAGCAGCTGGATTTCTTCCGGACGTACCCCTTCTACCAGCACATTTACTCGCTCAAACACGACTACTACTCGAACTACAACAGCCTGCAGGTGTCCTGGAATAAGTCGACCGGTATGGTTAGCTGGGGAGCGAACTACACCTTCTCCAAGCTGCTGGCTACCGCCTCGTCGTATAACAACGTCGTTCCCAATCCGCTTAATCTGCGGGACGAATACAATCCGGATCCTTCGGACCGCACGAACGTTTTCAATATTCACTATCTGGTCAACCTCGGCAAGCGTCTGGATGCCGGCCACCGCTTCCTTGCGCCGCTGGCCAACGGCTGGATGGTTTCAGGTATCTCGACGGTCGAGAGCGGCCCGGATCTGCCCTCGGAGCAGGGCGAGAATTTCGGATTTGGCTATGGCTCGCTGGAGCCGACCCAGCTGGCGACCGAATGGCAGGAGCCCGATCCCGAAGAGGGAAAGACGTGTGCGAATACCTATGGCATCCCCGCGGACAAGAACGGCGACCAGTACTGCACCACCTATATGGGATCGACGGTGTGGCTGGGCAGCCCGGATTACCAGTTGATGCCGACCGTCTATTGCAACCCTGCAAGTGGCTTGGGCAAACATCAGTTCATGAAAGCAACCTGCTTCGGCATCCCCTTGCCGGGAAGCCCGGCCACCGGCGAATACGCGTTGTCCCCCAATCCCACCGGACAGGGCCAATACAGGCTCCCGTACATCCGCGGGCCTGCTTACCTCAATAACAACCTGAGCTTGATTAAGAACTTTTCCATGGGCGAAGGGAAGAACCTTGAGCTGCACGCGGACGCTTTCAACTTCCTGAACCATCCGCTGGTCTCCTTCAACAACGATGACAGCTCGAACCTGAGCCTGGGAAACCTGCTGTTCGCGGTTCCCGGCAAGCAGTTAACCGAGGATGAACTGGGTTACAAGGATTTTGGCATCGCAGACGTGAAGTACGGTTCGCGGTTGATGGAGTTGAGCGCGAAATACACCTTCTGAAATGCGCGACACGGGGCCACCGGCCCCCGGGGCTTTGCAGAGAGTCCGCGGTCGCTGGAAGAAGGGGCCGCGCAGGTGGGCAGTTTACGGGAGCGAGTGGCGCGCTTTGGCCGTTCGCCTGTTTCAGATCGAGATTGTTCGGGAGGCTTTTATGGTCATCGAGAGTGCGGCGTACTTCCGTCGTCTGGCGCGCACCGCGGCGTGGTTCTTAATCGGGGCGATGTCGCTGTGCGGCGTTGCCGCAGCGCAGACGCCGCCGGCGGTGACTACCGGCTCGGTGATTCCCCTGCCGCATAATGTGCTCAATCAGGTCTACAGGATCGCCTACTGGCAGGGAAACATCCTGATACTGGATACCGCGGCCAGCCAGATTTTCCAGATTTCTCCGGGCTCCACCACCCTGACTGAGATCGCTTCGGGAGCCCCCATGGGCGCGAACGGGAGCTACTGGACCATGGATATGGTCCTCGACAACGAGGGCAACATGTACCTCGACGAGCGGTATGGGACTTCCAGCGCCAACGGCCTCTTCTTTCGCGTTCCTTACAACCCAACCACCCAGTCCTGGGCGCTGAGCACGAATGACGGATGGGGACAGAACATTGAAGACAGCAGCGGAAACAGCCAGCTCGGCAACGGTTCCGATTGCATGGCATTTCTGGACAGTGGAAAGGGTGATGGCAGCGGAACCCTGTTCTGGATGTCGGAGTTGTCTCCGGTAACCATCTGGAAGCAAGCCGTCAGCAGTTCGGGCCAGCCCAGCGGGCCCGCGGTTTCGGTCATTACAGGCATAAAGACCAACCAGGGCCACATGACGGTTGACACCAACGGGAACATCATCTTCGTGGATGGAGGGGGAAATACCCGTGTCAACGGAGTGTTCTTTATTCCCGCGGGGAGCACGGGGCTTTCCGGAGAAGCTTCGGCGACGAATCTGATCCCGTCCACTGAGAACGCCAACTATGCCTTCGGCGGCGTGGCGCTCGATCCTGCCGGCAACCTCTATCTCAGCAGCGCCGTCGGCACCAATAACGCGACCCTGAACGGAGTTCTGAGGGTCCCGAACACCTGCGGTACCAGCCAGTCGGCTATCACGGGCGCCTCCTGCTACGACTTCGACGCCGCCTCCTATGTTTCTCCGGTCGGCGCGAACCAGCCGGTTACGTTCGATCCCCGGGGATATCTCTGGATTCCTGCCTATGGCGCATGGTCCTACCCGGGCTCAAGCACCTATGGCGGTGCGGAAAATGCAAAGACGAACTACTGTACCGGCGGCGCTTGCAATTTTGTCGTGTGGGCCATGGGATCGGACAATCTCGGCTCTTCCGCGGTGGCAACGGCCAGCGCGACGGGCACCGTCTTCGTCAACTTCAACGCTGCGGAGACCCTCGGCGGCATCGGCTTCTCACAACCGGGAACCGGCTCTGATTTTGCCACCACCGCGACGAATCCGTATGCCAATGCCACATCGACCTCCCCGACCGTTGCCTGTACAGCTGGCACCCAGTACACGCCCATGACCAGCTGCCCTGTGTGGGTGGCGATGACGCCGCGTACCGCGGGAGCGATCTCCGGCGAAATCAACCTCACGGATTCGAGCAAGAAGGCGATTTCCGGCAGCACGACCTATCTCAGCGGCACCGGTCAGGGTGCGCTGGCAGCCTTCCTCGGCATTCCGCAGCAGACCGCGATGGCGGCCGGGCTCTCGACTCCCGCGCAGGTGGCCGTGGATTCGGTGGGGAATGTATATGTTGCCGATCCGGGACTGGGCAAGGTTCTGGCCTTTGCGCCTGGGTCCTCCGCTGCCAGCGCCACGTGGAAATGGTCCGGCACGGCTCCCACCGGCGTTGCGGTTGACGGGTCGGGAGATCTGTACATCGGCGACTCCGGCAAGATCATCGAGGTTCCTTTCGTGAACGGAGCGCTGGATACGGCCGCCCAGTCCACGCTGGTCACCTCGGATGTGGCAAAATCCGCCACCGGGCAGGAACTGCCGCTGGGCAATCATCTGAGTCTCGCGGTGGATGGCGCGGGCAACGTCTACGTTGCCGATGCCGATAACTCTCAGGTCGTGAAGATCGAGAACCCGCAAACGGCGGTGTCGCAGACGGCATACACCGTCGTTGGTTCGGGGTTCACCGCACCGTCCGCAGCGGCGGCCGACAGCTCCGGGAATGTCTATGTGGCGGATGGTTCCACCCTGTACGAGATTACCCCGTGGAGCGGCCAAACTGTGCTGGACACGACTCTCTCCTCGCCGGTGAAGGGCCTGGTGGTGGAGCCTTCGGGTTCTGTCGACGTCGCGCAGAAGGGCGGCATTCTGAGGATTCCGTCGCTCGCCGGCAGTTTCACCGTGAATGACGCGGTTGCGGTCGATACTGTGCTGACCGACCCGCAGGGTGTGGCGCTCGACAATCAGGGCAACCTGTACGTCGCGGATATGACCGGCGGGACCCCCAATTTGTTCGAACTCAACACCACCACCGATGCTCTCTACGACTTCGGACAGGTCGGCGCGTTTGTTCCCACCGAGCTGGACGTGAGCGCCTACGACGTCGGCAATGAGCCGCTGGCATTCAGCCCCGCTCCCACCTTCAGCGGAACGGACAGCGGCGACTTTTCGCTGACCACGCCAACCCTGACCGGGTGCCCCACCGATGGAACAACGACCATCGGGTCGGGTGCGTCCTGCGCCTTCGGTGTGGCCTTCGACCCGCTGGGTACCGGCACACGGACAGCCAGTATGGCTGTTACTTCCGCCGCCGCCAATGGCACCATCACAGCGAACTTTACCGCAAACTCCCTGCTGACGCTGGAGCCCACGGCGATGACCTTCAGTCTGAACCCGACCGCCAGCGTCTTTCCCGGAAGCACGACAGCTTTGGTCACCATCACCCAGGCGCCTGTCAGCGGAAATTCAACCACAACCAATGTGCCGGATGGAAAAGTCACGGTCACGCTGGTTTCGACCACCAACCCCGACCAACCCGCCATGGTGTTCACCGGCGCGGCAACGGGAACCGACGCGAGCACATCCGCCAGCATCCCGCTCACGGCTCTTCCCGGCGGCACATATAACGTCAAGGCGCTGTACGTGGGCAACGCAAATTACGGCGGGGCTTACGCGAACACGACATTCGTCGTCACCCAGGCGGCGCCATCGATCGTGTCGACGGAGCCGAGCGGAATCACCCCGGACCAGTTCAACGGCTCCTACTACGTAAAAGCCCAGTCGAACACCACCATCACGGCGACGGTGTCCTCGACCTTGGGAGCTCCAACTGGCACCGTTACCTTCATGAACCCGGCCACTGGACAGCCGGCGGATCCGGCCCAGGTCAACGAGCCGCTGGATGCCAACGGCCAGGTAACCTTTAACCTGCAGAATCTCGCCGTAGGCTCGTATAGCCTCACAGCCGTTTACAGCGGAGACTCCAATTTTGCCGGCGCGACCTCGGCCGCCGTATCGTTCCAGGTGCTGCCGACCGCGGGGGCCGTATTAATCACCGCGAGCCCAGCTGCGGTATCGGCATCGGCGGGGACTCCGGTATCGAGCACCCTCACGCTGGAATCGCTGGTGGGCTTCTCCGCTCCCGGCGGTGTCAACATCACCTGCGATAACACGACGCTGCCGCAGTATTCGGAGTGCACGTTCAATAATCCGCAGCCGGACATCGCGGCGGGCGGAACCACCACGACGGTCGTGACCATCAGCTCCAATGTCCCGGTGAATGTGGGAAGCCTGCGCGAGCAGGCCTCGCCCTTTGCGCTCGCCGGAGTCTTCGGGCTCGGCTTGCTGGGGCTGGGGCTGCGCAAGCGCAGGCTGATCGGCAAGGGGATGTTCCACATAGTTTGTCTCACCCTGTTGCTGGCCGGATCGATTGCGGGCTTCACCGGGTGCACGAACTCGGGCTACACGCACACCCCGCCGGCGCCGCACGATGTTACGCCGTCCGGCACCTACAACGTCAGCATTATCGTCACCGACGAAGCGTCCGGCCAGCAGTACTCGGTGCCCTTCACGCTGGGACTGACGATGAAATAGACCAGGACTTCCGGAGTGCGCGGTGCGTTCTCCGGAAGCCGCAGAGGGACAGAGTTCGGGTGAGAGAGATGCCACGGTTTTCGGAATTGAGCCACACAGGTACCAGGTTTTCAGGGAGAAAAGTCATGTTCAGCAAGTCATCCAAGTCGCTGCACCAGTTCTCCGGAATTGCGCTGGCGCTCCTTTTCCTTGGGAGCTTTTGCTGCGGTGCTGCTGAAGCGCAGACCACTCCGATCGTGACCCCAAGTGTCGCCCAGGGATTGGACCATCCCGGCGGGTGGGGCCTGATCGAACAGACCGCAATCGACAGTTATGGCGACTGGGTGGTGGTGGACTACGCAAACGGTGGGGTATACGAGTTTCCCCAGGGCGGCGGAGCAGCGATTACCCTGCTCGCTCCTGGCAACCTCGGAGGAGGATACGAGAACCCGGCCGTGGCGATTGATCCTGGCAATAACCTCTACCTCGGGGGAAACTGGAACAACTGCCTGCTCGAATATCCATATAACGCGGCCACGCAGACTTGGACTGGCCTCTCGGCGATCAATTCGAAAAACACGACGCCCGATGAATGCGGTGTTGCTCCCGAAGGCTTCGCTCAATATGGCGTCTCCGGAGTGACGCCCGGCTACTTCCAGCCCTGGGGCATTGCCATCGGCAATAACAACAATCTCGTGATCGGCAACCAGAACAGCAGCAACTTCATCTTCACTCTGGGCGTAAACGGCGCCTGGGCCAGCCCCAGGGCGGGAAGCGCGACCACGTTCGTCTACAACTCCGCCGGCTCGGCCCTGACCGAGCGGCCCAGTTCCGTCGCCCAGGACAAATTCGGCAACGTATATTTTGTCGAGGATCCCACCAATGCCGGCAGTCTGCCCGGCGTCTATGAGATTCCCGCTTCCGTAATTTCAGGCGTGGCGGCCGGAACCCAGTCGCCCCTGACCACGGATGCCGGCCTGACCCGGGTCGATCCCGATCTGCCCAGCGTCTCCGGCGTCATCACCGACCCCAGCGGCAACCTGTACGTCAGTGACGGGCAGAAGGGTGTCTTCCTGATTCCCAATCCGTCGGGTACTCCGGAGACCAGTTCCGCTGTTCTGTTGAGTTCGGTACCGGCGCAGGGCGAGGTAGCCATCGACTGGACCCGGCACATCCTGTACGTTCCCACAACCCAGACGCAGTCGAATGGACAGGGAGATGTTGCAAAGGTGTGGCTCGGGGCCGCGGACCTTGGCGGCGTTGCCGTGGGCTCCACGACGACGACGCCAGCGAGTATCCAGGTTGCCGTTAGCGACGCACCGGCGGTCATCAAAGCCCAGGTGGTGGAAGCAGGCGTCAGCCAGCCGGACTTCGCCGTTGTGAGCGGAGGTACCTGCGCTGAGCAGGCGGTCCACGGTGTCAACACCGGCTGCACTGTCGATGTGGCGTTCACTCCCCATTCGGCGGGCAGCATCTCGGCCAAATTGCTCTTGACGGATCTGAAGGGCAACGTGCTGGCTTCGATGCCCCTGCATGGTACGGGAACCAGTGCCGCAGTCCAGGTGGAGGGCGGAGCGCAGTCAGCAGTCGGCGCGGGATTGAAGACCCCGAACCAGGTCGCTGTGGATGCTGCGGGCAATGTCTACGTGGCCGATCCCGGTCTGGGCGCAGTAGAAGAGTATCCGCAGGGCTCCGGCGCGACTGCGGCGACCGTGACCGTGGGTACGGGATTGACCGCTCCCACTGGGGTGGCTGTGGATGGCGCCGGCGACGTCTTTATCGCCGACAGCGGCACGGTCTACGAAGTCCCGGAAGGCCCATCGGGGCTCAACACGGCTGGCCAGATCACTCTGAAGACGGGATTGGGCTCCAATCTCAAGCTGGCTGTGGACGGCTGGGACAACCTTTATATTGCCGACCCGGACAATCATCGGGTGGTTCAACTTTCGAACCTTGGAGGGACCCTGGGTCCCCTGGCGCAAAGCGAGATCGACATTACCGGGCTCAATGCTCCCTCCGCGATCGCAGTCGATTCCAGCGGAAATCTGTACATTGCCGATGGGTCCAGTCTGGATGAAGTGCCGGTGGGCGGGACGACACCCACGACGCTGCTGAGCAGCCTGGACAACGCAACCGGCCTGTCCGTCGATGCGTCCGGTGCGGTATATATCGCGGAGACGGGTGGAACGATCCGCATCCCCAACGAGAGCGGGACGCTGAATATGGCCGACCAGACACCCATAGCTGCGAACGTCAGCACCCCCGCTTCGGTGGCCCTGGATGCGCTGGGCGACGTCTATGTGGTCGATGGCACGGCGCTCAATGTGAACGTAACCAGCGCCAGCGCCGCCTACAATTTCGGCACACTGGCTACCGCCACCTCAACGCAGTCGCAGACCTTTACCCTGGTCAACAACGGCAACGCCGCGCTGAATGTCACCGGCTTCTCGAGTACCCCGGACTACAGTGCGACCGCGACGGATTGCACCGGCAGCGCGGTAGCAGTCGGCGCCGACTGCACCGTAACCGTCACGTTCAATCCGGGACCGGGCGATGACGGGACGCTTACAGGGTCCGTCTTGGCAGAGGGGAACGTCGCAAACGCGCCTGTCGGGATCAACGGCACCGGTGTCGGAGTTACCCTGGCTGCTTCTGCGACCACAATGGCATCAACTGCACCGCCGACCACAGATGATGCTCCGATCAGCGTCACCGTCGCGGCATCATCGGGAACCGGCCCCACACCAACCGGCAATGTGACCCTCACGATCAGTGCCGCGGGAAGCACGGCCTTTACGCAGACAGTAGCCCTGACGGGAGGAACTGTACAATTCGACCCGCAGAACATCCCCGCGGGGACTTATACGTTCACCGCCGCCTATGGCGGAGACCGTAGTTATACCCGTTCCGCTGTCTCTCCCACGGTAACCATCGCTGCCGGCGCCGTGGTGATGACCCAGCCGGCCACGATCCCGCTGGAGTCGTTCACCATGCCCCAGTCGTTGCAGGCGTCCCTCGGCAGCGGCACAGGCTATCTGGTGCTCTGCGAGAACCCAACTACGGGCTGCAACTCGGCCTATGACGGCTCGGACCAGACCTGGGACTACACCTACCCTGTGACCATAGCGGCAGCCAATGGATCCCCCCTGACCTGCGTGCCCGTCTACGCAACGGTCAGCGGCGTGCAGACGCTGGAGCGGGAGAACTGCGGCGAAGTCAGCTATGAACTCGCAAGCGGCGTCAACGACTGCGACTACGCCGTATCAAGCAGCGTCGGCCCCGTCCTGCCCGTGGATGTTTCCCACACCAACGGCTCCGCGCCAATGAATACCACTTGCCTGGAGGTCAACGACAGTAACACCACCATACCGGACATCATGACCTTCTATACGGTGACGCCCGTCTACAGCGGGGCGGACGTGCAGGGCGATTCACCGAATCCGAACTATGTCTCATTCACCGGAACGCCCATCAGTTTCTGGGCGTTGCGCAACCCGATGGTCCAGATCAGCTCCAGCTCGCCCTCCCTGACGGTAGGGGCTGGCTCGTCGACCCAGACTACCCTGACCCTCACCTCGGTGCTTGGCTACGGGTACGTAAGCCGTGGAAGTACGCTGAATAATTATTCGCTGCCGCTGGATCTGTCCTGCGACGGCCTGCCGGCGTATGCAACCTGCACCTTTACGTATTCAGCTCCCATCGCCTCGGATCCCAATCCGAATGGAGTAGCGTGTCCGCCGGGATCGACGACCCAGTACTGCGCGGTCAATGTGGGCCCGACTCCGGGAATCACGCTGTCCGGCGGATCTGCGTGCTCCACCAGCGATGGCTGCATCGGGCCGGGCACGGTAACCATGACCATCAGCGCCAATGTTTCAACCGGGGCATCGGCGAGTTTGCGCACCGACTCGGGGGATTTGGCGTTCGCCGCGATGTTCGGTCTCGGGCTGTTTGGGCTTACCTTCCGGAAAAAGGCGAGGCGCTGGAGTGGCTTCCTGTTGCTGGCCTGCGTGCTTCTCTGTGGCGGCGGAATGGTCGGAATTACCGCCTGCGGCACCACCAACCTAAGTCCGGGCACTGCCAACACCACGCCGGCAGGTACCTACAATGTGACCGTGACTGCGAAGGAAACGGGATCGATTCAGGTGACAGTGAATGGAGCGATCGAAACGGTGTACGGCAATTCGAACCAGATGTCGCTGCCTTATACCATTCCCGTAACGTTCGCGAAGTAGAAACAGGGACCGTTCAATACGTCCCTGCCTGTTTGGGATTCGGAATCTGGAGGGTGCCGGACTCCCTCGCGCTTACCGTAACGCGCGTGCCGCCGCAGTTGATCGTCCATGGCGGCAACGCCAGCCGGCTGTCGCTGCCCGATACCGTCAATGTGACCGTCCGGAAATAACCAGTAAGACGCGGGGAGCACGAAACTAGCTCCCCGCTTACCCCGCCTCCGCCAGCCCGTACCGCCGCTGCCACGCATCCTTCAGCCGCGCCCGCACCACCGCCTTCTCCTCCGCGGTTGCCTCCGGATTGTCCTTGTGCGCGAAGCGCTCCGCCTCGGCCTTGGCCACTTCCAGCAGCTTGCGGTCCCGCACCAGACTGGCCACGCGAAAATCCGGCAGCCCTGCCTGGCGCGTCCCGAAAAATTCGCCCGGCCCGCGCTGTTCCAGATCCAGTTCCGCCAGTTCAAACCCGTCCTGCGTCCGCACCATCGCCGCCAGCCGTTCCTCCGCATGGGGAGTAAGCTTCCCGCCCGTCATCAGAATGCAGGTGGACTTCGCCGCGCCCCGGCCCACGCGTCCGCGCAGCTGATGCAGTTGCGCCAGCCCAAACCGTTCTGCGTGCTCGATCACCATCACCGTCGCGTTGGGCACGTCCACGCCGACTTCGATCACCGTCGTCGCAATCAGCACGTCGATCTCGCCCCGCTGAAAGCGCCGCATCGTCACTTCCTTTTCGTCCGCATCCAGCCGCCCGTGCAGCAGACCCACCCGCAGCCCAGCCAGTTCCTGCGCGCGCAGCCGCTCGTACATCTCCGTAGCGGATTTCAGCGGCAGCTTCGGCGACGGCTTCGCAAACAGCGTCTCCGCCTTCGCCTTCTTTGCCGGCTGCTTCTCCGCCTTCGGCTCCTCAATCTCTTCGGGAGGCGCAAAATCCAGCTCAGGCTGATCGTCCCTCGGCCCCTCGATCACGGGATAAACCACATAGGCCTGGTGTCCCTGGCGGACCTGCTTGCGGACGAAGCTCCACACTTCGGCGGAGCGGTCGTCGGAAACCAGGGAGGTCTTGATCGGCGTGCGTCCCGGCGGCATTTCATCCAGCACGCTCAGGTCCAGGTCCCCATAAAGCGACAAAGCCAGCGTCCGCGGAATCGGCGTAGCCGTCATCACCAGCACGTCCGGCTCCGCGCCGTCTTTTTTCATCAGCCTGAAGCGCTGCAGCACCCCAAACCGATGCTGCTCGTCCACCACCACCAGCCCCAGATTCGCAAACTCCACCTTCTCTTCGATCAGCGCATGCGTCCCGATCACCAGGTTCGTTTCGCCCTGCATAATCCGCCGCCGCGCCAGCCGCTTCACGTCGTCGTCGAGCGAACCCGTGAGCAGGGTGATCGGATAGCGCCGAGAGGAGCGCTCCAGAATCCGCCGCGCCGAAAGATAGTGCTGCGTCGCCAGAATCTCCGTCGGCGCCATCAGCGTAGCCTGATAGCCGTTCTCGATCGCGATCAGCATCGCCTGCAGCGCCACAATCGTCTTGCCCGATCCCACGTCGCCCTGCAACAGCCGACGCATCGGCGCCGGCCTCCGCATGTCCGCGGCAATCTCGCCCAGCACCCGCTTCTGCGCCGCCGTCGGATGGTACGGCAGAATCTCCCGCAGCGCCGCACGGACTTTTTCCCCGGTTTCGAAAGCCACGCCGGCCTTTTCCTGGAATTTCCGCCGCTTCACCTCCAGCCCCAACTCCAGGTAAAACAGCTCCTCGAAGATCAGTCTCCGGTGCGCTGGTGTCGCGGCCGCCTGTAGCTGCGTCATCGATGTGCCGGCAGCGGGGAAGTGCACCCCCCGCAGCGCCTCCTGCCGGCTCGGCAAATCCCGGCGCCGCAAAATGGACTCCGGCAGCGTCCCCGGCAGCGTCTCCGGCATGTTCCCCCCGATCTCCTCCAGGATGTTCCAGATCGTCCGCCGGATCCACCGTGAAGCCAGCCGGCTCCCCCCCAGCGATTCGTACACCGGAGTGATCCGCCCCACTTCCAGAATGCGGTCCAGCGCATCGTCTCCGCCATCAGGCAAAACTTCAAATTGTGGCTGGATCATCTTGAATCCACGGCCTGAACGAGACGGCTCAACCTTCCCGTAGAGGGCCACCATTTGCCCCGGTTTGAACCTGCCCTCAAGGTAGGTTCCATGGAACCACAGGCATTTCATCGAGGTCAGTCCCTGCCCCACCGTCATTTCGAAGATAGGCATGCGCTTCGTGCGCAGCAGAGCCGCCCCGCGCACCTCGCCGATCACGCTGGCCGTCTCCCCGGCCTTCAGCTCGTTCAGCGCCCGCGGGTTCAGCCGATCCTCATATCGGAAAGGCAGGTGCAGCAGCAGATCCTCGACCGTGCCTATGCCCTTTTCTGCCAGCGTTTTGGCAATAGCCGGGCCGATCCCTTTGACGAACTGAACGGGAGTTTCAAGCGTGAGCACTGGAGCGATGCTATAGCATTTCCCCCCCAGGGCTGGCGGACCCAGCGTCGTGAGAGCGCAACTTCGGTTTCCCCTCCCTGTGGATTTCTTTCATCTTGTGGGGGCGCTCATGGTAGGCGAAAATAAGGCGAAGATAGGCTTAGGTTGTTATGGCTTCGGCCCACCTGCTCCGCCTCCAAATCGAAGCTGCTCTTTCCTCCCGCATCCCTTCTGCGCTCACTCCGGCCCCACGAGTGATTCGTCCCACTGCGCCCACCGGAATCGCTGCGCTCGACGAACGGCTGGGCGGCGGCCTGCCCATGGGGGGCATCAGCGAGCTGACCGGTCCGGAGTGCTCCGGCCGCACCTCGCTGGCGTTGTCCTTCGTTGCGGAGCTCACTGGCTCGGGCCGCGTCTGCGCCTGGGTGGACGTCTCCGACGCGCTCGATCCGGAATCGGCTGCAGCTATGGGCGTCGACCTCGAGCGGCTGCTCTGGATTCGCTGTGGGGAGCCGCCCCAGCAACTGGCGCTGCCGGGATTCGAAGCGAATCCCTCCGCGAACGAAAAAATCGTCCCCGAGAACTTCGCCGCGAAGCGGCCCCTGGCTGTCCGCGAGAACTTTGCCCCGCGCTGCGCCGAGCCTCAGCCAACCATCCGCCGCAGGAGCAGGGAAGTCATCTCCCTCGAACCTGTCGATGCCCGCCGGGTGCCCCACATCTGCCCGGTGTTGGCAGATGTGGGAGCGCACGAAACTCGACCGAGCTCTGCGCTCTGTGCTCTGAGCCCTGATTCCGCGCCGCGTCCTCTTCGCCCCCGCAAGCCGTACTCGCGCCTCGACCAGGCGCTGCGCGTCGCCGATCTGCTGCTCCAGGCGGGCGGCTTCAGCGCCATCGTGATCGATATGGGCTCCGTCGCGCCGGAATTCGCCCTGCGCGTGCCTCTGGCTACCTGGTTCCGCTACCGTGCCGCTGCGGAGCGCACTCAGGCCAGCGTGCTTCTGCTCACCCAGCAGGCCTGCACCAAAAGCAGCGCTGGAGTGGTGCTGCACTGTGCAGCCGGTCCGGTTTTCTCGGACGGCGGCGCTGTTTTCACCGGCGCCGAGTATCGCGTGGAGATTGCCCGGGAACGCTTCGCCCCGGTCACGGAGTTCTCCCGCAAACCGCCGCAAAGCGAGCGCAGCGTCCGCTGGCAGAGCCGCACTGCCTGGGCAGGCCGCTCATGAATCCGCAGCTCTATGCCTGCCTGTTCGTGCGGGAATTTCCCGCCCAGGCCATGCTGCGCCTGCGTCCCGCGCTGCGGCAGAGCGCTGTTGCCGTCCTTGAAGGCGAGCCGCCGCGGCAACTCGTCTGCTCCATCAACGCGCGGGCGCGCGCCCAGGGCGTCAGCGCCGGCATGACGCGCGCCGAGTTGGACGTTTTCCCCGAGGTGGTTTTGTTGCCGCGCTCGGTGGCGGAAGAAGCCAGCGCCCGCTCTGCATTGCTGCAGGCCGCCGGGCAATTTTCACCGCGCGTGCAGGATTGCAGTAGCGACGCCTGTTTCTGCTGCATCGTCGATATCGCGGGAACCGAAAAGCTCTTCGGGACGCCGGAAAAACTGGGACAGAAGCTGCTGCACGCTGCCCGCGCTCTCGGGATTCAGGCGACGGTTGTGGTCAGCGCCAATGTGGATGCGGCCATTTGCATGGCTCGCAGTCTTCCCGTCCGCATGGCGGTGATTCCCACCGGTCAGGAAGCTGCGGCCCTGGCGCGCCTGCCGCTGAAGGCCCTCGAACTTGCGCCGGAGCATGAGGAGACCTTCTCGCGATGGGGCATCGCCACCCTGGGCGCTCTGGCCGAGCTGCCGAAAAAGGAGCTAACTGCGCGCCTGGGCCAGGAAGGCCAGCGCCTGCGCCAACTGGCTCGCGGAGAAGCGCAGCGTCTGCTGGTGCCTGCCGAGCCGGCCTTCGCTCTGGAAGAACGGATGGAGCTGGATGCCCCGGTGGAGCTGCTCGACTCGCTGCTGTTTGTGCTCGGCGTTCTGCTGGACCATCTCATCGCCCGCGCCACGGCGCACATTCTGGCGCTGGCGTCGGTCACTGTGGAGCTCACCCTGGAAGGCGGCGCCACGCACAGCCGCATCGTGCGCCCCGCATTGCCCGGCAACGATCGCCGGCTGTGGCTCAAGCTGCTCCATCTCGATTTGCAGGCGCATCCGCCCTCGGCCGCCATCGTTGCGCTCACGCTCAGCGCGCAGCCGGGCAGCACCAGCAGGGTGCAGATGGGGCTCTTCGTTCCGCAGTTGCCGGAGCCTTCGCGCCTGGATGTAACCATGGCCCGCATCCGCTCCGTGGTCGGCGAAAACCGTGCCGGGCGAGCCGTTCTCGAAGACACGCACCGGCCCGATGCGTTTACCGTTGCGCCGTTCTCCGTGCCTCAGCCCTCCGCCATCCGCGCTCCACGGGGCCGTTCGCGCACCGCGGTTCGCCGCCTGCGCCCGCCGGAACCGGTTTCGGTGACGCTGCGCCAGCGCCGGATCGTCTCGTTTGTCTTCCGCGAAAAACGCTACATCGTGGAACAGGCCTTCGGCCCATGGTTTTCCTCCGGCAACTGGTGGGGCGCGGAGCTGTGGTCCATCGAGAAGTGGGATCTTATCGCCCATTCGGACCGCGATACGCTCTGCTGCTGCGTTGCGCGTCATCCCCTGCGTGACGACTGGCGCATCGAGGCGCTCTATGACTAGCTACGTTGAGCTGCACGCCGCCAGCGCCTTCAGTTTTCTCGAAGGCGCATCGCTGCCCGAGGACCTGATCGAGCGCGCCGTGGAGCTGGAGATGCCCGCGATGGCGCTTCTCGATCGCAATGGCGTTTACGGCTCCGCGCGCATGCATTCGAGCGCCGAGCGCAACGGCCTGCGCGCTCATGTTGGCGCGGAAGTCGCTGCCTCGGCCTTTGGCGTGCGCCTCACGCCGCCCGCGTGGCTGCCCCACCAGCATGCGCCGGAGCCGGCTCGTTTGCCGCTGCTCTGTACCTCGCGCGCGGGGTATCAGAATCTCTGTCAGCTCATCACGCAGTTCAAGATGCGCGAGAAAAACAAGGCGGAAGGCGCGGCCACGCGCGACGATCTGGAGCAGTACGCCGGCGGTCTCATCTGTCTCACCGGCGGTGACGAAGGCCCTCTGGCCGCGGCGCTGGCCAGCGGCGGCGAAGCTGCGGGACGCGCCGTGGTGGAGGATCTCGTGCGTCTCTTCGGCCGCGAGAATGTTTGTGTCGAGCTGCAGCGCCATCAGGAGCGCGAAGAAGAAGCCCGCAACCAGGCTGCGCTGCGCATCGCGCGCTCGCTGCGTTTGCCCGTCGTCGCCACCAACGGCGTGCGCTACGCCCGCGCTGCCGGCCGCGAAATTCTCGACCTCTTCACCGTCATCCGTCATCACGTCGATCTGGACCATGCCGGCCGCCTGCTCGCTCTCAATTCTCAGCGCGCCCTGCGCAGCGCCGCGGAGATGCAGGCGCTCTTTCGCGACATTCCCGGCGCCGTCGCCGCCACCACGGAAATTTCCCAGCGCCTGCGGTTCCAGCTCGCCGATCTCGGCTACGAATTTCCCCGCTACCCCGTGCCCGGCGGCGAAACCATGGACAGCTTTCTGCGCAAGCGTGTCAACGAGGGCGTGCGCCTCCGTTATGGAGTGAAATCGGACTGCAACCTGCTCGCGCGCGCCCGCAAGCAGGTCGACCACGAGCTGGCGCTCATCGCCAAACTCGGCTTTGCCGGATATTTCCTCATCGTGTGGGACATCGTGCAGTACTGCAAGCGCAGCGGCATCCTCATCCAGGGACGCGGCAGCGCCGCCAACTCCGCCGTCTGCTACGCGCTCGAAATTACCGCCATCGATCCGGTGGGCATGGAACTGCTCTTCGAGCGCTTCCTCAGCGAGAACCGCGGCGAGTGGCCCGACATCGATCTCGATCTGCCCTCCGAAGAGATGCGCGAGCAGGCCATCCAGTATGTGTACCGGCGTTACGGCGAGCTGGGCGCGGCCATGACCGCCAACGTGATCACCTATCGCGGCAAGTCCGCTGCCCGCGAAGTGGGCAAGGCGCTCGGCTTCGACGCGGAATCGCTCGGCCGCCTGTCGAGCCTCGTCAGCCAGTGGGAATGGCGCGGCGAAAACGACACCATGGCCAACTCCTTCCATAACGCCGGCTTCGACGTGCAGCATCCGCGCATCGCCAGGTATCTCGATCTGTGCGTGCGCCTGCAGGATCTGCCCCGCCATCTGGGCCAGCACTCCGGCGGCATGGTCATCTGCCAGGGCCGGCTCAATCAGGTTGTTCCGCTGGAGCGCGCCTCCATGCCTGGCCGCACCGTCGTGCAGTGGGATAAGGAGGACTGCGCGGACCTGGGCATCGTCAAAGTCGATCTGCTCGGCCTCGGCATGATGGCTGTGCTCAGGGACTGTCTCACGCTCATCCCCGAGCACTACGGCGAACCGGTGGATCTGGCGCAGCTTCCCGAGGATCCTGACGTCTACAAAGTGTTGCAGCAGGCCGACACCGTCGGCATGTTCCAGATCGAGAGCCGCGCGCAGATGGCCTCGCTGCCGCGCAATCACCCGGAGCGCTTCTACGACCTGGTCGTGCAGGTGGCCATCATCCGCCCCGGCCCGATCGTGGGCAAAATGATGCATCCCTATATGCGCCGCAGGCAGAAGAAGGAAGCCGTCACTTATCCGCACCCTTCGCTGGAGCCGGTGCTCAGGCGCACCCTCGGCGTGCCGCTCTTTCAGGAGCAGTTGCTGCGCATGGCCATGACCGTCGCCAATTTCTCGGGCGCGGAGGCCGAAGAGTTGCGCCGCGCCGTGGGCATGCGCCGATCCTGGCAGCGCATGAAGGATCTCGAAGGCAAGCTGCGCCGCGGCATGACCGCCAACGGCCTCGCCGCCGCCACGCAGGATGAAATCGTGCAGGCCATCAGCTCCTTCGCGCTCTACGGATTTCCCGAATCGCACGCCGCCAGCTTCGCGCTGATTGCCTATGCCTCGGCATACTTCAAGGTGAAATACCTCGCCGCCTTTACCGCCGCCATCATGAACAACCAGCCGATGGGGTTTTATTCGCCCGCGGTGCTCGTGAAGGATGCGCAGCGCCACGGCCTCCGCGTCCGCCCCATCGATGTGCAGCAGTCCGAGTGGCTCTGCACCATCGAGCACGAAGAAGATCTGTCATCGCAAATAAACCGGGTGCCCCATATCTGCCGGCAGTTGGCAGATGTGGGACCGTGCGAGGCACGACCGAGCTCTGAGCTCTGTGCTCTGAGCTCTGAGCCCTGTACCCTGCGTCCTGCACCCTGTCTCCGCCTCGGCCTCGGCTACGCGCGCGGCCTTCGCCAGCACGTCGGCGAAGCCATCGTCGCGGAGCGCCGCACCGGAGGCGCGTTCCGCTCAGCTGACGATCTCGCTCTGCGCGTGCCTGCGCTCAATCGCAAAGAGATGACCCTGCTGGCGAATATCGGCGCGCTGAACCACGTCGCCGGCATTGGACATCGCCGCGACGCGCTGTGGCAGGTGGAGCGCGCCGGCAAGCCCGAGGGTCCGCTGCTCACGCACACCGGCGCGCTGCTCGCCGACCCCGGCGACGTCTCGCCGCTGCGGCAAATGTCGGCTGAGGAGCGGCTGGTGGCCGATTACGCAGGCACCGGCCTCACCACCGGCAAACATCCGATGAGCTACCGCCGCGCTGCCCTGCGCCGCCAGAACGTTCTCACCGCCGAAGAGCTGCGCACCCGCCGCGACGGCGAATATGTCCGCGCCGCCGGATGCATCATCGCCCGCCAGCGCCCAGGCACGGCCAAAGGATTCGTCTTTCTCTCCATGGAAGACGAAACCGGCATCGCCAACGTGATCGTCACGCCGGATATGTACGAGCGCAACCAGGTCGTGGTTACGCGCTCCCGCTTTCTCCTCGTGGAAGGCCCGCTCCAGAACCAGGACAGCGTCGTTCATGTGAAAGCCGTGCGGCTGACGCCTCTCTCCGCCCAGGCCGTCGAGGTCCGCTCCCACGACTTTCACTGAGACGCGGGCACTCCCTTCAGATAGCGGTTGAAGAACTCCGATCCCAGCGTGTACGCCGTGATCCAGTCCCGATGCAGCAGAAAATCGTGAATCTCGTCGGGAAACACGTGCTCCTCAAACGGTGTGCCCTGCGCGCGCAGCGCTGCCGCCAGCCGAACCGTGTTGGAGAACTGCACGTTGCGGTCGTCGTCCCCCTGAATCAGCAGCACCGGAGATTTCCACGTCTTCACCGAAGCCAGCGGCGACGATTCCCAGGCAATCCGCGCCGCGTTGGGATCGGCGTTCGGATTGTAGGGCCCCCAGTTCTGCAGCTCCAGGTTCCAGTCGTGAACGCCATGCAGGTCCACGCCCGCCGCGAAAAGGTCCGACGCGCGAGCCAGCGCCAGCGCCGTCAGATATCCGCCGTAACTCCCGCCCCACACGCCGATGTGCGCGCCATCCACGTCGCTGCGGCTGCGCAGATAAAGTCCCGCGCCCTCCACATCGTTAAACTCGCTCGCACCCGCCGCTCCGTAGTTCAGCGCCTCGCGAAAATCCAGCCCGTAGCCGATGCCGCTGCGGTAATTCACTGAGAGCACGACATAGCCGAGGCTGGTCAGATACTCGTTCATCGCGTAAGCGTTCGAGTAGTACTCCATGTAGTGAAATCCCAGCAGCATCTGCCGCCGCGATCCGCCATGGAAAAACACCACCGCCGGATGCTTCCCGTCAGCATCTCCCGCCGGCAGGAACAGTTGCCCGTGAATCTGCATTCCGTCCGCTGCCGAGAAGATCACTTGCTTCGGCGTCACCAGCTTGTCCGCCGGAAAATCCTTCGGCATCATTTGCGGCGTCATATCGCGCATCTGCCCATCGCTCTCCACGATGGCCGGGCGCAGCGGCCAGTGCGCATCTGCGCGCAGCACCGCGAGCGTGCCGTCCGGCGCCAGAACCGGAATCACCTCCAGGCCATCCCCGTGGGTCAATTCGTGTGGCGCGCCGCCATCCGCCGCAACCTGCCACAGATGCCGCCGGTCGATGTCGTCCTGATTCGACGAATAAATCAGCGTCCGCCGATCGCCCGAGAACGCCACATAGTCGACTTCAAAATCTCCCGGCGTCAGATCCGTCGCCGTTCCGCCGCTCGTCGTCACCGTATACAAATGCAGCCAGCCCGTGCCCTCCCACGGAAAAACGATGTGATCGCCCGCGGTCCAGTACAGCTGCTGCTCCGATTCCGTTCCGTGAAACACGCTGCCCGGGCCATCGTGCGCCCGCCAGATCTCGTGCCCTTCGCCCGTAGTCACGTCCGCAATGCGGATCGACCATGGCGGCGCCGACCGCCGCGGCTTGAAACTCACGCCTGAGGTGTCCGGCGGAATGCGGACGAAAGCAATGTGCCGGCTGTCCGGCGACCACACCGGCTCGCGGTCGATCTCCGTCGACGGATCCACATAGCTCAGCGTCTGGTTCGCGAACGAAAAGACCCCGATGAATCCGTGATCGCCCCGCCCGCTGGCGAATGCGAGGTACTTGCCGTCGAGCGACCAGGTCAGCGAATCCGGCCGTCCGCGCCCATGAAAAAGCTGCGCCGGTTTCGCCGCCGCATCGCGCAAATCCAGCGTCCAGATCTGATCGTCGTCGATGTACGCCACCGTCCCGCCGTCCGGCGATACCTCCGGCTCCCGTCCCGCCGCCAGCTTGCGCGTATCGCCGCCGTGCGCGGAAACAATATAAATGTCCTGCTCCACGCCCTGCGGCAGAAGATCCGGATTCGGCGATGGCCGCTCCGGAAATTCGAAATCGCCGCCGCGCACATACACGATCTGTTGCCCATCCGGCGTCCACGAGATGTCGCCGATCTCGATTCCATCGTCGGCATCGTCATTGGTCACGCGATGCACAGCCCAGGCCGAGCCCGTCTTCTCCGCGACCCAGATGTTGCGCCGCCCCTCCTCGTCTGCGATCCAGAGGAAGCGGTCGCCATGCGGCGCAGCCTTCATATCCGATGGAAACGGCGCGCTCAATACCTGTTGGAGCGTGAAGCTCTGCGCGTGAGAGAGCGCCGGGAACATCGCGCACAGCGCGAGCGCAAGGAGGGGTACCGTAAGACGCTGGGGCAGACGCTGGATCACGGGCAAACCTCGGGGAGGGAAGATTCGCCCATTATCCCGATCCTTCGCGCGAATGACAACTCGCCCCGTGTCTAGAGGCTGTTATTAACTTTCCCACGACCGGCGCTGGGAGCCCCATTTGCCTCAGTTCGAGGAGCGAGGAGCGACGCATACCGGGTGTCTGCGAGCGACGAGCGACGACGAAATGGGGAAAATGGGCCCCAGCCCTGCGGGTTGCGGGGCAAATCGGGCCATACTTCATTCTCGTCCTCGACGGTGGACCCGCCACAGCCTTCGGGCTCGGCTTCGTCTCCACCCCACGAACAAAGACGAGTTCGTGGGGACCCCGGTTCTGGCCCGATTTCCCCTCGCAACGCCGGCCGCGCGAAAGTTAATAACAGCCTCTATACTCAGCAGGAGTGGAAACCTCTGGCAATCCGCAGCGCAGCCGCGATCCGCAGCTCGGCTTCGCTTTTGACGCGCCGGCTGCGCGCCGCATCTGGAAGGTCGGCGACCTGGTGGCGGAGGTGCGCGTGCACGTCGAGCGCGCGTATGGCGACCTGTGGGTCGAGGGCGAAATCTCAAATCTGCGTTCCGCCCCTTCCGGCCACATTTACTTCACGCTCAAAGGTGGCGAGGCCCAATTGCCGGCGGTGCTCTTTCGCCGCCAGGCCTCGCTCCTGCGCTTCCGGCCCGCGGACGGCCTCCACGTTCTGCTGCGCGGCAAAGTCTCCGTGTACGAGCAGCGCGGGCAGATGCAGCTCGTCGCCGAAGTTCTGGAGCCGGTCGGCGCCGGTTCTCTGCAAATCGCCTTCGAGCAGTTGAAGGCGCGGCTGGAAGCGCGCGGCCTCTTCGATCCCTCACACAAGAAGCCGCTGCCCGCGTTTCCCCGCTGCGTCGGCATCGTCACCTCGCCCACCGGCGCTGTCATCCGCGACTTCGTCAACATCGTGAATCGCCGCCACGCCGGCCTGCATGTGCTGCTCTATCCGGCCGTGGTGCAGGGAGAGGCTGCGGCCGCTGAGGTCGCTGCCGGCATCGCCTACTTCAATCGCACCCGCGAGGTGGATGTAATTGTCATTGCGCGTGGCGGCGGATCGCTCGAAGACCTTGCGCCGTTCAACACCGAACTGCTGGCTGAAGCGATTGCAGCATCGGAGCTGCCCGTCATCTCGGCCGTGGGCCACGAAACCGACTTCACCATCGCCGACTTTGCAGCCGACCTGCGTGCGCCCACTCCTTCGGCCGCCGCCGAGCTGGTCACCTCCGCGCTGCACAACGTGGCGGAGCGCGTTCAGACTCTCGAACAGCGCCTCGTGCGCGGCTGCCGTTACCGCCTGATGCTGGCATCGAATGCCGTCGCGCGCGTCCGCGTGGAGGCGATCCTGATGCGCGAACGGGATCAGCTTCGCCGCCGCGAACAGCGCATCGATGACCTCGGGCTCCGCATGGCATCACTTTGCCGCGAGCGCCGGCGCGTGCTGGCGGCCCGGCTCCAGAACGCCTCAACGCGGCTGCTGCGCCAGGACGTGACGTGGCGC